>NZ_JBTNDF010000030.1:0-1473 GCF_054511115.1 Arthrobacter arabinosi
AACCTTCGCCGGACGATTCGAGAAAACAACTTACTGATGAAACGCCGGACCCCACACACCGTTTATCGGACAGTCCCCGCTCATGGACAACCCCGCGGCAGCACTGATTGTCCTCACCAACCTCAAATCGCTCGGCGTCGGACTGGCCATCGACGATTTCGGCACCGGCTACGCGAGCCTAACCTACCTCAAGGACTTTCCCATCGACGAACTCAAGATCGACCGGTCCTTCGTCAACGGGCTCGGCACCAACGACGGTGACAGTGCGATCGTTTCAAGCTGCATCCAGCTCGCCCACGCCGTGGGCATCAGGGCCGTGGCCGAAGGAGTCGAGACAGACCACCAACGCACCACCCTGCTCAGTATGGGCTGCGACCTCGCCCAGGGATACCACTACAGCCGACCCCTCACCCCCGGACACCTCACACACTGGATCACCAGCCAACCCCGCGCCACACCCGAGCACACCACCATCGACGTGCAGCCACTCACCGATCTCGATAGCACCCATCAACGAACGCGACGTCTCGATCCGGAACCCGTCGCCTGAGGGCCGAGGACCCGCCCACGAGGTTCTGAATGCTTATGGTGTCCTTATTACCCTGGGTGCCTGATCACCTGGGTTGCCGGGGTAACTTGGGTGATTGACACTGGTCTGTCGCGTTGACCCGGCGTGCTCGACGCGTCGCTCGATGTCTGCCGTGACCGCAGGACCCGGTAAGCGCGAGTGAATTGGATGGCTTCCCTTCCGAGGTCTTTCATGAGGGCCCGCGATGCCGGTACGGAAAACGGCCACCCGTCCAAACGCTGCTGGATGCGGCCCGTGCAGTCGTGGAGTCGAGCTGCGCCGACCATCGCAGCGCTGGTATGCAGGCTCAACAAAGCGATCTGCATCTGGTCGAGATCCTGGGACATGAGGGCATCATGGATTTTTCGTAGACGCGTGGACAGCAGGGCATCGAACCGGTCCAGGAAGTTCAACGCCTCGCGGGTCGAGCGCAGGCCCACCGCGAGGTCTTGCACGACGGTCTCATCCAGAATGGGAAGCATTCAGACATCATGCAACCGGCTGGTGCTACGCCACGACCCTATTCGGCCGGAATCATCGCGAACCTTTCTGTGCCTGGTCGTGCGTGGTGGTGCGTGCTGCCCGGGACGGCAACACCTCACCCCGCCGGCCACGTTGCTGGTCACGCTGCTGATCGCGCCACACCAGACCGGGGCGCCACCGGGCTGTTCCGTCCTCGCGGGAGGGTCAGTGAGTGGGCGGGTCAGCAGGTGGGGCGGCGGGTGGATTCAGCAGTGTCGGGTTCGAGCGCAGGGCGGTGTAGGCGTACGTGAAAAGGGCCGCTTCTGTGCGGAGCTCCTGGAGGAGCTTACGGTCAGTGACTTTCGTGGGACTGCCCCGGCTTTGCTTGACTCCTGACTTGTGAGGATTTAGTCCTCGCAGCAAGGATGTTCACATGCCTAAGC
>NZ_JBTNDF010000031.1:0-1406 GCF_054511115.1 Arthrobacter arabinosi
GGAAGGCCTACCGCGCGATACGATCACCCGGCAGTTGGCGCACGAGCCGTTCGGTCACCGACCCACCACACTGCTGGTACGGGTGCGCCGCTACCGGTGCACCGAGTGCGGTCGCACCTGGCGGCAGGACACGGACGCAGCCGCTGAGCGGAGAGCGAAGATCTCCCGCCGCGGACTCAGGTGGGCGCTGGAGGCAGTCGTGGTCGATCACCTCACCGTGTCCCGGGTCGCGGCCGGTCTGGGAGTGTCCTGGCATACCGCCAACAGCGCCGTCCTTGCGGAGGGCAAGCGCCGGTTGATCGACGACCCGCACCGGTTCGACGGGGTGACCGCGATCGGCGTCGACGAGCACGTCTGGCGGCACACCCGGCGGGGCGACAAATACGTGACCGTCATCATCGATCTGACGCCGATCCGCGAGAAGACGGGCCCGGCACGGTTGTTGGACATGGTTGAAGGCCGCTCCAAGCAGGTCTTCAAGCAATGGCTCGCAGACAGGCCACAAGCCTGGCGGGACGGGGTGGAAGTCGTCGCCATGGACGGGTTCACCGGCTTCAAAACCGCGACCACGGAGGAGCTCCCCGACGCGGTCCCGGTGATGGATCCTTTCCATGTTGTCCGCCTCGCCGGCGACGGACTGGACCGGTGCCGGCAGCGTGTTCAACAAGCCACGACAGGGCATCGAGGCCGTGCCGGCGACCCGCTCTACCGGGCTCGGCGGACACTGCACACCGGTGCGGGACTGCTCACCGAGAAGCAGAACACACGCCTGGATGCTGTGTTCGCGTCCGAGGAACACCTCGAGGTGGAAGCGACCTGGGGTATCTATCAGCGGATCGTCGCCGCGTACCGGGAACCCAGCAAACAGAAGGGGAAAGAGATGATGAAGGCCGTCATCAACTCGGTCACCGCGGGCGTCCCGACGGCCCTGGTCGAGATCCGCAGGCTCGGCCGGACCCTGAAACAACGCGCCGTCGATGTGCTCGCGTTCTTTGACCGCCCCGGCACATCGAACGGCCCGACCGAAGCCATAAATGGGCGCCTCGAACACCTTCGCGGCTCAGCCCTGGGCTTCAGGAACCTCACCAACTACATCGCTAGATCACTCCTCGAATCAGGCGGCTTCAGACCCCACCTGCACTCTCAATTACGATGAGCCTTGAGGGCTCTTCGTAATTGAGAGTGCGGGCGGGGTGGCCGGTGTGGGCGCGTCGGTCACGGGATAGGCGTCGAGGCCTTCCGATGATGGAAGTTCCTACACTGCCCATCCGAAAGACCTCGACGTGCCCCACGCTACCTTTCACGCGCCTGACCTCACCACGTTCTGCCGCCTTGATGAGCTTGGACTGGAAGCCATCGGGCAGCATGTGAGTCCTCATCGGGCGGTGATTGACTGCCGCGTTGTT
>NZ_JBTNDF010000032.1:0-1306 GCF_054511115.1 Arthrobacter arabinosi
GGTCAAGCCCCTGGGAGTGGTGTAGCGCTGCGTGATCCCTCGCGGGGTTAAGCGGTCAGTGCGGGGCGGGCCTCCTTATCGGTGGTCGTCGCGTCCTTAGTGGTCGCGTCAGTGACGAGGGTGAGGCGGGACTTGGCGAGGATGTCCAGGCCCAGGTAGCGGCGTCCTTCGGCCCATTCATCGGTCTGCTCGGCCAACACGGCTCCCACGAGGCGGATGATTGCGTCGCGGTTGGGGAAGATCCCGACACTGTCGGTACGACGGCGGATCTCGCGGTTGAGTCGCTCGTTCGGGTTGTTGGACCAGACCTGCTGCCAGAGTCCTTCCGGGAAGCTGGTGAACGCGAGGATGTCCTCCCGAGCAGCATCGAGGTGCTCGTGGGCGTCGGGCAGTTTCCCTTCGACGTAGTCCAGCAGCCGGTCGAACTGGGCATGCACGGCAGTAGCGTCGGGTTGGTCATAGACCGAATGCAGCATCGCTTTCACGGCCGGCCACATGCTCTTCGGTGTCACACTCATCAGATTCGCCGCGTAGTGGGTCCGGCACCGCTGCCAGACGGCGCCGGGCAGGTTCGCACTGATCGCTTCCACCAGGCCCTGGTGGGCGTCACTGGTCACCAGGCGGACACCGGTCAGTCCGCGGGCGACGAGGTCCGCGAAGAACGTGTTCCACGCGGACCTCGTCTCGGACGTGGCCACGCGCAGACCGAGGACTTCACGGCGCCCGTCGGCGTTGACACCGGTCGCGACCAGGACGACGGCATTGATGACCCGCCCTCCCTCACGCACCTTCATCGTGAGCGCATCCGCAGCCAGGAACGTGAACGGGCCGGCCTCACCCAGGGGCCGGTGGCGGAACTCGTTGACGTGCTCATCGAGCTCCGCTGCCATGCGGGAGACCTGGGACTTCGACAACGAGTTGATGCCGAGTGTCTTCACCAGTTTGTCCATCCGACGGGTACTGACACCGGCGAGGTAGCAGTCAGCGACGACGGTGATCAACGCCGTCTCGGCCCGTTTACGGCGCTCGAGCAACCACTCGGGGAAGTAGGTGCCGGTGCGCAGCTTCGGGACAGCGACGTCGACTGTTCCGATGCGGGTGTCGAGGTCACGGTGCCGATACCCGTTGCGCTGGGCCAAACGGTCCGGGCTGGGCTTGCCCCACTCCGCGCCCGCCACGGCGTCGGCGTCCGCCGAGAGGAGGGCGTTGATCATGGTCTGCAAAAGGCTACGCATCAGATCCGGGGAGGCCTCGGCGAGGGCTTCAGTCAGGAGGCGGGCAGGGTCGAGAATGTGGGGAGCGGTCA
>NZ_JBTNDF010000033.1:0-1254 GCF_054511115.1 Arthrobacter arabinosi
GGGACTGCCCCGGATTTCGTTGACTCTCGGGGTTTAGTGTTGTCAGGCGGCTTTGAGGCCGTTATTGAGTATCTCAAACTCGATCGGCGTTAGCCTCCCGAGGCGCCGTTGGCGGCGTTTCCGGTGGTAGGTCTTCTCGATCCAGGTCACGATGGCCAGGCGCAGGTCAGCCCGCGTGGACCATCGCTGGCTATCGAGCACGTTCTTCTGCAGGAGCGAGAAGAAGGACTCCATGGCCGCGTTGTCGGCGCACGCACCGACCCGCCCCATCGATCCCTTCAGCCCGTTGCCCTTCAACGTGCGCACAAAAGCGTTGGATCGAAACTGGGATCCACGATCGCTATGGACCACGGTGCCCACTGGATCCCGGAGCGCGATGGCGTTGTGGAGGGCTGAAACGGCCAGGGACGCTTTCATCCGGGTATCAATGGAATAGCCCACAATCCGATTGGAGTAGACGTCCTTGATCGCGCACAGATAGAGCTTGCCCTCGTCGGTCCGATGCTCAGTGATATCCGTGAGCCACAACTGGTCCGGCCCCGCCGCGACAAATTCCCGTTGGACGTGGTCATCGTGCACGGGCGAACCGGCCTTGCGGGTCAGGCCGCGTTTCTTCGCGAACACGGACCAGATCTGCTGGCTACTACATAACCTCGCCACCCGGTTCTCTCCGGCGCTGAAACCCTGGTCCCCGAGCTCGTCGGCGATGAACCGATACCCGAATGCCGGATCGTCCCGATGCACATTGATCGCCGCGTTGATCAAGTGCGCATCAGACCAGTCACGGTCCGTGACCGGCGCGGCCTTCCACGCGTAGAAGGCCTGCTTGGAGAACCCCAACACCCGGCAGGCCACCGCGACGGGGACACCGTCCGCGGCAAGGTCAAGGACCAGCGGGAACTTCATTTTGGGGGCAGTTCCCGGGCGAAGAACGCCGCTGCCCGGCGGAGGATCTCGTTTTCCTGCTCGAGCAACCGAATCCGTTTCCGGGCGTCCCGCAGCTCTGCCGCTTCCTTCTCAGTAACGCCGGGACGGACGCCGTCCTCGACGTCGGCTTTCTTCAGCCAGTTGTGCAGGGTTGCTTCGGAGATCCCGAAGTCCTTGGCGATCTGCGAGATCGGAGCTTCATGCTTCCGCGCGACGGCGACCACGTCTCGGCGGAACTCAGCGGGGAACGGCTTAGGCATGTGAACATCCTTGCTGCGAGGACTAAATCCTCACAAGTCAGGAGTCAAGCAAAGCCGGGGCAGTCCC
>NZ_JBTNDF010000034.1:0-1195 GCF_054511115.1 Arthrobacter arabinosi
TTGAGATACTCAATAACGGCCTCAAAGCCGCCTGACAACACTAAACCCCGAGAGTCAACGAAATCCGGGGCAGTCCCTAGGCGTCCGGATGGAAGACTGAACCGCCCTGGGTTCGTTGGAGGCTCCTGACCTTGGAAACGAGAATAGAGTCATGGCATCGAGTCAGGGATCCGGGAAGCCGACGGCACGTCGGTATTCGCCGGAAGAGAAGGCTGCGGCAGTCCGGATGGTACGGACGCTGCGGGCAGAGCTGGGAACCGAGCACGGGACGGTTCATCGGGTCGCTTCGCAGCTCGGGTACGGGACCGAATCGGTACGAGCATGGGTCCGGCAGGCCGACGTCGATGACGGCCACACCGCCGGCGTGAGCACCGCCGAAGCCAGGCGGATGCGGGAGCTCGAGCAGGAGAACCGCGAACTACGTCGGGCGAACGAGATCCTGAAGCGTGCGGCGAGTTTCTTCGGGGCGGAGCTCGACCGCCAACATCGGAGATAGTCGCGTTCATCGACGCGAACAAAGATGACATCGTCGAAGGACGAATGCTTGGAGTCGAGCCCATCTGCACCTTGCTGCAGGTGGCCCCAAGCACCTACTACGCGGCGAAGAACCGCACCCCGTCCGCACGTACCGTCAGCGACGCGGTCCTCACCCCGAAGCTGGTCGCCCTGTGGGAGGAGAACTACCGCGTCTATGGGGTCCGCAAACTCTGGAAAGCGGCACGCCGTGCCGGAATAGCTATCGGCCGTGACCAGACAGGCCGGTTGATGCGAACCGCAGGCATTGAGGGCGCCACCCGTTCGAAGCGGGTGAAGACCACACGGCCTGATCCGGCAGCAGCACGCCATCCGGACTTGGTGAAGCGACGGTTCACGGCGATGGCGCCGAACCGGCTCTGGGTGACCGACCTGACCTTCGTCCCGACGTGGGCCGGTGTCGCCTATGTCTGCTTCATCATCGACGCGTACTCGCGGATGGTCGTCGGGTGGCGGTGCGCTAGCCATATGCGCACCGAGATGGTGCTCGACGCGATCGAAATGGCGAGGTGGGGCCGAGGCACTCACCATGCGGACCTTCGGTGCCACAGCGATGCCGGTAGCCAATTCACGTCGATTCGCTAGGTCAAGCCCCTGGGAGTGGTGTAGCGCTGCGTGATCCCTCGCGGGGTTAAGCGGTCAGTGCGGGGCGGGCCTCCTT
>NZ_JBTNDF010000035.1:0-1169 GCF_054511115.1 Arthrobacter arabinosi
TTCAGCCGAGATGGAGTAACATCTTAAAAGTTGATATTTTACGGGGGCATAGCTCAGCTGGGAGAGCACCTGCTTTGCAAGCAGGAGGTCATCGGTTCGATCCCGTTTGCCTCCATTGGCCGGAAGGCCAAGTTTGTACGTTGAAAACTGAATATCTTAATTCCAAGAAAAAACCGAGAATCATTGAGATCAATGAAAACATTGCAAAGCGACCGAGAGAGTTCGAAAGAACAAACTTGCAAGGTCAAGTGAAGAAGGGCGCACGGTGAATGCCTTGGCACTGGAAGCCGATGAAGGACGCGACTAACCGCGAAAGTCTTCGGGGAGCCGTAAGTAGGCTTTGATCCGGAGGTCTCCGAATGGGGGAACCCAGCATGTGCAGACATGCTATCCTTAAGTGAATACATAGCTTAAGGAGGGAACACGCAGTGAACTGAAACATCTAAGTAGCTGCAGGAAGAGAAAGAAATATCGATTTCCCAAGTAGCGGCGAGCGAACAGGAAAGAGCCCAAACCGGCAGATTTATCTGCCGGGGTTGTAGGACTGAGACATGGCCCTTCAGAGGATAGCAGAAGCGTTTGGGAAAGCGCGCCAGAGAGGGTGAGAGCCCCGTAAGCGCAATCCAAAGAAGGCCTATCAGTATCCTGAGTAGGGCGGGACACGTGAAATCCCGCTTGAATCCGCGAGGACCATCTCGCAAGGCTAAATACTAACCAGTGACCGATAGTGAACCAGTACCGTGAGGGAAAGGTGAAAAGAACCCCGGGAGGGGAGTGAAATAGAACTTGAAACCGTGTGCCTACAAGTAGTCAGAGCCCGTTAACGGGTAATGGCGTGCCTTTTGTAGAATGAACCGGCGAGTTGCGTTAGTCAGCAAGGTTAAGTCAGAAAAGACGGAGCCGTAGCGAAAGCGAGTCTGAAGAGGGCGAGCAGTTGGCTGACGCAGACCCGAAACCAAGTGACCTACCCATGACCAGGTTGAAGGCGCGGTAAAACGCGCTGGAGGACCGAACCCACGTAAGTTGAAAATTGCGGGGATGAGTTGTGGGTAGCGGTGAAATTCCAAACGAACTTGGAGATAGCTGGTTCTCTCCGAAATAGCTTTAGGGCTAGCCTCGCAAAGAGGATGCTGGAGGTAGAGCTCTGTTTGGACTAGGGGCCCGTCAAG
>NZ_JBTNDF010000036.1:0-1128 GCF_054511115.1 Arthrobacter arabinosi
TATCAAAAATTATCGACGTGGGTTGACGCATGGATTCGTCTGTACAAGGGTTGATGGATGGAAAAAAGATATCTCTTATTCGCGAGTTTGTCGGCGGTGGCATTGGGCCTGGCAGGCTGCAGCACCCAGACCGACGAGCCCTCGAGTGAGCCGGCACCCACAGCGGTCTCCGGAACGGCATCTCAGACTCCGTCCGATGCTCCATCTGATGCATTGGTGACGCAGGAGCCTACTGCGGATCGGGATTCTGTTTTTTCTCCGCTGACGAGTGTGGTGGATTACTGGCAGGACAACCCTGGTGTAGCAGATGAGCGTGCCAGGACGGGCGAGGTATTGCTCAACGAACAGAGTTCCGGGCCGGGGAACTTCAACGTTCCGGATGCTCAGGTACACGAAGCGGTGATGATCGTGCTGATCTGCGACAGCGAGTCAAGCTACGACATCACGATCGGTAACGACACCGATCCGGCGCTTGCTGCCACCGGCGGGGGCTCCTGCGGGGGGCCAATGATCAACAACTACACCACCAGCCCGTACGACCCGGCGGACCCGGACACCGTCCCGGAATTCATCGACGTCGACGTGCCCCCGGAAGTCAATTACTACGTGACCGCCTACGGGGTAGAGGGCACCTAAATTCACTCGGGCGAACAATCCGCTTGAGCAGAATTCTGCATTAAAAATGCAGGGTACGAGAATGAGATACGGACCGAAGCAAGAACACATCAGAGAACATCAGAACAACGGGGGAGAACCAATGAAACTGGCATCAACCGCTCTGACCACTTTGGGTGCAACAGCCGCCCTGATCGCCGCGACCGTAGCGCCCGCAAGCGCCGCGCCGCAGTCCCAGGAAGCCACGATGGCCCCGGACGCCCCGCCGTCCACCCAGGTCTGCGAGACGGGCTACTTCTACAACACCAGCTACGCCGACGTGTACTTGCCGAATCCCTCCACACGTGTCTA
The DNA here is from genome assembly GCF_054511115.1 of Arthrobacter arabinosi. Lineage (NCBI taxonomy): Bacteria > Bacillati > Actinomycetota > Actinomycetes > Micrococcales > Micrococcaceae > Arthrobacter > Arthrobacter arabinosi. The sequence goes on from NZ_JBTNDF010000036.1 coordinate 967, forward strand.
CGGCAGTAGTGGTGGCATCCTGTCCTACAGCACCGCTGACTCCAGCACCGTTTCGGGATCGCTCTCGGCAACCTCGTCCGCCGATGCCGGGGTCGTCTTTGCCCAGGTCAGCGCCTCCGTCGGTGTCACTGTCGGTGCCAGCGCGACTGCAACAACTACCGT
>NZ_JBTNDF010000037.1:0-1113 GCF_054511115.1 Arthrobacter arabinosi
AACAGAGGCGATGATCGATCCTGTGACGGGAGAGATCATCGATCAGAAGGACCTTGCCGAACGGCTGCTCGCCCAGGCCAAGGAGCAGGGCGTGAGCCTGGTCGGGCCCGGCGGGCTGCTGAACCAGCTCACAAAAAACGTTCTGGAAACCGCACTGGAAGCCGAGCTGACCGAGCACCTCGGGCATGAGCACGGGCAGACGCCGATCGCGGAGAACATGCGCAACGGCACAAGATCGAAGACGGTGCTGACCGAGATCGGCCCGGTCGAGATCGAGGTGCCCCGGGACAGGGACGGGTCATTCGAACCGGTCATCGTGCCCAAGCGGAAACGGCGCTTGGACGGCATCGACCAGATCGTGCTCTCCCTGTCCGCCCGCGGACTGACCACCGGCGAGATCGCAGCGCACTTCGAGGAGGTCTACGGGGCCAAGGTCTCCAAAGACACCATCAGTCGGATCACGGAGAAGGTCGCCGGTGAGCTTGCCGAGTGGTCCTCACGGCCGCTGGACCCGCTCTACCCCGTCCTGTTCGTCGATGCGATTGTGGTCAAGGTCCGTGACGGGCAGGTGCGCAACATCCCGTTCTACGTCGTTATGGGCGTCACCGTGAACGGGGAGCGGGAGATCCTAGGCATCTGGGCCGGCGACGGAGGCGAGGGTGCAAGGTTCTGGCTGCAGGTCTTCAGTGAGCTGAAGAACCGAGGCGTCCAGGACGTGCTCATCGCCGTCTGTGACGGTCTTAAGGGCCTCCCGGAAGCAATCACGACCACCTGGGAGCGGACGGTCGTGCAGCAGTGCATCGTGCACCTGATCCGCAACAGCTTCCGTTACGCCGGCCGGCAACACCGCGACGGTATCGTGCGGGCACTCAAACCGGTTTATACCGCCCCGTCCGAGCAGTCAGCCAAGGACCGGTTCACGGAGTTCAAAGCCGAGTGGGGCGAGCGGTATCCGGCGATCGTGAAGCTCTGGGAGTCCTCTTGGGCGGAGTTCGTCCCGTTCCTGGAGTACGACGTGGAGATCCGCCGGGTCATCTGCACAACGAACGCGATCGAGTCGATCAACGCCCGCTACCGGCGGGCCGTCAGAGCCCGCGGCCACTTCCCCAACGA
>NZ_JBTNDF010000038.1:0-1086 GCF_054511115.1 Arthrobacter arabinosi
AAGGGTTACTGAATTCAGATAAACTGCGAATTCCAGACATTTATGTGCGGGAGTCAGACTGCGAGTGATAAGATCCGTAGTCGAAAGGGAAACAGCCCAGATCACCAGTTAAGGTCCCAAAATTCATGCTAAGTGGAAAAGGATGTGGAGTTGCGCAGACAACTAGGACGTTGGCTCAGAAGCAGCCATCATTCAAAGAGTGCGTAATAGCTCACTAGTCGAGTGACGCCGCGCCGAAAATTTACCGGGGCTAAGCATGATACCGAAACTGTGGATGTGCATTTATGCACGTGGTAGGAGAGCGTTCTAGCGGCGGTGAAGCATGACCGAGAGGACATGTGGAGCTTCTAGAAGTGAGAATGCCGGTATGAGTAACGAAAGACAGGTGAGAATCCTGTCCGCCGCAAGACTAAGGTTTCCTGGGGCAGGCTCGTCCGCCCAGGGTAAGTCGGGACCTAAGGCGAGGCCGAGAGGCGTAGTCGATGGACAACAGGTTGAAATTCCTGTACTGCACCGAATCGTTATGAGCGATGGAGGGACGCAGGAGGCTAGCAGCGCGTGGTGCTGGATACCACGTTCAAGCGTCAAGTCTGAGAGCGAGTCAAATGCTTGCTCTCATAAGGACAAGGCGTGATGAGGAGCGAAATTAAAGTAGCGAAGGCTGCGACGTCACACTGCCGAGAAAAGCTTCTAGCCAGAGACGGTGCACCCGTACCGCAAACCGACACAGGTAGTCGAGGAGAGTATCCTCAGGTGAGCGAGAGAACTCTCGTTAAGGAACTCGGCAAAATGGCCCCGTAACTTCGGGAGAAGGGGCGCTGGTCGCAAGATCAGCCGCAGTGAAAAGGCCCAAGCAACTGTTTATCAAAAACACAGGCATCTGCAAAATCGTAAGATGAAGTATAGGTGCTGACACCTGCCCGGTGCTGGAAGGTTAAGAGGAGAGCTTAGCGCAAGCGAAGGTTTGAATTGAAGCCCCAGTAAACGGCGGCCGTAACTATAACGGTCCTAAGGTAGCGAAATTCCTTGTCGGGTAAGTTCCGACCTGCACGAAAGGTGTAATGATTTGGGCACTGTCTCAACGAG
>NZ_JBTNDF010000004.1:0-335964 GCF_054511115.1 Arthrobacter arabinosi
TCACGCGGTGGCCGCGTCCATGTCCATCACCATGACGACCCGGGCAACCGCGCTACACCACTATGCGGGGCACAACTCATGGCAGGACTCGACAGCGTAAAGACTTGCCGCACTGCGGTTGTTCAGGTGAAGTGTCCCGAGGACAAGGAACAGCATTGACAGCGCGACTGCTGGCCAGAAGGCGGCCGGGCTCAGGGTTGCACCGAACAGGGGCTTGACCAGTTCGCCCACGGCCAGAAAGAAGATGAGCGTGAATCCCAGCACCTGTATGGATCCCTGAGCGGGGCGGTTCACCCAGGCCAGCCGTCGCGCTCAGGATGATGTCGCGGCTGGATCAGCCGCTGCTCATGGTCATGCCGAGGAGGATGTATCTGGGCGCAGGTGTGTGTTGAAGAACCGAACGATGCGCCGGCGCGCATCCGCAGTGGCGGCCTCGTCGTACCTGGTGCCGGAGATGCGGGCGAGGAAACGCAGGAACAGGGTCTGATCCTCGGGTGCGTGGTCATTCATGAACCCGTGACCCACCCTCGGGTAGATCTTGACGTCGTGGGGCACCTCGAACTCGGTGAGCAGCTCGTCCAGCTGCTCACCGGCGCGCGCGCCCAGTGGGGACCTGTCAGCACCTCCGAAGCTCCCCACGACTGGGCACGCCTGCGTCAACCAGTTCCTTGCATCTGAGGGGCAGCCGCCGTAGTTGACGGCCGAAGCACTGAAACCGTGGCCCTCGGCCAAGGCGATGGCGTACCCGCCTCCCATGCAGAACCCGACCACACCCACGACATCTGTGCACCCGTCGTGATCTCGGAGCCATTGCCGCGCTGCCTCGATGTCGTCGAAAGACCGACCCCGGCGCGGGCCAAGGTCTCCCATGATCGTGCGCAGGCAACGCAGTCTGCTGCCCCAGTAGTAGAGGTCAGGTGCGATCGCCAGGAACCCTTCCCCAGCCATCCAGCGGGCGTGGCCCTGAAGGTCCTGGCTCATCCCAGTAAAATCGTGAATCACGACAACGCCTGGCCACGGTGGTTCCGTCGTCGGCACCGCCACATAGGCGGTCATCGACCCACGACCGGTTTCGATCTCGAGAAGTGATGTCGTGTCCATAGCTCAGTTTGGGAGACACCGCGGTCTTTGGCCAGAGGAGGACCAAACTCGGTGCATCTCGGCCGGAAAAGCGGACTGCATTACGGGTCTCGAAGCGTGTCCGTAAGCCCATCGACCGTCGTCCTACGCGTCCCTCCTGTGCCCGAGCGGTTGCAGGGCAGCCGGCCAAGACGTGAGAGCCTAGGGTCGAGCATGACGTCAACTCAGGGAGAGGAAGATCGTGCGCGCCGAGCGCTGCTGCCGGTCAGTAGACGCCACCAGCACCCGAGTACTGATCACGTCCTCGATGGTGGCTCCAGCGTCCTGGAGAGCGGTCGTCATGTTCCTGATGCACTGTGCAGCCTGAGCTGCATAGTCACCGTGACCTACGGTTGCTCCGGCCGTGTCGAGGGGGCAGGACCCTGCGAGGAAGATGAGTCGAGCATCTGGGGCTGCAGTGGCCGCGTAGGCGTACTGCGCCACGTCAGATAGCGCGGTGGAGCGAATCAAAGTCACTGTTGAAGCCATCCGCGCCCAGCTTTCCCTCGTATCGACGAAGCTCCAGCATCCCACCTGCCGCAACGGGCGGGGAGGATCGGCTAGCAGGTCCGCTGTGGGACGCGGAATCGCCCGATAGGCGCGAAGGGCTGTGGTGGCCTCGCTATTCGTAGCTTGGTGGCTACACCCGGTTCAACGGCGGCAGGAATAGATATCGAAGTCGAGCCTCCAACGCGGCAGAGTCACGCTCAGTACGTACTCGGATTGCCCGTGACATTAGGCGGGATCTGAAACAGCAGCTCACAGACATTCCGACGCATTGCCAACTGAATAGCAGACACGAGTGGGAGAGCCGGGCTGACCCTTCCTGCGCCGCGGGCCCGATAGACGGTCCAGCAACGCATATGGAAAAAGCAGACTGGGCTCTTAACCTGATCGGTTTACGCGTCACGCTGCAGCGGGTTTCTTCTCTCAGCTGTCGTTTCCCGCGTAGACAAGGCCTTCGGCGTTACGCTCGAGCGACTAGATGATCAACCATGGGGGTAGTTGTGCGTGTAGATGGATTCGGTTTCTTCGTCATCCTCTTCATCATGTGGGTCGTGGTGCCGGCGGTCATCGGTTTCATCCTGTACTTGATCGTCCGGCTGGGCGTGAAGCATGGGTTGCGGGCCCACGATGCTGCCAGGAACGCAGGATCTCTCTCCGCGGAGTAGGTCAAAGTTTTCGTCCGCAGTCCGATCGTCGATTGAACGCCTCGGTCTCGACGACGAGTCGTCAACTGGCTGGCCCTCTGGGGTGTGCCGGAAAATCAGCCTCATGACGAGCACCGCGGATATCGAGCCCTTCACTGTTCAGGTCGGCGGGCAGTCCCGACCCGAAGTCTTGCAGTCGTTGAAGGATGCGGGCGTGCAGCTCAATGCCCACGCGGAGACGCTGCTCGCCCATCCCGCCTTCGACACCCCCGCGAGTCGGATACTGCGGATCGTGGAACGAACCGTGGGGCAACTTGGCTTTGAGCACGGTGGCGTCCAATCCCGGATCTTTGCCGCCGCGAGGCATCAGGGTCTCGAGCTTTGCCCCTTGGTGACCGGCCCCTACTTCCGGTTGGCGATGATGGATCAGGCAAACGCACCTGACTCCATCCTGTCCGCAGGTCGCGGCCCGACCGGAGCAATCCACATCGCGTCCGAGCCTGTCAGCGAAGACGTCGACTACCCCAAGGGGTTCTACCTCCGCGTCGTGGACGGGCAACCCTGGCTGCGAGGCTATTGCTGCGATGACACCTACCTATGGGCCCCGGAACAGCGGCTCGCGTTCCTCCTACCGGATCGCAAATAAGGCACCGCAGTGCCGCTCAAGGATCGTCTACCGGCGACCTCTGGAGCGTCCTCATCTGTCGACAGTCGTCCTACCGCATCGTCACGCTGCGAACAGCAACGATAACGAATGTCGATCCAGGCAATGGAAGCACCACCCAGGCCTTCCGCTCCGCGCTTAGCGGCTCCCCTTTTTTCCGCGGGTGCCGTACTGCCCACAACGAGCCGCCGATGATGAGCGCAATTCCCCCGAGGAGACATCCAAATAGACGATCGCGTAAGAGGTATCCATAGTTCCGCATCGTACGGGAGCTCTCGACTGGCTCTCGAAAATCAGGGCGGGTGTCCCGATCGGCGATGGACTAGCGGGCGGCGTGTCCCGTTCAAAGGCCGGAATCCGGTTCTTCCATGTGGTGCATCATGAGCTTTGGAAGTCGCGATCGATCCCATGCTGATCGCGATGCGTGTGCAGCGGCAGCGCCGTCCCGGCGGTCACGAGCCGCGATGTCATATTCAGCCGACGACGTCGATCAGCGCGAAGCGCTTGGACGCCTCCATGTCCTCCCCCGTCCCTTGTCCGGGTACGACGAGGGTGACAACCCCGTAGGTGTTCGGCGCGATGTCCGGCGTGACGTTGACGGTGTAGCTGACGCTCCCCGAGCCATCTGCGACGGCCGTCTGCTCGTCGACCTCCGTCGAGTCGGTCTGGTAGATACCCATGCTCATGAGCACGCTCTGCCCCGGCTGGTATCCGGTGCTCGTAACGATGAAGGAGGACCCGTGGACTGCAGTGATCCGGGGCGCCGCCTCCCATGTCGTCGCTGCAGCGACTTGTACCGGCGCCTCCGCCGTCGGCTCAGGGGACGGCACCTCGACCGGGGTCTCCGAGCGGATAGCATCCGGTGTTTGCGATGCCGTCGGTGAAGGAGCGGTGTCTGCAGCAGCGGTAGGCGTTGCAGAAAGCGTGGCCCTCGCACTCACGGAGGCAGTCGGGGCAGCGGAGGCCCGCGCCGCGCCGGGTTCTTCGGCAGGTGTAGCCGCACAGCCTGCGAGCAAGGCGGTGAGTGCGGCGAGGGTGACGGCGGCGGGTAGTTTGGACACGGTGCGGCGCTCCTGATGCAGTGCGGATGGTCGGACAACAAGGACTCGCCCGGCAGGTACTGCGCTGCTTCATCCCCCACTGGCAACGTTACTGGCGACGGGCGGCCTGCTGATGTCCGGAACCTCTCCTGGCGGGAACCGTGATCATTCCGGTACGTGTCGCCAGCCTCCGTGTGATCTCATCGCCGGAGACTGGGAGCATGGCTCCCATCGGGATCCTCGTGCGCCCACGCTGCCGGTGTGTTCGAGGCGTTGCAGGCGGACAGTGAAATTCCTTGCCTAATCTCCGGTGGATCCGTCCAGCAGCTCGCGCAGGATGTCCAGGTGCCCGCAATGCCGGCCCGTTTCCTCGATCATGTGCACCAGAACCCACCGCACGCTGTGCTCGCCGTCTCCACCGCTGCAGCGCTCCTCCAACCCATGCCGCTGCAGCACTTCGCGGGACTGGCGGCAGGCAGCCTCGTAGTTGTCGATGATGCCCGCCAGGCTGTCCGCTTCACTTACCCGGAACTCGCCGTCGGGATCCTCGGCGGACCATCGGGTGGGAACATCGCGTTGACCGTCGATTCGGTCCTGGAACCAGAACTGCTCAACGTCCGTCAGGTGTTGCACCAGGCCGGACACCGTTGTCAGCGAGGGCACGAGCCGCTTAACACCGTCGACATCGCTGAGGCCACTGGCCTTCATCACTACGGTGGCTCGGAAGTAATCCAGGAAGCCGGTCAGGGTTTCCCGTTCTCCGGCTGCCGTAGGCGGGTCAGTCCGGGTGTCCTTGTCCATCTACCCAACCTAGTCAAGGGGACCGAGCCGCTGTACAGGCTCCGTATCGCTCAAGTAGGAGGCGCTCGTCTTGTGGGCGTGACCAGGTTGATCGAACAGTGCTTGGCGCGGCGCTCCTTCATTGGTCACGAAGCCCTGCCGGGCCGTGGAGCAGACCGTCAGTAGCCGATGCGCCCGTGTCGGTTGTGGAACTCACCGGTCGGCCCGTCAGCCGCGATGAGGGCGAGGGCCACCGTGGCGTCCGTTCCCTCGGTCACAGTCTGGTGGCCACCGTGGCCGTTGAAATCGGTGGCGGTATATCCGGGGTCGCTGGCGTTGATGCGGAACGAAGGCAGGTTTTTCGCGTACTGCACGGTGAGCGCGATGACGGCAGCCTTCGACGCCGCGTACGGGATGGTGGGCACGGGGAACTCGTCGTGTCCTTCGGTACTGATGAAGCGCGGCCAGCCGACTCCGGAAGACACGTTGACGATGACGGGATACTGAGATTTACGCAGGAGGGGCAGGGCCGCCTGGGTGACGCGGACGATACCGAGCACGTTGGTGTCGAGCACGGCCTGCATCGCCTCGGGGGTGAGGTCGTCGACGCCGAAAGAGGTTCCGAGGATGCCGGCGTTGTTCACCAGTACGTCGAGTTCCGGCAGGGAACCGAGGGCGGTGTCCACGCTTCCTTGGTCGGTGACGTCGAGCTGCACGGGATGGGCGCCAAGGGCGCGGACCGCGTCGCCGTGGGTGAGGTCTCGCATTCCCGCGTAAACGACATGACCTGCTTCGATGAGGCGGCGGGTAGTTTCGAGGCCGAGGCTTTTGTTGGCTCCGGTAATCAGTGCTGTTGTCATACCTCCATCGTCCGTCCCCCGTTTTGTCTCATCCAGGCACCCGTCGACAGGGGGACTGCGAGTACCACCGTGATCATGCCGGCGCAGAGGACAATGAACTGCATGACCGAATTCGCCAGCGTCCTCAGAGCCTGGCGGGAGCGGGTGGGGCCTGTGGATGTCGGCTTCCCGGCTGGTTCTGGTCGACGCACCGCCGGCCTCCGCCGCGAGGAGCTCGCCGCCCTGGCCGGGATCAGCGTCGACTACATCGTGCGCCTCGAACAGGGCCGTGCGCGCAACCCCTCTCCGCAGCTGCTGCGCGCTCTGGCAAACGCGCTGCGCCTGACAGACGACGAACGCGATCATCTCTACCGGGCCGCCGGAGCTGCCCCACCCTCAGCCGGGGTCGTCCCCCAGCACATCGGCCCCGGAGTCCAGCGCATCATCGACCGACTCTCCGACGTACCGATGGCCGTCTTCAGCGCCACCCATGACATCCTGCTCTGGAACCCGCTCTGGGCCGCGCTCAATGGTGACCCGTCCCGATATGTCGGGATCGAGAGGAACCTGGTCTGGCGACACTTCACATCGGGTCATGCAGGCACAGACTTCGACGAGCAGCACGAAGAGGACTTCGCGCGTGACCTGGCAGCGGACCTCCGCGCCGCGGTCGGCCGATACCCGCGCGACAGGGCTCTGACCCACCTCGTGTCGCGGCTCCGTGCCGAGTCCCCCGAGTTCGAACGCCGCTGGGCGGAGGCACGGATCGCCGAGCACCGGTCGAGCCGCAAGACAGTCACGACTACCCCGGTCGGACCGATCACGATCGACTGCGACGTGCTGACCGCTCCCGGCAGCGACCTGCGCATCGTCGTCTACACGGCTGCTCCCGGCAGCGCGGACGAGGCCAGGCTCGACCTCCTGCGCGTCACCGGGCTCCAAACACTGACATCGACAGACCCCAGCCGACCCCGAGGACACGAAGGAATCCCATCAGGCGAAGCGCCCCTGGGAGACCGACGCATCCCGATCTGATCCTCCATCCGAGCCCTACCTGCGGTCAGCGAGCATCCATCCCGCCGCTTTCGGCTCGACGACATGATCTCCCTGGGCTCAAGCCAGACAGGTCGCCGCGACGAACTCACCGGGTTATCGAGATCTCAGGCGTGGCCGTGGGAGGAGGGGACGTAGTGCAATCCGTGGGTCTTCTGAAAACCCTCCTTCACTGAGCAGATTTGGTGATGCCGCAAGGGGATCGAGATTTCAGAATCTGCGGTCGTAGAACGTGCAGTAGACAGTCTCTACTGATGCCGCCTCAGCGGGAGGTCGAGGCAGCCAGCTCCGTAAGGGACCTGAGTGGCACCAACTTGGGTCTCTCCGCGGTGCTTCCCACGGATTCGGTGCTGCCGCTTGACGCCGCCTTCAGGAGCGACTCCATGACGTCGAGCACGTGGTAGGCGAGTTGCCCGTTCGCGCGGTGTTCCATACCGGATGGCGTTAGAGCCATGTCCGCGAGGCCGTATCCCCTGCCGGCTCCGATATAGCCTGCACTGGTGGGGAGCACCTTCCACGTGTTCTGCTCCCTGTCCTCGAGGCCCCAAATGGACACCTCGCCATCGAAATAGTTGGGGTCAGGAACCGTCAAGCTGGCCGATTCCCCGTGCACCTCGATGTTGGAAGCCCTCGTCTGCACGGCGTCGAAACTCATGATCAGGGTGGAGAGAGCTCCGGATTCGTGGACGAGGACTCCGGTGACATGCGTGTCGATCGAGACAGGCACAGTCTCACCCGCACGGGGCCCACCCCCGATGGTTCGCTCGTCCCTGGTGTGGCTGGCCGCACCGATGACGGACGTGACCGGGCCAAGCAGGGTGACCAGCGCGGTGACGTAGTACGGGCCCATGTCCAGCAGGGGTCCGCCACCGGGGACGTAGTAGAAATCGGGGTTGGGGTGCCATCGTTCGTGTCCCGGCGTCATCATCGTGGCAGACGCCGAGATCGGGCGGCCGATCAGGCCGCTGTCGATGGCATCGCGGGCTGTCTGGATGCCCGTCCCCAGAACGGTGTCCGGTGCGCACCCGACGCGGACGCCGGCCTCGTCCGCCAGGGCGAGCACCTCCTGCGCCTCGCTCGTGGTGGCCGCGAGGGGTTTCTCACCGTAGACATGCTTGCCCGCCGCGATCGCACGCTTGGCCACCTCGGCGTGCGCGGCAGGGATCGTGAGGTTCAGGACCGTGTCGATGCCGGGGTCGGCCAGAAGTTCGTCCACGGTCAGTGCGCGCACGCCCTCCTGGGATGCGGCGACGGCTTCCGCTCGGCTGAAGTCCAGGTCCGCGACCGCCCTCAGATTCACCGATTCCAGCGGCGGCAGGGTCTTCAGGTACTGGGCCACGATCGCTCCGCAGCCGACTATTCCGACGTTCAACGGCTCGCCCACAGCAAACCCCTTTCGATGATGGTTCGGACGTTCGGATCATCGAGGATCTCGACGCGGTGACCGGGCGTCGAGACGAAGATGCGCCCCTCGCCCCACTGACGGGTCCAGACGGCAGGGGACGTCACGGGACGGTTCCACGGGTCCCAGTCGCGGACCGCCTGGGTCGTGGTCGCGAGCACGTCGACGTAGTCGTCCGTCAGAACCCAGTACTGCTCCGTGACGAGGTCGAAGTCCCCGATCCCCTGCGTGATCGGATGGTCCGCCGCAGCCGGGAGCATGTTCACTCTGTACGGCACGTAGTTGTCCGATTGCTCGCCGACCCGCTCATCGGGGTGCTTGCCCGGGTGGCACGCGAACTGCCCGCCGATCAGGTGGAGGTAGTCGGACTCGTTGCGGTAGGAGTCCGCGATCCCGCCGTGCCATCCGGCGAGCCCGGTCCCGGCCTCGATCGCCGATCGGAGCCCGGCGAATTCGTCCTTCTCGATGGTGTTCATGGTGTTGCACTGGAGGATCACATCCACGGTCGACATGTAGTCCGCGTCCGCGTAGATCTTCGGTGCCTCCTCGACCCGGACGGCGTATCCGTTCTCACGGAGGAACGGGATGAAACGGTCCGTGGCTTCAACGGGCTGGTGGCCGTCCCACCCCCCGCGGACGACGAGTGCTTCCTTGCTGGTCATGGTCCCTCTTTCGTGATGGCGTGGTCGGATGTTTCATGGGTGCTCGCGCTTCGCGCCGAGAAGGCGGCGTCGAAGGCGGCGGCCCGACGGCGGACCCCCGGGTGATCCCCCCAGCAGGCGATCTCGAGGCCGTCGTAGCCCCACTCGCCGGGCAGCCGGGCGACCTCCTCGAAGGGCAAATCGGCCCATTGCCCGGTGAACAGGGTGACGGGACGCGGTGCGATTCCGGTCGGGGCGGCCTCAGACATGCTGCCACCCCGAGTCGTTCGCTGCGCTCTGCTCGATGGCGTGCAGGACCTTCTGAACACTGAGCGCCTCGTCGAAGGACGGCGAGGGGGTGGTGCCGTCCGCGATTGCCTGCACCAGGTCCACGACCTGGTGCGTGAACCCGTGCTCGTAGCCGAGCCCGTGACCGGCTGGCCACCAATTCCCGGTATAGGGGTGCACGGGTTCGGTGACGTTGATGGTGCTGAAGCCCGCGGTCTCGGCGGGCTGGGTGCCGTCGTAGAACTCCAGGGAGTTCATGTGCTCGAAGTCGAAGGCGAGCGAACCGAGCGTGCCGTTGACCTCGAGCCTCATGGAGTTCTTCCTGCCGAGCGCGAAGCGCGTGGCCTCGAACACCCCGATCGCCCCGGAGTCGAAGCGCGCGCTGAAGATCGCGGCGTCGTCGACCGTGACCGTTCCGGTTCCCCCGTCACTGGCGCCCTGGCCGCCCAGGCCCACGAGGGTCCCGCCGAGGGGACGCTCGTGGACGAAGGTGTTGAGGAGACCGGACACTCCCGTGACCTGCAGGCCGGAGACGTACTGTGCCGCGTCGATGCTGTGCGCTCCGATGTCCCCCAGGGCACCGGAACCGGATTTGCTCCTGTCCAGGCGCCAGGTCATCGGTGCATTCTCGTCCGACAGCCAGTCCTGGAGGTACTGTGCGCGGATGTGGCGGATGGTCCCGATCCTCCCCTGCTCGACGAGCCGCCGAGCGAGGGTCAGGGCCGGCGTGCGCCGGTAGGAGAACCCGCACATGGCGAAGACCCCTTTCGCTGCGGCGGCCTTCGCGGCCGCCGCCATGCGTTCTGCCTCCTCGACCGAGTTCGCCAGCGGCTTCTCACAGAGCACGTGCTTGCCGGCTTCCAGCGCCGCGATGGCGATCTCGGCATGCGTGTCCCCGGGGGTGCAGATGTCGATCAGGTCGACGTCGTCGCGTTCCACCAGGGCCCGCCAGTCCGTCTCGGTGTCCCGCCAGCCCATCTTCTCGGCGGCGGTCGTCACGGCCTTCGGGTTCCGCCCGGCGAGGACGGCGAGTTCGGGCCGCAGCGGGAGGTCGAAGAAGCGCGGCGCGGTGCGCCAGGCATGGGAGTGCATCGCGCCCATGAAGGCATAGCCGATCATTCCGACCCGCAGGGCGGGTTGCGACGTGGACGTCATGAGACTGGTGGTTCCTTTCGTTCACAAACCAATGTCGGCAGATCATTCCCGCGATATGCCTGCCGGAATCAGCCATATCGGGCGGATGGCAAGCCCTGATCACACCACCGGAACCGCCTCGTGAAACATCGAGGCTAGGTGAGGCTGATAGCTGACCATGACACGGGTGGCAGCGTCACGGTGAGTGTCCCTTCGTCGACCGAGACGCCGTCGAGTGCTTTGAGGCCCACCCGGTTCTGGTCCTCGAACGTATTCTTCGCGTAGACGTCGTCATCGTGCAGGGTGAGCGCCTCGGTGATCGTGGTGGCATCAAGATCGGCGACGTCGATCGAGACGTCGATGGATTCGGTTCGGCTGCGGTTCACGAGGAACACCGCCGACGAGCCGGCCTCTACGTCCATTGTTGCCACGGCGTCGACGAGGGGCGCACGGCCGTAGACGGGGGTCTCGTAGGTGTCCACCTCGATGGTTGGGCGAAGGATGTCGCCTCGGGCTAGGCGTGCGGTGACCGAGAAGGGGAAGAAGGTGCTCTGACGCCATGCTGCACCACCTGGTTCGGTCATGATCGGCGCGATGACGTTGACGAGTTGCGCCAGGGACGCAGACGCGACTCTGTCGTGGTTCTTGAGCAGGGTGATCATGAGGTTGCCGAGCACTACGGCGTCGGCGACGGAATAGACGTCCTCGAGTTGGCGGGGCGCAAAAGTCCACTGGTCGTTGACCTCGCCGGAGGCTTGGTGCTCGTCGAGGTACCAGATGTTCCACTCGTCGAAGGACAGGTTGATGGTCTTGTCGCTGCGCAGTTTGTGTTTGACGTGATCGGCGGCGGCGACGACGGCCTGGATGAAGTACTCCATGTTCAATGACGAGGCGAGGTAGGAATCGAGGTCGCCGCCGCGCTCTTGGTAGTACGCGTGGCAGGAGATGTAGTCCACGTGTTCATAGGCGTGTTCGAGCACGATGCGCTCCCAGTCGCCAAAGGTGGGCATCGAGGAGCCGGAGGATCCACAGGCTACGAGTTCCAGGGTCTTGTCCGCCGCTTTCATGGCCTGTGCGGTGCGGGCAGCGATCTGACCGTAAGCGTCGGCGCTCATGTATCCGGTCTGCCAGGGGCCGTCCATCTCGTTCCCGAGACACCACATGCGGATGTCGTAGGGCTCTACAGCGCCGTTGGCGACCCGCTGGTCGCTCAGTGCCGTTCCTGATGGGTGGTTGGCGTACTCCAGGAGGTCGAGGGCGCTGTCGATCCCGCGGGTCCCGAGGTTCACGGCCATCATCAACTCGGATCCGGTGAGTTTGCACCAGCGAGCAAACTCGTCGATGCCCACCTGGTTCGACTCCAGAGCATGCCAGGCGAGGTCACGGCGTACCGGGCGTTGATCGCGTGGGCCCACACCGTCTTCCCACCGGTAGCCGGAGACGAAGTTGCCGCCCGGGTAGCGGATCGTCGTCGAGCCGAGCTCTTTGACCAACTCGACCACGTCGAGCCGGAAGCCGTCCTCGTTGGCGGTGGGATGATCCGGCTCGTGAATCCCGCCGTACACACACCGGCCGAGGTGCTCTACGAACGAACCGAAAATCCTACGATTCAGGGGTGCAACGACCGCCGAACGCTCGATGACAATACGGGCATTGGTCACAACATCATCCTGTCCATAGTTACGTACGAGAGAGCTTGTTCCTCGGAGCCACGGAGCGCGGTAAAGGCACGGCTCCCGGCCCGGGTGCCTTGATCTTGAGGTGAAGCGGGAAGCTGGTCGGCGCGATCACGCCAGAGTCAGCGGAATCGGACGGTGTCCGTGTCACGCCCCCGCGCGAGCGAGACCGGCGCACTCTGCCCGTCGCGCTGGATCACGTAATCACCGAGGAAACCCGTGATCGACAAGCGTGCGTCACCATCCGTGCGCATCGACGTTCGCGGCAGCCACCATTCGCCCTTGATCAGTGACCGTAGTGCGTGAAACGAGGGTTTCGGCGTGCCGTCGGCACGAACGAACCCGCCCGGCGCGCCGAGCCACGCTCCGTCGTCGGTGAACCCCCAGTACGTGATGGCCTGCACGGCCGGGTGGCCCACGAGTGAGCGATAGTGGCGGACGATCTCGTCCGCTTGCCTGGCCTCTCCCTCGGGTGTCGATGGCCACGATGGGATCTGATAGTCGTTGAGGTCGACGATCTCCGGCGGCATGAGGTCCCCCGACAGCAGAGTCGTCTCGGTCAGATGGAGGGGCAGGCCGAAGCGGGCGAATCGGTCGACCATCGCGAGCATGGTCTCTTCTCCCCAGTACCCCTGATGCATGTGCGTCTGCAGGCCGATCGCGTCCACGGCGATCCCCGCTTCAAGCACGCGCTCGATCAGAGCTTCGTAGTCGCTCGACAGGTCGAAGTCGTTCAGGACGAGGGTCGCCGAAGGATTCGAGGCGCGAGCTTCCTCGAACGCGAGCTGAATCATGGGCACGCGACCGATGCTCTGCGCAAGCCGGGTGATTCCGTTGTCCTCTGCAGTGAACACGGGCATGATGACGACTTCGTTGATGGCGTCCCACGTGTCGATGACCCCGGAGAAGTCGGTCACCTCGCGTCGGATCCTCTCGCGTTGCAGCCGCTCGATCTCCGCCACCGGGAGACCGGTGAGCCACTCTGGCGCGAGCGTGTGCCAGGTGAGCGGATGCCCCTTCACCGTCACGCCGTGCTCAGCGAACCACGAGGCGGTCCGGAGAAGTCTTCGGGTGTCGGGCTTGCCGCGGGTCGGCTCGAATCCTCGCCAGTAGAAGGGAAGGGTCGCGGTGTTGAAGAGGTCGAGCCACATCGTCTCGAGCTCCGCCAGGCCGGCGAGCCCGGCCCCGCCGAAAACGGGCTCCGCCGCGGCATCCTGCTCGGTCTCCCCATTGGCGAGCGGAATGAAGTCGAAACCGATGTTGCCGAAGGCGAAGTCGTGGCGTTGCTGTTCGACAGTGACATCCGCGTTGCGCACCGGGTTGCCGACGGCGTCCAGCACGGTGACCTGCGCGGTCACCCGGCGGTGATCGACACTCACGAGGCGCTCCGTGCGATCTCGTTGAAGGTCGGGTGGAAGGCCCGGTCGAAGCCCACGACGCGGGCTTCACCGGAGAGCTGCACCGAGTGGGTGATCCGTATGTCGGTGCTCGACGCTCCGAGGCCGAGGACGATCTCTCCCGGTTCGACGACCCGCTCGCCGTTTCGGCCGGTGAAGCCGGTGACGTCTGCGGGAACGTGTATCGAGAGTTCGACGGATTCGCCCGGCTTCAGGTCAACGCGCTGAAAACCGACCAGACGCTGCACCGGGCGCACCACTGACGCGACCGGATCGTGGACGTAGATCTGGACGATTTCCGTCCCAGAACGGTCCCCCGTGTTGCGGAGGCGGAGGCCGAGGGTCGCCGTGCCGTCGACTCCGACCGTATCCGGCCCGTGCTGGCCGGCGCTCCAGTCGAAGGTCGTGTACCCGATCCCGTGCCCGAACGCGAAGACCGCGGTCGGGTCGATGCTCGACACCTCGTTGGAGCGCGCCAGGGGAGCGGCCAGGTATGTGGACGGCTGCGTTCCCTCTGAGGCCGGGATGCTGACAGGCAGGCGTCCGCTCGGATTGACCCGGCCGGAGAGGATGCCGGCGAGTGCGGCGGTTCCTTCTTCTCCTGCGAAGAACGCCTGCACGATGGCGCCGGCGCGTGTGGCAGCGGATCCCAGCGCGTACGGTCGTCCAGCGAGCAGGGTGACGACGGCAGGAGTCGATGTTGCCAGGACGGCGTCGAGAAGGTCCTGTTGGGCACCGGGCAGGCGGAGCGACTCGACGTCGCAGCCCTCGCCGCTCGTGCCGCGGCCGAAAAGCCCGGCCCGGTCGCCGAGGGCGACGATGACGACGTCCGCCCGCGTTGCGGCATCCACCGCTGCGGGGATCCCGGCCGTTTCTCCTCCGTCGATCGTCGTGCCCGGCACGTATTCGATGTCGGCTTCGGGAAACTCGATGCGGAGGCTGTCCAGCAGGGTAGGCAGCTTGATACCGAGGGGTGTGTCAGGATGCTGCACGCCGACATGCGCAGGGAACGAGTAGCAGCCGAGAACGGCGAAGGGGTCGTCGGTCGTCGGTCCGACGACAGCAATCCGGCGCGGGGCGGCGAGCGGAAGGGTCCCGTCGTTGCTCACGAGCACGATGGACTGTTCGGCGATCTCGCGGGCGACCGCCCGATTGCCGGCGTTGTCCAGGTCGATGGTGCCGCGGATGCCCTCCGCGTTGTCCACGTCGACGTCCCGTAACGCTTCGGGCGTGGCATCCCAGTCAGGATCGAGCAGTCCGAGTTCGATCTTCTGGCGCAGCACACGCCGGAGGGCACGATCGATGACCGCCTCGGGCAGGTCGCCCGACCGGACGGCTTCAGCCAGCGGCGCACCGAAGGTCTTCACGGTCGGCAGTTCGACGTCCACGCCCGCAGTGAGCGCGAGAGCAGCGGCCTCGCCCCACGAACCCGCGACGCCGTGAAGCAGTTTCAGGAAGGCGATCCCGAAGTAGTCGGCCACGACGGTGCCGTCGAAGCCCCAGGTGTCACGCAGGACTCCGGTGAGCAGCGACTCGTCAGCCGCCGATGGCACGCCGTCGATGTCGGTATAGGAGTGCATGACCGAACGCGGCTTGCCTTCCCGCATGACCATTTCGAACGGGACGAGCAGCACGTCGGCGAGTTCACGCGGACCGACCGAGACCGGCGCGAGGTTACGCCCGGCTTTCGACGCCGAGTATCCGACGAAGTGCTTGAGGGTTGCGACGATTCCTGCGGACTCGAGGCCACGGACGTACGCCGTTCCGATGGTGCCGATGAGATACGGGTCCTCACCGATGGTCTCTTCGACGCGACCCCAGCGGGCATCCCGCACGACGTCGAGCACCGGGGCAAGGCCCTGGTGGATGCCGACCGAGCGCATGTCGGACCCGATGCGGTGTGACATCCGCTCGATGAGCCCCGGATTGAACGAGGCCCCCCAGGCGAGAGGCACCGGATAGGCGGTCGCCCCCCAGGTGGCGAAGCCGGCAAGGCACTCCTCATGCGCAACAGCCGGGATGCCGAACCGGTTGGATGCCGCGATCCGGCGCTGGCTGCGGAGGAGGGACAGCGCCCCGAGCGCCGGGTCGACCGGAGCCGAGCCGAACGGCCGAGTCAACTGGCCGAGCCCGTTCGGCAGGAGCGCATCGAGGTCGACGACGTCGTCCATGTCGTTCTGATGCGGCGCTACGTCCCCGCCCTCATTGGACGCGCCGACCCAGACGCCGAACAGCTGGGCGATTTTCTCTTCGAGCGTGAGCTCGGTGAGGAGTGCTTCGACGCGGTCGGAAGCGGATGCGGTCACGTCGTGCCATGCCGGCGTGGTCGTCGTGGATGTCGTGGTGCTCAAGGGAAGTCCTAACCTTTGACGGCGCCGGTGAGTCCGCCGACGATGCGACGCTCGAACAGCGTGAAAAATATCAGTGCCGGAATCATGGACAGTGAGGTGAAGGCGAGTACCTTCGCCGTGTCCACCGAATACTGCGAAGCGAACGCCTGGACGCCGAGCGGCAGGGTGTACGTCGCCTGGTCACCGAGGATGAACAGCGGCAGAAGATAGCTGTTCCAGCTCGCCACGAAAGCAAGGATGCCCGTCGTCACCACGCCCGGCAGCGACAGAGGAACGACCATCCGGAAGAAGAAGCCCAGCCGGCTGGTGCCGTCGATCGACGCCGCCTCTTCGATCTCATCGGGGATGGCCTTGAGGAACGGCACCAGGATGATGATCGTCACCGGCAAGCCGAAGGCGATCTGCGGGAGAATCACGCCGGCCAGGCTGTTCATCAGCCCGAGGTCCCTGACGAGGATGTAGAGCGGCGTGATGGCCACGGTCATCGGGAACATGAGCCCGGCGGCGAACAGTGAATACATCGCTCCGCGGCCGGCAAACCTGTACCGCGCGAGGATGAAGCTCGCCATCAGGCCGAGCACCACCACACCGATGGTCGTAGCGATCCCGGCAATCGCCGAGTTGCCGACCTGCTGCCAGAAGGTCGGGCTCGCGAGCACCTCAGCGTAGTTGTCGAAATTCCAGGGGTTCGGGAATCCCGCGGGCGAATTGGTGATCTGCGAGTTGTCGCGGAACCCACCGAGGATGATGTAGATGACGGGTCCGAGACAGAGTGCGATGAAGACAAAGGCGATGAAGTAGGTCGCCGGGCTGCCCCACTCCTGGCGGTCACTCGGTGGACGCTTCTTGTGCAGGCGCGTGGGAGCTTCGAGAACAGCCATCACTTCTTTCCTTCTGTGAGGGCACCGGCGGTGTCGCGTGAGAGAACGAACCGCTGGTAGATCAATGCGATGACGAGGGAGATCAGGAACATGATGACGGCGACGGCACTGCCGTAGCCGAAGTTGCCCGACGTGCGCCCGTTGGCGACCATGTAGGTGGCCATGGTCGAGGTCCCGGCAGTCGAGGCGACGTACTGGCCCCAGATGATGAAGACCAGGTCGAACAACTGCAGCGAGCCGATGATCGACAGGAACGCCCAGATCCGCACGGTCGGCCCGAGGAGCGGCAGCGTGATGGTGCGCTGGATCTGCCAGTAGCTGGCGCCGTCGATCGCGGCCGCCTCGAACAATTCGTCCGGGATGCTCTGCAATCCGGCGAGAAAAAGGATGACGGCGAAGCCGATGTACTTCCACGAGATGATCACCATCAGGGACCAGATGGCGATACTCGGATCGGAGAGCCAGTCTTTCTGGAAAGCTCCCAACCCGATGCTGTCGAGCAGCCCATTGACGGAACCGGATGTCTGCAGCATGAGACCCCAGCCGATCCCGACGATGACCTCGGAGATGATGTACGGGACGAAGATGAGCACGCGGATGAGCGAGCGGCCACGGATTTTCTGGTTGAGCAAGAGCGCGAGGACGATCGCGATGGGCCCCTGGAGGACTAGGGAGAGCACCAGGATGAACCCGTTGTGGCGCAGCACGTCGTGGAACGCGCTGTCCTGAAGAATGATCATGTAGTTTTCGAAACCGACGAAGTCGGTAGCTGGCCCGAAGCCCTTCCAGCGGAAGAAACCGTAGTAGCCAGCGAGGACGACCGGGAAGATCACGAAGCTGACGAAAACGAGGATCGCCGGCCCGGCCAGAAGCGTGATTTCGAGGCGCTTGCGCCAGTCCGTTGCACGCCGTCTGGGCCGCGGCGCGGCAGGGGACGCCGCGCGAGCGCCATCCCCTGCCGTAACCGTGCCCCGCGGCGGCTGCTGGTCCGTCAGCAACGGAGCACCCCCTGCAGGTTCACTCATGATCTGCTGCTATCCCTTGGCCGCTGCGTCGTTCAGAGCGGAGACGATGTCTTCAGCTGTGCCCTGACCGGCGAACAGATCGACGGCACCCTTGTTCAGCGCGTTTCCGACGTTCTGCCCGAACAGGGTGTCGAGCCACACCGTGACGTACGGTGCGTCGTTGTACGCTTCGAGGATCGACTGGAGCGCCGGGTCGGTCACAGCTGCCTGGGCGTCCTGGTTGGCGGGGATCGTCTGGAACGCTTCCGCGTAGCCTTCCTGGTGCTCCTGCTGCATGAAGAAGTTCAGGAACGCGGCGCACTCTTCCTTCGGGGCCTGAGCGGAGCAAGTGAATCCGTCGACGCCGCCCATCATGGCGCCAGGCTCACCCTCGCCGCCGTCGACCTCGGGGAACGGGAACCAGCCCAGGTCCGCCAGAGGCTTCTCGTCAGGAGTCAGCGAAGCGATGACACCTGGATTCCACGCCCCCATGAGCTCCATGGATGCCTTCTTGTTGGCGAGGAGTCCGGCCGAGCTACCTGCACCCTGCTGCGCCGAGGTGGTGAGGAATCCGTTGTTGAACGGCTCCGTGTCGACGAATTCCTGCAGGTTGTTGCCGGCTTCCAGCCAGCACGGATCGTCGAACTCCATGGTTTCGGCGGCCGTGTTGAGAACGTCCTGCGAGCAGGCGCGAACCGCGAAGAAGTAGTACCAGTGCGCTGCAGGCCAGGCATCCTTCGCGCCGACGGCGATGGGGTCGATTCCTGCACCCTTGAGCTTGTCGACGGCAGAACCGAGCTCGTCGATGGTCGTCGGTGTCCCCTCGATGCCCGCTTCGGCGAAGAGGTCTTCGCTGTAGTAGATGCCACCAGGCAGCAAGGCGGTCGGCATTCCGTAGATCTTGCCGTCGACCGCGAAAGCGTCCAACACACTTTCGGGCACAGCAGCCCTGGTGGCGTCGTCGATGGAATCCGTGATGTCCATGGCCTGTCCGGCCGCGACGACATCCGCAAGCTTGCCGCCACCGCGCGCCATGAAGATGTCGGGTGCATCGCCGGAGTTCAGCGCCGTCTGGAGCTTTCCGTCCATCTCCTCGTTCTGGATGGACTGGATGTCGATCGTAACGCCAGGGTTCGCCTCCTCGAACGCTGCGACCGTCTTCTCCCAGTGCGCCTTGCCGGCGCCCGTCGTCGAGTTGTGCCAGAACGTCATGGTGACGTCGCCACCTTCTGTTGCTCCACTGTCGGAGCCACACGCTGACAGACCGCCAAGGGCGATTGCTGTCGCCGCCCCGACGGTCAGCAGCTTCTTCATGCTGTGCTTGTTCATCGTTGAACACCTCTCGAAAGTTTCGACATTTTCGTCGAAGACATTTAGTGTGGTGTGAGCCTAACAGTGGCGGCCCGGTGCGCCGCAAGTGTTTCCCGCAACAAATGAAGATTGGATCCTCATGATCGACTCGAGTCGCAAGGTCAAACTCAACGAATTGGCCGATGAGGCCGGAGTCTCGCTGTCCACCGTCTCCAAGGTCCTCAACGGCCGGTCGGACGTGTCCGCGCAGACGCGGGCAAGAGTCGAAGAGCTCCTCAGCAAGCACGGGTACCAACGCCGCCCGGGCCTGCCCAACCGGGACACCTTGATCGAGCTCGTCTTCCCCGAACTCGAGACAGCCTGGGCCATGGAGATCATCCGCGGAGTCGAAAATGTCGCTCGTGCGAACGATCTGAGCGTCGTACTCACCGAGTCGGGTGACCGTCACTCCCCGTCTCCGGCCTGGATCACCGGGGTTCTCCGCCGGCGCCCGGTCGGGGTGGTGCTCGTCTTCGCCGATCTCGCGGCCGAAGCGAAAGCAACCCTCCAATCCCGCGCCATTCCGTTCGTGATCATCGACCCGGCCGGCGATCCGGCCTCGGATGTCCCCGCGATCGGGTCGGCGAACTGGTCCGGCGGCCTCGTCGCCACTCGTCATCTCATCGAACTGGGACACACACGGATTGCCGCGATCACCGGTCGCGACGACATGATGTGCTCCTTCGCCCGCGTCGACGGATACCGGTCCGCCATGAACACGGCCGGCATCGACATCGACGAACGCTTCGTGCGATTCGGCAACTTCCGGGTCGACGGTGGCCGCAGCATCGCTCTCGAACTCCTGACGCTGCCCGACCGCCCCACAGCGATCTTCGCGGGAAGCGACCTCCAGGCGCTCGGCGTCATCGAGGCTGCCCGAACCCTCGGGCTCCGAGTGCCCGTTGATCTGTCCATCGTGGGCTACGACGATCTGCAACTCGCTCAGTGGTCCAGTCCTGCGCTCACAACCGTGCATCAGCCGCTCACGGCGATGGGCGAGGAGGCGGCGCGGCTCGTGATCCGCATGAGTGAGAGCACCCTCAAGACCATCCCCCGGATGGACCTCGCAACGCGGCTCGTCGTCCGTGACAGCACCGCCGCGCCGGCTGCGGGCTGACGGGCCGAGGCGGAGATGACCGGCCCGGACCCGCCCGAGTCGAGCGAACCACGAAGCACCCGGCAGGACAATGATCCCCGGGATCGAGAATACGAATGATGCGATGTCCACGGAGGCTGACACAGGCAGTCGAGAAGTGGCGTCGTCGCGACCGCACCTCTGGCCATCCTCATTCCGCTCTTTCAGCGGCGTATCGTTAGCGAACTCACAACAGGCTGGGTCGAATGAACCACCAGGAGAAAACCATGCAGGGCTTGAAAGTACTTTTCATCGGCGGCAGCGGAATCATCAGCGCCTCCTGCACGAGACAGGCAGTCGAGGCAGGCATGGACGTCTATCTGCTCAACCGCGGGATCAACACCCTGCGCCAGGTACCCGAGGCTGTCACCACCTTGGTCGCGGATTCCCGGGACAGGCAGGCCGTCGCCGACGCCATAACTGGTCACAACTTCGACTGCGTGGTCAGCTGGGTCAACTTCACTCCCGAGCAGGTGAAGCAGGACATCGAGATATTTGCCGGACGCACCGGACAATACGTCTTCATCAGCTCGGCATCGGCTTATCAGACACCGCCGACACACCTGCCCGTACTGGAATCCACCCCGTTGAAGAATCCCTTCTGGGAGTACTCGCGCAACAAGATCGCCTGTGAGGACCTGCTCGTTGCGGCCTACCGCGAAGAGGGATTCCCCGTCACGATCGTCCGTCCCTCCCACACCTACGACGAGACGCTGATCCCGTTCGACGGAGGATGGACAGTGGTTGAACGCATGCGCGCCGGGCGGCCCGTCATCGTGCCCGGAGACGGAACATCGTTGTGGACGATCACCCACAGCCGCGATTTCGCACAGGGGTTCACGGGTCTGCTCGGAAACACCTCCGCCATCGGTGAAGCCGTGCACATCACCGGTCAGGAGACTCCGTCGTGGAATCAGATCTACACCCAGGTCGCGGCGGCTGCCGGCGTCCCGGACCCCTTCCTGGTCCATGTCGCCTCCGACTCCATCGCCGAAGCCGACCGTGAATGGGGCGCAGGCCTCCTGGGCGACAAATCGCACACGATGATCTTCGACAACACGAAGATCCGCTCCCTCGTCCCCGGATTCACCGCCAGCATCCCCTTCAGCCAGGGCGCTCGGGAAATGATCGCCTGGCATGACGCGGATCCGTCGCGCCGAACCGTGGACGCCCACATGGACGCCCTGATGGACCGGCTCGCCGAAGCGTACGCACCGCGTCCTCTCTGACACCCCGACGGAACGCGGCGCGTCACCCACGCAGGATGACTTCACGCAGCACGCCGGGGAGGACTCGGCGACCTGCGCAGGCGCGCCGACGTGCGGTGGGTCAGGGGACGAAGTACGTCTCGGGGACCTGCTGGCCGATCGAGGTGACCACGGCGGCGGCGACGTCCGCCAGCTTCATGTTCCGTCCGCTGGACGCGGCCTTGAGGATGGCGATGGCCGCCTCGTGGCTGCAGCGGTTCTGACCCATGATGATGCCCGCCGCCACGTCGATCGTGGTCCGCGAACTCATCGCGGCCCGCAGGTGCTCGCCCGTGTCGGTGAGATGGGCCACACGGACCGCCATGCGGAGGAACTTCGAGGCCTCCGTGGCGAGCTGCACCGCCTCGGTGACGGACGCGTCGTCGAAGGCGTGGGGCTGCGGCGAGTAGAGGTTCAGGCCGCCGGCCGCGAGGCCGTCGAGCGGTATCGGCACGCCGAGGGCGGAGCGCACCCCGTGATCCGCGATGGCCGCCGTGTAGTCACCGAAGCGCTTCTCGTCGAGGAAGTCGTCCACACGGTAGACCTGCCCGTCGCGGGCTGCCCGGATGCACGGACCGTCGTCGAACGCGTACTGGACCTCGTCCATCAGCTTCGCCTGTTCGCTGCTGCTGGCCACGGTCCCCGTGGAACGGCGCCGCAGGAGAGTGACACCGGCCATCACGTCCCTGCCCCGGGAGGAGAGCTCGTCCGCGATGATCCTGGCGAACCCGTCGAGGAACTCGTTGATGTCCGTGCTGTCCAGGACCATGTCCTGCAGCATCCCAGGCAGGGACCGTTCTCCGAGCATCTGGTCGTCGGTCACAACTGGTACCTTCCGCTCATCCGGGGCCGCCGGTTCGCTGCCCTGTCTGTCCACGGTACCGAAGTGTTCCCCGGAAGTGACAACGGATGTGGCTGGACGAGTGTGCAGCAGGAAGGCGGACGACGACGGCGCGGCAGGACCGCGGTGGGTCCTGCCGCGCCGTCGGCGGTGCGGAACGGCTAGGAGGCGAGGCCCGGAGGCGTGATCCCGCCGGAGCAGGCAGCACCGGGTTCGCGGGTCTGCTCGCCCTGGATGTACTTGGTGAGGAAGGTGGACAGCCGCGGATCGTCGGCGGAGTCGACCTTGAGCTGGACGCCCCACGCGCTCGCCGCGACGGGCGAGTCGAGGTCGGGGTAGGGGCTGAGCAGCACGTAGGAGCGTTTCCCTACGAGCTCTGTCAGCTTGTCGATCTCGGCCTGGCCGATATCCGGGTTGTAGGTGATCCAGACGGCGCCGTGCTCCATCGAGTGGACGGAGTTCTCGTTGGGGAGGGGCTCGGTGTAGACGCCGCAGTTGGTCCAGACGGGGTTGTGGTTCCCTCCGACGGGCGGCGACTGATCGTACGCCACGGGAGTGTCCACGTGGTCGAACGTCACATCGGGGTATTCCTGGACGCCCTCGATGGGCTGGGACGCCAGAGCGTCGCGCTCCCGGTTGTCCTGCACCTGGTTCACGATGACCAGGGTCACCGCGATGATGATCGCGAGGATGACGGCGCCGATCCCGCCGAAGATGAGGGCATTGCGCTTGCGTTCACCGGCCCGCTGCTGAGCTTGGATGGCGGCCAGGCGCGCTTGGCGGTCCTGGTTCTCCTGAGACCGTTTCTTGTTCAACGAGGTGTCCTTCGGTGCTGGGATGGCTGCGGCGGTCGCCGCGGTTCGGTGGGCGCCGGAACCAAATGTACCGGCGGGGGTCGCCCGTCCCTGAACCGCCCGGCGGGGCGGCGGGGCTTTCGGCCCTACAGTGCGTCGAGCATGGTCTGCATGAGGGTGATCTCGGCCTGCTGACCGGACTGGATCTTCGTGGCCAGCGTGCGGACCTGGTCCGTCTCCGCGAGGTCGGCGCCCGCCGCGGCCATGTCCACGCCGGCCTCGTGGTGCCGGATCATCAGCGTGAGGTAGAGGCGTTCGGCGTCCACGCCGCGGGCGGCGCGCAACTCGTCGAGTTGGGCGTCGGTCGCCATGCCGGGCATGAGCCCGTCGGATGTGAGCATGGAGCCGGCGTCGGCCGCCGGCCCCATGTCCATCCCGCCGTGATCGGCCGAGCCCGCCATCCACTCCATACGGGGCTGCGCATCGCTCTGCGGCAACCCCCACTCCTCCAGCCAGGCGTACATCTGGCCGGCCTGCTGCTGCTGGGTCAGCGCGATGTCGTAGGCGATGGCACGGAGCGTCTCGTCGTCCGCGCTGTCACGCACGATCATGGACATCTCCACGGCCTGGTTGTGGTGGACCTGCATGTCCCGGGCGAACCCCGCATCGGCACTGCCGGTGTCGGGGTAGGAGGGCCCGGCGGAGACACGGCCGGCGGTGAAGGCGAGGGCGAACAGTGCGACGACGGCGATCCCCGCGAGGATCACGAGGACTCGCTTCTGCCAGACCGGCAGTGAGAGGGTCATGGACGTCCTTGGGTCGGGGGGTGTGCCGATTAGCAAACGTACGGCATCCCGCTGGGCGTTCCCTCGATGCGGGGATACCAGGAGGACGTTGCCGGTTATACCCCCCAAGGGTATCGTGGGCCGTATGCGAGGAGCCAATTCATGACTGCAGGGACGGACGCGGAGAATACCGTGCAGCACGGCTACACGGCCGACAAGGACGCCTACCTCAAACGGCTGCGGCGCATCGAGGGCCAGGTCCGCGGCATCGCGCGGATGGTCGAGGAGGACAAGTACTGCATCGACGTCCTCACGCAGGTCGCGGCCGTGAACAAGGCGCTGCACGCCGTCTCGATGGGGCTGCTCGAGGAGCACATCGCCCACTGCGTCGTGGGAGCCGCCCAGGACTCCCGGATCTCCGGCAACGATGACGCCGTGCAGGAGAAGGTCCAGGAAGCCACCGCGGCGATCGGCCGCCTCCTGCGCTAGCACCACCCACCGATCCACCGATCCACCTACCGAGGAGAACACCATGAGCACCACAACCGTCAACATCACCGGCATGACCTGCGGCCACTGCGTCAGCGCGGTCAAGAGCGAACTGTCGGAGCTTCCCGGCGTCGAGACCGTCGACGTCCACCTCGTGAACGGCGGCACCTCCACCGCGACCATCTCCTCCTCCGCGCCACTGGATGCCGCCTCGATCGACGGCGCCGTCACCGAGGCGGGCTACACCGTGGTGCCCGCCGGTTCCTGAGATGGCCGCCCAGCAGGCCCCCGTACGGGGTATCGAGCAGGAACACCGCGTCGTCGAGCTCTCGATCCAGGGCATGACCTGTGCGTCGTGCGTCGGGCGCGTCGAGCGGAAACTCGGCAGGCTCGACGGCGTCGAGGCGAGCGTCAACCTGCCGCTGGAGAGCGCCGTGGTCCGGGTGCCGGCCACCGTCAGCGACCAGGACCTGATCGACACCGTCGTGGCCACCGGTTACGGCGCCCACGTGGTGCACCCCGACCACCCGGACGACGGCGGCGACCACGCGCCGTCGCTCCTCGGGGCCCGTCTGGTCCTCGCCGCGGTCCTGGCCGTGCCGGTGCTGCTGATCTCGATGGTGCCCGGCCTCCAGTTCCCGGACTGGGGCTGGGTGGTGTTCGGGCTGTCCCTGCCGGTCGTGACGTGGTCCGCGTGGCCGTTCCACCGCGCGGCGGCCGTCAACGCACGCCACCTGTCCTCGACCATGGACACGCTCGTCTCCATCGGGGTCACGGCAGCCTTCCTGTTCTCGGCCGGGCAACTGTTCGCCGACCCCGGGCTGACCCGGCACGCGGGCATGGCCGGCATGGACATGACGGAGCACTCGCTCTACTTCGAGGTGGCCGCCGTCGTCGTGACCTTCCTCCTGCTCGGCCGCTTCCTCGAGGCGTCCGCGAAGCAGCGCGCCGGTGACGCCCTGAAGTCCCTCCTGGGCCTCGGCGCCAAGGAGGCCCACGTGGTGCGCACCGTCGGCGGCGAGCGGATCGAGGTCACGCTGCCCGCCGGCGCGCTGATCCCCGGGGACGTGTTCGTCGTCCGCCCGGGCGAGAAGATCGCGACGGACGGCACGGTCACCGAGGGCCACAGCGCCGTGGACACCGCCCTCCTGACGGGCGAGAGCATCCCCGTCGAGGTGGGACCCGGCGACACCGTGACGGGCGCGACCATCAACACCTCCGGACGACTCGTGGTGCGCGCGACACGCGTCGGATCGGACACCGTGCTGTCCCAGATGGGGCGCCTCGTCAGCCAGGCGCAGAGCGGGAAGGCACGCATCGCCCGGCTCGCCGACCGCATCAGCGCGGTCTTCGTCCCCGTGGTCCTCGTGCTCTCGGTCCTCACGTTCGTGTTGTGGCTCGTCCTGGCCGGCGACCTCGACGCGGCCTTCACGGCGTCCGTGACCGTGCTGGTGATCGCCTGCCCGTGCGCCCTCGGCCTCGCGACGCCCACGGCGCTCCTCACCGGCACCGGCCGTGGCGCCCAGCTGGGCATCCTCATCCGCGGGCCCCAGGTCCTCGAGGACACCCGCACCGTGGACACCATCGTGCTGGACAAGACGGGCACCGTCACCACGGGCACCATGGCCGTGGACGACGTCGTCCCGCTCACCTCCGTTCCGGCACCCGACCTGCTGCGCCTCGCCGGAGCCGTGGAAGCCGCGAGCGAGCATCCCATCGCGCAGGCCATCGCGCACCACGCCGCCACCGCCGGCAGGCTGCCCGAGGCACAGGCCTTCTCGAGTGCGCCCGGGGGCGGCGTACGCGGCGAGGTGCACGACGTCGTCGTCACCGTAGGGCGGGCCGGGTGGCTCGAGCGCCACGGGATCCGGCCGACCGACGGGCAGGCCGCCGCGTTCGCTGCCGCGGAGGACGCCGGACGGACGGCCATCTGGGTGGCGGTCGGGGACGACGTCGCCGGCCTCATCACGCTCTCCGACACCGTCAAGGAGGGCTCGGCGGCTGCGATCGGACGGCTCCGCCGGCTGGGGCTGCGGCCGGTCCTGCTCACCGGCGACAACCGGGCGGTCGCCCTGCAGGTGGCCGCCGTCGTCGGGATCGACGCCGCCGACGTACACGCCGGAGTCACGCCGGAGGGCAAGGTCGACGCCATCCGGGAGCTGCAGGCCGGCGGGGCGACCGTCGCCATGGCGGGCGACGGCGTCAACGACGCCGCGGCACTCGCACAGGCGGATCTCGGTATCGCCATGGGATCGGGCACGGACGTCGCGATCGAGGCAGCGGACCTCACCGTGATGGGCAACAGTCTGGAGCAGGTCGCGCAAGCCATCGAACTGTCCCGCCGCACGCTCGGCACCATCAAGGGGAATCTGTTCTGGGCGTTCTTCTACAACGCCGTCGGCATCCCCGTCGCTGCCCTCGGACTGCTCAACCCGATGCTGGCGGGGGCGGCGATGGCGGCGAGCTCGGTGCTCGTCGTCGCGAACTCGCTGCGTCTGCGCAGCTTCGGGCGGTAGCCCCTCCCGACCGGGCGGCCCCGACGCAGCGGGACCGCCCGGTCACCGTGCCGCCGGGACCTCCGCGGCGGCATCGGCGTAGGACGCCGATACCCGACGGTAGACCGGCGTGAGGAAGGCCAGGACGGCGGCCGCGATGATGACGATCCCTGCCACCAGGAACACGAGGGCGATGCCGCGGGAGGTACCCTCGCCCAGGAGCGGGGCCAGCCGGGCCGCCCCCTCGACGGAGCGCGCGTACGGGATGATCCAGAACTGCGCGATCGGCGCGATGAGGAACGCGGTGATCGGCGCCGCCCCGGACTCGAACGCCATGGCGAAGCCGAACACGCGGCCCTGCCGCGGCAGGGGCACCACCCGCTGGATGACCGTCTGCTCGGCAGCCTCGACGAACGGCACCAGGACCAGGTAGAGCCAGATACCGAGGACGTACAGCCATCCCCATTCGCGGAGTGTGAACACCGCTCCGACGACCCCCATCACGATCACCGCGATGAGCATGGTGCGCAGGGGGTTGGCCCCCAGGCCGAACCTGCCGATCAGGGCGCCGCCCACGATGAACCCGGTGGCGCCGAAGGCGAAGAGGGTCCCCCACAGCTCCACGGTGAACAGTTCGAGCCCGTAGGGATCCATCAGCGCCATGTAGACGCCGCCCACGAAGTTGTTGAACGTGGAGAACAGGATCAGCGCGAACAACCCGGAGATCGCGAGGACCGCGGCGAGGGAGCCGCGCAGGTCGAACCCGCCCTGCGCATCCGTGGCCGCCGCTCTCACCTCCTCGGGCATGCGCAGCGTGAGCAGGTGCGCGAAGGCGAGCGCGGTCAGCACCAGGGCGACGACGATCGTCCAGCCCATGCCGATCAGCCCGATCGACAGCCCGGAGAGCACCGACGTGATGATGAACATCAGCCCCTGCACCATGCCCACCAGCCCGTTGGCGTTCGCCCTCCGGTCCGGGTCGATGAGGATGGTCACGGTCGTGGACAGCGCGATGTTGCGCATGTTCTCGACGACGGCACCGATCAGGATGATGAGGGTGAAGCCCCAGAACCACGGCTGTTGCAGGTCGGGGAGTGCGGCCACGGGCGTCACCAGGAAGACGACGCCGGCCAGCACGAACATGACCAGGGTGAAGGCGCCCGCGAAGCGCATGACGGAGAGCTTGCGGTAGCGGTCCACCACGGTGCCGAAGCTGATGCTGGACAGGGCGATGAGCAGCATGTACATGCCCCCGATCACGCCGGTGGCGATCACGTTGCGTGTCTCCAGGTACGCCCAGAACGTCAGGGCGAACCAGAGGTAGCTGGTGGTGATGTTCGCGAGCCCGGTGTTCACGAGGATGCCGCGGAAGGTGCGGTCCCGCTCCGCCGGACTGCGGAGGGAGGTGTCCCGCGACGCGCCGCCGGCCGCGTCAGCTGGAGGGACCGCGCCGCTCTGAGGAACCGCAGCGGCCCCGGGAGGGGCCGGATCCTGCCGGGTCATGCGCACCAGTGTAGTGGTGGCCGGCGGCCACCTGAAGGGCCGGGCCTCACGCGTCCGGCGGTGCGCCTCCGCGGTGGACGTCGACGTGCACGTGGTCCCGATGCCGCAGGATCTCGTCGGCCGGCTCGGGCGCGTCGTAGTCACCCCACTGCGTCCTGGTGCTGTGGTCGCTCCAGAACCGGTCGTCGAAGATGACGTACTGGATGTCCAGGTCCTCGGCATGGGCGACGAGCCAGTGGGCCACGAGCCAGCCCGCACGTCGGTTCTCGTCGGTCACGGGGCGGAAGAACACGTCGATGGCCCGGCCGTCGTAGTGCGTCGATTCCGCGCCGTGGCCCTGCCCCACCCCGCCGGGGGCGAACCCGCCCAGGCTCTGGTCGCCGAACACCCCTGTCAGGGCTTCCCGGACCCGTTCGGCGCGCGGTGTCAGGCCGCTCGCGGTGAGCGCCTGGACCGGGAGGTCGCCGGCAGCCGAGCCGCGGCAGGCCAGGACCGGGCCGGCGTCCTCGTCGGGCCCCTCCGCGAGCGGCCGCAGGACCGCCTCGTCGATCCCGGCGCCCTCCGGTGCCGGCATCCCGCGGGCCGCGAGCGCCACCGCCGTCGTCGCTTGCTTCGCCTCGTCCCGGGTGAGCCCCACCTCACCCTCCGACGTCGCCACCGTGCACTCCGCACCCCCGGGCACCGGGCCCCCGAGGGTCCGCAGGCCGCCCAGCAGGCCGGGGCCCACGAACGCGAGCGTGGCCGCGAGCACGCCGGCCAGGAGGAGACCGAGAAGGAGTCGGGGCGCCCTGCGGCGTCGCTCGGTGGACCTGTTCATGGGCGCGGGATCGGCTCCACGGGGCTGGGCTGGTCGAATGCAGCCTCGAGGTCGCCGTCGGGCACGGACCGCAGCTCGTCCACCCGGACACACACGACGCCGGCCACGATCAGGAGCCCGCCGAGCAACTGGACGGGACCGGGCAGCTCGCCGAGGATCAGCCAGGCTGCGAGCACCGCGAACATGACCTCGGTGAGGGCCACGAAACTCGCGACCTTCGAGCCGAGGCGCTGCGCGGCGAGGATGCCCGTCACGTAGGCGGCGACCGTCGCGACGAGGACGAGGACGGCCACCGGGACGATCCAGCTGTAGGTGCCTCCGGCCAGCCGGACGTCCTCGAACACGAAACGGAACGGCATGATGTTCGTCAGGCCGAGGACCAGGATGGTCCCCGCAGCCACCACCATGCCGCCGCCGGCCATGACGATCGGCGGCAGTGTCTCGTCCACCCGCGCGGACATCACGAAGAACACCACGAGGCAGACGGCGGCGGCGAGACCGAACAGCACGCCGACGGGGTCGAGCCGGGCATCGCCCGCGAGGTCGAGGACCAGCAGGAGGCCGAGGATCGCGGTCACCGACCCGACGATGGTCAGCGGGCGCGGCGCCGTCCGTGAGCGCAGCCAGAGGAACCCGACGAGCAGCACGGGGGCGAGGTACTCCAGCAGCAGCGACACCCCCACCGACATGCGCTGCACGGCGCTGAAGTAGAAGAGCTGGCAGAGCGCGATCGCCGTCATCCCGTAGATCGTGATGGTCAGCGCGTTGCCGCGCACGGTGGACCAGCGCCCCCGCAGGGCGATCAGCGCCGGGACGAGCAGCACGACGGCGGCTCCCCCGATGCGCAGCCCGACGGCGGCTCCCGGGCTCCAGCCGATCTCGAGCAGGGACTTCGCGAACGGGCCCGAGACGCCGAACGTCGCAGCGGAGACGAGCGCTATCCAGAGGCCGGCGGCGGGGCGCAGGGTCATGGCCTCTCCCTTCGGATCGATGCTTGGTGTCAGGGGTGACAAGTGGTTATGGTCGTGACACTAGATGAGCGCGATGTCAGGAGTCAACATGTCTTTCACCTATGACACGGAGGTGGCCCTCTCGACCGTCGCAGCGCTGATCAACACCGGGAAGGACGCTCCCGATCCCCTGGCGACACTCGAGGGTCTCGACCGGTTCCTCGCGGAGCAGCGCTTCAGCGGCTCGCGCACCCACACCGGGGCCGAACTGGAGTCCGTCCGCGCGCTGCGCGCCGAACTCGAGGTCATCTGGTTCGCGGAGGAGGACGACGCCGTCGAATGCGTCAACGCGATCCTCCGCCGGGCCAACGCGCTCCCGCAGCTGGTCCGCCACGACGAGTGGGACTGGCACCTCCACGCCACCGCACCCGAGGCGCCACTCGAGGAGCGGATGGCGACCGAGGCGGCCATGGCCCTCGCCGATGTCATCCGCGCGCATGCACTGGACCGGCTGCACTCCTGCGCGGCCGAGGACTGCGACGACGTGGTGCTCGATCTCACCCGCAACCGTTCGAAGCGCTTCTGCGACACGGGCAACTGCGCGAACCGGACGCACGTGAAGGCATACCGGGCCCGGAAGGCCCGGCCCGCCTGACCACCCTCGTGCCGATCGGTGCCGAGGCGGAGGTCTCGGTTCCATAACGTTCGCCCAGAGTCTTGTCGTGGGGACGAGCGGTGGATATGTTGTCTTCGCCTACATATTGTCGATGGCGAGATCGACCGGGCGCTACAGCGTTGTATCAGCTCGATCCAGCCATACGGCACACCAGCGGCACGCCGACCGTCAGCTTCCGGCGCCTGCCCTGCGTGCCCACCTCCGGTCGGATCCTTTTCAAAGGCTCAATCCATGACCACGATCAAGAACGTTTCGGCCTTCCTGCTGGCAGCCGGCGTCGCAGCGGGCCTGTCGGCCTGCGCGCCGGCCGGATCCGCGACCCCGGATGCCGGAGGCGATGCGTCCACCAGCTGCAATGTGGGGATCTCCATGCCCACCCGGAGCCTCGAGCGCTGGATCAACGACGGCGAAGGGCTCAAGGAGAAGCTCGAGGCCGCCGACTGCACCGTCGACCTCCAGTACGCCGACAACAAGACCGACCAGCAGATCAGCCAGATCCAGAACCAGGTTGCCGGTGGGGCGAAGATCCTCGTCGTCGCGGCCATCGACGGCCAGACCCTGGGCCCGGCACTGGAGGAGGCGAAGTCCCAGGACGTCCAGGTCATCGCCTACGACCGCCTGATCAACGGCACCGAGGCCGTGGACTACTACGCCACCTTCGACAACTACAAGGTGGGCCAGCTCCAGGGCCAGTTCATCGAGGAGAAGCTCGGCCTCGCCGACGGCAAGGGCCCCTTCAACCTCGAGCCCTTCGCAGGCAGCCCGGATGACAACAACGCCGCGTTCTTCTTCGCCGGGGCCTGGGACGTCCTGCTGCCGTACGTCGAGTCCGGCCAGCTGGAGGTCCCCTCCGGCAAGTCCCCCGCGGACAACGACGGCTGGAAGGCCATCGGCATCCTCGGCTGGGGTTCCGACGACGCGCAGGCCGAGATGGACAACCGCCTGCAGTCCTTCTACACCGGCGGCGACAAGGTGGACGTCGTCCTCTCCCCGAACGACAGCCTCGCGCTGGGCATCGAGGCGTCCCTCAACGCGGCGGGCTACAAGCCCGGTACCGACTGGCCCCTCATCACGGGACAGGACGCCGACGTCGCCAACGTCAAAGCCATCCTGGCGGACCAGCAGTCCATGACCGTCTGGAAGGACACCCGCGAGCTCGGAGGCCAGGTCGAGTCGATGGTCGCCGCGATCGTCGCGGGCGACGAGGTGGAGGTCAACGACACCGAGACCTACGACAACGGCACCAAGGTGGTTCCCTCCTACCTCCTGGACCCCGTGGTGGTGACGAAGGACGACGTCGAGTCGACGCTCGTGGAGTCGGGCTTCGTCAAGGCAGCAGACATCGGTCTCTGACCACCCTGAGGACGAGCGGGGCGCGGTGTCAGGTCGCGTCCCGCTCCGCCCGCGATGAGCGAAGCGAGAGCAGCATGAGTGACCCCATCCTCGAGATGAGCGGGATCGTCAAGGAGTTCAACGGCATCAGGGCGCTCGACGGCGTCTCGGTGAGCGTGCAGCGCGGCGAGGTGCATGCGATCTGCGGCGAGAACGGCGCCGGCAAGTCCACCCTGATGAAGGTGCTCAGCGGCGTCTACCCGCACGGCAGCTTCGACGGGACCATCACCCTGGACGGCGGTCCGGTGGCGTACAACTCCATCAACGACAGCGAGCGCGACGGCGTGGTGATCATCCATCAGGAGCTGGCGCTCAGCCCGTACCTGTCGATCGCTGAGAACATCTTCCTGGGCAACGAGGTGCAGCGGGGCGGGGTGATCGACTGGAACCGGACGAACCTGCGGGCCGCCGAGCTCCTCGCGCGGGTGGGCCTGCAGGAGAACGCCGCGACCAAGGTGCTCGAGCTCGGTGTGGGGAAGCAGCAGCTGGTCGAGATCGCGAAGGCGCTCTCGAAAGAGGTGAGGATCCTCATCCTCGACGAGCCGACCGCGGCACTGAACGACGACGATTCGGCGCACCTCCTGGGCCTGATCGAGCAGCTGCGCACCCAGGGCATCACGTCGATCATCATCTCCCACAAGCTCAAGGAGATCCGGGCGATCGCCGACACCGTCACGGTCATCCGGGACGGGCGGACCATCGAGTCCTTCCCGGTCGAGGACAGCGACGAGATCGAGACGCGCATCATCCGGGACATGGTGGGGCGCCCGCTCGACCACCAGTTCCCGCCGCGCGAGCCTTCCATCGGGGAGGAGAAGTTCCGGGTCGAGGACTGGACCGTGCACCACCCCATCGACGTGGAGCGGACCGTTGTGGACCGCGCGTCCTTCCACGTGCGCGCCGGCGAGATCGTCGGCTTCGCGGGCCTCATGGGGGCGGGACGCACGGAACTGGCGATGAGCATCTTCGGCCGCTCCTACGGCAGCGGGATCTCCGGGCGCGTCTTCAAGGACGGCAAGGAGATCCAGACCCGGACCGTGGGGCAGGCGATCCGCAACGGCATCGCCTACGTCACCGAGGACCGCAAGCGTTACGGCCTGAACCTGATCGGCAGCATCACCGTCAACGTCTCCGCGGCAGCCCTCGGGAAGCTCGCCCGGCTCGGCATCATCGACCGGCACCGGGAGTACGCCGTCGCCGAGGAGTACCGCCGGCAGATGAACATCAAGACGTCGAGTGTCTCCTCCGTGGTGGGCAACCTCTCCGGCGGGAACCAGCAGAAAGTGGTCCTCAGCAAGTGGATCTACTCGGGCCCGGACGTCCTGATCCTCGATGAACCGACGCGGGGCATCGACGTCGGTGCCAAGTACGAGATCTACGGAATCATCAACGAGATGGCGGCACAGGGCAAAGCAGTGATCGTCATCTCCAGCGAACTGCCCGAGCTGATCGGCCTCTCGGACCGCATCTACACCATCGCGGAAGGCAAGCTCACCGGCGAGCTGGATCGCGCCCATGCCAGCCAGGAGGAGCTCATGCGCCGCATGACCGCATCCAGGACCCAAGGAGCACAGCCCTCATGACCACCACCACGCCCGAGCAGGCCACCGCCCCCGTCCCGCCGCGGCCCGATCCGGTGAAGAAGAAGCGTCGCAGCGTCGACCTCCGGCAGTACGGCATCCTCGCCGCCCTGGCCGTCATCATCCTGCTCTTCCAGGTCCTGACCGGCGGCCGCCTGCTGTACCCGGGCAACGTGAGCAACCTGATCCAGCAGAACGCGTACGTCCTCATCCTCGCGATCGGGATGGTCATCGTGATCATCGCCGGGCACATCGACCTGTCCGTGGGCTCCGTCGTCGCGACGGTGGGTGCGGTCGCCGCGCTCTCGATGAACAGTTGGGGGCTCCCCTGGGGCGCCGCCGTCGCCCTGTCGCTCCTCGTCGGTGCGCTGATCGGCGCGTGGCAGGGCTTCTGGGTGGCCTTCGTCGGCATACCCGCCTTCATCGTGACCCTCGCCGGCATGCTCGTCTTCCGCGGGGTCGCCCTCGTCCTGCTGACCGGCGGGACGATCAGCGGACTGCCCCGCCCCTTCAACGCCATCGGGTCCGGCACCCTGCCCGCTACCGGTACGCCGGACCTGATCACCCTCGGCATCGGCGCGCTGGCCTCCCTGGCGCTGGTGGTGCAGCAGGTGAAGGGGCGCGCTGACCTCCGCCGCCTGAACCTGCCCCGCGAGCGGACCCTCTCCTTCGTCCTCAAGATCGCCCTCGCCGTCGTCGCGATCATGTACCTGTGCTACCTGCTCGCCTACAACCGCGGGACGCCGATCATCCTCGTCATCCTCGCAACCCTGGTGCTGCTGTACTCGTTCATGCTCTCCCGGACGGTCTTCGGCCGCCACGTCTACGCGATGGGCGGCAATCTCTACGCCGCGATGATGTCCGGTGTGAAGACCAAGTGGGTGAACTTCTTCATCTTCGTCAACATGGGGTTCCTCGCTGGCCTCGCAGGCGTCGTCAGCACGGCCCGCGCCGGGAGCGCGGTGGCGTCGGCGGGTCAGAGCTTCGAGCTCGACGCGATCGCCGCCGTCTTCATCGGCGGAGCCGCGGTCCAGGGCGGCGTGGGGACGGTCGTGGGCGCCGTCATCGGCGGTCTCGTCATGGGGGTCCTCAACCAGGGACTGTCCATCCTGTCCGTGGACGCGGCGTGGCAGCAGGTCATCAAGGGGCTGGTGCTCCTGCTCGCGGTGGCCTTCGACGTCTACAGCAAGCGACGCACGGGCCGCTGACCGGGAAGCGGTCCGACGCGCCGGGGGGGGTGCGACAGTGCCGTCGAGCTCGGGGGTGGAGCGTTGGCGTCAGGAACTCTGCTTCGGCAGGCGCTCCCCGTAACGGGGCTGGTCATCCCGCTCCGGGGCGGGCGACGACGGCGCGGACGGAGCCTGCCCGGCCTGCCCTCGCACGGATGTACCCTGCGCGGACGGTCCCTTCGGGTCCGGGCTCGCGGAGGACCGGTTCACGCCGGACCCCTTGCCGAGGTGCTCGGCGTTCGGCGTCTCCGCCATCATGAGCATCGCGCAGATCACGAGGGAGACGATGAAGGCGATGCCCGCCGCGGTCAGGCCCAGGTCCATGCGCAGCTCCTTGGAACCGCCGCCCGTGGAGAAGATCGACGTCGCGACCCCGGCCACCACGGCCAGGGCTGCGGAGAAGACGAGGGGCGCCTTGATGCCGTGGCGGAACCGTCCCTGGGTGGGTTTCCCCGGCTGGCGCTTGGCCACGGGCACTCCTTCCGGTGATGCGAATCTTCTACGAGACGTAGAGCCTTTAGTTTACGGCGTCCGGCCGGGCGCGGGAGCCGGGGCCGCGGGATGCGCTGAGCGCTGAATCATGCCGGTAGCTCAGGGCGGCGATCGCGAGGACGACTGCGGTGAGCAGCGCGCCGCCGCCCGTCACGCCGAGCAGCGCGTGTGCCCCGAGCGGCTCGACGAAGGGCAGGATGGCGCCCGTGGCGGTGCCGACGACTCCGACGACCACGAGGTCCCGCGCCGCGGCGTGCCCACGGGCGACGAGGCCGCGGACCAGCTCGGCGACTCCGGCGACGACGAGTGCGACGGCCCCGGCGACCGCGAAGACCACCTCGGTGCGGAACACGAGGCTCGCCAGGCCGGCCCCGACAAGCAGCCCGCCGCCGATCCCCGTGACAGCCCTCGACCCGGGACCCCAATGCGTCATGCGGTGCGCCCAGAGGTACGCGACGCCGACCAGGAGGAAATAGAGTCCGCCGGCGATCGACATCACCAAGGCGGACGGTTCGCGCCAGAAGACCGTCACGAGGCCGAACACGCCGCTGACGAGGGCACGCACCAGGAACGGCTTCCAGATCGTGAGCGCGGCGTCGTCGGATCCGTCGCCCGGGACGGGCGGTACAGCAGCCATCAGGGGCCTCTCGGGAGGAATGCGGGGCCGGGCGGTCTCCGGCCTGTCCAGTTTAGTCGGGCACGACGGCGGCCTCGCCCGGCGCGGTGCGGGGAGAGCCGACGCCCGGTTCACCATGCGGCGATGGCGAGAGCCGCCTGGATGTCGTCTACCGAGAAGGCGACGCGGTGCATGCCGATCTCGTTGGGGCGGGTGGGCTCCGTCTCGATCGCGGCGGGGCGGATGTACTCGAACAGCTCGAGACGTCCGGTCCCGTCCGGCGTCTGGAGCATGGCGATGTGGGCGTGGTTGCCGTCGAGACCGACGGCGGTGTCTGCCCACTCCCCGCTGACCGTGTCACGACCGAGGACGCTGAGGCCGAGGTCTGTGAAGAAGGCGATGGCCGCTTCGAGATCGCGGACGGCGATGCCGATGTTCTCCAGTCTGATGGGCATGCGGCACACGGTACCAAGCCGGGGAGAACGCCGGCTCGTCGCCCTGGGTCTCCCGCAGGAGGGTCTCCTACCCGTTTCCGCGGGGATAAACACAACGGATCTTGACCGGTCATGCGGGGTGGGGCCGCTGATCGGGCGCGCATACTGGGGTTACACCTAACGATGTCCCGGATCCGTCCGCGGGCCTCAGCCGGAATACACCGACGAGCCTCGTGCACGAACGTGGGAATCCCTCCGGTCGTCAAGCAGCCGGCTACCGGAGGGAGCTCGGTGGGCCGCCCTGCGTCGCTCCCGGGTCTGGGCCCATCGTCGGGCGCGATGCGGTGTTTGTTGTTACTCTGCTCCTTTGAGGTCCGGGTTGAGACGCCAGCCCGGATCAGAGTACGTCGAACGGCCCCCATGACCTCAACCGTCGAGCCCTCCGTGCCCCTGTCCGGGGCCGTGTCCGGTGTCGAGTACTTCATCGACTGCCCGACCGGCACCGTGGAACACTACTTCGCCGACGGCGCCTTCCACTGGTCGGACGAGTTGTACCGGATCCACGGCTACGAACGCGGCGACATCGTCCCCACCCTCGAGCTCGGCATGTCCCACTTCGATCCGGCAGATCGGGACGCCGTCCGGGCGTTCTGGACCAAGGTCACCACCACGGGCGGGCCGTCGTCGGTCTACGCATCGCTCCGCGACCTCCAGGGGCGCACCCGCAAGATCCTCATCTCCGCGGACCTGATCCACGAGGACGCCGAGCCCGTCGGGGTGTGGGCGCTGGTCGTGGACCTCACCCGCTCCATCCACGCCGACCGGCACCAGCTCGCCAACGAGGCAGTCGCCGCATCCGCCCTCAGCCGGGCCGTCATCGAGCAGGCCAAGGGCATCCTCATGGGCCGCGCCGGCATCACGGCGACGGAAGCGTTCCAGCAGATCAGCTCCCACAGCCAGAGGATCAACCGCAAGGTGGTCGTCGTCGCCCAGGAGATCATCGACCGCGCCGTGACGCTCACCCGCCAGGACCAGCCCCGCGTTCGCGATCAGGCCCTGCAGGATTTCTTCCGGGCCCCCTGATCCAATCGGCCCGCGGCCCGACCCGGCTCCTGGCGTCTACGGCCGGGCCGGTTCAGTGGTCGTCGGACGGTGGGGTCTCCGACGGCAGGACGAGGAGTTCCGCGATGCGCCGTCGGTCGATGCTCGTGACCTGGAGCGTCACGCCGTCGACGTCGACGGTGTCGCCCTGCACCGCGAGCCGGCCGAGGCGGTCGAGGACGAAACCGGCGACCGTGTCCCACGTCCCCCGGGGCAGCTCGATCCCGGTGGCTTCCGCGAAGTCCTGCAGATTGAGCCGACCGTCGACCACGCCTCCGCCTTCTGCCAGTTTCAGGGGAGCAGTGTCGGTGTCGTACTCGTCGAAGATCTCGCCGACGATCTCCTCGACGAGGTCCTCCAGGGTGACGATCCCGTCGGTGCCGCCGTACTCGTCGATCACGACCGCGATATGGGTGTTCCGCGCCCGGAGCTTCGTGAGCGTCGGCAGGACCCGCGCGGTGGCGGGCAGGTACGGGATCGGCCGGATGATGGGGCCCAGTGCTGCCTCGGGGTCCTGCGACGCGGCGTCATACAGGTCGCGGACGTGGACGAAGCCCGTGATGTCGTCCATGGACTGGTCCACGACCGGGTACCGGGAGAACGGCAGGTCCTCGATGCGTGTGATGGCCGCACCGACGGAGTCGGCACTGTTGACCGCGACGACCTCCGGTCGGGGACGCATCACCTCACTGATCTGTCGGTGACGGAGCGAGAGCACGTCGTCGAGGATGCGGCGTTCGTCCTCGGGCAACCCGTGGTGGGTGGTCACGATGTCGCGGAGTTCCTCCTCGGACAGTCCCTCACTCGTGCGGTTCGGGTCACCGCCGAGGAGCCGCACCACCGCGTTCGTCGAGACGGACAGCAGCCAGATCACGGGCCGCATGAGGTGCGCGAAGCCGTTCAGCACCGGCGCCGCCGCATAGGCGAACTGCGCGTTGCGTTGGATCGCGAGCCGCTTCGGTGCCAGCTCGCCGAGGACGAGCGACAGGTAGGCCACCACCAGGGTGAGCAGGATCGTGGCGAGCGTGAGCGCGGCCGGCGCGCTCACTCCGAGCGACACCAGCAGTGGTGCGACGGACGGCGCGATGGACGCGGCGCCGTACGCTGCCGAGGCGAAGCCGGCGACCGTCACGCCGATCTGCACCGCGGACAGGAACCTGTTCGGATTACGAGCGAGGGCGGCAACCTTCCGACCCCGTTTGCCCCGTTGGGCTATCGCGTTGACCTGGCTGTCGCGCAGTGTCACCAGCGCCATCTCGGTCGCCGCGAACACGCCGCCGATCAGAACGAACACCACGACCAGCGCGATGTTCAGCAGCAGCTCCCCGTTCATCGAAGGGCTCCGGGAGGTCCTGCCCGGCCCGGCCTCCACCGGGCACCGGGTCTGTCGCCGTCGGACGAGGCCTGAGGGGAGGGAGTCATGGCTCCACTCTAGGAAAGAACGTCCACCACGGTCGACTCCACGACCGCGGGCCGAACGCGTCCTGGGACCCACGTCGACGGGCGGGTCCTCGGGAGTCGGATGACCGGGCAACCGTCATCCGCACCAGCGCCTGACCTCGGTCGATCATTCGACCTCAGTCCGTGCCGAGCCAGATCTCGATCTGGAGGTCCCGGGCCATGCGCTGGAGATCCCGTGCGTCGTCGTCGCTGAAGGAGCGCGGGCGGTCGTCGATGAGGCACAGCGTCCCGATCCGCCAGCCGTCGGCGGTGGTGATCGGGTGGCCGGCGTAGAAGCGCACGCGGGGACCGCCGACGACGAGCGGGTGGTCCCGGAAGTCGGGGTCGGTCCTGGCATCCGTGATGACCAGTGTCGTCGAGGCTTCGATCGTCCGCGCGCACAGGGCGATCCGGCGGGGCAGGTCCTGCCCGATCGGACCGGCGACGGACTTGATGACCTGGCGGTCCTCGGTGATCAGCGCGATCGACGCCGAACTCACCCCGAAGTGGCTGCGGGCCCGCGTCGTGTAGCGGTCGAAACGGTCTTCCGCTCCTGTCTCCAGCAGTCCCGTCTCATAGAGGGCGTGGCATCTCCGGTACTCGGCGTCCTCGTCCCGCTCCGCCGTGCCGTCGATGTCCGCGCCGTCGCTCGCGATTCCGCCGGGCGCCGTCGCCGCGGGCCGGTCGAACCTGTACCCGTCGGGGTCCAGGGTCAGGACGCGAAGGTTCTCGCCGAACCCGGATCCGTCCGCGACGGCGTCGGTGCTGTAATGGGCACCGTCGACCGGGAGCCCGGCGTCCTCGATCATCCCGTTCAGCGCGTGCGCGACGAGATCCCGGTCCTCGGCCGGGAGCATCTGCCCACCCTCGAGGTAGGCCGTCACCTCGCCGACGTCCCGCGAGCCGCCGAAGCCCGCGTACGTGGCCCAGACGGACGGCGCGTCGAAGTCCGTGGTCCGAAGGGTCTGGACAGCGACCCATTGCTGCACAACCTGGCTGATCATGATGCCGCTTCCTAAACCCCATGGAGTGCCTGTATCCGCCGCATACGTGCCGGCCCTCCGATCACGCTATCGTGCGCGACCAGTTCCCGCGCATCGCCCCCGTCCTCGCGGGCCGGGTGGACAAACGGAGGTATCAGGGAGATCGCATCCGCCCGCGGCCGTCGGGGGCTTCAGCCTGCGCGGCGCTCACGGCTTCGTCGGGGGTGGCCGCCTCGAACGAGTCCGGCGTGCGCCCGGAGGTCAGCCGTCCACGGGCCAGAGGATGAAATCGTCGCAGACCCGGCGCGTCGGCTCCGGGCCCGCGGCATCCAGTGCCGAGCGCACCTCGCGGAGATGATCGACCGTCATCTCGAGGGGAGGCTCATCGGGCTGGTAGGTGGTGCGCACCGGGTAGTCCACGCCCGGCGTGCCGGTCATCTCGATGTGACAGCCGAGGACGTGCGTCACCGGGTGTGCGTGGGCGAAGGCGATGAGGCGATCGACGCTGCGCGAGAAGGCCGGCCAGTCCTCGATGTACAGCCGGCCGCGGTACACGGTGTCGCCCGTGAAGAGGATCCCGGTCCACGGGTCGTAGAACGTGACGGCGGCGGCGTCGTGCCCCGGGGTGGCGAGAACACTGAGGATCCGCCTCCCGAGATCGACCTCGCCGATCTCCTCCGGGGCATCCGACAACCCCAGATACTGCCAGGCGGCCTCCCTGTCCGCCGGCACGAGGGTGGTGGCGGGGCGGCCGGCGAACTGTGCGTCACCGGCACCGTGGTCCCCGTGCGAGTGCGTGTGCAGAACCACCAGGTCGTACGGGCGGCGCGCCTCGGGGTGGCGGCCGAGCCACACCCGGATGAGCTCGTCGACGACGGCGCGCACCGGGAAGAGCTGCGGGGAGGCGGTGGCCCCGGTGTCGAGCAGTACCACGCGCTCGTCCCCGAAGAGCAGGAACAGGAAAGGGGCCTCGTAGTCGACGGCCTTGTTCTGCCGCAGCACGACGGTGTCGTCGTCGTACCAGTGGACCTGCACCTCCGGATCCGTGTTGTGTTTCGAGGACACGGACCCGTGGATCCATCGCACCGGCAGGGGCCTCGCCACGGGCCCCCCTGCAGGACGCATCCCTGTCACAGCAACCTCCGACGTTCGGGCACCACAGCGGTCATCCTCCCGACAGGGTAGTACGCGGCCTGCCGGGTACCACCCCTCCACACGGCCGAGGGTGCCGATGTCCTCCAGGAGGTCCTGGTGGACCGCGGCGCTGACGGTGGTCCGGCACCAGCGCCGAGCGCCTGTTCGGCCGGTGCGGCGACATACTGTTCACGCCCGCCGTGAGCCGTGCGGTGCCGATGCCGCGGCGCCGGTGACCATCCAGCGGTCGTCCCGGACCCGCCATCCCAGCGTTGCCGCACGCGCCAGCATGTAGCCGCCACCGAAGGCGAGCCACAACCAGACGATGCCCTCCGCGCCCGTCAGGCCCGCCCTCCCGACGAGGCCCAGCAGCGGCAGGTACACCACCAGGTTCACGACGCCGGCGAGCGCCAGGTAGCGGGCGTCGCCCGCACCGATCAGGACGCCGTCGAGCACGAAGACGAAACCGCAGACCGGCTGGAACGCGGCGAGCACCCACAGGCCGGCCGCGAACGCCGCCTGCACCGCCGGATCCGTG
Organism: Arthrobacter arabinosi; assembly: GCF_054511115.1. Lineage (NCBI taxonomy): Bacteria > Bacillati > Actinomycetota > Actinomycetes > Micrococcales > Micrococcaceae > Arthrobacter > Arthrobacter arabinosi. Next base: position 41,442 of record NZ_JBTNDF010000004.1, read on the forward strand.
GTGAAGATCCACCCGACGAAGGGCGCGACGGCGGCCAGCAGGCAGCCGGTGAGCACGCCGAACCCTACGCCCCACGTGACCATGCGCCGCGTGAGCGCCGCGGCGAGCGGCCGGTCCCCGGACCCGAGTTCCTTGCCGATCAGGGCCTGCGCGGCGATGGCGAGGGCGTCGAGGGCGAAGGCGAGGAACGTGAAGACCGTCATGACCAACTGGTGCGAGGCGAGGCTCACGGGCCCCTGCGCGGTCGCGACGACCACGGTCGCGAGGATCGCCACGCGCAGCGACAGCGTACGCAGCATCAACCAGGACCCCACACCGGCGGTGTGCCGGATACCCCGCAGCGACGGCACCAGCGGAACCAGCTGCCTCCTCGTCGCGCGGGCGAGCATCACGAGGTAGACGGCCGCCATGCCGCACTGGGCGAGGCTCGTCCCGAGCGCTGACCCCGCCACCGACAGCCCCGCGCCGTAGACGAGGAGGTAGTTGAGCACGATGTTCACGCCGAACCCCGCACCGGCGACGATCAGCGGCGTCCGGGTGTCCTGCAGTCCGCGCAGCACGCCGGTCGCCGCGAGCACCACCAGCATGGCGGTCAGCCCCGGCATGGACCAGCGGAGGTAGTCGACGGCGAACGCGTGCACGGCCCCCTCGGCACCCATCAGCGACGCCAGCTGCGGAGCGGCGCCCCAGCCGAGGGCTGACAGGAGGACCCCGAGCACGACGGCGAGGCCCACGCCGTCGCGCCCTGCCGCGAGCGCCTCGGGCAGGCGCCCGGCCCCGAGCAGGCGGGCGACGGCGGGCGTCGTCGAATAGGCGAGGAAGACCATGAGCCCGACGGCGGTCTGCAGCACCGTGGACGCGAGGCCTACGCCGGCGAGCTCGTCGACGCCGAGGTGCCCCACGATCGCCGAGTCGGCGAGCAGGAAGAGCGGCTCGACGATCAGTGCGCCCAGGGCGGGGACGGCGAGCCGGAGGATACTGCGGCTGAGCCGGCGGTTGCTGGGCAGGGTTCCTCGCACCAGTCCAGCGTAGGGGTGCAGGGGCGAGGGCCTAAGCTGGAATGAACCCCGAACCGACCGCGAGGACATCCAGGGAAGTCATGAAACTCGGCGTGAAGCAGTACCTGACAGGCCTCGTCCTGCTGTTCGTCAGCACCCTCTTCGTCCCGCAGGCGGTCTCGGAGTTCGCCCGGGCGGCCTCGACGGGCACCCCGGCACCCGCGGAGGCGCCGATCCTCCTGGCCATCGGGTTGCTGATCATCCTCGCCGCCGCGGCCTGCATCGCCCGGGGGTACTGGCTCACCCACCGCTCGGGGGCGCCCCGGACGCCGCACCCCGAGGATGATCCCGACGAGCCGCTGCTGCGCCCCGGCTACGGTCCGGCTCCGGCCGACCGCCCGGACTGGCGTGAGAACCCGCTGCGCCGCCGCGACCAGGACAGCGACGGCCGCTTCTGACGCGGGCCGGGCACCCTACTCGCCCGCCGGGTGGGGGCAGGGGCGTCTTTCGGCCCTTGTCACAGGCTGCCGTACTTCGTAGCGTCGTACTCAGCGACCGGGCGGGGTGCCTTCCGGGCGGCCGACCACTGCAGGGAGAGGACCCACCCATGACTCGGATCACCGGGACCCGCTCTCCCGTTCTCGCCCTGATCTGCGCCCTCCTGCTCGCGATGACCGGCTGCACGGGCACCGATGGGGGCGCCGAACTCCCGGCGCCGACGCAGAGCGGAGGCGGCGCGGGCACATCGTCGGAGGGCACCGGTGGCACCGGCTCCCCGTCCTCCGGGACCGGCTCCGGCTCCACCTCCGGGGGATCGGGAGGCCAGGACATGGAGATCCCGGACATCGTGGACGCCGTGCAGCCCTCGGTGGTCACCGTCTTCACCGAGGGGGGAATCGGCAGCGGCGTGATCTACACCGAGGACGGGCTCATCCTCACCAACGAGCACGTGGTCCGCGGCAACGAGGAGGTCGAGGTGGCCTTCGCCGACGGCCGGCGCGTGTCCGGAACGGTGGAGGCGGCGGACGCCGTGTCGGACGTCGCCCTCGTCCAGGCCGACCGGCGCGGCCTCCCGGCCGCGACGTTCCAGCCCGACCTGCCGCGCATCGGCGAGCTCGCCGTCGTCATCGGTTCCCCGCTCGGCTTCGAGAACACCGCGACCTCGGGCATCGTCTCGGGCCTGCACCGGGAGATCCCCGGCTCGGCGGCCTCGAGCCAGTCGCTGGTGGACCTCATCCAGACGGACGCGGCCATCAGTCCCGGCAATTCCGGCGGCGCCGTCGTGAACGGTCGGGGCGAGATCATGGGCATCAGCGAGGCCTACATCCCGCCCTCCCAGGGCGCCGTCGCCCTGGGCTTCGCGATCCCCGCCTCCGTCGCCACGGAGGTGGCGGAGGAACTCCGGGAGGACGGCACGGCCGAGCACGCGTTCATGGGGCTGGCACCGGGCCAGATCACGCCGCAGATCGCCGAGCAGCTGAACCTCGAGGACACGACGGGCGTGGTGGTCCTGTCCGTCTCGCGGGGCGGGCCCGCCGACGACGCCGGCATCCGCCCCGGCGACATCATCACGAGGATCGGGGACGAGGACATCACCACACCGGAGGACCTGCTGGCGGCACTGCGCCGGCGCGATCCGGGCGAGTCGGTCCCGGTCGAACTCCGACGGGATTCGGAGACCCGGACGGTGGACGTGGCACTCACGGATCGCCCGGCGGAGCGCTGAGGAACCCCGCCCCCCGACGCCGGGTTCAGGAGAGTGTCCAGGCTCTCCAGCCCGGATGGATCTCGTGCTGCATCTCCTGCGCGAGCGCCTCGAGGTCCTGGTGGTCCCGCGCGGTGAACGGACGGGGAGTCTGCGACATGACGCAGATCGTCCCGATCAGCCAGCCTCCCGGACCCCGAAGGGGGTAGCCCGCGTAGAAGCGGATGTGCGGTGCACCGGCCACGAAGGGGTGGCCGCGGGAGCGCTCGTCCTCCAGCGTGTCGGGCAGGACCAGCGCACCGGACGACCGGATGGTCATGTTGCAGAACACCTGGGTCCTGTCGAGGTCCTGGTACGCCTCGCCGACCGCGGACTTGATGAACTGGCGATCCCTGCCGATCAGGGCCAGCGTCGCGATCTCGCAGCCGAAGCGCTCCGCCACCCGGCGTGTGATCGCATCGAAACGCTCGGGGGCGTGCCGAGGAGACGCAGCTGCTCCAGTGAATCGACGCGCCCGCGTTCGGCGGCCTCCGCGTCGACGAAGACGGAACCGGCGGCGCCCAGAAGCCGGAGGAAGTCCCGGTTCGCGTCGTCGGGCAGGGGACCGGCGGCGGGCGGGTCGAGGCCCAGCGCCCCCTGCGCCGCCTCGGCGAGGAGTTCGCGCTCGAGCGGAGCGAGATCGGCGTCCCCCTCGAGGTAGGCCTCGATCTCGAGTTCCGAGAGCGACCCGCCCAGCGCGAAGTACTGGACCCACATCTCGACGGCCGTCAGGCCGGATCGACGCACCGCGTCGATGATCGGTGCCCTCTGCTTCGGCTCGTCCATCGCTACTCGAAGTGCATCTTCGCCGGCCCCTGACCGAGGGACTGCAGGACGGAGGCGGCGACGTCGCGCAGTTTGATGTTCCTGGCGCTGGACGCCGCCTTCAGGATGGACATCGCGGCGTCCTGGGAACACCGGTTCTGCCCCATGATCACGCCGACGGCGAGGTCGATCGTGGTCCGGCTCTGCATGGCGGTCCGCATATCGGCACTGGACTCCGTCAGCTCGGCGATACGCACCGCGAGACGCAGCGACACGGAGACCTCCTCGGCGAAGCGGCAGGCGGCCCGGATGGACTCCTCGCCGAAGGCGTGGACCACGGGTGAGTAGAAGTTGAGGGCCGCCGTCGCCTCGCCCTCGAGCGGGATCGGCACGCCCAGCGCTGACTTGATCCCGTGGCCGGCGATCGCGCGGCTGTACTCGGGGAAGCGTTCCTCGGTGTCGAAGTCGCTGACGTAGTGGACGGTACCCTCGCGCGCGGCACGCAGGCACGGGCCGTCGTTGTAGTCGTACTGGACCTCGTCCATCTGCTGGGCGTTCGGGCCGTTGCTCGCCACCGTGATCTTCGTGCGGGCCCGCAGCAGCGTCACCCCGCACAGGACCTCGTCGTCGGCCGACAGGCTGCGCCCGGCGACCGTCACGAGTTTCGTCAGGAACTCCTCGACGTCCTGGCTGTCGAGGACCATGTCCTGCAGCAGGCCCGGCGCTCCCGGACCGTTCTCTCTCTGGTACTCAACCAACAGGCAGACCTTTGCATCAACCCTCCGCCAGTGACGCAAGACTCCTGGCGCGGGGGAGGTGGGGGCCGCCTGCTGCTAAACAACCTAGAGAATAGTACCCAAAGAAGACCCGCCCCGCTGCCCGTCCGACGTCGTGCCGCGAGCTTCCCGCCGCGGTCGTCCGCGTTGTCAAGGCGGCGGACGTGATCCCCCCCCCCCCCGACGCCTTCCGTGCAGGGCGGGTGCATACTGGAAGAACGCAGTAGATGGTCCGGACCGTGTCCGTGGCCTGATCCTGAATACGTGGACGTGCGCGCGCGGCCACGGGGCAGCAGCTGGGGTCAAGTAGCCGGCACCCGACCGAGCACCTGCAGGCCCCGCCACGCCTTCGGCTCCACCCGAAGGATCCCCTGTCACGAACGGTCGCCGTCGCGGGAGCCAGGGTGACCTCGGGGAGCGCACCACCCGGGCCCTGATCGACCAGGGGGCGACATCCGGGTTCTCACGCCTCGCTGGACAACGACAGGTCCACGGGTCCCGCCCGTGGGCCGCCGCCCGGGACGTCCTAGCCCGCCGCCGACGGCCCGATCCGGCGACACGGACGCCCCGCCCCGCTATCCTCGTGGTGCCCGGTCATCTCCTCCGAAGGGCCGCCCCGTGCACCACGCGTCGAACCGCCGCATCCCGCCCCTCCCGGGTGAGGACGAACTGGCGGCGCGGCTCCGGGCCGCAGGGTGCGTGTTCGCCGAGGACGAGGCACGCCTGCTGGCCGACAGTGGGGCCTCCGGGGAGGCCCTGGCGACCGTACTCGACCGGCGCCTGGCCGGGTTCCCCCTCGAGCACATCCTGGGCTGGGTGGACTTCTGCGGGCTGAGACTCGAGGTGGGCCCCGGCGTCTTCGTCCCCCGGCAGCGTTCCGCTCTCCTCATGCGTTGCGCGGCGGAACTGACGAGGACGCGCGCCACCGTCCTGGATCTCTGCTGCGGCTGCGGTGCCCTGGGCGCCGCACTCGCCGACCTCGTCGAGGACCTCCGGCTGCATGCCTCGGACATCTCGGGTCCCGCCGTCGAGCTCGCGCGGCGCAACCTGGCCGGCCTGCAGGCCGAGTGCTACGTGGGCGACCTCTTCGAGCCGCTGCCCGCGGCGCTCAGGGGCACGATCGACACCATCCTGTGCAACGCCCCCTACGTCCCCACACGTCACCTGCGGTCCCTGCCCCCCGAGGCGAGGGTGCATGAGCCGCGGGCCAGCCTCGACGGCGGAGCGGACGGGCTGGACCTCCAGCGGCGGGTGGCCCGCAGCGCCGGGGACTGGCTGGCGCCCGGCGGCTACCTCCTGTTCGAGGTGGCGGAGGCGCAGGAGGGGTCGTGCCTCCGGTTCCTCGAGGACGCGGGCTTCCGGTCCTGGTCCTGCAGCCTCGACGAGATCGGCGCGACCGTCGTGGTGGGGCAGGCGCCCTCAGCGGTCCCGGCGTAGGGGCGGCAGCGGGGACAATCCCTGGGGTCGGCGCCCGGCAGGCGCGGCAGGGCGCCCCGGCGTGGCGATTCGCCGGCCCCACCGGCCCCGTACGGGCACGGTGCAGGAGGGGTACGGCCGGGGTCCGGGCCCCGTCGGGAGGACGTCGGCGGCGCTGTAGGGGGCGCGGCAACAGGCGCGGCCGCCCGCCACCGCCCGGTCGTGGAGCAGTTCGTTCACGGCCTGCGCCACGAGGTCGCGATCACCGCGCGGGAGGGGCGTCAGCCCATTGAGGTAGGCGTCGAACTCGAGGTAGCCCACGGAGCCTCCCAGGTTCTGCAGGTGGTCCCAGACGAACCGCAGGGTGAGCTCCGCGTGGCGCATCGCGGTGTGGGTGTGCAGACCTTGCATCGGCAGATTCCTTCGGGTGGCCCGGACGGGGGCGGGAAGCCGGTCGACCGCCCCCGCCCGAGGCGGCGGGGCTCTCCCGCGGCCGGCTTCCTGACTGCCTGGGGAGGGTGTCGGCGTGCGGTGCCGACCATGCCTGATTGATCCATCGTGGCATCGGCCGAGCGGGCGGGGAAGCCGTTTCCTCCCGTCGGGGCGGGGTTGCGCGGCGGAGCGGAGCCCGCTAGGAGCCCTCGATCTCGCGGCTTCGCAGGCGGACGATCTCCCGGACGAGGTCCTCGGGGAGCGGCTGCTCGGCCGTGAAGTGGAGGGTTCCCTTCGACCGGGAGACGTCCCCGAGCCGCGGCACCACGGCATCGATCACCCTCGACGAGAACGGGTACAGGGAGAGATGGCTGAGGGTGGCGGCCACGGCGAACAGGGGCTTCCCGGCGAGGATGAGGGCCGGCATGCCGTAGCTCATCCCGTCGACGGCATCCGGCCGGACCCGCCGGGCGGTGGCAACCACGGCGCGCAGGCATTCCCGGTCGGGTTCGTCCAATGCGGCAATCGCGTCATCCACGGATCCCATGCCGCGATGGTAGGGGCGGCGCCGGAGCCCGTACAGGGTCCTCACGCACCCTCTGACCGGGGTTCCAGCGATGCCAGCTCCCGCGTCAGGTTCCCGCGCGCCGGCGCTGTCCACTCCTCCTGCGCTGCCGCGGTGCGATAGAGCGGCTCGAGGGCCAGGAGGTGCCGCAGGACAGAGCGCCGCCCCCCGATGAATGCATCCTCGGGAACATGCCGGTATTCGGCGCGGATCGCCGCGACGTAGCGGGCGTAGGCCTCCGGGGCCCCGGCGAGGACTGCCAGATCCGCATCGCACAGGAGATGACCCGCGCGGTCCTCGGGCCCCGGGTCGTGCGTCGCGGTCAGGAGGACCAGGCGCTCGACGTCCCCGACGACGTCGTCCGGCCTGATGCCCCGGAGGCTCTGCACGGCGAGGGACGCGGATGCGCGTTCGTCGTCGCCGGCGCGCCCCTCGTACACGGCGTCGTGGAACCAGGCCGCCAGGAGCACGGCGTCGCGCAGGGGTTCGTCCGCCGGTTCCAGCAGAACATCCAGCGCCTCGAGGACCGCCAGCAGGTGCGCGGGCGTGTGGTACCGGCGCTGCTCCTCACCCCACCGGTCGAGCAGCTCCGCGCCGAGGCCTCGCGCCTCCGGCAGCAGGGCCTCCCAGCGGGACATCAGCGCGGCGCGGAGTCTGGGCGCCCGTCGCCGGGCCGGGATCCGGAGCCCGCTCGCGATCAGGGCCCGCACCAGGGCCGCCCCGCTGACCTCCTGGGCGCCCTGCACCACGAGGTCGCGGTACCGCCGCTCCGGGACGTCGTAGTGGTCCTCGTCGAAGGCCCGGCGCGGGATGCCCGCGGCGGCTGCGAACGCGTGGAGTTCCTCGAGCGACGACGTCGAGACCAGGTGGGAGAACACCGTTCCGTGCGCGGGCCAGGTCGGTGGATCGATCAGGACGGCCATGACCAGCAGTCTAGGCGCGTCCCGACGCCGCCAGAGGCGGTCAGGCGCCGCGGAGGCCGTAGGAGGACAGCACGTTGCCCTTGCTGGTGACCGTGGTCTCCTGCAGTTCCAGCCGCGTGACCGGGTCCGACGGTTCGAACAGGCGGCGACCTGCTCCGGCGACGACGGGGTGGGTCATCAGCATCAGCGAGTCCAGCAGCCCGGCGAACAGGAGTTGCCGGACGAGGGAGATGCTGGCGCAGACGGCGATGTCCCCGCCGTCGGTCGCCTTCAGCTCGGTCACGAACTCCTCGAGAGGTGCGGTCATGAGGGAGGCGTTGGTCCAGCCCAGCTCGCCGCTGAGGGTGCGGGACGCCACGAACTTCTCCACCGGGGTGATGAACCTGCCGAACGGGTCGGTCGCCTCGGCCTGCGGCCAGTAGGCAGCCCACTCCTCATAGCCCTGCCGGCCCAGCAGCACGGTGTCCACCCGTTCGATCATCGCGTTCATGCCGGCGCCGAGTTCCGGGTCGAAACTGTCGAACTGCCACAGGTGGGGGGATTCGACGACGCCGTCGACGGAGGAGAAGAGGCCTGCTGTGAGTCTGCGCATGGGTGCTCCCGATCTGAGGTTCGCGGTGTCGTTTCCATACCGTAGACGGTGCGACCGGCCCGAACTCATCGATGCGGGGAAAAAGGCGTGGCCGCTCCCTCCCGTTCGAGGACCGCCGTGGCTAGGCTCGGGGCATGCAGCAGCCCACCTCGTCCGCGGTGCAGGACGCAGCGCCCGGAACAGCGCCGTTCGACCAGCTCCTGGAATCCTCGCGCAGGGACCTGACCGGGTACTGCTATCGGATGCTCGGTGCTGCGTCAGAGGCCGAGGACGCCGTCCAGGAGACGATGATCAAGGCGTGGTCGAAGAAGGATTCCTTCGCCGGCCAGTCCACGCTCCGCACGTGGCTCTTCCGGATCGCGCACAACGTCTGCGTCGACATGCTCCGCAGCCCGCAGCGCCGCGCCCGCCCCATGGATCTCGGCCCCTCCACGCGCACCGCCGACGCCGTCCTCGGCGCCCCCCTCACGGAAGGCGTGTTCGTCCAGCCGATCCTCGACGAGCGGGTGATCGACACCTCGGGCGATCCGGCCGTCGTCGCCGAACTCCGCGACACCGTACGCCTGGCATTCGTGGCCGCCCTGCAGCACCTCCCGCCGCTGCAACGCAGCACCCTGATCCTGTGCGAGGTGCTCCGGTGGTCGGCCGCCGAGGTCGCCGACCTGCTGGAGGTCACCCCCGCGTCGATCAACAGTGCGCTGCAGCGGGCGCGGAGGACCATGGCGGACCGGGCGCCGACGCCGCACATGCCGCTCGAGGACCCGGCGCACCAGCTCCTGCTCTCCCGGTACCTGCAGGCCTTCGAGGCCTACGACATGGACCTGCTCGTCTCGCTGCTGCGGGACGACGTGGTCCTCTCCATGCCCCCGTTCGACCTGTGGCTCTCCGGGCCGTCGGACGTCCGCGCCTGGTTCGTGGGCGAGGGCAGCGTGTGCGAGGGCGGGCGCCTGGTCCCCGTCGGCATCAACGGTGCCGGCGGATTCGCCAACTACCACTTCGTGGAGCCCGGCCTGTGGAAGCCGTGGGCCATCCAGGTCATCGAGACCGACGGCGAGCGCATCATCGGCCACCACAACTTCCTCTACCCGGAACTGTTCGAAGCCTTCGGGCTGCCGGCCGTCATCGACGAACGCCCGGCGTCGGAGGACTGACCGACCCCCGCTCCCCGGGGGGTCCCCTGCAGCGGCGCGGGACGGCGGCCGGTCACTGGACCCGGCGCACCGGGACGACGAGGTTGTCGACGAGCAGCATGCACGCCGCGGCGGTCGGGATGGCCACGAGGGCTCCCGGCAGACCCAGGAGTGCGCCGCCCGCCGTCGCCGCAATCAGCACCCACGCGCCGGGGACCTGCACGGCCTTGCTCATCACACGCGGGGTCAGGACGTATGCCTCGATTTGCATGTAGATGAGCATGGCGACCAGCACGATGATGGCCGCCACCGGCGAGTGGAAGAGGGACGCGACGGTCATGACGATGGTCGTGAGGATGGTTCCGATGAGGGGGATCAGCGTCACGAAGAACGCCGCGATCGAGATGAGCGCAGCGAACGGCACCCCGGTGAGGGTGAGCAGGATGAAGCTGTAGGTGGCGTTCAGCAGAGCGAGGACCACCATCCCGCTCAGGTACTTCCCGACGGAATCGGCGATCTTCTCCGTGAGGTACACCGTGGTCCTTCGCCGGGACGCCGGGATGAGGGCATAGAAGCCGTGCTTGATGCGCGGCAGTCCGGCGAGGAAGTAGAGGGTGAGAATGGCGGTGAAGATCATGGACGAGACGACGTTCGCGGCTCCGATGCCGGCGCCCACCACTCCATTGGCGATGTTCGTCAGGACGTCGGGGCGCACGAGCGCCTGACCGACGGACTCCATGGCTCCGACCAGGGCTCCGCCCGTCAGGTCATCGACGCGCTGGAACCACTCCTCCCCGGCCATCCCCCTGATGGCTGCCGGCAGCGCCTGGACCAGGGCCGTCACCTGCGTGATGACGAACGGGACGACGAGGGAGACCAGGCCCGCGGCGAGGAGGGCGACGGCGACCCCGATCACGGCCACTGCTCCGCCCCGCCGCATCCCGGCACGGCGGAGCCGGCGGACGAGTGGGTTGAGGCCCAGCGCGAGGAACAGTGCGGCGCCGAGGGACATGACGACGGAACGCAGGGAGAACAGCACCGAGGCCAGCAGGATCGCCGCGAGGACCCCTGCCGTCACCCGGAGGCCCATCCCGAAGAGCGAGGGGACCCGCACCCGCACGGGTCCGGGCGGCGTCACCTCCGCCAGGTGCGCCGTCGCCGTGCGGGCCGTTCCATTCCGTGAGCCGTCGTCGAGGTCCACAGCTCCTCCTCCCGCGGGCCGATCAGCCCGTCGTCGTGCGTGGCGCGGGATCGGCGGGAAGTGCCCGGGACGCCTGCTGGAGGGCGTGCTTCTTGAGCCGCTCGTATTCGTCGGAGGTGATGGCGCCCTGGCGGAGGAGCTCGTTCGCCGAGGCGACCTGCGCCGTCGGATCGTGGGATCCCGGGGGTCCTTCCGGACCGGCCTCGGAGCGGAAGCCCCGGCTGGTGCGCAGGGCCATGGTCTGGCCGTGGACGAAGAGGTAGGCGATGGACGCGACGAACGGGAGGACCACGAGCAGGACCACCCAGAGCGCACGCCATCCCCGCGAGAGGGCCTGGTTACTGATGATGTCGCTGAGCACGATGAAGACCAGGGCCAGGTAGGCGGCGAACAGGACGACGGAGAAGACCGCCCACGTGATCTCCCATACGTTGATCTCCACGGCACGTCCTGTCCTCGGCCCCCGCTGTCCCAGCATGGTATGCAGGACCGGCCGGGCCGTGGTGGTTCTTGCTCCGTGCTCACCCAGCACGGGTGAGCACGGCTGTCTAACGAGCCGACGCGCTCCGCAGGACGCGCAGCGGAACCGGCGTCGGTGCGAGGAGTCCGAGCTTGTGGGCCGCCGCGATGGCCTCGCGCCGTGTCCCGACCCCCAGCTTCCGGTAGATGCCCCGCAGGTGGGTCTTGACCGTGTTGGTGGAGATCTGCAGATCCAGGGCCAGCTCGTCGACGGTCGCGAAGGTCGGCAGGAGGGCCACCAGTTCGATCTCCCGCGGGGTGAGCGGCGGGCCGGAGATCTCGTGGGCCGGGCGGCGCCGCTGCGTCACCAGCAGGTCCACCTCCCGGGAGAAACGGGGGTAGTGGTGGCGGTCCCGCTCGAGGGCGCTCCTCACCGTCTCCCCGGCGAAGCCGATGCCCCGGACGGATCCCCCCTGTGCGGCCAGGGTGAGCGCGCGATCCAGCGCCTCCCTGGCCTTGAACGGTCGGTTCTCCAGCAGTTCGAGGCGCGCGAGCATCGCGAGGGCCGTCGTCATCCCGATCCTGCTCTGGCTCCTCACGTAGTCGGAGGTCACCGGGGTCAGCAGCTGCCGGGCGCGATTCAGCTGTCCGGCGAGCAGGTGCTCCCAGGCCGAGATGACCTGCAGTTCCCCGCTGATGCCCTGGTACCGGCGGAGGTCGACCTTCAGTGTCGTGAGGTCGTCCGCACGCCGCAGGGACAGCATCATCTCGGCGACCTGCAGCGAGCAGACGGCGAGGTCCTGTGGCTGCGCACCGTGTGCGAGGTCGAAGCGGACCCTGTCGAGGAGCCCGGCCGCCTCCTCGGCCGGTCTCGCCGAGGAGGCGAAGGACAGCATGAGACCGAGCTTCGACGCCGAACGCGCGAGCATCGGGGGCGTACTCGTCGCCCTGAGCACGAAAGCGTTGTGGAGCCGTGCGGCGTCGTCGTCGAGCCGGTGGTATGCGCCCCAGGCGAGGATGAGGTGGGCGGGCCGGAGCCGGGGGCTGTAGCGCAGCCGCTGCCGCTCCCCTTCCCGGATCGCGGCCGAGGCGTCGCGGTCGGCGGGCGCGAAGTCCTCCAGCGCTGCAGCGAGTGCCGCACGGGCGATGTGGGCGTCGATCCGGGCGCCCGGGTTCTCCCGCTCCTCGGCGGCGGCCACGCACGCCTGGGCCGCGTCGTCGGCCTCGTCCAGCCGTGCGGCCACGATCAGCGCGGCCGAGAGGACGTTCGACACGAAGAGCCCGACGTCGGGCGGCAGAGCCGTGGCGCGCAACGGTCGGAGATGCTCCAGTGCTTCCTCGGGACGTCCCCGGGCGAGCAGCAGGTGCGCCTCGAGACCGGTCCGCAGAGCACGGAACGGCCCTGTGGGGTCACCCTGGTGGTCGGCGCGATCGACCCGCTCGAGCTTCGCGCGGGCGCGGCCCGGGTCTCCGCCGGCGAGGGAGAGGAGGCTGTCGAGCAGCCCGAGCTCCACCGATTCGACGGTGGTGAGGTCGCGCAGGATCTCGTCGAGGGCGGCTAGGTTGTTGCTCCACAGCAGGTGCAGTCCCGAGACCGCGGCGACGTCTCCGAGCAATCCGGCGTCACCGGCCCTCCCCGCGTGGGCGAGCGCTTCGGCGTGGCGCCCCTGGCGGAGGCGACGGCGCGCCATCCGGGCATGCACGAGGGGGCCGTCGGTCACGGCCGCGCCTGATCCCCCGCCCAGGAGCCAGCGGGACAGCAGGCGATGCAGCCGGAAGGATCCGGGAGTGCCCGCGGGGACGACGAGGCCGGAGGTCCGGACGGTGACGTCGAACACGCGGGGCGCATCCGTGCCGGCGAGCGCCGTGCACAGGTCATCCGCCGTGAAGGGCTCGATCAACGCCATGACGGCGAGGGCGGTGCGGACCTCCGACGGGAAGGACCGGAAGAGCTGTCCGCACAGCCGGTCGAGGTAGGCCGCTCCACCGGTGACCGCAGCGGCCGAAGCCCCCGCACCGCCCAGGGCGCGCGCGAGCACGACGGCGGCGGGCCACCCCTCGGTGGCGTGGAGCAGCAGGTCCGGGTCGGGGCACGCGGGCGGGAACAGCCGGGCGATCTCCCGCCGTCGCAGCATCAGGTCCTCCTGACCCACCCGCCCCAGGACGCCGTCGACGTCGAACCGGTAGAGCCCATCCAGCTCCGGCACCTGCCGGCCGCAGAGCATCACGGTGAAGCCCCGCGGCGCACGCCGGACGGCGTAGTCCACCTCGAGGAGGAGCCCGGCGTCGCGCAGGTGTTCGCAGTTGTCGAGGACGAGCACGCATTGCGCCGGTCCTCCGCCCGCACGCTCCAGGAGGGCGTCGAGCCACTCGATCCGCCCGGCCGGTCCCGCCGTGGCGGGATATCGGGGCGACGCCGGGCTGCCGGAGGGTTCCAGCGCCTCCGCCACGAGGTCCCAGAAACGCTCCGCGGAGTCGTCGGCGGCATCGAGGGAGGCCCAGGCGACGTGGTCCCCCGAGGCCACCCGCCTCCGCGCCCACTGGGCAGCGAGGGTCGTCTTCCCGTAGCCCGCGCCCGCCCCGATGACGACGGCGCGGCACCCTGCCTCGATGAAGGCGTCCAGGCGCGCGGTCAGCCGGGGCCGCTCCAGTTCGCGCGCGCCGGTCCGGGGGACGGTCGTCTTCGCCCTGATGATGCTGTTCATGCTTGCCACCTGTCCGACGTCGCACTCCTGCCGCGCTCTCATCCGCAGCAACGGGTGAGGCATCGTCGGCCTGGTGGCGCCCACCCCCAAGGATCCACCCTGGAACGGGTGCCGGCCTGAGGCCAAAGTCCCCGTCTGCCGGATCATCACCCCGCGCGGGTGACGATCAGGGACCTGCCCTGACGGACGATTGCACCGAAGAACAGGAACCAGCCGGATGGGGAGGGTGTCATGAGGGTTGGTCCCGTGGATGTCCTGGTCTGCTCCGTGCCGTCCCTGACCGGCGATTCGCTGCTCGTGGACGCCCTGCAGGAAGCCCTGGACAGCGGTGCGGTGGCCCTGATCGACGTGGTGCTCATCGCCCGCGCAGCCGACGGCACACTGTCCTTCGCCGACGTCGACGGCGGCCTGCCGGTGACACTGGGGAACCTGCTGGCTCCCCCGTCGCCCCTGACCCTGCTCAGTGACCGGGACGTCGCCCTCGCATCGGCCTCCGTCGCCACGGGAGAGGTGGGCCTCCTGCTCGCACTGGAGCATCGCTGGGCGCGCCGGCTGACCGAGCGCATCCAGGACGGGGGCGGCGAGACCCGGCTGCACGAACGCGTGCCGCACGACGCCGTGGTCCGCGCGTTCCGGGCCGACGGCGCAGCAGCGACCTGATCCGCTGCCGGTGAATCCGCCGGGCACCTAATTCCTATTCATGCATTCACCCCTGAATAGGGGGAATTCGGCGATTGCTACCGCCCGCACTACTTCCCGCGATAGGCTCGGAACAATGGGGCTGATGATCTTGATTCCGGACGACACAGGAGAGAATAATGGCCCAGCGCGTGCAGGTACACCTGGTGGACGACCTCAGCGGAGAGGAAGCACAGGAGACCGTGCGATTCTCCCTCGACGGCACGGACTACGAGATAGATCTCACCGAGAAGAATGCGGAATCATTGCGGACTGCTTTGTCCGATTATGTGGGCAAGGGGCGCAAGGCCGCATCGGGCAAGCAGCCGTCCGGCAGCCAGAAGGCGGCATCCTCCCGCTCGAAGCGTGAGGACACGCAGCAGATCCGCCGGTGGGCCGAGGAGCACGGATTCAATCCGAGTTCGCGTGGGCGGATCACGCAGTCCATCATCGACGCCTACAACGAGAGCCGTTGAGGTAATCCCTCCCCCCCGATATCGGGAGTGCCGGTGCATTCCGGGATCGGGGGGAGGGTTGCCCTTTCCCGTTCCGGACCCGGAGAGAGCGGCGTCAGGTCCGTCCGTCCGTCCCGGGTGACATGCCGCGGGCCCACGCTTCAGCGTCGGGGGCGCTCTCGAAATAGCGCGTCTCCGACAGCGCGTGCGCCAGGAAGGCAGCGATGACCTGGTCCACGGGCCCCGTGCCGACGAAGGCGATGCGGGAGGTCAGGGCTCCCTCGAGGATGATCAGCCGGGCCGCCGACGCGATCCCCGCCAGTCCCTGCAGATGGACGACCAGCGGCAGGACATAGCCGTCGGACAGGCTGCGGAGACCCTCGTAGGCCGCCAGGACGTCCGGGAGGGTCAGGAGCGAGCCGGGCGCCCACCAGAGGACGAGCAGCCCGTCGCGTACTTCGACGCAGTGCCTGCCGGCGCAGTGGCGCCGCGCGTGGGGTGCGTGCCCCGGACCGGGACACACCCGCGGCGGCGCGGGGCTCCCGACGTGGATCTGACGCAACGGTGCCTCCCGGTGAACGTGGCTTCAGCTCCCCAGCGACCGCACCGTTCCACTGTGGCACAGTGCTCCCGCCCGTCGGCGGAATGCGGACAAAAGGGGGTAGCCGGCCCTGTACAAAACGAGTGGCCGATGGCAGTCTCCCAAGTGCTATCGATCACATGCGCGCTTTCGCGGCCGCTTCCATGCACGGGGGACACCATGACAGCATCAGGGACGACGCTCCTCGCCATCGGCACCAAGAAGGGTCTGTGGCTCGCGTCGAGCGCCGACCGGAAGGAGTGGACGCTCTCCGGACCGATGTTCCTCATGGAGGAGATCCCCAGTGTGGGCATCGACACCCGGGGCGGACGCACCCGCCTGTTCGCGGGCCGGATGTCGTGGCACTTCGGCCCCTGCATCGCCCATTCCGACGACCTCGGCGAGACCTGGGTGGAGCCGCAGGAAGGCGGGATCCGGTTCGCCGCCGACGACGGCGCCGCCCTCGAGCGGATCTGGCAGATCCAGCCGGACGCGGAGGAACGCCCCGGGGTGGTCTGGGCCGGCTGCCAGCCCATCTCCGTCTGGAAATCCACGGACCACGGGGAGACGTTCACGCTGAACCGCGGCCTGTGGGACCACCCGCACCGCAGCGAGTGGGGCGCGGGCTTCGGCGGTGCAGCCGCCCACACCGTCCTGCCGAGCCCCGTCGACGACACGCTCCACGTCGCGATGAGCACGGGCGGTGTCTACCGGTCCGACGACGGCGGGGCGTCCTGGGAGCCCCGCAACAGGGGCATCAGCGCGTATTTCATGCCGGATCCCGATCCCGAGTTCGGCCAGTGCGTGCACAAGGTGGCCCGCGACGCCGTCGACCCCGACCGCCTGTTCGCGCAGAACCACCACGGCGTGTACGCGAGCACCGACCGCGGTGATTCCTGGCAGTCGATCGCCGACGGCCTTCCCGCCGACTTCGGTTTCGTCATGCTCACCCACCCGCACCGCAGCGGCACGGCGTGGGTCATCCCCCTCAAGGCCGACGGCGAGCGCATCCCGCCCGACGGGCGCCTCCAGGTGCACCGGACGGACGACGGCGGGTCCACCTGGGAGGGCAGCAGCACCGGACTGCCGCAGGCGGAGTACAACGCGGTGCTGCGCGACGCCGCCTGCGTCGACACGGCGGACGTCCCCGGCGTGTACTTCGGGACGCGCGGTGGGTCCGTCTACGCGAGCGCCGACGAGGGACGCACCTTCCGGGAAGTGGCCAGTCACCTGCCGGACGTGCTCTCCGTGCGCGCCGCCGTCCTGCCCGCCTGAGCGGACGGCCCATGTCCCCCGCCTCCCCATCGTCCGCGTCCTCGGTGATCGTCCTGATCCCCACGCTGCTGCGCCCGTACGTGGAGGGCCGCAGTGCCGTCCGCGTGAGCGTGGCCGACGACGGCGACGTGGCCTCGCTGCTCGACGGACTGGCCGAGGGGCGACCCCTGCTCGACCAGCGGATCCGCGAGGAGACGGGGACGCTGAGGCGCTACGTGAACATCTACGTCGACGGCGAGGACGTGCGGCGCCTGGACGGCCTGGCCACGGCGGTTCCGGCGGGCGCCACGGTCATGATCATGCAGTCCGTGGCCGGCGGCTAGGGGTGGGATTCCGCTTAATCCAGAGTTAACGGCGCCCGCCCGGAGCTGAAACCCGGCACTGCCTACCATGGCTCAGCGCGGCGTGCCGTCCCGGGGCCGCACCACCCGCGGTGCGGTCCCGGGCCCAGTCCCGTCCGGTACGCCCAGGCGCTGTCACGGAAATGGACTCCCCATGGACTCTGGAAACGTCGCCTGGATCCTCGCAAGTGCAGCGCTCGTCTGCCTGATGATCCCCGCCCTGGCCCTGTTCTACGGAGGAATGGTGGGTTCCCGCCGCATCCTCAACATGATGATGATGTGCTTCGGCGGGGCGAGCCTCGTCGCCGTGCTGTGGGTACTGTTCGGCTACTCCATGGCCTTCGGCAACTCGCTCGGTGGACTCGGACTCGTCGGGGACGTCGTGGAACACGCCGGAATGGGCCGGCTGCTGGCGGAGGATCCCTCCGCGTCCATCCCGCCGGTCCTCTTCGCGGCCTTCCAGCTCTTCTTCGCCTGCGTGACGACGGCGCTGGTCGCCGGCGCGGCCGCAGGCCGCATGAAGTTCGGCGCGTGGATGACCTTCGCGGGCATCTGGGCCACGCTGGTGTACTTCCCGATCGCCCACTGGGTGTTCGCCTTCAGCTCGGAGGACGGCACGGTGGTGGGCGGCTGGACCGCGAACAGCCTCGGCGCGATCGACTTCGCGGGTGGCCTCGCCGTGCACATGAACGCCGGGATCGCCGCCCTCGCCCTGTCGGTGGTGCTCGGCCGCAGCCACGGCTGGCCGAAGGCGGACCACGCCAGGCCGCACAGCCGCCCGCTCGTCCTCGTGGGCGCGGGCCTGCTGTGGGTGGGCTGGTTCGGCT
Organism: Arthrobacter arabinosi; assembly: GCF_054511115.1. Classification (NCBI taxonomy): domain Bacteria; kingdom Bacillati; phylum Actinomycetota; class Actinomycetes; order Micrococcales; family Micrococcaceae; genus Arthrobacter; species Arthrobacter arabinosi. The sequence continues at coordinate 59,304 of NZ_JBTNDF010000004.1, forward strand.
TCAATGCAGGCTCCGCCCTCTCCGCGGGCCAGTCCGCGTCGGTGGTCTTCCTCAACACGGCCGTCGCGGCGTCGGCGGGCCTGCTGGCCTGGGCCGTCGTCGAGCGGGCCCGCAACGGTGCGGCGACCAGCATGGGGGCTGCGTCGGGGCTGGTCTCGGCGCTCGTCGCCATCACTCCGGCCTGTGGCGCGGTCAGCCCGATGGGCGCCCTCGCCATCGGCGCGATCGCCGGGGCGGTCTGTTCCCTCGCGATCGAGCTGAAGTTCCGCCTCGGCTTCGACGATTCGCTGGACGTCGTCGGAGTGCACCTCGTCGGCGGGATCCTGGGGACGCTGCTGATCGGCCTCTTCGCGACGGCGGATGCCCCCAACGGGGTCTCGGGCCTGTTCTACGGCGGCGGCTTCGAACTGCTGGGCATCCAGGCGCTCGCCACCGTCGCGGTCCTGGCCTACTCCTTCGTCGTCACCTGGGTGATCGCCGCGGTCCTCCAGCGCACCGTCGGCCTGCGGATCGAGGAGGCGGACGAACTGCGGGGCATCGACCTCGCCGCGCACTCCGAGTTCGCCTACCTGACGGACGAGGATCCCGTGCAGCTGGGCGCGCCCCGCACGTGACCGCCGGTCCGGGGACCTGCGGCGCGACGCGGCTCGACCGGCGGCGGGCGGCCTCAGCGGACCAATCGGAAGCGGACCTCCGATCCCGGCGGGAGCTGCGCTGCGCGGTCCAGGTCCTCAGGAATGACGACTGCGACCACCGGGTAGCCGCCCGTGACCGGATGATCGGCGAGGAACAGCACCGGCAGGCCCGACGGCGGCACCTGGAGTGCGCCGCGCACGGCGCCCTCGCTCGGCAGTTCCCCCTCGAGCCGCCGTGTCAGGGCCGGCCCGTCGAGGCGCAGGCCGATCCGGTTGGACTGGGCCGTCACCGTCCACGGCGCGGCGCCCAGGCGGGCCGGACCGTCGTCGAACCAGTCGTCCCGCGGGCCGGGCACCACCCGCAGGATCTCCGGCGATGCGGGGCGGCGGGGCGCCTCGGGGTCCCCCACCATGGACCCCGGCACGGGCGGGTCCACGGGCAGCCGCGTACCCCGCGAGAGGGCGGGCGGCCCGAGGCCCGACATCGAATCCGTCGACCGGCTGCCGAGGACCGGTTCCGCCCCGAATCCCCCACGCACGGCCGTGTAGGAGTACAGGCCCGCCGCGGGCGCGGACTGCCGGAGCACCTCGCCCGCCCGCAGGAGGAAGGGCGCGCAGGGAGCGGGCTCGTGCTCCCGCCCCTCGGGCGTCACGATGAGCAGGCCGACGTCGGCCCCCGTGACGGCCAGCACCTGGTCCTCCGCCGCCTGGAGGGCGAGTCCCCCGTGGAGCGTCTCGATGACCGCCGCCCCGGCCTCGTTGCCCACCAGCCTGTTCGCCTGGCGCAGCGCGGCGCGGTCCAGCGCGCCGGACCCCGCGACGCCAATACGCATCAGCCCGGGCCGTCCGAGATCCTGCAAGGTGCTCGAGAGGCCCGGGGCGACGACGGTCAACCCGGCCGGCGTGTCCGGTCCGGGACGGGCGCCTTCCTCCGCGCCGGTGCCGCTCCCCCCGCCCCGGCCCCGGGGGGTGCTGAGGGAAGCGCGTACCTCGGTGCGTTCCCGTACCGCCGCGAAGCGGACCCGGGTGCCCGGCTCGATGAGGGCGGGCGGTGCCCGGTGCGTGTCCCACAGCACCGCGTCCGTGCGACCGATCAGCTGCCAGCCGCCCGGGGATTCCCGAGGATAGACGGCCGAGAAACCGCCCGCGAGCGCCACCGCGCCGGCCGGGACCGCCGTCCGTGGCACGTCCCGCCGCGGGACCTGGAGCCGGGGATCCCCGCCCGTGAGGTAGGCGAAGCCCGGCGCGAAACCCCCGAACGCAGCGATCCAGCAGGTCCCCGTATGGGCCGCGACGACGGCGTCGACGCTGAGGCCCGTCAGGTCGGCGACGACGGCGAGGTCGGCGCCGTCGTACCGGACCTCGAGCGTGACGGACGCGCCCTCCCGGACCACCGGGACGGCAGGGTCGAGGAGGCGGAGCCGGGCCGTGAGGGCGTCCACCTGCCGGGCATCGCCGACGGTGACGAGCACTGTGCGCGCCGCGGCGACCACGTCCACCTGCCCGTCCACCGGGTGCTCCAGCAGCTGCGCCTGCACGCTGAGGACCTCCGGCAGCCCGGGCAGTTCCGCGAGCACGGCGCGGTCGCCGACCCGCCTCAGGATCAGGGCCGGCCGGTCAGGGCCGGCGGGATCAGGCGAACGCACCGACCGTCACGCCGGCGGCGTCGAGGGCCCTCCGCACCGCCGCAGCCATGCTGACGGCGCCAGGGGTGTCGCCGTGCACGCAGATGCTCTCCGCGGTGATCGGGATCCGGCTGCCGTCCACGGCCACGACCTCGCCGTCGGTGGCCATCCGCAGGACCTGCGCGACGACGTCGGACTCTCCGTGCAGCACCGCGCCCGGTTCGCGCCGTGGCACCAGCGCACCGTCGGGCGTGTAGGCGCGGTCGGCGAACGCCTCGACGATCGTGCGCAGCCCTGCCGCCCGCGCCTCGGCCTCGATCGCACTGCGGGGCAGGACCAGGACGGGCAGGGTGTCGTCGACGTCGCGGACGGCCCGCACCACGGCGCGTGCCTGCTCTTCATGGACGGCGATGGCGTTGTAGAGGGCTCCGTGGGGCTTGACGTACCGCACGCCCGTCCCGGCAGCCCGGGCCAGCGCCTGCAGGGCACCGATCTGGTACACCACGTCGTCGGTCAGTTCACGAGGGTCCACGTCCATGAAGCGGCGGCCGAAGCCCGCGAGGTCCCGGTAACCCGGGTGCGCGCCGACCGTCACCCCCGCCTCGGCCGCGGCAGTGCACGTGACACGGATCCCGACCGGGTCGCCGGCATGGAAGCCGCAGGCCACATTCACGCTCGAGACCGACTCGATGATGCGGGCGTCGTCGCCGAAGGTCCAGTTCCCGAAGGACTCCCCGACGTCGCTGTTCAGGTCGATCACCATGCGCGGACTCCCTCCGGTGTTCCACCAAGCATGCCGTACGGGCCAGGATCGTCCATCGACAGCGGGAAGGGGACGTGCCGCGCGTCAGGGCTCCGAGCGGAAGCCGGTCAGTTTGTGGGAACCGTCGCAGTAGGGCTTGAGCACGGAGGCGCCGCACCGGCACAGGGCCACGGTCCGCCGTGTCCGGGGCAGTTCCTCGCCGTCGGCACCGAGGAGCGTGAAGTCGCCGCGGACGAGCAGCGGTCCGTCAGGGCACGCGACCACGGATACCGGGGCGGCGGTGCCGGAGTTCAGCCGATGGTCCGCCCGGGCATCCGGGGTGTCGGTCGTGGCGGCGACCCCCTCCGCGTCCGTCACGCCGCCACCATCGAAGTACGCAGCGAGGACCGCCCTGACTCCCAGGCCTCCATGATGTGCACCGTCATGAGGGTGTCGATGGCCAGGCCGGCCGCAGCACCGAACAACACGTCCTCGAGCAGCTGCGGGTCGGACTCGACGAGCCCGCCGGCCATGTCCCGGCCGGCGATCTGCTCGTGGACGGCGTCGGCCGCGACGTGCTCGTCGAAGTACTCGGTGGCGTCGGGACCGTATCCGTGGCGCTTGAAGCCGCGGGAGTACAGGCGGTTGGGCTGGGAGGACGTCATCTCGTAGGCGGTGAGGTGCCCCACGATCGCCCCCCGGAGGCGGCGGTGGAGTCCGAACAGCGACATCAGGTTGTTGACGGCGAGCGTGATCGCCGGGACGGCGTCGAGATAGGACCCGTAGGCGTCGTCCATGCCGAGTTCGCGCATCGTCCGCGCGAAGAGCGCGGAGTGCATCCGTGCGGGCATCCCGTTGCCGTACTCGTCCGCCTGGATCTCCACCATCGCGGCCTTCGCTCGACCCGCCAGGCGGGGGATGGCGAAGGTGTGCGGATCGGCTTCCCTCAGCTGGTTGATGGACTTGTGCACGAGGAACTCCCGCAGCTGGTCGTCCGAGGCCGTCTTCGCCACGAAGCGGGACATGCTGGGCCCGCCGTCCTCGCCGGTCATCCGGAAGAGCTGCGCGCAGACAGCGTCACTGGTGGGCGCCGGGAGGGTTCCGACGGCGGTCTCGTCGCGGACCCTCTGCTCGAAGGCGGCCTCGATGCGATGCCGGACCGTGAGGAGCTCCGGATTCCACTCCCAGTCGTCACCCGCCTCGTCGATGCCGCTGTAATGCAACTCGTACAGGCAGAAGAGTGCGAGCTGGAGGTCGTCGTCGTGCAGGATGTCCGGCGTCCGGGACAGTGTCTCCGCGGCGAGCGCGTCGAGCCCGGCGAGTGCTTCCTGCCCGGACTCCACGGACCCGGCGATGACCGACAGGACCTGGGCGCTGAGTGCTCCGCGCGGGGAGGGCTGCTTCATTCCGGACCTCTTCTGTGGGCGGGGGAGCCCCTGTGAGCCGGGGCCGATAATGGTAAGCGTACTTCGCTTCTGCACTGGTGGCACACCCGGCACGCGCGCCTCCGCACGGCCTCCGGCGCGGTCAGGCGCGAGTCCTCGACCGCGCGTCGCGGCCGAGGACCAGGGCGAGCGCGATCATGCCGGCCGCGAGCACGAAGTGGAGCCAGTTGTCCGCACTGTTGAGCGGGACGAAGTTGGCTGCCGACTCCTGGCCGATGAACAGGCCGTAGAGCCAGAGGACGGCGTAGACCACGCCGCCGCCCAGCAGGTAGTTGCGGGCACCGGAGACGGTCTTCGCCATGGCCAGACCGGCGACACCGAAGAGCAGGTGGACGATGTTGTGGAGGACCGACACCTGGAAGATGCCGAGCAGCATCGCCTCGGACTCATGTCCCGCGAACATCATGCTGCCGTAGTTGGAGGTGACTCCCGGGACGAACCCGAGGATCCCGACCAGCAGGAAGACGACGCCCACCGCCTGGGCGGCGCGCTGCACGGTGGTCCGACGTCCGTCCGCCGTGCGGTTGTTCGTGTTCGTCATGCGAATCCCCTTCTCTCGGGATCCCGGGTGGATCCACTCCTTCTGGAAGCGGCCGTACGAGATCCTGTCGTGTCGACGCTAGCGTCGGGCCCCCGGCTTCCGTAGGGTACTAAGTCTACTTGTTTTCGTTTTGCGGTTCTGGAAGAAAGAGCTTGCGAGATTGAAGCTAAGCATGCTTAGCTTCAGGGACAAGTCCAGCACGAACTGCCGGACCATCGCATCGAGAACACGATGGAGCATCCGCTTTAACGGCAATATCAACGTTAGGAACAACCATGACTACGCAGAATTGGCCGCAGGATCCCCTGGTTCCCTCCACCACCGGGCCTGAGTCGTCCACCGCGGACCTCAGCACCCACGAGCTCGGCAGCTCGGACTTCTCCGGTGGCAGCACCGGCTCCGGCGACTCCAAGAAGTCCGCGGCCAAGGACCAGGCCAAAAAGGTCGGCCAGGACAGCAAGGAAGCGGCGAAGAACGTCGCCGGCACCGCAGCAGCCGACGCGAAGGACGTCGCCGGAACGGCCGCTGCCGAAGCGAAGAACGTCGCGGCCGAGGTCGGCTCGCAGGCGAAGAACCTCCTGGGCACTGTGACCTCCGAGGTCAAGAGCCAGGCCGGCACGCAGCAGCAGAAGCTCACCGAGGGCATTCGCGGCGTATCCGACGAACTGCGCTCCATGGCCGACAAGTCGGACAACCAGTTCGTGTCGGGCCTCGTCGAGCAGGCATCACAGCGCACGGGATCGGCGGCGAGCTGGCTCGAGAACCGCGACGCCTCCGACATCCTCGAGGACGTCAAGGCGTTCGCGCGGCGCAAGCCCGGAGCCTTCCTCGCCATCGCGGCGAGCGCCGGCCTCGTCGTCGGTCGCCTGACGCGCGGCGCCAAGGACAACAACGATTCGGGCAGCACCTCCGATCGTGGCACGACGGGCACCTACCCCCAGTACACCCAGGTCGGCTCCGACGCCTACAGCGGCACCCCCGCTTCCGCAGGCTTCGCCGAGACCTCCCGTGGCCAGCACGTCGCGGGCTCCAACCCGGCCTTCGTCGACCCCACGGACGATTACCCGACCATCGCGCCGGGCACCCCTCCCGTAGGCACCCTGCCGAATGACGGGGGCCTGCGCTGATGAGTGAGGCATACACCGGCGGCGCGCACCAGGCCGCCGCCCCCCTGCCGACCGAGGCCGAGCAGCGCTCTGCCAACGCCTCGGTGGGAGAACTGCTCGGGGAGGTGACGAAGGACCTCTCCAAGCTCATGCGCCAGGAAGTGGCCCTGGCCAAGGCCGAGGCCACCGAGTCGGCGAAGAAGGCCGGCAAGGGCGCAGGCATGTTCGCCGGCGCAGCCGTCGGAGGCCACTTCGTCCTCCTGTTCCTGTCACTGGCCCTCATGTGGGGCCTCGGCGCCCTCATGCCCCTGGGCTGGGCCGCCGTGATCGTGGCCGTCATCTGGGGCATCATCGCCGCAGTGCTGGCCTCCAAGGGCAAGAAGGAAATGCAGCAGGTCAAGGGTCTTCCCCAGACAGCGGAGACCGTCAAAGAGATTCCCCCGACACTGAAACCAGGTGAGCAGACACGATGAGCCAGACGCCAGATGAGATCCGTGCAGATATCGAACGTACCCGCCTCGAACTGGGCACGGACGTCGACGCCATCGCTGACAAGGTGAATCCCGCCAACATCGCGCAGCGCCAGACCGACAAGGTCAAGCACAGCTTCAGCAACGTGAAGGAGACCGTCATGGGCAAGGCCGAAGACGTCAAGGATTCCGTGCTCGGCAAGGCCGAGGAAGTGACGGGTTCGGTCAAGGACAAGGCCGGACACGCCAAGGACAAGACCGGCAGCGGCTTCGACAGCGGACTCGGCAGCGCCCACTCGGCAGCAGACACCGCCCGCGACAAGATGCACCACGCGGGCCAGGCTGTCCAGGGAGCTCCCACTCAGATCTCGAACAAGGCTGCGGGCAACCCGCTCGCCGCGGGTCTGATCGCCTTCGGCGCCGGGCTCCTTGCGGGCTCGCTCATTCCTGCCAGCAAGAAGGAGCAGGAAGCCGCCTCGCAGCTCAGGGAGCAGGTGGCCCCCCTGAAGGACAAGGTCACCGAGGCAGCCAAGCAGGTCGTCGAGGAAGTCCGCGAGCCTGCGCAGGAAGCGGTGCAGTCCGTGAAGGAATCGGCCGCCGACTCCGTGCAGACCGTCAAGGACCAGGGCCAGCACGCCGTGGCCGACGTCAAGGGTGAGGGCCAGAAGGCCGCCGGCGACGTCAAGGGCAGTGCCCAGGACGCCAAGGCGAACGTCCAGCAGCGCTGATCCACCACGTACGCACGGCGGTGGCCATCGGATCGTCTCCGGTGGCCACCGCCGTCGTCGTATGCCGAGAGCCGAGACGCCGGGGAGGCGGTCCCGCCTGGTCCTGCCGGCCGGGCCTCAGGCGAACAGTGACTCTGCTTCCGTCCGGCCGAGGACAGGCTGTCGATAGCTCACGGAGAGAATCTCCAGCATCGCCTCCGCGTATTGCTGGTTCGTGCCGGCGATGGCCTCGAGCGCGTAGCTGACCCCGAAGTCGTGGGCGAAGGCGTCAGCCCCGGTCTGAGCGATGCAACTGTGCGCGGATACGCCCGCCAGGACCAGGTGGTCCACGTCCAGGCCGCGCAGACGCGCGGCGAGATCGGTGCCGAAGAAGGCGCTGTCGCGTACCTTCGTCACCACCTCCAGGCCCTCCGCGCGGAGTCCCTCGACGAAGGCCGCCTGGTGTGTGCCGCGGAAGATGAAGCCCTGCCCGTCGTCGAGCATGGACCGGGTCCACGTGGACCCGTCCCGGAGGTGTTCAGTACGGGCCAGGACCACCGGAGCCTGTCTACGCTGCGCGGCCCCGATCAGTCCGTTGCAGGCCGCGACGAGGGCTTCCTGTCGCCGGGCGAGGTCCTCGTTCTCGAAGAAGGCGTTCTGCATGTCGACGATCAGCAGCGCCGTCCGGGACCCGCTCACGCCGGCACCGGATGACGGGAGATGCCTGGTGTCAGGCTGTGACATCCGGCTCCCGCGCCGCCTCGTGGGACAGGTCGAGGAATGCCCGTCCCTCGCGGTGGCGCACCGCGGTCATCAGCGAGGGATCGAGGTGGATCAACGATGCGTCCTGGGCCCGGGCCGGCGACGCCCCGCCGAGGACGTCGGAACCGCCCAGCGGCGCTTCCGCGAGGCGTCGGACCTCCCCCTCGGAGAGGCCTGCAGCGAGCCCTATCTCGGCGTGCGTGAGGCCCGTCGCAAGAGCCTGCCGAATCGCCTCGCCGCAGGCGAGCGCCAGCCGGTCACGTTCGAACTCGGCGTTCTCGAGGTCCGCGGCGGCGATCAGGACCTCGTTGATGAAGGGGGGACGTGGAGCTGACATGGATGCCCTTTCCTGGGGGCTCAGCGAGTCGTCCGCCGGCGTGTCGGTGCATGCTCCGGATCCCGCTCCGTCATCGGGCGTCCCGGGTGGCTCACCGGCGCTCCGCCCTGACGACTGCAGCGGATCCTTCGCGTCGCACGCGTGCGTGGGTCGACTCGGAGGGAGGTAGGCCGGTGGCTGGACCTGCTTACGATGATACGGAAGTGAACCCCGCCGTGGAAGCAGCCGTTCCCCCGTCGGCGTGCCCGGAGGAGAGACCACCGTGCCGCCCGGTTCGAAGAAAGACGCTAAGCCTGCTTCCCATTCGGTACTAAGTATGCTTACTCTAGAGGCCGGTGGTCTCGGGGGCTCTTACCCCCGGTGGAACCTCCCGGTGGTATCAACAGCCGAGAAATCCATACCCTCACAGTGAGATTACTCAGAAGGAGAAGGAAATGATTACTCAGGAACACATCGACACCATGCTCGGCAACGGCGGCAACGTGGTCGGTTCCGATGGAGAGAAGATCGGCTCCATCGGCCAGGTCTACCTCGACGACCAGACCGGCGAGCCCAGCTGGGTCACGGCGAAGACGGGCCTGTTCGGCACCTCCGAGTCCTTCATCCCGCTGCAGGGCGCCGACCTCGAGGGCCATGACGTCCGGGTGCCCTACAGCAAGCACCAGGTGAAGGATGCCCCCCGCATCGAGTCCGACGGCAACCTCAGCCCCGAGGAAGAGGATCGCCTCTACCGCCACTACGAGATCGGTGGCGGCACCAGCGGCTACACCGACACCACCCGCACAACGACCGGCACCGCCGGCACCGCCGGCCTCACGGACCGCGACGTCGACATCGACACCAGCGGCCGCCGTGCGGACCTGACGGACACCGACCGCGGCACCGTGGGTCACGACACGTCGGGACCCACCACGGACGAGGCGATGACCCGCTCCGAGGAGCAGCTGCGCGTCGGCACGGAGCGTCGCGAGGCAGGCCGTGCGCGCATGCGCAAGTACGTCGTCACCGAGAACGTGACGAAGACCGTCCCCGTCAGCCGCGAGGAAGTCCGCGTGGAGCGCGAGCCCATCACGGAAGCCAATCGCGGCAATGCGATGTCCGGCCCGGCCATCAGCGAGGAGGAGCACGAAGTCGTCCTCCACGCCGAGCGCCCCGTCGTCGAGAAGGAAGCGGTTCCCGTCGAGCGCGTGCGCCTCGACAAGGAGACCGTCACCACCAACGAGACTGTCAGCGAAGAAGTTCGCAAGGAGCAGATCGAAGTTGAGGGCGACGAGAGCACGCGCCGGGGCAACAACCTCTAGCATGTGCTGATCGCGGAAGGCCCGGGGCGTCGCCCCGGGCCTTCCGCCGTCGGGCGCCGCCCGGCCGGACGACGGCGTCACGACGCCCACGAAGACGTCTCACCCGTAAGGCAGGAAATATCATAAGCCTGCTGTCTATTTCGGGTATTGTTATCTCAAGTAAGTAGCAGGAACGAGCGGATTCTCCGCTGACGACCGAGGGGAAGGACACCTATCGTGCCCGAATTGAACGATTGGTCGACCAGCCGCCTGTTGACGACCGCGGCCCGCATCGTCGAGCATTCCTGGAACGAGAAGCTCCTGAACATCGGCATCACCCACGCCGGTCTCACGACGCTCGGCGTCCTGGAGCGCGAGGGCACCCTCACCGGCGTGCGGCTCGCCCAGCTGGTCCACGTTCAGGCGCAGACGGTCGGACGCACCCTGGATCGCCTCGAGAAGCGCGGCCTCGTGACGCGGCTCCGCAACACCGCCGACCGGCGCAGCCAACGCATCACGATCACCTCGGCCGGCCTGAAGGCCCTCGAACGGGCGAAGAACATCGAGCACGAGCTGATGGCCGAGGACGGCCTCGCCTCCGAGGACCTGCGGGACCGCCTCAAGACCGTGATCCTCGAGCTGGGGCCCAAGAAGGACTAGTAGCCCCCGCCGTCGGCGGCCATGTTGTTGAAACGCGAATAATGGCCCTGGAACCCGACGACGAGCGTCTTGGTCGGACCGTTACGGTGCTTCGCAACGATGACATCGGCTTCGCCGGCACGCGCCGACTCCTTGTCGTACACGTCGTCGCGATGCAGCAGGATCACCATGTCGGCGTCCTGCTCGATCGATCCCGATTCACGCAGATCGGACACCTGGGGCCGCTTGTCGGTCCGCTGCTCGGATCCGCGGTTCAGCTGCGAGAGGGCGACGACGGGGACATTGAGTTCCTTCGCCAGCAGCTTCAGGGCTCGTGAGAACTCCGAGACCTCCTGCTGGCGCGACTCCACCCGTTTGCCGGAGGACATGAGCTGCAGGTAGTCCAGCACCACGAGCTTGAGGTCGTGGCGCTGCTTCAGCCGCCTGCACTTGGCCCTGATCTCCATGAGCGACATGTTCGGGCTGTCGTCGATGAACAGCGGGGCGTCGTTCATGCGCCCCATGGTCGTGGCGATCTTCCCCCACTGCTCGTCCTTGATCGTGCCCTTGCGGAGATCCTGCAGCCCGATGGTGGCCTCGGCGGAGAGCAGGCGCATCGCGATCTCGTTGCGGCCCATCTCGAGGGAGAAGAAGACCGTCGTCATGTTGTGCTTGATGGCCGCGGACCGCGCCCAGTCCAGGGCGAACGTCGACTTGCCCATCGCAGGCCGCGCAGCGATGACGATCATCTGTCCGCCGTGGAGGCCCTGGGTGAGTTCATCCAGCTCGTAGAACCCGGTGGGCACGCCCGTCATGCCCTCGCCCTTGTGCCCTGCGGACTCGATCTCATCGACCGTGCCCTCGATGATGTCCTTGAGCGCCACGTAGTCCTCGGCCGTGCGACGCTCCGCCACCGCGTACACCTCGGCCTGGGCGGCATTGACGAGGTCGTCCACCTCCCCGTCGTTGGAGTAGCCGAGCTGGACGATCTTGGTGCCCGCGTCGACCAGCCGGCGCAGGACGGCGCGCTCGCGCACGATCTCCGCGTAGAAGCCCGCGTTGGCCGCTGTCGGCACGGACTGGATCAGTGTGTGGAGATAGGCGGGGCCGCCGATGCGCGAGATCTCGCCGCGCTTGGTGAGTTCGTCCGACACGGTGACGGCGTCGGCCGGCTCGCCGCGCCCGTAGAGGTCGATGATGGCCTCGTAGATGCTCTCGTGGGCGGGCCGGTAGAAGTCCAGGCCGCGGAGCACCTCGACGCAGTCCGCGATCGCGTCCTTGGACAGCATCATGCCGCCGAGTACGGACTGCTCCGCGACGAGGTCCTGCGGTGGAGTGCGCGAGAATTCAGGGATCCGTGTGTCCGGTGATGAATCTGCATGTGCCAGGGACACTGAAGGGCCTTTCTCTTACTGTCGAAGCGGTTGCGCCGGGGCGCCGACCGGACGCCCGGGGCGGGTCCGACAGGGACAGGCCTATCACCCGGCACCCTCACTTTCGCGAATCCCCCGCAACGCTATCCCCCTCTTGCTGCCCTGCAAAGCGCTGTCCCAACAGGGGCTGTGGGTAAGTGTGAATAACCTGTGGATTGCGGGGCGAATCTTGTGCACAGGATGGGGACAACCCTGTGGACAAAGAAGAAGTTTTGGATGAAATAGGCCTCTGACCTGCGGAAACGTTATCCCCGGGCTGTGGAGGGAAACTAGTGTGGGGGCCTGCGCCATCCACAGGACTGCTGTTGACAACGGGTCCTAGGGCACTTCGCGCGCGGCGTCAGGAGATATATACGCGCCCGGTGACCCCGTCCGGAAGCCTCCGTCCGCGGCGATCCGCCCAGCCCGCAGGCATATACTGCGGGGCGCACGTCTCACCCCTCCGGAGGGCTGCCGGATGGAGTCGCCCACGGGTATGGATACGGGCCACTCCGGACGGAGAGATGCCTGCGAAGGGATGGCCGGAAGTGCCCGCCGGTTAAACAGCAGGGAGCCCCCGCGGATACACGGGGGCTCCCTGGGCGGTTGACGCCGGGCCGCCCAGAGCCAGGCGGCCCTCCCCGAACTCGCTTCGCGAGTTCCGGGCACCTCGCTGCTAGCTTGCGACGACGTCCAGGTCGATGACCGCCGCTACGTCCTCGTGGAGACGGACGTTGGCCTGGTACGAACCGACCGACTTGATGTGGGCCGGGAGTTCCACCTTGCGCTTGTCGATCTTGCCGAGGCCGGCGGCCTCGACGGCCTTCGCGACGTCGTCGGCCTTGACCGTGCCGAACAGGCGGCCGGAGCCGCCCGCCTTGACGGTCAGGGTGACGGGCTTGGCCGAGAGCACGGCGGCCTGGCGCTGGGCGTCCTCGAGTGATGCGTGCTCGCGTGCGGAGCGGGCAGCCTTGATCGACTCGACCTGCTTCTCGCCACCCTTGCTCCACATCAGGGCGAAACCGCGGGGCAGAAGGTAGTTACGTGCGTAACCGTTCTTCACCTCGACGACGTCGCCTGCGGCACCGAGTCCGGTGACTTCCTGGGTCAGAATGAGCTTCGACATAGTGTGTCCCTTTCCCTAGCCGCGGCCGGCGCCGGAGTACGGCAGGAGGGCGACTTCGCGGGCGTTCTTGATTGCCTGAGCGATCTTGCGCTGCTCCTGGACGGTTACGCCGGTGACGCGACGGGCGCGGATCTTTCCGCGATCGGAAATGAACTTACGCAGCAGGGCTACGTCCTTGTAGTCGATGACGGTGACGTCAGCGGCCTTCAGGGGGTTGGACTTTGGTTTGGGCTTACGGAGTTCAGCCTTAGCCATCGTGGTGCTCCTTTGAATGGTGGAGCCCGCAGAACGATTCTGCGGGATGGGACGTGCCAGTCACCTGTGGGCGACTGCGGCAGGAGTTCCGGGAACGGAACCGCTGCCTGGAGGGATGCCTAGAAGGGAGGCTCGGAGTCCTGGCCGGTGCCCCAACCCTGCGAATTCCCGCCTGAGGGAGCACCCCAGGGGTCGTCCGCGGGCTGCTGCGCCTGCTGGGTCTGCTGGCCGCCGCCCCAACCCGAACCCGACTGCTGGTTCGAGCCGCCGGAGTTGCCTCCGGAGTTGCCACCGAAGCCACCGCTGTTCCCGCCGCCGGAGCGCTGGGTGCGGGTGACCTTGGCGGACGCATAGCGCAGGGATGGACCGATCTCGTCCACCTCCAGCTCCATGACGGTGCGCTTCTCGCCCTCTTTGGTGTCGTACGAACGTGACTTCAGTCGGCCCTGGGCAACCACGCGGGTTCCCTTGGTCAGGGTCTCGGCGACGTTCTCCGCGGCCTCACGCCACACCGACGCCCGGAGGAACAGCGTTTCGCCGTCCTTCCAGTCGTTGCTCTGGCGATCGAAGGTGCGAGGAGTGGACGCGATGGTGAAATTGGCGACCGCCGACCCCGACGGTGTGAACCGCAGTTCGGGGTCGTTGGTGAGGTTGCCGATCACCGTGATGACTGTTTCGCCTGCCATGGTGCCTCCTTGAGTCACTTCCCGCCGGAGCGGGGTGGGTGGATAAGGGATCTGCCGAGATTATTCGGCGGAAACCTTCTGCTCCTCGGGGCGGATGATCTTGGTGCGCATGATCGTCTCGTTGAGGCTCAGCTGGCGGTCGAGCTCGGAAGCCACGGCCGGGGTCGCGGTGAAGTTGACGACGGCGTAGATGCCCTCGGTCTTCTTCTGGATCTCGTACGCAAGGCGCCGGCGTCCCCAGATATCCACCTTGTCCACGGTGCCGCCGCCATTGCGGACGACATTCAGGAACTTCTCGAGTGTTGGGTCGATGGAGCGTTCCTCGACGTCGGGGTCGATGATTACCATCAATTCATATGCACGCATGTGTGAACCCACCTCCTCTGGGCTGAGCGGTCGCGGTCTTTCCGCAACAGGAGGTTCTTTAGCGTTGGTCCGGCCGCCGTTCCCGGTACTTACCGGGGAACGTCTGCGGCACAGACCTCTCAATGCTACCGGACGGACCGGCGGGGGCGAACTCCTGGGGAAGCCCCCTACTGTCCGCCACGGAAGAAGGCACCGCCGACCCGCGCGAGGTACCCGGGATCGTCGGCGCCGCAGAGCTCACGCGCCGAGTGCATGGACAGCAGCGGTATCCCGACGTCGACCGTGCGGATCCCGAGCCGGGTCGCCGTGAGCGGGCCGATCGTGGAGCCGCAGGGCATCACGTTGTTGGACACGAACTCCTGGTACGGGACGCCGGCGGCGCGGCAGAGCGCCGCCCAGTACGCCGCGCCGGGCGCGTCGGTGCTGTAGCGCTGGTTGGCGTTGATCTTCAGGAGCGGCCCGCCGTTGAGGACGGGCAGGTTCGCCGGGTCGTGCCGCTCCGCGTAGTTGGGGTGGACGGCGTGGCCGGCGTCGGCGGAGACGCAGAACGACGCCGCGAGGGCCCGGAGCCGTTCCTCCGTGCCCGCGCCCAGCCCCAGCGAGATCCGCCGGAGCATGTCCTCGAGGAAGGGGCCGCTGGCACCGGACCGGGAGCCGCTACCCACCTCCTCGTGGTCGAACGCCGCCAGGACGGCGATCGGCCCGTCCGCGCGCGCGTCCGGGGACGCCTCGATGATGGCTGCGAGCCCGGCGTGCACCGAGGACAGGTTGTCGAGCCGCCCGGAGGCGAAGAACTCCTCCCGCGCGCCGAAGACGCGGGGTTCCTGCGTGTCGGCGACGACGACGTCGAACCCGCCGACCGCGTGCGGGTCGACGCCGGCGCGCGCGGCGAGGAGCCCGAGGAGGTCCGCGTCGGCAGGCTCGCCGAGACCCCAGACCGGGTTCATGTGGCGCTGCTTGTCCAGCGCCAGGCCGTCGTTGACGGCGCGGTCGAGGTGGATGGCGAGTTGGGGGAAGCGGAGGATCGGCCCGGTCGCCACGAGGTGTTCGGTGCCGTCGCGGAGGGTGAGGCGGCCGGCGAGCGCGAGCTCACGGTCCAACCAGGAGTTCAGGAGGGGCCCGCCGTACACTTCCACGCCGGCCTGCAGCCAGCCGTACTTCCCGGTGGTAGGGCGTGGCTTGAGCTTGAACGACGGCGAGTCAGTGTGCGCACCGAGGATGTGGAACCCTGTGGTGGGTCCGGCCGCCGACGGGACGGTCCACGCGACCAGGGCGCCGTCGCGGACGACGAAGAAGCTGCCGGCACCTCCCTCCCACGCGTCCTGCTCCGCGAGCTGCCGGAATCCCGCGGCCGAGAGCCGGCGGCCGGCCTCCGCGACGGCGTGGAAGCTCGACGGCGACGCCGAGACATAGGCTCCGAGGTCCTGGATGTGCGCGGGTGCTGGGCTCATCCTCCGATTCAACCAGACGCCGTCCCGGTCAGTGCGGGCCGGCCGGCCCCGGCACCACGATCGCGTTCTCGTACGCGTACACCACGGCCTGCACCCGGTCGCGCAGATCCAGCTTGGTCAGGATCCGCCGCACGTGCGTCTTGATGGTCGCCTCGGACAGGAAGAAGCGGGCGGCGAGTTCGGCGTTGGACAGGCCCTCGGCGATCGCCTCGAGCACCTCCCGCTCCCGCGGCGTCAGCTCGGCCAGGCGCCGGTCCGGAGCGGCCGCGGTCCTCTGCACCGGGGGAAGCGACCGCACGTAGGTCTCCAGGAGCCGCTGCGTGACGCGGGGTGCGACGACGGCATCGCCGCTCGCGACCACCCGCACCGCCTGCACCAGGCCCTCGGGTGCCACGTCCTTGAGCAGGAACGCGGAGGCACCGGCCTGCAGGCCGGCGAAGGCGTACTCGTCCAGGTCGAAGGTCGTCAGGATGATGATCCGCGCGGACGACCCGGACGAGGTGATCCGGCGCGTCGCCTCAATGCCGTCCCCCTGGGGCATCCGAACGTCCATCAGCACGACGTCGGGCGACAGGTCGGCAGCGAGCCGTACGGCTTCGGCCCCGGTGGACGCCTCGCCGACGATCTCCAGGTCGGGTTCCCCCTCGAGGATGAGCCGGAAGCCCATCCGAAGGAGGGGCTGGTCGTCAGCGAGGAGAACCCTGATGGGCCTGGTCGGCGTGCTGTGCTGCGTGGTCATCTTTCTCTTTCCCCCGTCGGTTTCCCGGTCCGCCCGTGGTGTCGGGGACCGTCAGCGATACCTCGACGAGCCATCCGCCCGAGGGGCGTCCGCCGCACTCGACGGTGCCCGCGTAGATGGCGGCGCGCTCCCGCATGCCGGCGATGCCCTGGCCGGAGCCGAGGGACGCCACGGGTCCCATGCCACCCCGCCCGTCGTCCGCGACGCGGAGCGCCACGTCGTCCCCCGCCCGGGAGATCGCGACGTCCACCAGCGTAACGCCCTTGCCGTAGCGCAGGACGTTGGTCAGGGACTCCTGCAGGATCCGGTACACGGTCAGCTGGAACGCGGGATCGTCGGGCAGCCTCGGCCCGCTCGTGGTCACCCGAAGCGGCAGGCCGGCCGCACGGAAGCCTTCCAGCAGGTGGGCCAGCGAACTCGACGCCGGCAGCGGTTCGAGGGAACCGGTCACCGCTTCCGCGCGCAGGACCCCGAGGACCCGCCGCATGTCGGCGATGGCCGTGCGGCCCGTGCCCGACAGCTCACCGAGCACCGCGGCGGCGCGTTCCGGGTCGCGCTTCATGAGGACGGCCGCGCCGTCGGACAATGCCACCATCACCGTGAGCGAGTGCGCGACGACGTCGTGCATCTCGCGAGCAATCCGGTTGCGCTCACTGGCGGACGCCAGCTCGGCGTTACGGGCAGCCCACTCGCGCAGCACGCTCTCGTGTTCGCGATCCCGGCGCACGGTGACTCCGGTGCCGACGGCGACGGCCAGGAACATCACGACGAACCCGCTCAGGAGCCAGATCACGCCCGGCGCGTCGCCGAAGGTGCTGACCGGGATGAGGAACAGGGCGCTCACCGAGACGACCGTCGCCGCCGCAGCGGCGAGGAGTGTCTGCCGCAGCGGGTGTGTCGCGGCCACGGTGTAGAGCGCGAACATCGTCGCGACTCCGCTGCTGCCGGCACCCTCGGTCAGGATGCTGACGGGGACGTCGAGGACCGAGACGAACGCGAGGACGAGCAGCGGCCGGTCCCGGCGGAAGGCCAGCGCCGCGGCGGCCAGCGCCACACCGCCCACGCCGAGCCAGTTGTCGCCATCGAGGACGACGAGCAGGGCGTTGGGGAAGGCGAACAGGACGAACAGGAGCATGACGACGGCGTCCATCGCCCGGGGATGGCGTCGGAAGAACCGACGGAACGGCCCGAGCCGGCGGGCATTGAGCTCGGAGAAGGAGACCACGGCCGTTCGTTCCGCGGTCTCCCCCGCCAGGGGTCTGTCAGTCATGGCCACCCATCAGGGGCTCCGGTCGCAGGGATCCCTACACGTCCCGCTTCCGGGTGACCACGAGGGATGCCACCAGGAGCACGAGCGCCCAGGCGCCCATGACGAGGCCGCCCTGGACCTGGGTCAGGGCGTCGCTCCCGGTCGAGATGGCGATCAGCTGGTTGCCGGCGTTGGTCGGGAGGAAGCGTGCGGCGTCGGGGATCCAGTCGGCAAGCCCGGACAGCAGGTTCACGATGATCACCGGAACGACGAAGAACAGGGCGACGGCCGTGACCACGCCCCCCGCCGTGTTGCGCAGCAGCGTCCCGATGCCCATCGAGATGATCGCGATGAAGGCGAGGTAGCTGCCGGAGTTCAGGATGCTGGGCAGGACGCCGTCGGTCGTGATGGCGAAGTCGAGGTCCTCTCCGGCGAGGATCGGCTGGGCCACGGCGTAGGAGAGGAAGGCGGACACGGCGCCGATGACGAAGGCGATGATCGCGATGATTCCGTTCTTCGCCAGCAGGGCCGGGAGGCGCTTCGGGACGGCGACCATCGTGGACCGGATCATGCCGGTGGCCCACTCGGACGCGATGAGCACCACGGCGAGGGATGCGATCAGCAGTTGCCCGAAGATGAGGCCCGAGGACGGGACCTCCCACGCCTGGCTGGCCGGGTCGAAATCGGGGGGCGGTCCGCCCTGGCCCCCAGGACCGCCACCCTGGGGCACTCCGGCGGACTCCAGGTTCTGCTGCGTGATCGAGATGGCCCAGGCGGCGAGGGCGGCCAGTCCCACCATCACCACGACGGTGGAGACGATCAGGATGACGGTCGAGGGGACCGTGGTCACCTTGATCCACTCGGACTTCAGGACACGGCCGAAGTTCACGCCGGGACCGGGTCCGGCCTGCCGGCGGGACTTCTGGGGGGCGGGAGCCGCAGGGGTCGAGGTCGACATGGTCAGCGTCCTTCCACGGGGGCCGGGCCGACGGGCAGTGCGTGCGAGTGGTACTCGACCTCGGTCTGGGTGAGTTGCATGTAGGCGTCCTCGAGGGACACCTGCAGGGGCGTGAGTTCGTACACCAGGACGCGCTCGCGGAGCGCGACCTCGGCGATGCGGCGGGGCTCGACCCCGGTGATCTCGACCAGCTCGGGCTCGAGGACCTGGGAGGTGACCCCCTCACCTGCGAGGCCGCCGAGCAGGTCCTCGGGGCGGTCCGCGCGGACCCTCACCCGGGCCTTGCCCTGGCCGTCGATGATCGACTGGATGGGGGCATCGGCGATGATGCGGCCGCGGCCGATGACGATCAGGTGGTCCGCCGTCAGTGCCATCTCCGACATGAGGTGGGAGGACAGGAAGACCGTGCGCCCCTCGGATGCGAGCCCCTTCGCGAGGTGACGCACCCACTGCACGCCCTCCGGGTCGAGGCCGTTCACCGGTTCGTCCAGGATGACCGTATGGGGGTCGCCGAGGAGGGCCGCCGCGATGCCGAGCCGCTGGCCCATGCCGAGGGAGAACCCCCCGACCCGCTTCCTCGCGACGGGGCCGAGTCCGGTGAGTTCGATGACCTCCCTGACCCGGCTGTTCGGGATGCCGTGGGTCGCCGCCATGGCCCGGAGGTGGTTGTAGGCGGAGCGCTTGGTGTGGACGGCCTTCGCGTCGAGGAGCGCACCCACCTCCCGCAGCGGGGCCCTGTGCTGCGCGTAGGGCCGGCCGTTGACGGTGACGCGCCCGCCGCTCGGGTTGTCGAGCCCCACGATCATGCGCATCGTGGTCGACTTGCCGGCACCGTTCGGGCCGAGGAAGCCGGTCACCCTCCCGGGCTGGACGGTGAAGGAGACGGCGTCGACCGCCGTCTTGGCGCCGTACCGCTTCGAGAGGGCCTGTGCCTCGATCATGGCTGCGTCCTTTGACTTGTATCCGCCGACCGGTATCCGCGCCCGCGGTGCCGCAGGTGCGGCTCCCTACCAACAGTAGGCCGGGGGCCGGTGGGGGTCACCGGCCCCAGGGATGATCGAGGGGGCGCAGCAGTACCTCTTTCGGACGACGGCGCGACCCCTCGCCAGGAGCGCGGACCCCTACCGGCTGCTGATGGACGCGAACTTCCTGACGCAGAGCGGGACGAAGACCACGAGCATGAGCACGGCCCCGATCAGCACGGTCAGGACGGCGTTCTGCATGGGCCATGCGTCGGGCTTGGGGACGGTCCCCGTGTTACCGAACAGTTCACGGACCGCCTGGACCAGCGCGGAGACCGGGTTCCAGTTCGCGAAGGTCTCCAGGGGCCCCGGGAGGTTCTGGGCCTGCACGAACGCGTTCGAGATGAACGTGAGCGGGAACAGGATCATGAAGGAGGCGTTGTTGATGACCTCCGGGGTCTTCACCGACATGCCCAGCAACGCCATGACCCAGCTGAACGCGTAGGAGAAGAGCAGCAGCAGGCCGACGCCGGCGAGCGCGCTGGCCAGCGAGGTGTTGACGCGCCAGCCGACCAGGAAGCCCGTACCCATCATGATCAGCACGGAGAGCGTGTTGAGCACGAGGTCGCTGTTGGTCCGCCCGATGAGGACGGCCGACGAGCTCATGGGCAGGGTGCGGAAACGGTCGATGATGCCGTCCTTGAGGTCCTGGGCCATGGCGGAGCCCGAGAACGTGGATCCGAAGATCACCGTCTGCGCGAAGATACCCGCCATCAGGTACTGGGTGTAGTCGCTGCCCTCCACCTGGATGGACCCACCGTAGATCTGGCTGAAGAGCAGCACGAACATGATGGGCTGAAGGACGGCGAAGACCAGCATGTCCGGCGAGCGCTTCAGCTTGATGAGGTTGCGTTTGGTGACGGTCCAGCCATCCGAGAACCACATGGCCACATCGGACGGGGGTCGGGACGTCGGGCCCTGGGTGCGCGGGCCCCGGTTCTCGGGCTGCCGGTCCTCGGGCGCCAGGACGCTCATGCTGCTGCCTCCTTCTGGGGTGCCGGCTGCTCGGCGTCCTCGGCGCGGTGCCCCGTCAGCTTGAGGAACACGTCGTCGAGGCTCGGGCGCCGCATGCCGGCGTCGTGCAGGGGGATCCCGCGCTCCCCGAGATCGGACAGGATGTACTGGAGGGCGCGCGGACCCTGGGTGACGGCCACCTCGATGCTCCGGCCGTCGGCGCCGACCACGGGCACGCCCTCGCCGTGGCGTGCGAGGACCTCCGTCGCGGTTCCGGCGTCGGCGGCGTCGACGAGCGACACCACGACGCGGTGCCCGCCGATCTGCGCCTTCAGCTGGTCCGAGGTGCCCTCGGCGATGGTCCTGCCCCCGTCGATCACGGCGATGTCGTCCGAGAGCTGATCCGCCTCCTCGAGGTACTGCGTGGTCAGGAGCAGCGTGGTGCCGTCCTGGACGAGGTCCTTGATGACGCCCCACAGGGAGAGGCGGCTCCGGGGATCGAGGCCCGTCGTCGGCTCGTCGAGGAAGAGGATCTTGGGGTTGATGACCAGCGCCCCGGCCAGGTCGATCCGGCGTCGCATGCCGCCGGAGAAGCCCTTGACCGGACGGTTGCCGGCTTCCGTGAGCTCGAACTGGTCGATCAGTTCCTGTGCCCGGCGTCGTGCGTCCCGCGCGCCGAGGTGGTACAGCCGGCCCACCATCTCGAGGTTCTCGAGGCCGGTGAGGTTCTCGTCGACGGCCGCGTACTGGCCGGAGACGCCGATGATCCGGCGGGCGGCCTTCGGGTTCCGCCGGACATCGATGCCGTCGAGGCGCGCGGTGCCCTCGGTCGGCTGGATGAGCGTGGTGAGGATCTTGACCACGGTGGTCTTCCCCGCGCCGTTGGGCCCCAGCAGGGCCTTGACCGTCCCCTGGGGAACGGAGAGGTTCATGCCGTCGAGAGCATGCACGGGGCCGCTCTTCGACGAATACGTCTTCTTGAGTCCTTCTGCCTCGATGATCGCCATGGGGAAAAGGGTAGGGCCCGTTCTCCGGCGTTTCCTAGGGGATTCGGTCAGGAGTTGTCCGCAATGCCTCGCGGGCGACGGTCCGCTCACGGGCGGTGGGCGCGACGAGGAAGGACGCCAGGACGGCGACCCCCACGGCGAGCAGGGCGGTGCGTATCCCGACCGCGTCCCCCAGGAACCCGAGGAGCGGCGGGCCGGCGAGGAATGCCGTATACCCGATGGTGGACACCACCGAGACCCGCGCGGCGGCACGCTCTGGCTCGTCCGCCGCGGCGGACATCCCCATGGGGAAGCCGAGGGCGGCCCCTGCACCCCAGAGGATGGCACCGACGGCGGCCAGCGGCACGTTGGGCGCGACGACGAACAGGACGAGTCCCCCGAGGGAGGAGCCCAGGCTGGCCTGGAGGACGCGCACCCGGCCGAACCGGTCGATCAGGGGGCCGCCGACGAAACGCAGCCCCGTCATGGCGGCGACGAAGACGGCGAACATGAGCGCTCCGGTGCTCTCCGTGGTCCCCAGGCCGTCCACGGTGGCCTTCGCCACCCAGTCGTTCGCGGCACCCTCGGTCAGTGCGGCACCCAGCACGACGAGGCCGATCAGCAGGGTCCTGGACTCGCCCCACGCGCCGAGGCCCCTGCTCCCGGACCGGCCCGACGTCGCGGCGGCCACGGCCCCGCCGACCGCGGTGTCCGGCAGGAAGTAGCGCGGCGTCCACAGCGACACCGCCAGGCTGAGGGCCGCCACCGCCACGAGGTGCGCCGCGAGCGGGACGTCGAGCGCCGACAGTCCCGCCCCGATCAGGGCGCCCAGGAAGGCGCCGCCGCTGAAGGCGGCGTGGAAGCGCGGCATGATGGTCCGGCCCACCCTGCGTTCGACGTCGGCCCCCTCGATGTTCTGTCCCACGTCCCACAGGGCGACGCCGCTGCCGAAGAGGAACAGCCCGACGGCGACCACGGGGACGGAGACGGCGAGGAGGCCGGCCGCGACGACGAGCGCCGCCAGCGCAGCCGCGGTTCCCCCGAGGCGCACCGTGTTCCCGGTGCCGAAACGCGCGGAGGCGAGGCCCGCGAGCGGCAGGGACAGGACCGAGCCGATGGCTCCGACGAGCAGGATCGTGCCCGTCTGGCCGGAGCTGAGGCCCAGGGTGCTCGAGGCTGCGGGGATCCGTGCGGCCCAGCTGGCGAACACGAGGCCGTTGAGCCCGAAGATGATGTACGTGGCGACCATGGCGGCTCGGACCGAGGGCTTCATCCTGCAACCGTAGGGGCCGCCGCCGCCGCACTCCAAACGGATGTCGCCCGCACGTCCTTCCTCTCCAGGCCGACCTCGATCGCCTCGGCCGTGACGGTCACGGTGGCCCTGATGGTGAGGTGCCGTGCGTCCTGCTCCAGCTCCCGGGGCAGCCGGTCCTCGGGCTCGGCGTTCCGCTCGTACGAGAAGGTGGCCGATCGGACGCGTTCAGGCGGGTGCGGAGGACGGCGCTACTTATCCACCGGTTGGGGATAAGTCTGTGGACAGCGTGTGGAGGACGTGTGGACGACGGGTCCTAGCGTGCGCGGACGACGCGGCTCTCGTCCCAGACGGGTTCCTTCGTCTCGTACACCTTGCCGTCGGAGCCGAAGACCAGGAAGCGGTCGAAGCTCCGCGCGAACCAGCGGTCGTGGGTGACGGCGATGACCGTCCCCTCGAAGGCGTCGATGGCGTGCTCGAGCGCCTCCGCCGAATGCAGGTCCAGGTTGTCCGTGGGCTCGTCCAGCAGCAGGAGGGTGGCGCCGGAGAGTTCCAGCAGCAGGATCTGCAGGCGGGCCTGCTGGCCGCCGGACAGGGAGTCGTACGGCTGCTCGGCCTGCGGGGCGAGTCCGTAGCGGTCGAGCACGGCGGACGCGGCCTCCCGGCCGAGCCCCGACCGGTGCTCGTCGCCCCGGTGGAGGATGTCGATGAGGGTCCGCCCGAGCAGATCCGGGCGGGAGTGTGTCTGGGCGAAGAACCCGGGGCGGATCCGCGCACCCAGCTTCACGGAGCCCTCGTGCGGCACGGCGGCGATGTCGACGTCGGACACGGGCTGGTGCTCCTTGTCCGGGTCGGACCCGCCGCTCGCGAGCAACCGCAGGAAGTGCGATTTCCCCGAGCCGTTGGATCCGAGGACGCCCACCCTGTCACCGAACCAGATCTCGGTGCTGAAGGGCTTCATGAGGCCCGTGAGTTCGAGCTTCCGGGCGACGACGGCGCGCTTCGCGGTCCGTCCGCCCGCCAGCCGCATCGACACGTTCTGCTCGAGGGGGATGGCCTCCGGCGGCCCGGCCTCGAGGAACTTCGCGAGCCGCGTCTGCGCCGCGTGGTACCGGTTGGCCATGTCCGAGCGGAACGCCGCCTTGTTCTTGTACATGTTGACGAGTTCCTTGAGCTTGAGGTGCTCCTCGTCCCAGCGCTTGCGCAGTTCCTCGAACCGCGCGTTGCGGTCCTCCCGCGCCTTCAGGTAGGTCTCGAACCCTCCGCCGTGGGTCCACGACGACGCCCCGAGGGCTCCGGGCTCCAGCGTCACGATGCGGGTGGCCGCGTTGGCGAGCAGCTCGCGGTCGTGGCTGACGAACAGCACCGACTTCTTCGACTCCCGGAGCTTCACCTCCAGCCAGCGCTTGCCGGGCACGTCCAGGTAGTTGTCGGGCTCGTCCAGGAGCAGGAGTTCGTCGGGGCCCGAGAACAGGGCCTCCAGCACGAGGCGCTTCTGCTCCCCACCCGAGAGCGACGACGCCGCACGGTACTGCGCGCGATCGAACGGGATACCGAGGGCGGCCATCGTGACCTCGTCCCATGTGGTCTCCAGCTCGTAGCCGCCCGCGTCACCCCAGTCGGCGATCGCCTGCGCGTACGCCATCTGCGTGGGTTCGTCGTCGGTCTCCATCATGGCCAGTTCGGCGTCGTCGATCCGTTGCGCGGCCGCCGCGAGCATGGGGGGCGCGGCGGAGACGAGGAGGTCCCGGACCGTCGAGTCGTCGCGCACCTGGCCGACGAACTGCCGCATGATGCCCATCGCCCCCGAGCGGCTCACCG
Organism: Arthrobacter arabinosi; assembly: GCF_054511115.1. Classification (NCBI taxonomy): domain Bacteria; kingdom Bacillati; phylum Actinomycetota; class Actinomycetes; order Micrococcales; family Micrococcaceae; genus Arthrobacter; species Arthrobacter arabinosi. Next base: position 83,870 of record NZ_JBTNDF010000004.1, read on the forward strand.
AGCCCTCGTCGGGGGACAGGTCCCCGGAGATGATGCGCAGGAGGGTCGTCTTGCCGGTGCCGTTGGGGCCGATCAGGGCCGTCTTGTGGCCGTCGCCGACCCTGAAGGCCACGCCGTTGAGGAGCTGCCTGCCGTCGGAGAGGAAGTAGTCGATACCGGAGATGTCGAGATGTGCCACGATCCAAGTGTTTCATCCGGCGACAAGTCGAGGCCGCGCCCGGGACGGCGCGGGGACGAGGCCGGTCACGCTCAGCGCCGGGGGTCCCCCGGCATCATGCGGTACCCGACGCCGCGGACGGTGCGGATGAAGCGGGGGTTGGCCATGTCCTCCCCGAGCTTCTTGCGCAGGTTGCGGATGTGCACCTCGACGAGGTGGTGGTCCTGGCTCCAGCCGTCCCCCCACACGCGGTTGAGCAGCGCCTCCCGCGTCCACACGCGGTGCGCGCCGGTGAGGAGCGTCTCGAGGAGGTCGAATTCGATGCGGGTCAGCGCCAGCTCCTGGCCCGCCAGGGTCACCATGCGCCCCTCCACGTCCATGGTGAGCTCGCCGTGCCGCAGCAGGCCGTCCGCCTCGGGCTCCGACGGCTCCTGCTGCGGCGACGCGGTGCGGGGGCGGCGGAACATCGCCGAGACGCGGGCGGAGAACTCCCGCGGGCTGAAGGGCTTCCCGATGAAGTCGTCAGCCCCGATCTCCAGGCCGATCAGCCGGTCGATCTCGTCCTGCCGGGCGGTCACCATCACGATGTAGGCGTCGCTGACGGCCCGACACTGGCGGCAGACCTCCACGCCGTCGAGATCCGGCAGGTTCAGGTCGAGGGTGATGAGGTCCGGTCGGTGCTCCTTCAGGGCGGCCAGGCCCTCGAACCCCGAGGACGCTTCGATGACCGTGAATCCGTTCATGCGCAGGGTCGTCGCCAGCAGGTCCCGGATATCCGGATCATCCTCGACGATGAGCGCCGAGCGCTGCGGCGTGGGAACGGACATACGACAAGACTTTCACAGAATGCGGCCTCCCGTGCGCGGGAGTTGACCTGACCGTGAACAGAACGTGAGGCAGGGTTGAGACGTGCCCGTAGACTGCCCCGATGCAGCCGACCATACTCCGAACCGTGCAGGTGGGCGGCCACACCCTCCGCATCCGCACCACCCCCGGGCCCGAGACCCCGGTCTCCCCGCGCAGCCCCTACGTCCTCGTGCACGGGCTGGGCATGACCCACCGTTACCTCGACCGGCTGCGCGCCGAGCTGGCGGTCGACGCCGTCGTGCATGCGGTGGATCTTCCGGGGTACGGCCCGGACCCCCGGCCCCGGACGCCGCTCGGCGTCGAGGACCATGCCGCGCTGATCGTCGAAGCGCTCGGGGCGCTCGGCATCCGGTCCTGCACCCTGGTCGGGCACTCGATGGGCGTGCAGTTCGTCACGGAGGCCGCCCTGCAGTCCCCGGCCCTGGCGGAGCGGGTCGTCCTGATCGGACCGGTGGTGGACCGGCTGCGCCGCACCGTCCTCCAGCAGGCCGTCTCCCTCGCCCACGACACGTTCCGCGAGAGCCCGTCCGCCAATCGGATCGTCTGCAGGGACTACCTGCAGACCGGCACGCGATGGTACCTCCGCCAGCTGCGGCCCATGATGGAGTACCCCCTGGAGCGCGCCGTCGAGCGCCTGCAGTGCCCCGTCCTGGTGGTGCGGGGCGGCCGGGATCCGGTCGCGCGACGGCGCTGGTGCCAGGAGCTCGCGGCCCGTGCCCGGAACGGCGCCCTGGTCGAGATCCCCGGTCAGCCGCACGTCGTGCAGCATTCCGCGGCCGACCGCGTCGCCGCCGAGGTCATGGCCTTCAGCCGGCGCCGGGACCTCGCGCCGGCGGTCTTCTTGCCGGAAGCTTCGGACGGACCGTCGGGAAAACTTGAAGATCGAAGCGCATAGTGGGTGTAGTGCGATTGCCGGCGCCGGCAGGGTGCTCCAAGTCTTCGGGAGGAAGATCGTATGTCTGAATTGGAAGAGTGGTCCACCAGCCGCCTGCTCACCACCGCCGCCCGCCTCGTGGACCACGCGTGGAACGAGCGCCTGCTCGACATCGGGATCACCCATGCCGGTTACACCACCCTCGGTGTGCTGTCCCGGGTGGGCACCATGACCGGCGCGAAGCTGGCTCTCGCCGTCCACGTCCAGGCCCAGACGATCGGCAAGACGATCGAGAAGCTCGAACGCCAGGGGTTCATCTCCCGCATCCGTGACAGCATCGACCGCCGCAGCCAGCGCATCACCATCACCCAGGCGGGCATCGAAGCGCTCGCGAAGGCCGAGGACATCGAGCGCACGCTGATGGTCGGCGAGGGACTCGAGTCCTTCGAACTCCGCAGCCTCCTGCGCGGCATCATCGGCGAACTCGCTCCGCAGCGGCAGAAGCCGGCCGCCGCCGCCGTCTGACCCCGGACTCCGGGACCCTCCTGGTCGAGGTACGGCCGTCCTTCGGGGCGGCCTTTCCTGTGAGCGGGACCCGACCGGCGCCGAGCCTGCTGGGGACGCCGGCTCACCGGACGGGGCGCGCCACCCCTGACGCCGCGAGTCCGGCGAGGTCGTTGAAGCTGTACAGGTGGAGCCCCGCGTATCCGGCGCCGTCGAGCGCGGCCACCAGGGGTGCCGGATCGTAGGAGGCCGAGGACAGCAACTGCCGGACCACGGACCCTGCGTCGGCACCGCCGGCGGAGCGCCGGAGGAACCCGACCGACTGTCCCACCCCGATCGTCCCCGCCAGCCGGAGCAGGCGGCTGACGCGGACGGGTCCGGGGATCCCCGCCCAGACCGGCAGCGCGACCCCGTCCCCCCGGAGCCGGGACGCATAGGCGCGCAGGGTGTCCGGGGAGAAGCAGAGCTGGGTGACGCACCAGGAGGCCAGGACCTGCTTCGCCAGCAGCGTCCTCGTGAGCTCCTCGTCCGGGGTGTCCGGGTGCCCTTCCGGGTACGCCGCGACGCCCAGGCGCAGCGCCCCGCCGGAGAGCTCCGCGATGTCCTCCATCAGCGCGCCGCTCCAGGCATAGGGGCCCGCCGCGTGCGCGGCATCCCCGCCGACCACGAACACGTCACCGATCCCCGCGTCCATACACCGCGCCACGTGGTCGGCGAGCTCGGACCGCCCGCCGACGGACCGTGCGGCCAGGTGCGGGATCGCCGTGTACCCGGAAGCCGCCAGTCGCACTGCGGTGTCCACGGCCTCCCGCGGCCCGTGGTGCGGCAGGCAGGTCACGGTGACGACGGCGGGGGCGGGCAGGTGCGCCCGGAGCCGGTCCTCGAGGCCGTCGCCGGGGATGACCTCGATCCGGACCGGGAGGTCAGGCACGAGCGCTCAGCACTCCACGACGTTCAGGGCCAGCCCGCCGCGCGCGGTCTCCTTGTACTTGTCCATCATGTCGGCGCCGGTGTCCCGCATGGTCTTGATGGCGACGTCGAGCGAGACGTGGTGCTGCCCGTCACCGCGGACGGCCATCCGCGCGGCGGTGATCGCCTTCATCGCCCCGACGGCGTTGCGTTCGATGCACGGGATCTGCACGAGCCCGCCCACGGGGTCGCAGGTCAGCCCGAGGTTGTGTTCGATCCCGATCTCGGCGGCGTTCTCGACCTGCTCGGGGGTTCCCCCGAGCACCTCGGCCAGCGCCCCGGCCGCCATCGCGCACGCCGAGCCGACCTCGCCCTGGCAGCCCACTTCGGCGCCCGAGATCGAGGCGTTCTGCTTGAACAGCGAGCCGATGGCGGTCGCCGCGAGCAGGAACCGGACGACGCCGTCCTCGTCCGCTCCGGGGACGAAGTCCACGTAGTACTTCAGGACCGCCGGGATGATGCCGGCCGCGCCGTTGGTCGGAGCCGTGACCACGCGGCCGCCGGCCGCGTTCTCCTCGTTGACGGCCAGCGCGAAGAGCGTGACCCATTCCGTCGTGCCGAGGCGGTCGTTCGGATCGTCGGCCTTCTCGAGGAGCTGCCGCTGCCGCTCGGCCCTGCGCCGGACGCCCAGTCCGCCGGGGAGGATCCCGCCCGTCGTGGTGCCGCGCCGGATGGTGTCCTGCATGACGGCCCAGATGGCGAGCAACCCCTCCCGGACCTCGGCCTCGGTCCGCCAGGACAGTTCGTTGGCGAGGACGACGTCGGAGAAGGACCAGCCGGTCCGCCGGCAGAGATCCAGCAGCTGGTCCGCGGTGTCGAACGGATGGGACACCGGGACGGCCGGCAAGACAGCCGTCTCCGAGCCGATCTCGTCCTCGTCGAGGACGAACCCGCCCCCCACGGAGAAGTATTCCCTTGTAAGCACAGGTTCTGCGCCGGCGGTGTATGCCGAGAAGCGCATGCCATTGGTGTGGTAGTCGAGGCGCCGGCCGCGGTGCAGGAGCACATCCGTCTCCGGGTCGAAGGTGATGCGTCGACGACCCGCGAGGTTGAGGGACCGGCACTCCCCGATGTACGCCACGCGGGCATCGGCGGACGTCGGGTCGACGAGGTGCGGCTGGTCACCCTCCAGCCCCAGCAGCACGGCCTTCACCGTACCGTGGCCGTGGCCCGTCACACCGAGGGAACCGAAGAGATCAACCTGCACGCGCTCCACGTCGGCCAGCACGCCCTTCGTGGCGAGCAGCCCGGTGAAGAGGTGGGCGGCGGTCATCGGCCCGCCGGTGTGCGAACTGGAGGGGCCGATCCCGATCTTGAAGAGGTCGAAGGCGCTGATCGTCATTGCGGGGTACCGGCAGCCTTCTCGCGCCGGTAGAACGGGGTGGGGATCACGGTGAAGGGCTCCGGCCGGCCACGGAGGTCCACCTGCACCTCGCTGCCGACGGCGGCGTGCGCGGCGTCCACGTAGGCCAGGGCGATCGGGTAGCCGAGGGTCGGGCTGGGCAGTCCGGAGGTGACGGTGCCGACGGGGGAACCGTTGACGACGACCTCGTACCCGGCGCGGGCGGAACGGCGCCCGACGGCGCGCAGCCCCACGAGGCGACGGGCGGGTTCGACGGCCTTGAGGGGCTCGAGCACGGCGCGGCCCACGAAGTCGTCGGCCTTCTTGGTGCTGACCACGGGGCCGAGGCCGGCCTCGAAGGGATTGGTGTCGAGCCCGAGTTCGTGCCCGTACAGCGGCATGCCGGCTTCCAGCCGGAGCGAGTCGCGGGCCGCCAGGCCGCAGGGAAGGAGCCCGTGGGCGCCCCCGGCCTCCAGGGCGGCGTCCCACAGGCGCACCGCGAAGCTGGTGCCGATGAAGATCTCGAAGCCGTCCTCACCGGTGTATCCCGTGCGGGCCAGCAGGACCGGGAGCCCCGCGAGTTCCACCTCCACGGCGGCGTAGTACTTCAGGTCGCGGATGGTGTCCGCGTCCTCGGGGCGCGCCAGGTCGAGGAGGACGGCCTCGGCGGTGGGGCCCTGCACGGCGACGAGGGCCGTGGTGTCGGACTGGTCCTCGACGGCGACGTCGAATCCCTTGGCGCGCTGGCGCAGTTCCTCGGCGACGACGGCCGCGTTGGAGGCATTCGGCACCACGAGGAAGGTGTCCTCCGCGAGCCGGTACGTGATGAGGTCGTCGATCACCCCGCCGTCGGCGGTGCAGATCAGGGAGTACTTGGCCTTGCCGACGATCATCACAGCGAGGTTGCTGACGAGGGCGTAGTTGAGGAACGCGGCGGCCTGGGGGCCGCTGACGAGGACCTCGCCCATGTGGGACAGGTCGAAGAGGCCGGCCGCCCGGCGGACCGTGTGGTGCTCCTCGAGTTCACTCCGGTACTTCAGGGGCATCTGCCACCCGCCGAAGTCCGTGAAGGACGCTCCGTGCGCCTCGTGCCGGGTGTACAGGGCCGTGTGCTTGCTCTGCTCGCTCATGGTCGGTCTCCTAGTCTTCGAAGGCTTCGATGGGCGGGCAGGAGCACACGAGATTGCGGTCGCCGTGGGCGCCGTCGATCCTGCGCACCGGCGGGAAGTACTTGTCGTGGTGCAGCGAGCGCAGCGGGTAGGCGGCGAGTTCGCGCGGGTAGGCCTGCGCCCACTCGTCGGCGACGAGGACCCGCGCGGTGTGGGGTGCCTGCCGGAGCGGGCTCTGCTCGATGCTGAACTCGCCGGCCGCCACGCGGTCGATCTCGCCCCTGATGGCGATCATGGCGTCGATGAAGCGGTCCAGCTCGGCGAGGTCCTCGGATTCCGTCGGTTCCACCATGAGCGTCCCCGCGACCGGGAAGGACAGTGTGGGAGCGTGGAAGCCGTAGTCGATGAGGCGTTTGGCGACGTCCTCGGCCGTGACGCCGGTGGCGGCCGTCAGCGGGCGGAGGTCCAGGATGCATTCGTGGGCCACGAGCCCCTGCACCCCGGTGTAGAGCACGGGGAAGTGCTCGGTCAGGCGTGCCGCGACGTAGTTGGCGGCGAGCAGGGCGTGCGCGGTGGCGCTGGTGAGGCCGTCGGAGCCCATGAGCGCGATGTAGGCCCAGGAGATCGGCAGGACACCGGCCGAGCCGTACATGGATCCGGAGACCGGCGTGCCGCCCTCGGCGCCGGGGCCGCCGTCCGTGGCGATGTCGCGGTTCGCGTCGCCGGGCAGGAACGGGGCGAGGTGCGCGGCCACCGCCACGGGGCCGACGCCGGGTCCGCCGCCGCCGTGGGGGATGCAGAACGTCTTGTGCAGATTCAGGTGGGAGACGTCGCCGCCGAACTCGCCGGGCTGCGCGAGCCCCACCAGCGCATTGAGGTTGGCGCCGTCGATGTAGACCTGGCCGCCGGCCTCGTGGACCTTCTCGCAGACCCAGCGCACGTCCTCCTCGAACACCCCGTGCGTGGAGGGGTAGGTGATCATGATGGCGGAGAGGTTCCCGGCATGCTGCTCGATCTTCGCGAGGAGGTCGTCGTGGTCGATGTTGCCGTTGGACGCGGTGCCCACCACCACGACCTTCATGCCGGCGAGCACGGCCGACGCCGCGTTGGTCCCGTGCGCCGAGGACGGGATGAGGCAGACGGTGCGGTCCTCGTCGCCGCGGGAGCGGTGGTAGCCGCGGATGGCGAGCAGGCCCGCGAGTTCACCCTGCGAACCGGCATTGGGCTGCAGGGAGACACGCGCGTAGCCGGTGATCTCCGCGAGCCGCTCCTCGAGGTCCGTGACCAGCTCACGCCACCCCTCGGTCTGGCTCTCCGGCGCGAACGGGTGGATCGACGCGAATTCGGGCCAGGAGATGGATTCCATCTCGACCGTCGCGTTGAGCTTCATGGTGCAGGAGCCCAGCGGGATCATGGTGCGGTCCAGCGCCAGGTCCCGGTCCGAGAGCCGGCGCAGGTAGCGGAGCATGGCCGTCTCGGACCGGTGCAGCGAGAACACCGGGTGCGTCATGAACGCGGACGTGCGGTGCAGGTCCGCGGGGATCCGCTCGCCGTGCGCCGCAGCGGCGTCGGCGGTTGCACCGAAGACGGCGGCGACGGCGGCGACGTGCTCGGGCGTGGTCGTCTCGTCGCAGGAGATGCCGAGGTGGTCGGCGTCGATGCGGCGGAGGTTGTAGCCGGCGGCCTCCGCCGCGTCGGCGTACTCGGCGGCCCTGCCGGGAACCCGGACGAGGAGGGTGTCGAAGAACGCGTCGTGCACCACGGTCGCCTCGGACCCCTCGAGCGCGGCGGCGAGCGCGACGGCGCGGCGGTGGGTGGTGCGCGCGATCGCCCTGAGCCCCTCGGGGCCGTGGTAGACGGCGTACATGGAGGCGACGATCGCGAGCAGCGCCTGCGCGGTGCAGATGTTGCTCGTGGCCTTCTCGCGGCGGATGTGCTGCTCGCGGGTCTGCAGCGCCAGGCGGTAGGCGGGGGCGCCGTCGGCATCCTTGGAGACGCCCACCAGGCGGCCGGGCAGCATGCGCTCGAGGCCCTTGCGGACCGCCATGTACGCGGCGTGGGGGCCACCGAAGAAGAGGGGGACGCCGAAGCGCTGCGCGGAGCCGACCGCGATGTCGGCGCCCTGCTCGCCCGGGGCGGTGATGAGGGTCAGGGCGAGGAGGTCGGCGGCGACCGTGACGAGGGCGCCGCGCTCCCTGGCGGCACCGATGACGGCGGTGTGGTCGCGCAGGGCACCGGAGGCGCCGGGCTGCTGGAGGACGACGCCGTTGATGTCGCCGTCGGGCAGGCCGTCCGAGAGGTCCGCCACCTCGACCTCGAATCCGAGCGCCTCCGCGCGGCCTCGGACGACGGCGACGGTCTGCGGGAGGGCATCGGCGTCGATCACCGTGCGGCCCTTGTTCCTGCCTGAACGGCGCATGAGCAGGACGGCCTCGGCGACGGCGGACGCCTCGTCGAGCAGCGACGCGTTGGCGATGTCGAGGGCCGTGAGGTCCTGCACCATGGTCTGGAAGTTGAGCAGCGCCTCGAGGCGGCCCTGGGAGATCTCCGGCTGGTAGGGCGTGTAGGCGGTGTACCAGGCGGGCGACTCGAGGACGTTGCGGCGGATGACGGGCGGCGTGACGGTGTCGAAGTAGCCCTGCCCGATCATCTGGACGGCCGTCCGGTTCCGGCCCGCGATGCGGCGCAGCTGCGCCAGGACCTCCGTCTCGCTGAGGGCCGCCGGGAGGTCCAGTGCCCGATCCAGCCGGATGCTGGCGGGGACCGCCAGGTCCACGAGCTTGTCGAGGCTCGGGTAGCCGAGGACCTCGAGCATGTGCCCGGCGTCCGAGGTACGCGGACCGATGTGGCGGTCGGCGAAGGTCGACGCGATGTCGGGGGAGGCAGTCATGGGAACTCCGTACGTCGGATGTGGTGCGCGAGCGCGCGCGTGCCTGGTCGGGTTCCTCCCCGCTCTGTAGGGAACCTGAGAGTTTCCGCAGGGCTCCGCGCCTGCTTGCACCGTCGGTGAGCGCCGGACGCCGTCCGGGGCTGCTTTCCAGAGTTGCCTAGCCGCAGCGGTACGTTCGCCTGAGAGATTCCTGGGGAGGATTTGCTCCTACGGCGCCTGCCGGTGTGTGGTCAACGGCAGAACTCTCCCGCTGCAGATCGATGGCGTATTCAGTTGGGATGATGCGGCATGTGAGCCGTCCCACAGCGTACCGCGAGCAGCGGAGCGGAGGCAAAGGGCGGAACCCTACCCCGCCGGCATCGTCCGAGGGAAGGTTCGGGCAGGAGTCGTCGTCGGACCCCTCCCGCGCGCGCCCGCGCAGGACTAGCGTGGCCTCATCAGCCCCGTCCGCACCTGGAGTATCAATGACGATCCCCCGCCTCCGGTCCACCGTCGCCTCCCTCGCCCTGCTGGCCGCCGTCGTCGTCCCTGCATCCCCCGCGACCGCGGCACCGGCCTCGTACGTCGCCCTCGGGGACTCGTACTCCTCGGGGACCGGCACGCGCACCTACCTGGCGGACGGGACGACCTGCCAGCGCTCCGTCCACGCCTTTCCGGTGCTCATCGCGAGCTCCCGGGGGTACGCCCTGGATTTCCGGGCCTGCTCGGGTGCGACCGTCGCCGACGTCGCTGCCGGCCAGCTGGGAGCGCTGACGCCCGCGACGTCCTACGTGTCCGTGAGCGTCGGCGGCAACGACGCCGCGTTCACGGCCGTCCTGACGGAATGCGCGAAGCCGGCGTGGATGAGCAACTGCACCGCGGCGATCGATCGGGCCCAGGCCGTCGTCACCCAGCAGCTCCCCGGGCGCCTCGCCTCGCTGTACGCGCAGATCCGGGCCCGGGCACCGCAGGCGTCCGTCACGGTGGCGGGCTACCCGCGTCTCTTCAACGGCGAGGACTGCAACGCGGCCACCTGGTTCTCCCCCCTGGAGGAGGCACGGCTCAATGCGACGGCGGACCTGCTCAACCGGACGACGGCGGCGGCGGCGGGCGCGGCCGGTTTCACCTTCCGGGATCCGTCCCCGGCGTTCGCGGGACATGCGGTGTGCGACGACGTCGAATGGCTGAACGGCCTGTCCAACCCCGTCTCCGACTCGTACCACCCCAACCGCTCCGGCCACACCGCGGGCTACGTCCCCCTGATGGGCCCGGCGCTGACGGGCGCCCCCGTGGCCGTGACCGCAGCAACGCTGCAGGCCGCCGCGCTCTCCGGCCCCGCGCTGGCCCGCGACCAGCGCGCCCACGCCGCGCAGGATGCCCGGATCCTCCCGGAGCGGTTCGTCCTGCCCGACCTCGAGTCCCCCGCCGCGCGGACCGCCGCAGCCCGTGCCGGCGTCGACCTCGCCGATCCGGCGAGCATCGCCCGGGCGGACCGGGCCGCGGAGGTCCGGCAGACCCGATCGGAGGGGGTTCCGGCGGGTCCCAAGTAGATACGTATGCATGGAATAAGCGGAGGGGAGTGCCCGTTCTACCAGCAGGCCCAGGGCGGGCCCGCACGCTGAGCACGGGAGCACCACGATGGCACGCGAACTGGAACTCGGACTGGATACCTTCGGGGACGTCACACGCGGTGAGGACGGCACCCCCGTCCCGTACCCGCAGGTCATCCGCAACGTGATCGCCGAGGCCGTCCTCGCCGACCAGGTGGGTGTCGACTTCATCGGCGTCGGCGAGCACCACCGCGACGACTTCGCCATCTCCGCACCCGAGACGGTCCTCGCGGCGATCGCGGGGCAGACGCAGCGCATCCGCCTCGGGTCCGCCGTGACAGTGCTCAGCTCGGATGATCCGGTGCGGGTCTACCAGCGGTTCGCCACGCTCGACGCCGCCTCGAACGGCCGCGCCGAGGTCATCCTCGGGCGCGGCTCCTTCACCGAGTCCTTCCCGCTCTTCGGCTACGAGCTGTCCGACTACGAGCGCCTGTTCGAGGAGAAACTCGACCTCTTCTCGGAACTCATCGAGGAAGGGCCCGTCACCTGGTCCGGCAGCACCCGTCCCGGCCTGAAGGACCACGAGGTCTACCCGAAGACCGAGGGCGGACGCCTGAAGACGTGGATCGGCGTGGGCGGCAGCCCAGAATCCGTGGTGCGCGCGGCCCGCTACGGCATGCCGCTGATGCTCGCGATCATCGGCGGCGACCCCGCACGCTTCGCCCCCTACGTGGACCTGTACCACCGTGCCCTGGACCAGCTCGGCCGGCCCACACTGCCCATCGGCGTCCACTCGCCCGGGTACATCGCCGACTCCGACGACCAGGCGCGCGAGGAACTGTGGCCGGACAACCGGATCATGCGCGACCGCATCGGCCGGGAACGCGGCTGGGGGCCGACGACGCGCGAGGAGTTCGACCACGAGGCGGACTCCGGTTCCCTCTACGTCGGGTCGCCGGAGACCGTCGCACGGAAGATCGCGGCGACGGCACGACACCTCGGGATCGACCGCTTCGACATGAAGTACAGCGCCGGACCGCTGCCCCACGGGAAACTCATGCACAGCATCGAGCTCTACGGCACGAAGGTGATCCCGATGGTGCGGGAGATGCTCGCGTAGGCACGCAGCGGACGACGACGGGGCGGGCGGCCTTCGGCCTTTCTTCGGTCTTCTTTCGCACTAAGACCACGGCGTGTTTGAGCGGCGGCGGCCAGAGTGGAACGCAGGAGCACCCCTCCGTGATCGTCCCGCCGGTTCCGGTCCGTCCACCGGAGCCGGCGGGCAGCCTCGACGAGGGGGCTCCCGCTCCGCGCAGGGTCAGCCACCAACCGACAGGACCGACGTGTCACAGCTTCCCGCGCTCGACCGGCGGATCCTCGAGAACCTCGGGGAGGAACTGTCCAACCCGGCCGGAGCCCTCGAGTTCGCACGGATGTTCGTGCAGATGCTCCCGCAGCGGATCAGCGCCGTGGAAGCCGCCTTCGCCGCGCGGGCACCGGACGACGCCGTCGTCGCCCTGCTCAGCCTCCACGCGAGCGCGTCCATGGTCGGCGCGCGCCTGCTCGCGGAAGCCTCGTCCTCCGCCCTGGAACTCATCGACACCCCTGCGGAGCACGGCCCGGCGATCGCACGGCTGCGGTGCCTCGCGACGGACTGTCAGTCCGCGCTGGGCGGCATCATCCTGTAGCCGACGCCGCGCACCGTCCGGATGAACCGCGGTGCCTTGGTGTCCTCGCCCAGTTTCTTCCGCAGGTTCCGGATGTGCACTTCGACGAGATGCTGGTCGTTGACCCACCCGTCACCCCAGATCCGCGAGAGCAGCGTCTCGCGTTGCCAGACCCGGCGGGGTCCGGAGACGAGCGTGGCCAGCAGGTCGAACTCGATGCGCGTGAGCGGGAGCTCGACGCCGTCGAGCATCGCGATCCGCCCCTCGGTGTCGATGCTGAGGGGGCCGTGGATCAGCATCCCCGCCACGGGCTCCGGGACGGCCTGGGGCGCCGGGCGGGGCAGCGGCGCGTCCGCGCCCAGCAGGGGCTGGGAGACGCTCCGCACGGTGCTCCGCGGGCGGCGGAACATCGCATTCACCCGCGCCCCCACCTCGCGGGGGCTGAACGGCTTGATCACGAAGTCGTCCGCCCCGATCTCCAGCCCGATGAGGCGGTCGACCTCGTCCTGCCGCGCCGTGATCATGATGACGTAGGCGTCCGTCAGCGGACGGATCTGGCGGCACACCTCCACGCCGTCGATGTCGGGGAGGTTCAGGTCGAGGGTCACGAGGTCGGGCCTGCGGTCGCGCACCAGGGCGACGCCCTGGCGCCCGTTCTCGGCCTCGATCGTGGTGAAGCCGTTCATGCCGAGGGTCATGACCAGCAACTGCCGCACGTCGGCGTCGTCCTCGATGATGAGCGCGACACGCGCATCGGGGTCAGGTGTCATGGCCAATACCCTGCCAGATGTCGGTAACGGCACCGAGCGCATCGGAGCGGTTCTGCGTACTTTCCGTCCCGTCCCGCCGGCTCTGCCCGGCGACCGTTCCCATCAGCGGCCCGCTGCCACGACACGGGCGGCGAGCCACGGCCCGACGTCGGACGCCGGGAGCGGCATGCCGAGGTGGAAGCCCTGCCCGAAATCGCAGCCGCGGTCCAGCAGTTCCTCCCGGGTCTCCTCGCCGTTGACGCCCTCCGCGACCACGCGGAGGCCCAGGCTGTGGGCCATGTCGATGATCGAGCCCACGAGCGCGCCGGCCCGCCGGTCGCCCCCCATCGCCGTGATGAAGGAGCGGTCGAGCTTCAGTTCGTCGACGGGAAGGTCCCGGAGGTAGGCCAGGGAGCTGTACCCGGTGCCGAAGTCGTCGATCGAGATCTGCACGCCCGCGGCCCGCAGCTGCGCGAGGATCCCCGCGGTCCCGGTCGGCGTGGACATCAGGACGTCCTCGGTGATCTCGAGCATGAGGCTGGACGCCGGCACGTCGTGCTGCTCGAGCAGGCCCAGGATCTCGTGCGGGAGGCACGGGAGGATGCAGGAGCCGGACATGTTCACGGCGACGACGACGTCCAGGCCCTCCGCGCGCCAGCGGGAGACGCGCCGGACGGCCCGCCGGAGGATGAGCGAGGACAGCCGGGGCATCAGGCCCGCCTCCTCGGCGAGCGGGAGGAACGCGCTCGGCGGAAGCTGCCCGCGCGTGGGATGGTTCCAGCGCACGAGGGCTTCCACCCCGGTCACCTCGTGATCCGCCAGCCGGACCTTCGGCTGGTAGTGCAGTTCGAACTGGTCCTCGGCGAGCGCCGTACGGATCTCCTGGACGGTCTGCAGCCGCAACTCGCCGTCGTCGTCGTCCGTCGTGTCGTACACGTGGTATCCGGTGCGCTGCGCCTTCGCCCGGAACATGGCGATGTCGGCCTTGCGCATGAGCAGGCTGATGTCGGTGCCGTGCTGCGGGGTCAGGGCGATCCCGATGCTGGCGCTGACCTGCAGGGAGGCCGTGCCGACCTCCACCGGGCTGGCGAGTTCGGCCCCCAGCCTCTGCGCCGCAGCCGCGGCACCCTCCTCCGTCACCCCGTCGAAGAACACGGCGAACTCGTCGCCGCCGAGGCGCGCCAGCAGGTCACCCGGGCGCAGCTGCCGCCGGAACCGTCGGCCGACCTGCACGAGGAGCGCGTCCCCGACATCGTGCCCGAGGGCGTCGTTCACGTGCTTGAAGCGGTCCAGGTCGACGATGAACAGCGCGCCGGCATCACCGACGGCCAACCGGTCGGGGACGTCGGTCAGCAGCGCGCGGCGGTTCGGCAGGCCCGTGAGCTCGTCGGTCCGTGCAAGGATCACGAGCATCCGGTTCCGGAAGGCGAGGGGAACCGACGCCAGGCCCAACGAGGCGGCCGCGAAGACCACCGCGAGCAACGGGATGTCCAGCTGGGAGCCGATGACGAGCACCGCGAGCGCCGACGCCGTGGACACCAGGGGCGCGGCGAGCTCCGGGACGCCGCGGCTCCTGCAGCCCTGGCCGGTCCCTGCCGCGCCGTCGACCCACGCCGCCACGGCCACCACCCCGGCCACCCAGCCCGCGTCGATGATGGAGCCAGAACTGTAGTCCTCGATGCCGAGCGCGTAGGCGACGTCGGAGGCCGAGAAGATGATCATCCCGGCGATCAGGACCGGCCAGCGCGGCCCCATATCGAGGCCCTTCGACGCCAGGACCCCGCCGACGGCGGTCACCACCAGCAGGTCCAGGAGCGGATAGGCGACGGTGACGGCCACCTCGAAGACCGTGCCGCCGACGGTGCCGGTCTGCAGGATCGGCGCCAGCAGCAGCGCCATGAGCGAGGCCGCCGCGAGCGCTCCGACAAGGCTGTCCAGGAGGACCGGCCACATCAGGCCGCGCAGCTTCCGCACGAGCACGACCGCGAGGGATCCCAGCATCAGCGGGTAGAACGCGAGGTACGCCACGTCCGCCAGCGAGGTGAACCCGAGCGAATCGGCCCCGTCGAGCGACGCCGCGTAGTAGGCGTCACCCGCCGTATAGGCGATGACGGCTCCGGTGCCGAGCAGGATCTGCGGGTCGGAGAAGCGGGTCCGCGCGGCAGCACCGATGCAGAGGGCCACGGCGGTGAGCTCCGTGAGGACGCACAGCCACCCGTCGGTGAACGGCTCGAACGTCTCCGGGTCCCCGACGAGGAGCCCACCGGTGTAGACGACGAGCAGGCTCACCATCACGGCGGTCAGCACCCGCGTGGGCCCCCACTGCTCGCCGACGCGCCTGTCGGCGGCGAGGGGTGTGTCGCGCCGCATGGGGCCCCATCCTCTGTTCCGGCCATGACGGTCATGGCAAGGGCCAGCATAGGCAGGCCGGCCCCGCACGGCAGGCCGACGGGGCGCGTCCTGTGGAAATCCTTGGGTGACCCTGTAGCGCGGGAAGCATCTGTACCCTCGACCTATGCTGCGTATCGTCGGACAACTCCTGATGGTCCCCGAGGTCGCGCGCCTCGCCCGGCGCACGCCCCGTGACCCGGCGAAGGCGTGGGAGGGCTACTGGAGCGGCGTCGGGGCAACAGGCACGCAGGGCGAGGTGCTCTGGGACGCGGACATCGGCCCTGAGGCGGAGCAGTACACGCAGGCGATGGAAGCGTCCATGGACCCCACGCTGCCGATACTCGACGTCGGGTGCGGCAACGGGCAGTGGACGCGCTGGCTGGCGCCCCGTTTCCCGGCCGCCGTCGGCGTGGACATCGCCGGGAGCGCCGTCGGGCGGGCCCGGCAGGAGACGGGCGCCGGGCAGGCCGTCTCCTTCCGCACGCTGGACCTGACCGAGCATGACTCAGGACACATGCTGCACGAGGAATACGGGGACATGAACGTGTTCGTCCGCGGCGTCTTCCATGTCCTGCGGGCCCGTCAGCGCAGACAGCTCGCGGAGAGCCTTCACGCCGTGGTGGGGCGGCAGGGACGCCTCCTGCTCACGGAGACCAATTACCGGGGCAATCCGCTCAGCTACATGCAGAGTCTCGGTGCGGCCCCGGGCAGCATCCCGCTCCCCCTGCGCAAGGCCATCGGCGGTATCCCCGTACCCGGCCAGTTCGGTGCGAAGGAATGCCGCGCGGCGTTCCCCGAGGCAGCGTGGCAGGTGCTGGCCGACGGACCCGTCACCATCGAGGCCGTGCCCATGGGCGGCGACGGGACCACGGCCATCCCCGGATACTTCGCTACGATGGGGGCTCGCTGATCCTCGGTCTCACGGGGTGACCCCGGGGCCGGCCGGCCCGGAAGGCATCAGCGGTCCGACCAGGAGGTCTCCATGCCCGTTCAGCGCATCGACGGCGACAAGGCCGGTCTGCAACTCCTCCCCAACGGCATCCTCCACCTCGAGTGGGATCAGGACTGCACCATCACCGCGACGGATGCCCAGGCCGCCATGCTGGCGGTCGATGCTCTCGCCGACGCCGAGGGCCACCCCATGCTGGTGGACATGGAGACCACGAGAACCGTGACGCGCGACGCGCGGGCGGTCTTCGCCACACCCTGCGCCGCGTCACGGATCGCCCTCCTGGGCTCGTCGCCGGTGGACAGGATGATCGCCAATTTCTTCCTCGGCGTGAACTCCCCGCCCTGCCCCACGCGGTTCTTCACCTCGCGCCACCTCGCCGTGGCGTGGCTGCAGAGCGGAGCGGGCGAACACGAGGACCGGGTGAGCGCCTGACAGCGCCGCCCGAGGCCGTGAGCCGGCCGAGGCACCAGAATCACCTGCGCAGGATTCTCGAAGCGTCGGCGTCCCGCTACTGACGCGGCGGACCCGGCGATGGATCCGGGCGGGACATCACGCCTCGTCCGCACCGCCGCGAGCCTCACGGAGGGCGCCGGGAGCAGCCGGCGTGCCGTCGACGGCGCAGTGCGTAGGATGATCGCTCTCCGCCAGGGCGGGATTCCGGATGGTGACAGCCGCAAGGACGCCGCTGAGCACCAGCACGACCGCGCCCATCACACACGCGGCGTCGAACCCTGCCTCGAACACCTGCGGGTTGCTGTAGGCGTCGCCGGTCAGTCCCACGGCGGCCGGCAGGACGGCAATGGCGATCAGGCCCGCTGCCCGCGCCACGGCGTTGTTCACGCCGGAGGCCAGTCCGGCCTGGCGTTCCGGCACGGCGGACAGCGCGGTCGATGTGAGGGGAGCAACGAGCAGCGACAGACCGAGACCCAGCACGATCACCGACGGCAGCACGTCCACGGGGTAGGACGCCCCCGGCCCGATCCGCAGCATGAGGACGAGTGCCACAGCGCACAGCAGCGGTCCGACCGCCATCGGTGTTCTCGGTCCGATCCGGGAGCTGAGCGCTCCCGCGCGGGGTGACAGGACGAGCATCAGTGCCGTGATCGGAAGCATCGCGATCCCGGACACCACCGGGCTGAAGCCCGCCACGACTTGCAGGTGGACGACGAGCAGGAAGAAGATACCGCCGAAGACGCCGTAGACGAGGAAGGTGACGGTGTTCGTGGCGCTGAACTGGCGGTTGCCGAAGATCCGCAAGGGAAGCATCGGGTGCTCGGTTCGCCACTCGACCACGAGGAAGGCCATGGCGCCGGCGAGGCCCAGGGCCCCCGACGCGAGGACAGCCGGAGAGTCGACCCCCTGGGTCGGAGCCTCGATCAGGGCATACGTCGTTCCGGCAAGTGCCAGCGCCCCGAGGGTAGCTCCGGCGGTGTCGAGCCGTCCGGTCGCGTCGGCGTCGCGCGTCTCCGGGACGTGCCGAGCCGCGATCCAGATGACGGTGGCGGCGAGGGGGACGTTGATGAGGAAGATCCAGCGCCAGGAGGCACTCTCCACGAGCCAGCCGCCGAGGAAGGGCCCGATGGCGGTGGCTACACCGCCGAGTCCCGACCAGGCGCCGATGGCCCGCGCGCGGTCCTCACCGGCGAAGCTGGCCTGGATGATGGCAAGGCTGCCCGGCGTGAGCAGCGCACCTCCGATCCCCTGCAGGGCGCGTGCTGCAATGAGCAAGCCGGCATCCGGGGCCAGCCCACACAGCAGGGAGGCACCCGCGAACCAGGCGACACCGACGATGAAGATACGCCGGCGCCCGAACCTGTCGCCCAGGGAGCCGCCGAGGAGGATGAAGGAGGCAAGCGTCAGGGTGTAGCCGGTGACCATCCACTGAAGGGCTGCGAAATCGGTGCCCAGGTCCACGCCGATCGTCGGTAGCGCGATGTTCACGACTGTCGCGTCGATCCCCGCAATACCCGACCCGAGAACCGTTGCCGACAGGATCCACCGGCCGGACGCCGTCCGCACGCGGATCTCACTCATGACTCACCGTCCGTCCCGGCCCCGCCGTGCCGCGGGCCCAGGGAAAGTGTGGCACCGTCATCGTGCCCGCACCATCGCCTGCGATCGACCACGGCAGCTGCGCGGGACCGGTCGGCGCCGGTAGGGACCGTCTCAGAGTCCCAGGGCCGGTACGGACAGCCCGAACTCGCGCTTCAGGGCCAGCTTCGCGGCATTGAGCCCTGCCATCCCGTGCACGCCCGGCCCGGGCGGGGTGGACTGCGAGCAGAGGTAGACGCCCTGGAGCGGCGTCGCCCAGGGCTGCAGGGACGGCACCGGACGTGCCACGATCTGGCGGAGGT
Organism: Arthrobacter arabinosi; assembly: GCF_054511115.1. NCBI lineage: Bacteria > Bacillati > Actinomycetota > Actinomycetes > Micrococcales > Micrococcaceae > Arthrobacter > Arthrobacter arabinosi. Next base: position 102,224 of record NZ_JBTNDF010000004.1, read on the forward strand.
TCACCGCCCCGCTGCTGAAGTCACCGCCCACGTAGTTGGCGTTGTACACCTCGAGCTCGCTCGCCGTCGTCGTGTGGCTCTGGACGACGACGTCACGGAAGCCGGGCGCGAACCGCTCGATCTGCGCCGTCACGGCCTCCGCCATGTCCCGCGTGGATCCGCGCGGCACATGGCAGTAGGTCCAGAGCGTGTGCCGGCCCTCCGGGGCGCGGGTGGGATCGAACGACGACGGCTGGGAGAGCAGGACGTAGGGGCTGTCCGGGTGGATGCCGCGGTTGACCTGCTTCTCGCCGGCGGCGATCTCCTCCCTCGTCCCGCCGAGGTGGGCGGTCCCGGCGCGGTGCAGCTCGGGATGGGTCCAGGGGACGGGCCCGGACAGGATGAAGTCCACCTTGCACGCGGCGTTGCCGTAGGTGAAGGCGGCCAGGGCCTTCTCATAGGCCGCGGGGAGGCGCCCCCGGGACATCGACCGGAACGTCGTCGGCGCGACGTCGAGCAGCACCACCCGCGCGTCGGACACCTGGGCGAGGGTCTCGATCCGGCTGTCCGTGACGATCTCCCCACCGTGCTGCAGCACGTCGAGCGCCAGGGCGTCCGCGATCGACTGCGATCCCCCGACCGGTATGGGCCAGCCCACGGTGTGGGCCAGGAGGTTCAGCACGAGGCCGGCACCGGCACCCGTCAGGGACGGGAGCGTGCCCACGGGGTGCGCCATGACCCCGGTGACGAGGCCCTTCGCCTCCTCCGTGCTGAAGCGGCGGTTCCACCCCGGGAGTCCCTGGTCGAGGACCGCGAGACCGAAACGCACGGTGGCCTCCGGGCTCTTCGGGAAGCGCACCACGTGGTTCAGGGTGAACGCGAGGATGTCCTGTTCGCGCTCGCTGAGCGGCTGCAGGAGCCGCCGGTAGGCTTCGCCGTCGGCGCCCAGTCCTTCCACCGTCTTCTCGAGGCTGCGATAGGCGATGCCGGCCCGTCCGCCGTCGAGCGGGTGGGCGAAGGAGACCTCGGGGACGGCGAAACCGATGCGGCGGCTCAGCTCGAAGGCACGGAAGAACGGCGACGCGAGAGCCATCGGGTGGACAGCCGAACAGAAGTCGTGGAGGTGGTCCTCCTGCATGAGTCCGATGGACCGGGACCCGCCGCCGATGGTCGGCGCGGCCTCGTGGATCCGGACGGACAGGCCTGCCCGCGCCATGACGACGGCGGCCGCGAGCCCGTTGGGGCCGGCGCCGACAACCTCGACATCTACCATGGCTTCCTCTCTCCCGGGCGGGGGCGATCCCCGCCGGTCAGACCTTCGTGCCCGTCCGGCCGGAACCGCCGACGCGGGCGACCGCCGCACGGACACGGCCGACGGTCCGCCGTGCGACCGCGGGCCCCCTCCGCCGCGCGGCCAGCAGCGACGACACCGCCGCGTAGCGGCCCGCGTCGAGCGGGACGTCGTACGTCGTCGGCACCACCACCACGTTCTTCGAGAAGTTCCTCTTGAACGTGGTGACGTTGGCCAGCGAAGGGTAGTTCTCGCTCTCGATGCCCGTCAGTCCGCACGCCGTGTTGCCCGCGGCCTTGAGCGTCCTGAGCGCCTCCCACAGGAGCAGGTAGGGCGCGAACGTGCTGCGCGCCGCGTGCGTGCTGCCGGCGAAGTAGTAGACGGAATAGCCCCGGTACTCCGTGGTGATCAGCCAGCTCAGCGGCTGCCCGTCGCGGTAGGCGACGAGGAGGCGGAGGTGATCACCGAGGACGGTCAGGAGCGTCTCATAGTAGGACGAGTCGAAGGACTGGAAGCCGTCGCGCTCGGCGGTCTCCTGCATGATCGGGAACAGTTCGGCTGCGAAGACCGCCTTCCATTCCTCTCTGGGAATATGCTTGATCTCGACGCCGTTGCGTTGCGCCCGACGGATGCTGTTGCGGGCATTCGGCCGGAAACTCTTCAGGAGGTCCCCTTCCGACGGCGTGAGGTCCACGACGATCTCCCGCTCGTACCAGCCGTGCTCGATCGGGCCCGTGGCCGGCGGCTGCAGGGTGGCGACCTGCAGGCGGACGTAGAGCGGATGCACCGTCGGATGGTCGCGGAACTGACGGCGCACCGTCTGCAGGAGCATTCGCTCCGCCGCCGGCGTCCGCTCGGCGTACCAGACCGGCCCGTTGACCACGACGACGGACTCCCGGAAGCGACGCACCACGTGCACGAGGCCGGCGGTCGCGACGAGCGTGCCGGCGGCGTCACGGTACGCCCAGATGCCCAGCGGCGTACGCCCGAGGGCCCGCTCGAAGTCCACCCAGTCGGGTGTCTGCTCGATCGGGATCACGACATGGGGGTGCGCGACGGCGACGGCGTCGAACGCCTGCCGGTCGAGCGGGCTGTAGGTCAGGAGGGCTTCGTTCACTGGGGGTCTCTCACTGGGGGGTCCTGCACTGGTCGAGGATCGGCCGCTGCGGGTCGGAGCGCCGGTCGGCTGGGGGGCGCTCCCGTCGGCCGGAGGGGATGCGGTTGCGTCCGCGCGGTCCTGCAAGCCTATCGGAGCACCCGTGGATCCTCGCCGGAGAGTCCCGGGTTCCGCCGCGGGTCGGCGCCAGGGTAGGGGTCGATGGACCGACAGGGTGAAGCGGTCCGGAGCACCGTCGAACGCACCGCCCTGGGGGTCGTCGATGCCGATGCGCCGCACGACGTCCCGGCGGGGTGCCAGAAGGTCGGCGACCACTACCCCCATGACGTATGCGACGCCGAGCATATGAGCGAGGACCGCCCACGAGTAGGTACCCAGTCCCAGATTGTGCTCGGCAGGACCTCCGCCCGTCATGCCGCCCAGGTACAGCCAGACCGCCGCCCAGTGGAGGATCTCCACGGACTGCCAGGCGAGGACCACCCGCCACCGGGGTACCGCGAGCGCCACGAGCGGCACCAGCCACAGGGCGTACTGGGGCGAGTACACCTTGTTGCAGAGGATGAACGCGCCCACGATCAGCAGTACCAGCTGCGCGAACCGGGGCCGGCGCCGCGCCCGCAGCGCAAGGACGGCGATGCCCGCGCAGGCGAGCACGAACAAGACGGCGGCGCCCGCGTTGATGACGCCCGGGGTGAGGGTCGCGGTCCCGGCCTGGCGCGCGAGGGCGTTGTAGACATACCAGCCCGAGGAGAATCCGGCGTCGCGCGTCTCGGAGAAGGTGAGGAAGTACCCCCACCCGGCCGGATCACGCAGCAGGAACGGCAGGTTCACCGCGAGCCAGGCGGTGAGCGTACCGGCCAGGGCCCCCGCGAGGGGACGGTAGCGTCCCGTCCGGATCGCCAGGACCAGCACCGCCCCGAGGATCAGGACCGGGTAGAGCTTCACCGCGGCGCCGAGTCCCCAGAGGATCCCCGCCAGGACGGGCCGCTCCCGCGCGAACGCCAGCATGCCCGCGGTGGCGAGCAGTACGGCCCAGAGATCCCAGTTGATGGTGCCGGACAGGACGATGACCGGGGCCGTGGCGACGACGGCCGCGTCCCAGGGTCGCCGACCGGCCAGACGGAGGGTCGCGAGGACCGTCAGGATCCACACGCCGGCGAGGAGGACGGCGTTGACGTCGAAGTAGAGGCGGGAGGCGCCCGCCGCCTCACCGCCGGCGAGCACCTCCACCAGCACGGCCGTCCCGGAGGCCAGCAGCCCCAGCAGCACCGGGTACTCGAAGAGCGCGCCCGGCGTGATGAAGGGCAGGACGCCCTCGCCGAGGCCCCTGCTCTGGTAGAGCTCGGTCCAGTCGGAGTAACACGCGCGGTAGAAGTAGTCGGGAGAGGACCAGCCCTGGAGCCGGCAGGGGTTCTTGACGACGACGGCCAGGACCGCCGCGCAGACCGTCAGGAGGATCAGTACCCGCTCCACGGTGAACCACCCGGGTGAGATGCGGCCGGGATCGGTGCGGCGCCCGAGCGGGCCTCCGATACCTTCGACCAGGGGCCGCAGCGCCGGATCGGACCGGCTCGGGACGCTGATGCGGTAGGGGCCGCGCCTGCCCGTGGCCGAGGTCATGCCCCCGAGCCTATCCGTCCCGTGCCGCGGTCGGTCGGCGCTCCGGGCATGGGACCGGGGGTTCCGGGGGCCGGGGAGGAATGACCGGGCCGCCGCCGTCGTTGGAAAGGGGACGTAGACTGGCATTTCCTGCCGATCGCGCCGCGGGCGATGACGGCCGGGGCATACTCAACTGGCTTTCGAGGAGAACTGTGGGACAGAACCCCATTCGCGTGGCAATTATTGGAGTCGGCAACTGTGCCGCGTCGCTGGTCCAGGGCGTGCACTACTACCGCGACGCGGATGCGTCGGGAGTCATTCCCGGCCTGATGCACGTGGAGTTCGGCAAGTACCACGTGGGCGACGTCCAGTTCGTGGCGGCGTTCGACGTCGACGGCAAGAAGGTCGGCCACGACCTCGCCGAGGCGATCGGTGCCAGCGAGAACAACACGATCAAGATCGCCGACGTCCCCCCGACCGGCGTCATCGTCCAGCGCGGCCACACCCTCGACGGTCTCGGCAAGTACTATCGCGAGACCATCGTCGAGTCGGACGAGGAGCCCGTCGACATCGTCGCCCAGCTCAAGGCCTCGAAGGCCGACGTCCTGGTCTGCTACCTGCCCGTCGGCTCCGAGCACGCCGCCAAGTACTACGCCCAGTGCGCCATCGACGCCGGCGTCGCCTTCGTCAACGCCCTCCCCGTGTTCATCGCGGGCACCAAGGAATGGGCGGACAAGTTCACCGAAGCCGGTGTCCCGATCGTCGGTGACGACATCAAGAGCCAGATCGGCGCCACGATCACCCACCGCGTCATGGCGAAGCTGTTCGAGGACCGCGGCGTCACGCTGGACCGCACCTACCAGCTGAATGTCGGCGGGAACATGGACTTCAAGAACATGCTCGAGCGCGACCGCCTCGAGTCGAAGAAGATCTCCAAGACCCAGGCCGTGACCTCGAACGTGAAGGCCGAGCTGCGGGCCAACGACGTCCACATCGGCCCCTCGGACTACGTCGCCTGGCTCGACGACCGCAAGTGGGCCTTCGTCCGCCTCGAGGGCCGCAACTTCGGCGACGCCCCCGTGTCGCTCGAGTACAAGCTCGAGGTCTGGGACTCGCCGAACTCGGCCGGCGTCATCATCGACGCCATCCGCGCGGCGAAGATCGCCCTGGACCGCGGGATCGGCGGACCGATCCTCTCGGCGTCGAGCTACTTCATGAAGTCCCCGCCGGAGCAGTACGCCGACGACGTCGCCCACGAGAAGGTCGAGGCCTTCATCCGCGGTGACATCGAGCGCTAGGCAGCAGGAACGAGGGGCCGGGACGCATCGCCGTCCCGGCCCCTCGTGCGTCCACGCCCGGACCGGGGGCGGGGCGCTAGAACAGCCCGACGGCGTTGCCGTCGGGATCCACGTCCATGCGGAGCGCGGCCGGTTCCTTCGGCAGCCCGGGCATCGTCATCACCGAGCCCGTGAGTGCGACGATGAACCCGGCTCCGGTCTTCGGGATGAGGTCCCGGACATGGACGGTGAAGCCCTTGGGTGCGCCGAGCAGGCTCGCGTCATCCGAGAACGAGTACTGGGTCTTCGCCATGCACACGGGCAGTCCGGACCACCCGTTCGCCTCGATCTCCTTCAGCCGCCGCAGGGCCGGGACCGAGAAGTCGACGCCGTCCGCGCCGTAGATCTCCTGCACGATCCTGCGGATCTTGACCTCGACGGGGAGGTCGAGCGGGTAGAGGTGGGAGAAGGTGACGGGACGCTCAAGGGCCGCGAGCACCTCGGCCGCGAGCTCGTCCCCGCCGGGACCGCCGCCGCCCTGGCCCCATACGTCCGCGACGGCCGCTGCTATCCCCTCGCCCGCGCACCAGGACAGCAGCCAGTCGAGCTCCTCCTGGGTGTCCGTACCGAACCTGTTGACGGCCACGACCGGTGGGATACCGAACTTCTCGATGTTCCGCACATGGCGGAGGAGATTGGCCGTGCCCTCCCGCAGGGCATCGACGTCGGGCCGGGCGAGGTCGGTCTTGGCCACCCCGCCGTGCATCTTGAGGGCGCGGACGGTCGCGACGATCACGACGGCGTCGGGGGCGAGGTCCGCGGCCCGCGCCTTGATGTCCATGAACTTCTCGGCCCCGAGGTCCGCGCCGAAGCCGGCTTCCGTGACGACGATGTCCGCGAGGCGGCGGGCCGTCCGGGTTGCGATGACGGAGTTGCACCCGTGCGCGATGTTCGCGAAGGGGCCGCCGTGCACGAGGGCGGGCGTGCCGGCGATGGTCTGCACGAGGTTCGGTTTGATGGCCTCCCTGAGCAGCAGCGCCAGCGCGCCCTCGACCCGGAGGTCGCGGACGGTCAGGGGCCGGCGGTCGTAGGTGTAGCCGAAGGTGATGTCCGCCAGGCGTTCCTTCAGATCGGCGGGGTCGCTCGCCAGGCAGAAGACCGCCATGATCTCGGAGGCCACGGTGATGTCGAAGCCGTCCTGCCGGGGCGTCCCCTGCGCGGGCCCGCCGAGGCCGATGACCACTTCGCGCAGGGCGCGGTCGTTGACGTCCAGGACGCGCTTGAACGTGATGCGTCGCGGATCGATGCCGAGCTCGTTGCCCTGGTGGATGTGGTTGTCGATGAGGGCGGCCAGCGCGTTGTTCGCGGAGGTAATGGCGTGGAAGTCGCCTGTGAAGTGCAGGTTGATCTCGTCCATGGGCAGCACCTGCGAGTAGCCGCCGCCGGTGGCGCCGCCCTTCATGCCGAGCACGGGGCCGAGGGACGGCTCGCGCAGGGCGATCATCACGCGCTGCCCCGCCCGGGCGAGTGAATCCGCGAGCCCCACGGTGCAGGTGGACTTCCCCTCGCCGGCGGGGGTGGGGCTCATGGCGCTGACCAGGACCACCTTGCCCGGCGTGCGGTTGTCCTCGGGCAGCAGGCGCGGGTCGATCTTCGCCTTGTACCGGCCGTGGAACTCGAGGGCGTCCCGCGGGATTCCTGCGGCATCGGAGATGTGTTCGATGGGCCTGACCGCGGCAGCGCGGGCAATCTCGAGATCGCTCATGCGGCCAACCTACCAGCGCCCGCGGGTCAGGCCCGCGGGAGCCCGGCCCGCCCGAGGACGTAGTCGACGAGGGGTTCGTACAGCCCCGGGCTCACGTTGTCGTCGAGCGGCACGGCGACGTCGAGCTGGCCCTGCGCCTCCGCGACGAACAGTCCGGGGTCGTTGCAGTCCGCGAATCCGACGGTCGGCAGGCCCGCACTCGCCGCATGGCCCGCCCACCCGTGATCGGCCACGACGAGGTCGGGCAGGTCATGGCCTGCACCGGTGAGCGTGTCGAGGCTCAGGCGCATGGGCTCGGGGAAGTGGGTGTGCATGAGCCCGCCGTGCTGGTGCCACACGAGCACCCCGAAAATCTGGCGGATGTCCCCCGCCCCGAAGCGGCGCCCCTCCGGGACCCGCACCACCGTGGCGCCGGCCGCGGCTACCGCCTGCGCGAGGGCGGCATGGACGGGGAGCAGGCCCGCGGGGTGGCCCGTCGCGAAGAGGATCCGCTCCCTCCGGCGGGCGGACGCCCCCAGCCGGTCGGCGAGCCGGTCGAGGGCGGCGACGCACTTCACGGCGTCGATGGTGTCCTGGCCCTCCGTGTGGTTCCGGTCCGGGCTCGTCCCCACGCGGTCGTGCATGAGGTCGAAGACGTCGTCGTAGGTCCACTCGCGCGTGTGTTCCACCCCGAACTCGAGGTGCTCGTTGCCCTCGAGGAAGAGCCGCATGTGCTTGAGGTTGTCCTGCCTCGGTGTGGCCACCGGTCCGGTGATGCGAACGGAGTCGAGGTATGCGGCGAGCTCGGCAGGATTCACGCCTCCATCCTAGGCGGCGGGGGCGGGAGCTTCAGCGGGCGGTGGCCGTGGAGAAACGCTCGACGGCGGTGCGGTAGCTCTGGGCCGTCAGCAGGGCGGTGCGCTGCCACCCGAATGCCAGCGCGTGCGTGGCGGCGCCCCGGCCCAGCGTCTCCCGGAGGCGGGTGTCGTCGTACAGCCGTTCGAGCACGTCCGCCCAGGCGCCTGCGGCGTGGCCGTCGACGAGGAGCCCGCTGCGCCCGTCGCTGACGGCCTGGGGCAGCCCGCCCACGTTGGCGGCGACCACGGGCGTGCCGCAGGCCTGCGCCTCCAGCGCGACGAGGCCGAAGGATTCGCTGAAGGACGGCATGGCCACCACGTCCGCGGACCTGAACCACTGGGCGAGGTGGGAAGCGGTGACCGGCGGGTAGAGGCGCACGTCCCCGGTGAGGCCGGCGTCGTCGATGAGGGGCTGGAGCGGGAGCGCCTCGGAGCCGCTGCCCGAGCCGAGGATGCTGACGGCCAGTGGGATGTCGGGCCGACGGCGTCGGAGTTCCGCGGCTGCGGCGACGAGGACCTGCGGTCCCTTCAGCTTCTGGATCCTGCCGGCGAACACCACGTGGAACTGCCCGGGAGGGAAGGCGAGCGAGGCCCGCGCGGCGGCCCGGTCCCCGGGGTGGAACGTCGACAGGTCCACGCCCGGGGCCACCACGTCGACCCTGTCGGGGGTGGCACCGTAGAGTGCGATGAGTTCGGTCGCCTCGGTGGTCGTGTTCGCGATGAGGCGGGCCGCCCCTGCGACGATCTCCTGCTCGCCGGCGATCCGCTCCGCCGGTTCCGGGGCGCTGAGTGTCCTCATGCGCAGGTTCTTGACCTTCGCCATCGTGTGCATGGAGTGGACCAGGGGCAGGTTCATCTGCCGGCTGAGGGTGAGGCCCACCGTTCCGGACACCCAGTAGTGGGAATGCAGGACGTCGAAGTGGCCGTCCGCGAGGAGGTCCGCCACATCGGTGATCGCGCCGGCGAGGATGTCCGACAGCCCCGGGAGGTCCTCCTTCGGGATGCGGTGGCGGGGTCCCGCGTCGAGGTGGTGGACCACGACGCCGTCGGCGAGCACCTCGCGCCGCGGGCGTCCCTCACCCGCTTCCCGGGTGAAGATCTCGACGTCGATCCCGACCGCCGCGAGTTCCAGGGCCGTGCTCCGGACATAGACGTTCATGCCGCCCGCGTCCCCGATGCCGGGCTGCTCGAGCGGGGAGGTGTGCAGGGACAGCATGGCCACGCGCCTGACGCCGGACACACCATCTCCCTTCCGACCGGCAGGGGAAAAGGCCGGTCGTATGACCTCACGACCCTATAACGCCGGATTCCCGCGCCCCATTCCGACCGCACACCGGACCATCGCCGCCCGCCGACCGCACCCGGGATCGCTGATCTGATCGCCGGTCGCAGTCGGCACGGCGGGAGCCGACGGGTCACCTGATGTAGGTGGTGTGCCGGGGCAGCGTGTACCGCTGGGACGCCTCCCGGGGGTTGCGTGGCCGTTCGGCCCGGCGCCGCCCCAGGGAGAGGACGTTCCTCCATCTCCTCAGCATCCGCTGTACCTCCTTCCGATGTCGGAAGCCGGGCATGGGGGATCCCCGACCATGCGGCAGGTCCTGTATCGGACCTGCCGGCGTCAGGGATCCGCCCATGATGAATTCGCCGGAGGCAGGGAATGGTGCGGAGGAATTGTCGGTGAATCGGGCAGGAATGGGCCTGGAATGGGGCATGACGGACTTTCGGCAGGACGGAATTCGGCAGGGATCAGCCATGAATGGCATTGCCGGGGGGAAAAGGATGACAGGAAAGCCGCGCACGGGCACGGGGGACGGTGCTGGGTCGGCCGGCTACCGCCGGTGCGCCGACTTCCTAATGGAGACGGACGACGAAGGCAGGATCGGTCAGGCGGGCAAAGGCTCCGCCGAGCATGGTATTCACGATCTCCACCTCCAGTCCGTCGGGTGACCTGTGGTCATGCGGCCAGGGGTCCCTCGCGGTTCGAGTCCCGAACTGTTCGCGTCGCGAACTGTTCGGGTTGGGAAGACCCAATGGCACGTGGACAAAGCTACCGTATGGAATATGCGCAGGCATAGCCCTTCTGGTGAATTCATCGGGATATTTGCGGGGAGAGGTGGAACCGGGTGCCGGGACCGACGGGTGGGACCTCACGTATCGCGCAGATCGACGCCCTGAGGGGCTTCGCCCTCTTCGGGATCCTCATGGTCAATGTGTGGTTCTTCGCCGACTCGTCCCATCTGGCAGGAGGCCGGGACCCGTCCACCGCCTCACGGGTGGACCTGGGGATCCGGTTCACCGTGGTGATGTTCTTCGAGGGCAAGTTCTACCTGCTGTTCTCGCTGCTGTTCGGCTACGGGTCCGTCGTGCTGGCAGCGGCAGCCGGCAGCGAACGGACGCCCCTCATGACACGGCGCCTCGTCTTCCTCGGGGTCCTCGGCGTCGTTCACGGACTGACCCTGTTCTACGGCGACATCCTCCTGACCTATGCGCTGGCAGGTGTGGTCCTGCTGGCCGCCTGGTCCGCGGCACCGCGTGCACGGCTCGGTCTCGCGCTCGGTATCACGCTGGGGACGGCCCTGCTCCTCGTCGCCACAGCGGCTCTCCTGCTCGTCGATGGTGGGGCCGGTACCGACGCCCCCGGCGCGTCGATCACGCCGACGGCGTCCCCTGCCGCCGCACTCGCCGCCAATGCGGCGACCTACGGCGTCGTCCTTCCGTCCGTCGTGTCCTTCCAGGGGCCGCTCGCCCTCGCGGCCTTCCTGGCGGGTTCCGCCCTGGCGATGCTGGGCATCCTCCGACCGGCGGTGCCGCGGCGTGCCGTGCTGTGGCGCGTCGTCGTCCTGGCCCTCCCCCTCGGCCTGGCCGGCTCGGGATACTCGGCCTACCTCGACGTGTGGGGTGGCGGCGGTGCGGTGCCGCTCCTGTCCACCGCTCTCTCGGTCGTGGTGTCTCCGCTCGTGACCGTGGGCTACGCCGCGTCCCTCCTGCTGGTGCTGGGATCACGCGCCGGACGCGTCGTCACGGCAGTGCTCGCTCCGACCGGCCGCCTGTCCCTGAGCAACTACCTCGCCCAGTCCGCCGTGCTGTGCCTCGTCTTCACGGGCTACGGGTTGGGTCTGATGGACCGCCTCCCGCCCACCGCCGTGGTCGCGGTCGTCGTCGTCCTCTTCGCCGGGCAGGCTGCGGCCAGCTGCGTCCTCCTCATGCGGTACCGGACCGGTCCGCTCGAGTGGGCCCTCCGGCGTGTCGTCCGCGGGCCACCGCACCAGACGTCGGGGCCCGACGGCGCCTAGAGGTTCCAGTGCACGATGGCGGGGGTGTGCTTGTCCCAGCCGAGCGCGCAGACCGCGGCCGTGCCGAGGACGAAGCGCCGGCCCTCGATGCCGCCGAACTGCAGCCAGCGGGCCGCGACGATCCGCAGGAAGTGTCCGTGGGCCACGAGCAGCGCGTTCTGCACGGGCGTCGCCCCGGGATCGTCGTCGGCGGCTGTACCGCACCCCGCCTGGACCCGGGCGATCACGCGGTCCGCCCGCTCAGCCACCTGGTCCAGCGTCTCCCCGTGCGGTGCGCCGTCGTTCCAGATCAGGTAGTCGGGGTTCTCCGCGCGCACCTTGGCACTGTTCAGCCCCTCGTTGTCGCCGTAGTCCCACTCGTGGGCGTAGGGCAGCACCTCGGCGTCGGGGAAGCCCGCGAGCTCGGCCGTGCGGACGGCGCGCTGCAGGGGGGAGGTCACCACGAGGTCGAAGTCGACGCCCTGGAGGTGCTCGCGCGCGGCGAGCGCCTGTTCCTCCCCGTAGCCGGTCAGGGGGAGATCCGTCAGCCCCGTGTAGCGGCCGTCCCTCGACCACTCCGTCTCGCCGTGCCGGAGCAGCCAGAGGCGGGGCAGGGGCGTTCCCGACGGCGTGAGGTCCGGTGCTGCGGCGCCTGACAACGGCTTCATGGTGTGCTCTCCTGGGATTCGGGTTGCTCGCTCCACCACTGCCGGAGCTTGGTCCGTGCGTCGGCGGGGTCCTGCGGCCCGTGCTCCATGCGTTCCTCGAGGAGGAACCGGTAGGCGCGGCCCACCACGGGGCCGGGGCGGACACCGAGCAGCGCCATGATCTGCTCGCCGTCGAGGTCGGGGCGGATCGAGGCCAGCTCCTCCTGGTCGGCGAGCGCGGCGATCCTCGCCTCGAGGTCGTCGTAGGCGAACGCCAACCGTTCGGCCTTGCGCCGGTTGCGGGTGGTGACGTCGGAGCGCGTGAGGCGGTGGAGCCGTTCGAGGAGGGGGCCGGCGTCGTTGACGTAGCGGCGGACCGCGGAGTCGCTCCAGCCCGCCTCGCCGTAGCCGTAGAACCGCATGTGCAGTTCCACGAGGCGCGCGACGGCCTTGATGGTGTCGTTGTCGAACCTCAGCGCCCGCAGCCTCTTCGCGGCGAGCTTCGCGCCGACGGCGTCGTGGTGCCGGAAGCTGACGGCGCCTCCGGGCTCGAACTTCCGGGTCGCGGGCTTGCCGATGTCGTGCAGGAGGGCGGCGAGCCGGAGGACGACGTCGGGCCCCGGGACCGGCCCGGTCTCGTCCGACTCGAGGGAGCACGCCTGCCGCAGGACGGTGAGGGAGTGCTGGTAGACGTCCTTGTGGCGGTGGTGCTCGTCCGTCTCCAGCCGCAGGGCGGACACCTCCGGGATCACGTGGTCCGCGAGACCCGTCTCCACCATCAGGTCGATCCCGGTGTCCGGCGCCCTGCCCTGGAGGAGCTTGACCAGTTCGTCCCGTACGCGCTCGGCGGAGATGATCGAGATCCGCTCCGACATCTGCGTCATCGCCTCGGTCACCTCCGGGGCCACCGCCACACCCAGCTGGGAGACGAAGCGGGCGGCACGCATCATGCGCAGGGGGTCGTCGGAGAACGACGACGACGGCGTGCCGGGGGTGCGGAGGACACCGGCGTGAAGGTCCCGGACCCCGCCGAACGGGTCGACGAGTTCGAGGGAGGGCAGCCTCAGGGCCATGGCGTTGATCGTGAAGTCGCGGCGCTGGAGGTCGTCGTCGAGGTTCGTGCCGAAGGCGACCGTCGGGTTCCTGGAGGAGGGGTCGTAGGCCTCGGCGCGGTACGTGGTGATCTCGATCAGGTACCCGTCCTTGCGGAGACCGATCGTGCCGAACGCCCGGCCGATCTCCCAGTACGCGTCCGCCCAGCGCCTGATGATCGCCAGCGTATGGTCCGGGTCGGCGTCCGTCGTGAAGTCCAGATCGGGCGACACCCTGCCGAGGAAGAGGTCGCGCACCGGTCCGCCGACCAGTGAGAGCTCATGGCCCGCGGCGTCGAAGAGCTCGCCGACCTCGAGGACAACAGGAGGGAGGGGTGCGGTGAGGGTCGAAGTGTCCAGCAGGTGCGCCATAGTCCCTTAAGGGTGCCAGACCCGCACCCGTTTCCCACACCGCGGACCGGGCCGCCCCGGTCCGTGACGCTGCTGCGGAACGGGTGGGCAACGGGCCGTACCGTCATCCCCCGTGGACAAAGATCGTTAGAGTGGTCTGCATGGACCGACCCGTTCCAAGTGCTCCGAAGCGCACCCCGTTGACAGTGTCAATGGGAACCTCGGGCATGCCTGCCGTGCAGCACCAGTTGCCCACGGTGGAGGAGGTGTCAGCGGGGGGCATCGTCGTCGACGCCTCGAAGGACACCCTCGACGTCGCCATCATCGCCCGCCTCAACCGCGGCGGGCGCCTCGAGTGGTGCCTGCCCAAGGGCCACCCCGAGGGCGCGGAGAACAACGAGGAAGCGGCGGTTCGGGAGATCGCCGAGGAGACGGGCATCGAGGGCAGGATCGTCTCCGCGCTCGGCAGCATCGACTACTGGTTCACGGTCAGTGGGCACCGCGTGCACAAGACCGTCCACCACTACCTCCTGATCAGTACCGGCGGGTACCTCACCATCGAGAACGATCCCGACCACGAGGCCGTCGACGTCGCCTGGGTGCCCCTGCAGGACCTCGGCCGCCGCCTGTCCTTCCCCAACGAGCGGCGTATCGCCGATCTCGCCCGCGAGGTCCTGCCCGAGTACCTCTGAACCCGGTGCGCGGCCCCCGCGCCCGGGCCGCGGCGCGCCGTCGTCGTCCCATCGGTGAGACGATGGGGAGCGATGTCTGACACGAACACAGCCTCGGTACCCCTGCAGGACCCCGCCCGCGCCGATCCTTCCGCGCCCCGCGGCGGCTCCACCGCCCGGTCGAGTGCGATCATGGCCGCGGGCACTCTCGTCTCCCGGATCCTGGGCCTCGTCCGCGTGGCCCTCCTGGCGACGGCGATCGGTGCCACCGGGCAGGTGTCGGACCTGTTCACCTCGGCGAACAACCTCCCCAACTTCCTCTATCTCATGCTGGCGGGCGGCGTGTTCAACGCCGTCCTCGTCCCCCAGATCATCCGCGCCAGCAGGCAGCCTGACCGGGGCGCCGACTTCGTCAGCCGGCTCCTCACCCTCACTGCAGCCGCGCTCCTCGTCCTGACCGTGCTCGTCACGCTCGCCGCGCCCGTCATCGTCAGCGTGACCACGAGCTTCACGGGGGCGAACCTCGCCCTCACCACCGCGTTCGCCTTCTGGTGCCTGCCGCAGATCTTCTTCTACGGGATCTACGCGGTGACCGGGCAGATCCTCAACGCCAACGGTTCGTTCGGCCCCTACATGTGGGCGCCCGTCGTCAACAACGTGGTGTCCATCGCGTTCCTGGTGGTCTTCATCGCGCTGATGGGGGGCGAGCAGGCGCAACAGCACCGGCCCGAGACGTGGACGACGGCGCAGACGGCACTGCTGGCCGGCGGGACCACGCTCGGGATCGTGATCCAGGCGCTCGTGCTGCTCGTCCCGCTGAAGCGCCTCGACCTCGGCCTGCGCCCGAAGTTCGGGATCCGCGGGACGGGGCTCGGCCGGACCGGCAAGCTCGCGTCGGTGACGATCGTGACGATGCTCATCGGCAACGGCCTCTACCTCGTGAACCTGCGCGTGGCCACCATCGCCTCCGACGCCCGGCAGAGGTTTCTCGCCCAGGACCCCCCGGTGCAGATCGCCGGCTCCACCAACCTCGAGTTCGGGGCGATGGTGTACCAGCTGCCGCATTCGGTGATCGCGCTGTCGCTGGCCACGGTCATGTTCAACCAGCTCTCGTCCGCGCACGCCGACGGCGACCTGCCGACCGTTCGAACCACCCTCTCCCGGGGGCTGCGCATGATCGGCGTCGCCACCGTCTTCGGTGCGGCGGCACTGCTCACCTTCGCAGGACCCCTGGGGGTCCTGTTCAGCGAGTCCCCGGAGAGCGCCGCCATCAACGGCGTGATCATCGCGATCCTCGCCGTGGGCGCCCCGTTCCTCAGTGCGAACTTCTTCCTCAACCGGGTCTTCTACGCCAGCGAGGACGTCAGGACCCCGCTCAAGATCCAGGTCGTACTGTCCGTCGTCGGGGTCGTCTTCGCCCTCATCGCAAGCACGTTCGACCCCCCGCTGATCGTGCCGATGCTCGCCGTCGCCTACTCGCTCGGCAATGCGATCGCCGTGGTCGTGAGTCATGTGTTCCTCACGCGCGCGATCGGCTCCTATGGTGCGGGGCACGTCTTCGACGTCCATGTCCGCCTCATCCTTGCCGGCATCGTCGCTGCCGTCGCGGGCACCGCGCTGTGCTGGGCGTCCGGCGGGTACAGCGCCGACGGCTTCCTGTGGCAGTCGAAACTCAATGCGTTCGCCGTGCTCGCGCTCGGCGGAGTGCTCATGTCCGTCGTGTACGTCGTCATGCTGAAACTGCTGCGCGTCAGTGAACTCACCGAGCTGGCAGGCCCGCTCCTCGCACGATTCCGCCGGAGCAACGCCTGATCACCAGCCGGGGAATGGGCCGGCCGACCGGTAGCATGGGGACAAATCAGCCAGCGTTTCCGGGGAGGAACACGTGCCAGAAGCAGTAGACGTCGGTTCAGTGCTGGGTGGCCGGTACAAGGTGACCGGCTACGTACTGGCCTCTGCTGAGAAGGATCTCGTGCTCGACGGCGTCGACCAGGTCCTCAACCGGGCCGTCAGCATCCTCGTCGCCTCGCCCGGCAATGCTGCGCAGGTGGCTACGAGCGCCAGGGAACTGGCCACGGGCGACCGCAGTGGAAACATCCAGGTCCTCGACCTCGGTATCACCGACTCCGGCACCTACCTGGTGACCAACCGCGCACCCGCCGCCGACATGCTGGACCTCATCGTCCAGCAGGACGCGCCGTACGTCGAACCGTTCTTCACCGATACGCTCGGTTCCGAGATCTTCGGCCGTCCGCGCTCCACGGAACCCGAGACCTACGACGACGACGACCACTTCGACGATTACGACGACGACCGTCAGCAGCGCCCCTCGCGGCTCGCCGGGCTGGCGCGGCGGTTCAGCCGGCGGACCTCCGGAGACGCGGCGAAGGACGACACCTCCGATCTCCCGCCGGTAACGGCGGGATCTGCCGTCGCGGAGCCGGTCGCCGCGCAGTCGGTCGCCGCGCAGCCCGTGTCCGGCCAGCGCTCGTCCTCGCACCGGGTGCCGCCACCTCCGAGTCGGCGGCCGGGCGGGGCGTCCTCCGCCGGCTCCACTGACGCATCCCGGGAGGACACCCGAGACGGGACCGGTGACGGTAACGGAGGCGGGCGCCTCGGCGCCGCCGCCGTGGCGGCGGGCGCGGGTGCGGTCGGCGCTGCCTCCGCCACCGGGGCGGCCTCCGTCGGTTCGGCTTCCCCCACCGGTACCGCCTCCCCTGCCGATGCCGATTCCCCTGCTCGTGCGGCTTCCCCCGCCCGTGGGCAGAAGGCGGGGCGGGCAGCTTCGATGTTCCCGCTGTCCACGTACAGCGACGAGGACGACCGTTCCTCCGGGTCGGATGATCCCGACGAGTTCGACACGGAGCAGACGGACAGGGACGACGACGACAGCGGTGGGCTGAAGTTCACCCGGATCCTCGTCGGCACGGTGCTCACCGTCGTCCTCGTGGTCGCCGTCGTCCTGGCCGCGACGCATCTGGGGTCCGTCTTCAGCGGTGGAAGTCCCGTGGCCGACGCCGAATCCACCCCCTCCGTGAGCGCACCCGCCGACAGCCCGACGACGGCAGCACCGGCGGCCACACCGTCGGCAGAGCCCACTCCTGCGGCGGTGACTCCCGCGATTGCGGGCATCACCCGACTCGTCCCCGACAATCCCGGACTCGATGCCGGCAACGACGGGACGCTCCCGCTGATCATCGACGGGAACCCCGCCACGTTCTGGGGCAACCAGGTCTACGCAAGCGACACGTTCGGGGGGCTCGCCACGAACCTGGCGCTCGTCGTCGAACTGGAGGAGGAGTCCACCATCACGGAGGTCTCCATCGATCAGTTGAATGCCGCGGGGGGTACCTTCTCGGTGCTCGTGAACGACCGGCCCACCCTCGACGGCGCCGAACAGATCGCGCAGGGCGGGTTCACCGCACCGACCGCGGACCTGCCGATCCCCGCCGGCGCGGACGGCCCCGTCACCGGGAAGTACGTCATCATCAATTTCACGCAGCTGCCGCGGCTCTCCGACATCCAGGCCCAGTTCCCCTTCGGGCTCAGGATCGCCGAGATCACGGTCAGCTGACCCGCCCGTGTGCCGACCGGGGGCATGCTGACAGCACCTCCGGTCATATCCGCATGCCCCGCTCAACGGAATAATCACCTTTGCGGCTCCGTTGACGGAGGTATCCGCGAGAACATCCGGCAGGTCCGGACCAGCGCAGGAGACGACAGAAAGGTCTTTCGACAACGTGACAACGCACACCGAGGTCCAGCTGGAAACACCCACGGCAGACGCCACCGGTGGTGAGCAGAAGATCCACGACGTCATCATCGTCGGCTCCGGTCCTTCGGGTTACACCGCCGCGGTGTACACGGCCCGGGCCAATCTGAAGCCGCTGATGATCGCCAGTTCGGTCAAGGCCGGTGGTGAACTCATGAACACCACCGACGTGGAGAACTTCCCCGGGTTCCCGGAGGGCGTCATGGGCCCGGAGCTGATGGAACAGTTCGAACAGCAGGCCCGTCGGTTCGGCACCGAGATCCTCTACGAGGATGTGGTCTCCGCGGAGCTCTCCGGCGATATCAAGAAGCTCACCATCGCTACGGGCGAAGAATTCCTCGCCCGGGCCGTCATCATCTCGACCGGTTCCGAGTACCGGGAGATCGGGCTCGACGACGAGAAGCGGCTGTCCGGGCACGGGGTGAGCTGGTGCGCGACGTGTGACGGCTTCTTCTTCCGCGACCAGGACATCGCCGTGGTCGGAGGCGGCGACTCGGCGATGGAAGAGGCCCTCTTCCTGACGAAATTCGCCCGTTCCGTGACGGTGATCCACCGACGCGACACCCTTCGAGCATCGAAGATCATGCAGGACCGGGCGTTCGCCCACGAGAAGATCCGTTTCCTGTGGAACTCGGAGGTCGTCGGGATCCACGGCGCGGACAAGGTCACCGGGGTCAGGGTCGCGAGCACTCTCGACGGGTCGACCAGTGACGTGGACGTCACCGGCATCTTCGTTGCCATCGGCAATGACCCACGGGTGGAGCTCGTCAAGGATCAGCTCCAGCTGACCAGCGAAGGTACCATCGCGGTGCTCGGTCGTACGTCCAAGACATCGCTTCCCGGCGTCTTCGCCGCCGGCGACGTCATCGACCCGACCTACCGCCAGGCCATCACGGCCTCGGGAAGCGGCTGTGTCGCGGCCCTCGACGTGGAACACTATCTGGCCGACACCGTCAGCACTGCGATGACCGCCGCTACCGTACCCACCCCGCCCGCCGAAGCCGTGTCGGAGTCGGTCACCCTCTGATCAACCACCTACGCAAGGAGTAACACCATGAGCAACGCAAAGGATGTGACGGACGCGTCGTTCGACGCCGACGTCCTCAAGGCCAGCAAGCCGGTCATCGTCGATTTCTGGGCGGAGTGGTGCGGACCCTGCCGCATGCTCTCGCCGATCCTCGACGACATCGCGGCGGAGCACAGCGAGAAGGTCGACGTCGTGAAGGTCAACGTCGATGACAACCCCGCCATCGCTGCGAAGTACGGCATCACCTCGATCCCCGCGGTGTACGTGTTCAAGGGCGGAGAGGTGGCAGCCACCTCCATCGGCGCCAAGCCGAAGCAAGTCCTCGAGCAGGAATTCGCCGCGTTCATCAACTGATCCATACGCATGTCGTGGGGCCCGCCGGATTGATCCGGCGGGCCCCTGCTGTGTGCACCGAGACGTTCGTGCCTTCGAGGGGCACACCCTCCCTCCCCGACGGGCCCGCCGTGCCTCTTTTGCCTGGTGCGGAGAGCCGGACACCCTCATCCTCCGCAGCGACCCGGATCGGCAGGTAACGGACGGTCGGCGCAGCCGCGCAGACGCACCGGAGCCCGCCGGCACAACCGTCCGATGGAGGAGGAATGAACACGGCGGGGGCAGGGGCCGATCGTACGATCGGGATCGCGGTTCCACGTGAAACCTCCGGCCGCCATCTCGCTCGCCGGGCTCAACCCATATGAGTTGATGATCTGCGATTTTCGGCGCGAAGGATCGCTCCATCAGGGTGGCCGCGCCAGATCGACAGGGACTGGGGGCCGACTATTCGCCACCCGGCGACGTCAGTGGATCCTGACGACTCGCGTCCGAACGGCACGCGAGAGCGCTCGGAGAAGGGTAGGCCGGCCGTTCGGCACCTGATCCTCCCTGACACCCACTGACCGTACGTATGAATCGACGCGGGCGTTTCACGTGGAACGATTGCAGGCGGGCTGCACAGATCGGTCGTCATTCCGCTGCCCCTCGTCCACGGCCGCAGCGGCCTCGCGCTTCCCGGAGCCCCGGATCCTCACGCACGCCGGAGCGTGCATCGCGGCTCCGCACATCCTGCCGTTCCCATAGATCCGTGGTGGGACAGCCCGCAGGAGAGCCGAGCGGCATTCGGTCCGGTCGCAGTAGTGTCCGAGGACATCGTGCCTGGACCACGCCGTCGCGGTTCGTCCCTGAACCACCGCCGTCGCGGTTCGTCATGGGGCAGTGTCGAGGACGCGGGCATCGGCTCCCCGGGAGACGAGTTCTTTGCGTCTCCCTCACCTATGCCTTCAGGTGGACTGATCGTTGCTTGCGAACGTGCCCGCAGGAGGGATCCAGACAGCGGAAAAGAATTCACCCCTCTCAGCCACGCGTGGTACCGGCGACTCCTGAACCTCGATTCCCTGAGCGTTCGGCTGCTCTGGCAGCGCAGGCTCGCAACGTAGCGCTCCGCCCGCCGCCGCACACGAAGGCGTCAGGAGGACGACCCCGTTCCACGTGAAACATCCGAACAGGCGCCGGCCACCGCGAAGACCGACCCGCGGAATCTCGCAGACGGTGGCACAGGCTCTCCAGTCCCGATACTCCTCCGCCCGGCCCGGGCTGTCCTTCCACTTTCTCTCTTCCCGGCTAGCGCGATCCTGATCAACGGGCGGGGCTGCCGTGGATGAGCCCGCCTGCCCTGGTGCAACCCTGACTTGCGCGCCGGTCGAGCTGCCAGGCTTAACGACTGCGCCTACTCCCGGCGACCAGACGCGGGCCGCTCGGTTCGGGTACAGCGCTTGTTCTTGCGCGGGTCGGCGCATCGGGCTTCCTCCCACACTGCCGGTCCGAGCGAACGGCCATTCTCGAGATTCCACGTCGGGCGTGGTCGACCGAGATGCTGTCTCCGACCGCCCGCCCTTGGAGCGGAACGGGCAGGGATCGTCAGTCGCGCTTGGCGGGCCGAGAACCCGACGTTTCACGTGAAACGGCGGAGCGCCGCTGGACCGTGTCTTGGGCCTGCTTCTGGGAGCCCACGATGGGGCGGAATCATCTCCTTCAGGTAGGGGGGAACTGTGCGTGCAGGGGGAGGCGGCCGCCCGTGAACCGGGAGGTGGGTGCAAGACGGCACGTCCCTATTGATCTTAGGAGTGAGGAACAGAACCCCAGGGCCGAAGGACGCCCTGGGATCGACGTCAAGATATCCAGCAGCCTACTCGGTGAGATGGAAAGGGGGAGGACGCACGGCCGGGCGTTGTGCGTATCCTGGGCTCCGTTTCACGTGAAACCCCGACCTGCGCGGACGGATCGGTACCGCTCGGCCGGGCAATGAATCAGACGTCGACCGGCTCCAGGCACACACAGTCGGGACTGATCGGACTCACGCCCGTCGGCAAGACGGCATGGCCGCGTGCACGCCCCGGCTCGAACGTCCGCTCGAACCGAGGCGCTCCGATGATGATCACGCGATTGAATCAGATGTCAGAGAGGGGACACACGGGGGTTCCCGGACTCGCGGGCATGCCGTGCCATGACACGCGCGGCGCCGGCCACCAACAGGATGCCCATATGGGCACAGATACACGGTACGGCAGTGAGGGTCCCGTTTCACGTGAAACGGGACCGCGGCTTACTCTCGATCCTTGGAGGGGGAAAGCACGCCGATGATCCGGTTGAGATCATCCACACTGGCGAACTCGATGCTAACGCGACCCTTCTTTGCTCCCAGAGTGATCTTCACACTGGTGTCGAGGCGGTCGGAGAGCGACGACGCCAGATAGTCGAGCCGCTCGTGGCGGGCCCCATCCCGGGGAGTCGCAGACTTGGTGGCCCGTCGGAGTCCTCCACTGAGGGCCACGATTTCCTCCGTGGATCGCACCGACAGTCCCTCGGCCACGATCCTCTGTGCCAGCTTCTCCATCTCGGCGTGATCCGCGAGTCCGAGCAGGGCGCGGGCGTGGCCCGCAGAGAGCACCCCGGCCGCCAGGCGTCGCTGCACAAGCGGCGGGAGCTTCATCAACCGCAGCGTGTTGGATATTTGCGGCCTTGAGCGTCCGAGCCGCCCGGCGAGTTCGTCGTGCGAGCACCCGAAGTCGTCGAGCAGTTGCTGATAGGCAGCGGCCTCTTCCAGGGGGTTGAGGGCGCTCCTGTGGAGGTTCTCGAGCAGGGCGTCCCGAAGCAGATCGTCGTCGAGGGTCGATCGGATGATCGCCGGGATCGTTTC
This sequence comes from Arthrobacter arabinosi, assembly GCF_054511115.1. Taxonomy (NCBI): domain Bacteria; kingdom Bacillati; phylum Actinomycetota; class Actinomycetes; order Micrococcales; family Micrococcaceae; genus Arthrobacter; species Arthrobacter arabinosi. The sequence goes on from NZ_JBTNDF010000004.1 coordinate 124,112, forward strand.
CATTCCGGCCTCGCGCGATGCCCGGAGTCGCCGCTCTCCCATGACCAGTTCGTACGGGGCGTCTCCGGCTTCCTTGGAGGGGCGCACCACGACCGGCTGCAGCACGCCGATCTCCCGGATCGAATGCACGAGCTCCGCCAATTCGTCCTCGTTGAACTCGACGCGGGGCTGCTTGCGATTCGGATGGATGCTGGCGAGCGAGAGCTCCGCGAAGGTCGCTCCCGGCACTTCGAGAAGTCCGCTGTTCGAACCCGTGTCCTCCACAGGTGCAGCGGGCGGCGTTTCACGTGAAACGGCGGCGGATTCCCCTGACGGTGATACGTCCCCTGACGGCACTCCGGTCTCAGGACGCGCCCTCCGGGAAACGGCCTCGTCCCCCGGCGCAGTAGCGGTGACGGGCTCAGCGTCACCCGGGCGCTTGTTCTCCTGCGGCGACGCCCGATCTGCCTTCTCTGCCTCCGGGGGAGAAGGTCGATCGGCGGAGTCGGCACCAGCGCGGCTCTCCTGGTCCTTCGGCTCGTCCCGGCCGGCACCGCCCTTCGCGGAGGAAGCGGCATCGGGCGCGGCCTTCTCCCCGGCGGACGACGACGAGTCCTGCGCTCGACCGACAGTCGAAGCAGGCTTGCGTCCCGAACCCTTCGCAACCCGTTTCGTTTGGGCCTCGAGGACATTCTTGTTGATGCCACTCCGGAGGGCAGAGGAATAGGATCGAGGCTGCTCGGCTACGTCGTCTTCTGTCACGCGCTCGAAGAACAGGTCCACCGGCCTTCCGCCGGAAGTCCGCGCGTTGGAGGCCCTCTCTGGGCCCCGGGACTTCTGCGCCTCCTCCACCCGCTCGGGCTCGACCTGCTCCACTACCTCTTCAGCAGGAGCACTGGGGATCAAAGCGCCCAATCCCCGGCCCAGGCCACGCCGCTTTTCCGCCATGTCATTCCTTCCACGATTTGGAGCTCTGCTCCAGCTCTACGTCTTGCAAGGCCCAGCGGGGTGCCGGTCGGCCTTGTTCAGGACCGCGCGGCGATTTCCGCCGCAGCCTCCTGGTAGGACAGGGCCCCGCTGGACGACGGGTCGTACGTCATGACGGTCTGCTGGTAGCTCGGCGCCTCGGAGATCCTGACCGAACGTGGGACCACGGCCTTCAGAACCTGCTGGGGGAAGTGCTCCCGCACTTCGGCGGCCACCTGGGCCGCGAGGTTCGTACGCCCGTCGTACATCGTCAGCAGGATCGTCGAGACCGCCAGGTCGGCGTTGAGGTGCTTCTGGATCATCTCGATGTTCTTCAGGAGCTGGCTGAGTCCCTCGAGTGCGTAGTACTCGCACTGGATCGGGATGAGCACTTCCTTCGCAGCCACGAACGCGTTGACCGTCAGGAGACCGAGGCTCGGCGGGCAGTCGATGAAGACGAAGTCGAGGCGGGGTTCACCCTTCTCTTCGCGCTGTTTGGCGTAGACATCGATGGCACGGCGGAGCCGCTGCTCGCGGGCCACGAGGGAGACCAGCTCGATCTCCGCACCCGCGAGGTGGATCGTCGCCGGGGCGCAGATGAGGTTCGGTACATCCGGGCACACCACGACGACGTCGCCCAACGGAACGTCGTCGATCAGGACGTCGTAGATCGAGTCCACATCGGCGTGGTGGTCGATGTTCAGGGCCGTCGACGCGTTCCCCTGCGGATCGATGTCGATCACCAGCACCTGGAGTCCGGCCGTCGCGAGGGCAGCGGCGATGTTGACCGTCGTCGTCGTCTTGCCGACTCCGCCCTTCTGATTGCTGATGGTCATGATGCGCGTGCTCTTCGGCTTGGGGAGTTCCTTGCCGAGGAGCTTCTCACGGCGCCTGGTCTCACTCGCCAGCTCTCGCCCGAGAGGGGATGAATCGTCCATCGCCTCCATCACGCTCTTGCCCTTCGCAGCCTTCCTGGCCGCGGGAGCGTCGCCGGACGCCGGGGAAGCAACGGGTGTTTCACGTGGAACGACCCCCGTGTTTGCGGGGTCGGAAAACACTCCCGGTTGTATTGCGCGCAGTCCAACGGAGGGAGGGGATCCCGGAACCTGCAGCGGCCCGGATTTCTTCGCGGGGGCGTCCTTGATGGTCACTCAGTAGCTCACTCTCACATGCCAGACGTCGTTATCTACAAGGGTAACGGGCGGTCCGCCACGCACGGGACGACGACGCCACGCGTGCTCGGCCGGGACTCACGCAGAACGGACCGGGATCCGGACGACGGTGGTGGGTTCCTGGAGGACATCACTCCCGGCCAGGACGATCTCCGCAGTCCCCCCACCCAGCGTCCGGATGACCCTGCGGGCCTTCTCGATCTCCTCGCCGGCGCTGCGTCCCTTGATCGCGAGGACCTGTCCTCCGGCCTTCGTCAGCGGAATCGTCCATCCCGCGAGCGTCGAGAGTGCGGAGACGGCCCGCGCGGTCACGTAGTCACCCCGGAGGGTGCCCACCATCTGCTCCGCGCGCGCCCGGTGGACGCTCACGTTGTCCAGGTCGAGATCGGCGACGACCTCCTCGAGCCAGATCACGCGCCGCTCGAGCGGTTCCACCAGCTCGAGCTGAAGATCGGGCCGCGCGATCGCGATCGCCAGACCGGGCAGACCTGCCCCGCTTCCGACGTCCACGACCGACGCACCAGGGTCCATGAGCTCCGACACCACGGCGCAATTCAGGACGTGACGGCCCCACAGCCGCGGCACTTCCCGGGGTCCGAGCAGCCCGCGCTCGATGCCGGACGACGCGAGATGAGCGACGAAACCGTGGGCCAGGGCGAGCCGGGCACCGAAGACGGAGGACGCAGCCTCCAGTTCCTCGATCGTCGGCTCGGGAACACCGCCGTCAGGGACGACGGATTCAGTCATCGCTGGGGGACACGACGATGTGCCGTGCCTGTCCCTCCCCCTCGGACTCGCTGACGAATCCGAGGTCGGCGACGACGTCGTGCACGATCTTCCGCTCGTAGGCGGACATCGGTGCGAGTGCGAGGTCCTCCCCGGTCTCCCTGACCTTCTCGACGGCGTCCTGCGCGATCTTCGTCAGCTCGCGCCCGCGCCGATCGCGGTAGCCGTCCACGTCCAGGACCAGCCGCGATCGCGTCTCGGTGGCGGTCAGAACGCTGAGCCTCGTCAACTCCTGGAGCGCCTCCAGCACTTCGCCGTCGCGCCCGACGAGCGAACTCAGCCCGGTGTCGGACGTGTCCTCGGACACGATGGAGATGTACGTGCGGCCGCTGCGGACCTCGATGTCGATGTCCCCGTCGATGTCGGCGATGTCGAGCAGTTCCTCGAGGTAGTCCGCCGCGACGTCGCCTTCCTCGTCGAGCCGGGACGCCTTGCTCGCCGAAGGACCCTCGACGTCGTTGTCGGGCTCCGGCTCGTGCTCGGTGATCTGCTCTCCGTTGTCTACCGTCATCGCTTCTTCCTCTTCTTGCGCTGGGGCTGGACACGCTGGATCCGCGGTTCGGACACCGTCTCCACCGCCGGCTCGGCCTTGCGCTCTCCGAGCAGCGGGACCATGGGCAGGCCCTTCTTGGCGCGCCGGTCGGCGAGGGCCTTGGCAGCAGGGGACCCGGGTGTGGGCATCCTGCGGATCACGTAGAACTGCTGCGCCATGGTCCACACGTTGGTGGTGGTCCAGTACACCAGGACACCGATGGGGAAATTGATCCCACCGATGCCGAACACCAGCGGGAGGATGTACAGCATGATCTTCTGCTGACGCATGAAGGGGCTCTGCATGGCCTCTTCGGACATGTTCTTCGCCATGATCTGCTTCTGCGTGATGAACTGCGACGCCGTCATGGCGATGATCATGATCACGGAGAGGATGATGACGCTGAGGTTGCCGTCGGCGCCGAAACTGCCGAGGAAGGTGGAAGAGAGGGGTGCGCCGAAGATCGTCGCGTCATCGAACTCGCGGACCGAGTCCGGCGAGAGCGCGCCGATCCCCTCATTGTCCTCACTGGCCCGCGAGATCCCGTTGAGGACCGTGAACAGGGCGAAGAAGAACGGCATCTGGATGAGGATGGGAAGGCAGGCGGCGAACGGGTTCGTCCCGTGCTTCTTGTACAGGGCCATCTGTTCCTGCGTCATCGCCTGACGCGAGAGCTGGTCCGTCTTGCCCTTGTACTTCTGCTGCAGCTTGCGCAGGTCCGGCTGCAGCGCCTGCATGCCGCGCTGCGCCTTGATCTGCTTGACGAAGACCGGGATCAGGGCGGCACGGATGACGACGACGAGACCGATGATCGACAGCACCCAGGTCCACCCGGATGCGGGATTCATTCCGAGGAACGTGAAGCCCTCGTGGAACATGAACATGATCCACGACACGAGCCACCTGAACGGTGTCAGGATCGTCTCAAAAAAACCCATAATCAGTCTGCTCCTCGGGCCGCGGGGCGGCATTCATCATCGGCCGGAATCACCGGGTGGTTCAACACAACTATCGCGGGCGCGTTCCCCTCGGGAAAACTCCTGCCACCGGGCGGGACGTGGTCCACCCCACCGTCGTTCCAGGGGTGGCACCTCGCCAGCCGCTTCGAGGCGAGCCAGCTGCCGTGCACGACTCCGTGGACGGTCACGGCCTCGAGGGCATAGGCGGAACAGCTCGGGTAGAACCGACACACCTGTCCGTACAGCGGAGAGACGACCTTCCGGTACGCGATCAGGAGTCCGATCACGCCCAGGCGAGGCAGCCCTACGAGGAAGCCCAGCACCTGAACAGCGACTTTGCTCACGATACTCCGCCCTGCCTTCCCGGTGGTTCGGTGCTCCCCAGCTTCCGGGCCACCGCAGACACGGAGGTCGTGAAGTCCTTGGTCAGGGCCGGCCAGTCGCTGTCCGCCGCCGCCGGTAGTGCCCGGACCACGACGTCGTAACCGCGAGGGTTCGCTGCGACCCACTCCGCCGACAAATGGCGGAGCCTTCGCTTAACGAGGTTGCGGGTGACCGCGTTCCCGACGTTCTTGCCGACGATGAACCCGACCCTCGACGGTGCGGAATCCTCTGTCCGGGAGCCGTATAACACAACGTTCCGGCGCCCTGACCGGGCACCGGAACGTACGGTACGTGCAAAGTCCGCTGCCGTTCGCACCCGGTGGATCATCGGGAGCACGGGGGAAACCTGTCCATTGCTGAGAAAGGAGAACCCGTGCCGACGCGATCATCCGAAGGATGCATGGCGAGGGAGGAACCGCTTATGCCGAGAGTTCGGTACGGCCCTTGCCGCGGCGCGCCGACAGGATGGCACGACCAGCGCGGGTGCGCATGCGAAGACGGAAACCGTGCTTCTTGGCACGACGGCGGTTATTCGGCTGAAAAGTCCGCTTGCTCACTGTAGTTACTCCAGAACGATCTTGAGATGCGTCCGGCCCATTGCAACAAGGGGGAAGAACAGACTGACGCGATGAAGGTGTACATCCGACATTCGCGGAAGAGCTGTCACATCCCGAGGCCTCTTAGTACCCGGGAACACCTGTGATGGCATGCGAAATGCAGACATGTTGGACTACATAACGTTAGGGGACAGCGCTGACGGGCGTCAAACTCGTGCCCGGTGCCCTGTGGATCGCGTTGTCACCAGCCTGTGGACAACCCGACCTCGAATCACCCTACACGCCCCTCCAGGGGGCCCCGGTACCAGCCCCGACCCGGGCCCGGAGACCGCGTCAATCCGCTATCTTCTGTACTTTCCATCCTCTAGTCTTGGCTCTGGTCCGTTTATCCACGACATGTGCACAACCCTGTGGATGACGGACATTTTCGAGCGGAAACGCAGTTCTAGAGGGGTGTTCGTGGGTACAGATGAGGTAAACGACGTCGGGAGCTCCTGGCGTAAAGTCATCCGAACCCTCGAACAGGACGACCGCGTCACCCCCCGCCAGCGCGGCTTCATGGTCCTCGCCCAGGCCCAGGGACTCATCGGGACCACGATGCTCATCGCCGTGCCGAACGAACTGACCCGGGAAGTGCTGCAGACACAACTCAAGGGAGCCCTCGACGAGGCGCTGCGCGACGTGTTCCGCGAGGACATCCAGTGCGCGTTCGTGATCGATCCCGAACTGACGCCCGTCGTCGAGGAGGTTCCAGAGCAGGAACCGATGGAGGCGCCGTCGCCGGAGCCGAAGGGGGAGGCCAAACCGTCACCCACGCCGCCGAGCAATTCGCACGAGTTCGGCCGGCTGAACCCGAAGTACATCTTCGACACCTTCGTCATCGGGTCATCCAACCGCTTCGCCCACGCGGCCGCGGTCGCGGTGGCCGAAGCACCGGCGAAGGCGTACAACCCCTTGTTCATCTACGGCGACTCGGGGTTGGGCAAGACCCACCTCCTGCATGCCATCGGCCACTACGCGAGGCACCTGTACACGGGTATCCGCGTCCGGTACGTGAACTCCGAGGAGTTCACCAACGACTTCATCAACTCGATCCGCGATGACGAGGGCTCGAGCTTCAAGCAGACCTACCGCAATGTCGACATCCTGCTGATCGACGACATCCAGTTCCTGTCCGGCAAGGACCGGACCATGGAGGAGTTCTTCCACACCTTCAACGCGCTGCACAACCACAGCAAGCAGGTGGTCATCACTTCCGATCTGCCACCCAAGCAGCTCATCGGGTTCGAGGAACGCATGCGTTCGCGCTTCGAGTGGGGCCTGCTCACCGACATCCAGCCCCCCGAATTGGAGACACGCATCGCCATTCTCCGGAAGAAGGCGATCAGCGACAGCCTGAGCGCCCCGGATGACGTGCTCGAATACATCGCCTCGAAGATCGCCACGAACATCCGCGAACTGGAGGGAGCCCTCATCAGGGTCACCGCCTTCGCCAGCCTGAACCGCCAGCCCGTGGACGTGAACCTGGCGGAGATCGTCCTGAAGGACCTGATCTCCGACGACGGCGCCCAGGAGATCACCTCGACGGTCATCATGGCCCAGACGGCCGACTACTTCCAGATCAGCATGGAGGAACTGTGCAGCAAGTCGCGCACGAGGACCCTCGTGACCGCACGTCAGATCGCCATGTATCTCTGCCGTGAACTGACGGACATGTCCCTGCCGAAGATCGGCCAGGAGTTGGGTGGACGGGACCACACCACCGTCATCCACGCCGATCGTAAGATCCGTGAGCTCATGGCCGAACGCCGCGCGATCTTCAACCAGGTCACCGAGCTCACCAACCGCATCAAGCACAAGCAGCGCGAAGGCTGACCCGGCGAGTAGGCCTCCCGCAGGTACCCGCGTAATTAACAGGTGTGGACACAACTGTGGATAACCGGGGGAACATGGCGGTGCAGACTGAGGATAACCCCCTACTCGCCTGTGGATCCGCGGAATGACAAGAATCCTGTCCCCACCCCGACCCTGTGGGCCGTCGTCTGGACACACACGTTGTCCACAGGCAAAATCCGCGCCGACGCCCGGCCCCAGCCGGTTATCCACAGAATCCACAGCAGTTATTAACACTACGGACCTTAAACTTCAAAAGCTCGTCAAATAACATTCCACGTCCCGCACACCTCCCCGGGCCTTCCCGGTCCCCGCGTCACGGGACCGCTACCCGGCTGGGCTCGGACCCAGTAGGGTTGTAGTTCCCGTGCCGTGGGACCACCCACCCAGGCATCGGACCCGACCATCCGCCGGCGGTTCGCCGGTGGCTGTTTTTTTGATCTGGCGAAAGGCGGCACTGCTCCGTGAAATTCAGAGTTGAGCGGGATGTACTTGCAGAGGCAGTGTCGTGGACCGCTCGTTCCCTCTCACCGAGGCCACCCGTGCCCGTCCTGGCGGGCCTGCTGATCAAAGCCGAGAACGGCACGCTCAGCCTCTCGAGCTTCGACTACGAGATCTCGGCGCGACTCGAGATCCCCGCGGACGTCCTCGAGGAAGGCACGATCCTCGTGTCCGGACGACTCCTGGCCGACATCTGCCGCAGTCTGCCCTCAGCGCCGGTCGAGGTGGCCACCGACGGCTCGAAGGTGACGCTCACATGCCGCAACAGTCGTTTCAACCTCGCAACTATGCCCGAAGGGGAATATCCCGAACTGCCGAAACTTCCCGCTGTCAGTGGCGTGGTCGACGGCGATGCCTTCTCCCAGGCCGTGTCGCAGGTCATCATCGCCGCGAGCCGCGATGACACCCTGCCCATCCTCACCGGCGTGCGGATGGAGATCGAGGACGACCTCATCACGCTCCTTGCAACGGACCGCTACCGGCTGGCACTTCGCGAAGTCTCCTGGAAACCGACCACTCCCGGCATCTCCACGAGCGCCCTCGTGAAGGCGAAGACCCTCAACGAAGTGGCCAAGACCCTCGGCGGGGCCGGTGAACTGAACATCGCGTTCTCGGACAACTCCGAGCTCATCGGGTTCGAGTCCGGCGGGCGACGCACCACCTCGCTCCTCGTGGACGGTGACTACCCCAAGATCCGGTCGCTGTTTCCCGACACCACGCCGATCCACGCCACAGTGCAGACGAGCGCCCTCGTCGAAGCGGTACGCCGCGTCTCGCTCGTCGCCGAACGCAACACGCCCGTCCGCCTCGCATTCACCGACGGACAGGTGACCCTCGACGCCGGTACCGGGGAGGATGCCCAGGCCTCCGAGGCGATCGAAGCCACACTGGACGGCGACGACATCACCGTTGCGTTCAATCCCCACTACCTCAGTGAGGGACTCGGGGCCTTCCACAGCCCCTACGTGCGGTTCTCCTTCACGTCCCCGCCGAAGCCCGCGGTGCTCTCGGCACAGGAGAACGCGTCCGGGGAGGACAGGGAAGACTACCGCTACCTGCTCATGCCCGTCCGGCTCCCCAATCAGTAGCCGCGTGACCAGTTCCTCCACGCCGGCCGACGGCCGGACGAACACGTCGTCAGAAAGAGAGCTCATGCACATCGGTCTCATCGGTCTCGGGAAAATGGGATTCAACATGAGGGAGCGACTCCGGGCGAAAGGGATCGAAGTCACCGGCTTCGACCGCTCCCCTGATCGAACGGACGTACCGAGCCTCGAGGAACTGGTGGCCGTCCTGCCCACGCCGCGCGTGGTCTGGGTCATGGTGCCGGCCGGGGAGATCACCCACGGCGTCGTCACCGAGCTGTCCCAGCTGCTGGCCGAAGGCGACCTCGTGATCGACGGCGGCAATTCGAAGTTCACCGACGACCAGCTCCATGCCACGCTGCTCGCCCAGAAGGGAATCCGCTTCCTCGACTGCGGCGTCTCGGGTGGAGTGTGGGGCCTGGAGAACGGCTACGGCCTCATGGCGGGCGGGACCGATGAGGACGTGGAACTCGCCATGCCGATCTTCGACGCACTGCGCCCCGAAGGGGAGCGCGCCGAGAGCTTCGTCCATGTCGGAGACGTCGGAGCCGGTCACTACGCCAAGATGGTCCACAACGGGATCGAGTACGGGCTCATGCAGTCCTACGCTGAAGGCTACGAACTGCTCGAGGCCAAGGACATCGTGAAGGATGTCCACGGCACCTTCGCGGCCTGGCAGAAGGGCACCGTGGTCCGTTCCTGGCTGCTGGACCTCGTGGTCAAGGCACTGCAGGAAGACCCGGGCCTCGCGCGGATCGCGGGATACGTGGAGGATTCGGGCGAGGGCCGATGGACCGTCGAGGAGGCGATCGCCAACTCGGTGCCCGCTCCCGCGATCACTGCAGCCCTGTTCGCCCGGTTCAGTTCGCGGCAGGCGGACTCCCCGTCCATGAAGATGGTGGCTGCGCTACGCAACCAGTTCGGCGGCCATGCCGTCAGGCCCGCTCAGCCGAAGCCCGAGTAAGCGGCGCTCCGGTGTACGTCGAGCACCTCTCGCTCACCGGCTTCCGGAGCTATGAGCAGCTCGACACCGCCCTGGAGCCGGGGATCACTGTCTTCGTCGGACCCAACGGCGTGGGTAAGACCAACATCGTCGAGGCCATCGGCTACCTCGCGACTCTTTCATCGCACCGGGTCAGCACGGACAAACCACTCATCGCCTTCGGCGAGGAACGGGCGATCATCAGGGGCCGGCTGGTCCGGGGTGCGCAGCGCACGAGCGTGGAAGTCGAGATCAATGCCGACGCCGCGAACCGTGCGCGGATCAACCGGTCCAATCCCGTGCGGGCCAGGGACGCCGCGGGCATCCTGAAGACCGTGCTCTTCGCACCGGAGGACCTGACCCTCGTCAAGGGCGACCCGTCCGTGCGGCGGCGGTACCTCGATGACGTCATGGTGTCACTGCTGCCGCACCACTCCGCGCTCCGGGCGGACTACGAGCGGGTCCTCAAGCAACGTAACGCCCTGCTGAAATCGGCCCGTGCGGCGGGCCGGTTCTCGACGGGGCACGAGGCGACCCTCGATGTGTGGGACCAGCACCTCGCTGAATCCGGTGCCCGCCTCCTGTCCGCGCGGGTGGTCCTCGTCGACAAACTCCGTCCCCATGTCCAGCGGGCCTACCAGGAGCTGACGGACGGTTCGAAATCCGTCGACCTCGCCTACGTCTCCAGCGTCTCGCCGTCGTCGGACCCCACGGCGCACGACGGCGCCGCGGATCCGATGCGCCACGACGAGGACGACAGCCTGCGGGGGCTCGACGAGGCCTCACTCATCCAGTTGTTCCTCAAGGGTCTCCTGCGCCACCGCCGGAAGGAACTGGACCGCGGAATCTCCCTCGTCGGACCGCATCGTGACGAGCTCGCGCTGCTGCTCGGCGGGGCACCCGTCAAGGGTTATGCCTCCCACGGGGAGAGCTGGTCCACGGCCCTGGCACTGCGGCTGGCGTCCTACTACCTCCTGCTCGAGGAGGACCGGACACCCGGGGGTGACCCGGTGCTCATCCTCGACGATGTCTTCGCCGAACTCGATGCCCAGCGGCGCACCCGCCTCGCGGCCATCGTGGCACCGGCGGAGCAGGTCCTGGTCACCGCGGCCGTGGGCGACGATATTCCCTCGGCACTCGTCGGCCGGCAACTCCGGGTCGTTCCCGGGGCCGTCGAAGGGGGCGGCGGCACCCGCGGAAGCGGCGACCCCGCCGTTCCAGGGCCGAACCGTGAACTCCCCGCAGGCGATACACATGCCCTCGGAGGAATAGATGTCTGACGGTTCGTCCGGGGGGAGCCCGCCCGCGGACGGACAGGAGCCGGAATCCACCGGTGCCCGGCCGCCCGCGCCCCGGCAGGAGGGCGGCAACCTGGCGGACACGCCGGATGCCGCAGAGGAATTCCCGGAACAGGACGCGCCGCAGGCCCTGCTCAACCGGCTGCGAAGCGCCTCGCAGGCGAGGGGCACACCACGGGAGGGCGCGTCGAAGCGCACACCGAAGACGAGCCGACGGCGGTACTCCCCGGAGCCGGTGTACGGCGGCCGGGATCCGGAGGGCGTCGGGAATGTCTTCTCGCGGATGCTTGCCGAGCGGGGATGGAAGTCGCCCGTCGCCGTCGGATCGGTGCTGTCACGCTGGAGCGAGATCGTGGGGGTGGACATCGCCGCGCACTGCGTGCCCGAGAGCTTCGACGCGGACACCGTGCTGGTCCGGTGCGATTCGACCGCCTGGGCCACGCAGCTCCGCCTCATCACCCCCCAGGTCCTGCAGCGGTTCGAAGCCGAACTCGGTCCCGGGGTCGTCACCCGGCTGTCGGTCATCGGACCCGCCGCCCCCAGCTGGCGCAAGGGTGGACGCTCCGTGAAGGGCCGCGGACCCAGGGACACCTACGGGTGACATCGGCTCCGAACGGCCATCGGCTGAACGGCCTGTAGGGCAATCAGGGTCCCGGCGGTCGTATCCGGGCTCATGGGCGGGACTGCCGTCCACTCTGACACGGCTTTATTGGCCAGTGAAGGGGTGTTCGCGAAGGACCGCGGCCCTCCCCGGGGTAGAATAGTGAAGATTGTTTTGGTCGATCCAGCTGAGGAGCCGTCTACGCCTGTGGCACACGAGAACGAGTTGAATGCAAGCGACGTGAGAATAGGCGACGGCGAGTCCCCGATCCTCGAGGCGGCCACGGAACACGCCTACGGTGCCAGTGAGATCACAGTGCTCGAAGGTCTGGAAGCGGTCCGGAAGCGCCCGGGGATGTACATCGGATCGACCGGTCCTCGCGGTCTCCACCACCTCGTCTACGAAGTCGTGGACAACTCCGTCGACGAGGCGCTGGCGGGGTACTGCGACCACATCGAGATCTCGCTCCAGTCCGACGGCGGCGTCAAGGTCGTCGACAACGGCCGAGGAATCCCCGTGGACATGCATCCCACTGAGGGCCGGCCGACCGTCGAAGTGGTCATGACCATCCTCCACGCGGGCGGCAAGTTCGGCGGTGGCGGCTACGCGGTCTCCGGCGGCCTGCACGGCGTCGGCATCTCCGTCGTCAACGCCCTGTCCAAGCGCGTCGAGACCGAGGTGCGCCGCCAGGGCCACGTATGGCGCCAGTCCTTCGGGGACGGTGGCAAGCCGGTCGGTGAGCTGCGGAAGGGCGAGGAGACGTCGGAGACGGGAACCACGCAGACGTTCTACCCCGACGACACCATCTTCGAGAGCACGGAGTTCGACTTCGAGACGCTCCGCGCGCGCTTCCAGCAGATGGCTTTCCTCAACAAGGGACTGCGCATCACGCTCACCGACGAGCGCGTCGACGCTGTGGAGACCACCGAGGTCGCGGAGGTCGACAGCGCCCAGGAGTCCGACGGACAGCCGAAGCACCGCTCCGTCGTGTACCTGTACGAGAACGGGCTGCTGGACTACGTCCACCACCTCAACTCCTCCAAGCGCGTGGACGTCATCCACCCCGACGTGATCGCCTTCGAGACCGAGGACACGGACCGCAAGATGGCCGTGGAAGTGGCCCTGCAGTGGACATCGGCGTACTCCGAGAGCGTGCACACCTACGCGAACACGATCAACACCCATGAGGGCGGCACGCACGAAGAGGGATTCCGTGCGGCGATGACCACGCTGATCAACAAGTACGCGCGCGAGAAGAACATCATCAAGGAGAAGGACGACAACCTCACGGGTGACGACATCCGCGAGGGCCTCACCGCCGTCATCTCCGTCAAGCTGTCGGAGCCGCAGTTCGAGGGCCAGACGAAGACCAAGCTCGGCAACTCCGAGGCGAAGGGCTTCGTGCAGCGCGTGGTCACCGACCAGCTCGGGGACTGGCTGGAGCGCAACCCCGGACCGGCCCGCGATGTCATCCGCAAGTCGATCCAGGCCTCGCAGGCACGCCTCGCGGCCCGGAAGGCGCGTGAGTCCACGCGCCGCAAGGGACTGCTGGAGTCCGGCGGGATGCCGGGCAAGCTGAAGGACTGCCAGTCCAAGGATCCCGCGCGGTCGGAGATCTACATCGTCGAGGGTGACTCGGCCGGCGGCTCCGCGGTCCGGGGACGGAATCCCGAGACCCAGGCGATCCTCCCCCTCCGCGGGAAGATCCTGAACGTGGAGCGGGCCCGCCTCGACCGCGCGCTCGGCAACAGCGAGGTCCAGGCCATGATTACCGCGTTCGGTGCGGGGATCGGCGAGGACTTCAACGTGGACAAGGCGCGGTACCACAAGATCGTGCTCATGGCCGATGCCGACGTGGACGGCCAGCACATCACCACGCTTCTGCTGACCCTGCTGTTCCGCTACATGCGGCCGCTCATCGAGAACGGCTTCGTGTACCTCGCACAGCCCCCGCTGTACCGGATCAAGTGGTCCAACGCGAAGCACGACTACGTGTTCAGCGACCGGGAACGCGACGAGGTCATCAGGATGGGCGTCGCGAACAACCAGCGGCTCCCGAAGGACAACGGGATCCAGCGGTACAAGGGTCTCGGCGAGATGGACTACACCGAGCTGTGGGACACCACCATGGATCCGGACCACCGCACCCTGCTGCAGGTGACCATGGACGACGCCGCCGCCGCCGACCAGGTGTTCTCCGTGCTCATGGGCGAGGACGTCGAGTCCCGCCGCAACTTCATCCAGCAGAACGCCAAGGATGTGCGTTTCCTCGACATCTGAGGTCCTACACCCGGCATCCTGCCGGCGCAATGAGATTCGCTCGTTCCCCGCGAATATCAAGGCGCCTCCACAGGACGCCGTGTACCGGCCTGCAGTCGAGCGACCTTTGTGGCTGAAAACCATCACGAACGGAACTGATTCATGAGTGACGACATCACCGGCAACGGACCTGACGAGCCCATCGAGGGCGAGGTCCTGACGGACCGCGTCGAGCAGGTCGACCTGCAGACGGAGATGCAGCGGTCCTACCTCGACTACGCGATGGCGGTCATCGTGGGCCGGGCGCTGCCCGACGTACGCGACGGGCTGAAGCCCGTGCACCGCCGCGTGCTCTACGCGATGTTCGACGGCGGCTACCGGCCGGACCGCTCGTTCAACAAGTGCGCCCGCGTGGTCGGTGAGGTCATGGGCCAGTACCACCCGCACGGCGACTCGGCGATCTACGACGCCCTGGTGCGCCTCATCCAGGACTGGACGATGCGCTACCCGCTCGCGCTCGGCCAGGGTAACTTCGGATCGCCGGGCAACGACGGCGCCGCCGCGCCCCGGTACACCGAGACGAAGATGGCACCGCTCGCCATGGAGATGGTGCGCGACATCGACGAGGAGACCGTCGACTTCCAGGACAACTACGACGGCAAGAACCAGGAGCCGACGATCCTCCCGTCGCGTTTCCCGAACCTGCTCGTCAACGGGTCCTCCGGCATCGCCGTCGGCATGGCCACGAACATCCCCCCGCACAACCTCCGCGAAGTGGCCGACGGCGTCCAGTGGTACCTCGAGAACCCGGACGCCACGAAGGAGGAGCTCCTCGAAGCGCTCATCCTGCGGATCAAGGGACCTGATTTCCCTACCGGCGCCCAGATCCTCGGCCACAAGGGTATAGAGGACGCCTACCGCACGGGCCGCGGATCCGTCACCATGCGCGCCGTCGTCAACGTCGAGGAGATCCAGAACCGGACGTGCCTGGTCGTCACGGAGCTGCCGTACCAGGCCAACCCCGACAACCTCGCCATCAAGATCGCGGAACTCGTCAAGGACGGCAAGGTCAGCGGCATCGCCGACCTCCGTGACGAGACGTCGGGGCGCACCGGCCAGCGCCTCGTGATCGTGCTGAAGCGTGACGCCGTCGCGAAGGTGGTGCTCAACAACCTCTACAAGCACACGCAGCTGCAGGACAACTTCAGCGCGAACATGCTCGCGATCGTCGACGACGTGCCCCGCACCCTCAGCCTCGACGCGTTCATCCGCCACTGGGTGACCCACCAGCTCGAGGTCATCGTGCGCCGCACCCGGTACCGGCTGCGCAAGGCGGAGGAGGAGGCCCACATCCTCCGCGGCCTGCTGAAGGCCCTCGACGCCCTCGACGAGGTCATCGCCCTGATCCGCGCCTCGTCCACGACGGACGAGGCCCGCGACGGCCTGATGGGGCTGCTCTCGATCGACGAGCTCCAGGCCACCGCCATCCTCAACATGCAGCTCCGGCGCCTCGCGGCCCTCGAGCGGCAGAAGATCCAGGACCGCCACGCCGAACTGGAAGCGATGATCACGGAGTTCAACCGGATCCTCGCTTCCGAGGACGTGCAGCGTGGCATCGTCAGCACGGAGCTCACGGAGATCGTGGCCAAGTTCGGCGACGACCGCCGCACCGAGATCCTCAGGGGCTACGACGGCGACATGAGCATGGAGGACCTGATCCCCGAGGAGGAGATGGTCGTCACCATCACCCGCGGCGGGTACGTGAAGCGCACGCGGAGTGACAACTACCGCCAGCAGGCACGAGGAGGCAAGGGCATCAGGGGCGCGCAGCTGCGCGGGGACGACGTCGTCGAGCATTTCTTCGTCACCACCACCCACCACTGGCTCCTGTTCTTCACCAACCTGGGCCGCGTGTACCGCGCGAAGGCGTACGAGCTCGTCGAGGCCGCACGGGATGCCAAGGGCCAGCACGTCGCCAATCTCCTGGCCTTCCAGCCCGACGAGACGATCGCCCAGGTCCTGGACCTGCGGGACTACCAGCAGTCGCCGTACCTGGTCCTCGCGACCAAGCGCGGACTGGTGAAGAAGACCCGTCTCGAGGACTACGACACGAACCGCACAGCCGGCGTGATCGCCATCAACCTGCGGGACAACGACGAACTGGTCTCCGCACAACTGGTGTCCGGTGACGACGACATCATGCTCGTCTCCCGCAAGGGGCAGTCGCTGCGGTTCACGGCCGACGACGACGCCCTGCGGCCCATGGGGCGCGCCACTTCGGGCGTGACCGGCATGAAGTTCCGCGCGGACGACGAACTGCTTGCCGCGAACGTGGTCAAGGACGACTCCTACGTCTTCATCGTCACCGAGGGCGGCTTCGCGAAGCGGACCAGGGTGGACGACTACCGCGTGCAGGGCCGCGGCGGCCTGGGCATCAAGGTCGCGAAGCTGGCCGAGGAGCGCGGGGACCTCGTCGGGGCGCTCGTCGTCCAGGAGGAGGACGAGGTCCTCGTGGTCATGGGCGGCGGCAAGGTGGTGCGGTCGGCGGTGGCCGGCGTACCCGCGAAGGGCCGCGACACCATGGGAGTCATCTTCGCGAAGCCCGACAGGACCGACCGCATCATCGCGGTCGCACGGAACAGCGAACGGAGCGTCGCGGTCGAGGAGGGCCTCATCGAGGATCCCGCCGAGGCGAGCCCGGACGTCGACGTGATCGGCACGCTCACCCCGCAGGACGATCCTGCAGAGTTCACAGCCGATGAAGTACGGTTGTCGACAGAGGAAACGGCTGAGCCAGACGCTGAGTCGCCGGAACACGGAGGTAGCGAGTGAGCTCGGCCAACACCAACCCGCGGTCACCCAGCGGTCAAGTGCGAACGTCCGGGGCGCCGCCGCGCGTGGGTGCTCCCGCTCGCCCCGCCCAGCGGCCAGCATCCGGCGGACAGCCCGTCCGTCCGGGACAGCGCCCCGGCCTCGTGAAGCCGGCCCCGAAGGCCAAGGCCCGCAAGGCGCGGCTGCTCGTCAGCAAGGTCGATCCGTGGTCGGTCCTGAAGATGTCGTTCCTGCTGTCGGTCTCCCTCGGCATCGTCACCGTCGTCGCGTCCTTCGTCATCTGGACCGTCCTCGACCTGACGGGCATCTTCGACGGCGTGAACGAACTGCTCCGCGAGATCGGAGGATCGGAGAGCGGTGGCTTCGACCTCCGCCAGTTCGCCTCACTGCCGCAGGTGCTGTCCTTCGCGACGATCATCGCCGTCGTGAACGTCGTCCTCCTGACCGCGCTCGCCATGCTCTCGGCCGTGCTGTACAACATCTCGTCCACGCTCGTCGGGGGCATCGGCGTCACGCTGACCGACGACTAGGAGACCGGCCCCTTCGGCGCCTGGAGGGCGATTTGAAGAATGCCGAGACACTACTGTAAAGTCGTATCTCGGCCCGAAGAGGTATCGGGGCGTATAGCTCAGGCGGTTAGAGCGCTTCGCTGATAACGAAGAGGTCCCAGGTTCAAGTCCTGGTACGCCCACGGATCCACCACTCGCAGGTGACTGCAAGGAGACTGTCGTGAAGAAGTTGCTCGTTGCAGCAGCGGCTGCCGCAAGTGTCCTCGTGTACAAGCGGTGGATGGATTCGGAGAAGAGCAAGAGTGTCTGGAGCAATGCGACGGACGAGGTCGCTTAGCTCCAGGGAACGACGTCCGATGTGAAGACATCGGGCGGAGCCGCATTCGGGGGCATGGCGCAATTGGTAGCGCACCTGCTTTGCAAGCAGGGGGTTCGGGGTTCGAGTCCCCGTGCCTCCACCGAAGAGGAAAGTCCCGGCCGGTGGCCGGGACTTTCCGCGTTCAGAGGGTGAGTGACGGGCTGCCGACGCGTTGCCCTACAGTTGCCGGGTGACCATTTTCCTCTCGATCCTCGGCGTCATCGGGGTGTCGGCTTCCGGACCGATCATGGCGGCGACGGCGGCCCCGGTCCTCGCCATCGCGTTCTGGCGCAACCTGCTCGGCGCCGTCCTGATGGGAGGGCCGGCGGTCATCTCCCGGAGGTCCGAATTCGCCTCGCTGACCCGGGCGGAGTACCGACAGCTGGGCATCGCGGCCGTGGCCCTCGCCCTCCACTTCGCGTGCTTCATCACGGCTTTGAAGCTGACGTCCGTCGCGGCAGCCACGGCCCTGGTGTGCCTGCAGGTCGCATGGATCGCGCTGTTCAACGCCCTGCTGGGATCCAAGCCGCAGGCGGCGGTGGTGGCAGGGCTGGGAGTGGCCTTCGTCGGCGTCCTCATCATCACCGGCTTCGATCTCTCGCTCTCGCGGGAGGCTCTCCTGGGCGACCTGCTGGCCCTCGCCGGGGGCGCCCTCGCCGCGGTCTACCAGATGGCCGGGGCGTCCGCCCGACGCACCATGTCCACGGGAACGTACACCACGCTCTGCTACGGCGCCTGCGCGGTGATCCTGGTGGTCCTGTGCGCCGCCACCGGGCAGCCCCTCGTTGGTTTCAGCCCGGCGGCCTGGCTGGGGATCCTCGGTGTGACGCTGCTGGCGCAGATCATGGGACACTCCGTCTTCAACCATCTCCTTGCAGTCATGAGTCCGCTGGTGGTCTCGATGATCATCCTGCTCGAGATCCCGGGAGCCGCCATCCTCGCCGCCGTGTTCCTCGATGAGCAGCTTCCGGTGGGGACCTACGGCGGGCTCGTCCTCATCCTGGTGGGTCTCGCCGTCGTCATCCGGGGCCAGCAGCGCCGGAAGGCACGGCGCCTGTCCGCCGAAGCAGAGGCGGCGACCCCGCCGCCGGGCCTGGGCGGCGAGTAAAATGTCTCCCACGGAATATACGATGCCGTAACCGCCATCGGGCAGAAAGGAACCCCCGGTCGACGACCGGGGGTTCCTCGATGCAGGGTGTGCTCGGGTCAGGCCTTCGGCTCGTCCGTCGTGGCGGAGCGCTTGGCCGTCTCCGTGACGTCCTTCGCCTTGTCGGCGACCTTCTTGGCGGCGTCAGCGGCATTCGCCTTGGCGTCATCCTTGGCGTCGTTCGCGGCCTTGGCCTTGTCGTCGCTCTTGGCAGTGGTCTTGCTCTGACCCTCGGAGGTCGCGGCGCGGTCGGCCGCCTCCTTGATGGAGGTGACGACATCCTTGGGCTCTCCGGTCTTCCCGCTCGACACGGGGGCAGACGTCGGCTTGACCGGTGCCGGCGTCGCCTTGATGGGAGCCGGTGTCTTCCAGGGATCCTCGACCGGCTTCGATGCCCGCCAGGCGGCGACCCCGGCAATCACGGCGCTCGCGATGATCCCGAAGAGCAGCCAACCCTTGCCCTTCTTCTTGCGGGAGCCGCTCTTCTTCAGGTCCTTGGACGCCTGGAGTGTGGCGGCGACCAGGCGCTTCTGCGCATTCTTGACCGCCTTCTTGTCACCCGTGATCCTGATGACGACATTCTCGACGGCGGTCGGAACCTCCGCGGAGGCGAGCGAGCGGGACGCGGTGTCCGCCGCCTCACCCAGCCTGGTGGACAGGGCAGGCAGGTAACCGTCGACCACCTTGACCTTCGCCGAGTTGAGCGCCGGGGTGGCCTTGTCCAGAGTTCCCTGGATCTTCGGCGTGGTGTCATCGATGACCTGCGAGATACGCGGGCCGACCTTGTCGATCCCGTCCTGGATCTTCGGGGTCACGACGGCGATTCCGCCGACGATACCGTCCGTGGCCTTGCGGACGGTGTCCTGGAGTGCGGGCCCGGCGGTCTCGATGCCCTTGTCCCACCGGGGCTTCGCCCAATCGTAGGCGGCATCGACGCGAGGCGTGGCCCAATCCCGGGCGGCTGCCAGGCCGGCAGCGGCCGCCAGGCCGAGAGCGACGCCTTCCTCGAGTTCGTGGGTAGTGCGTACGTTCTTCTTCACAAAAACCTCCAAGGGGTGGTTACTCGTTTTGATCAGCCTACGTTGCATGGGCAGAGCGTGCTATCCGGCGGCAGGCGGGGCGCTCCGCGTGATGGCCGTTTCACTGTGCGCTGAAAGGCCACACCCCAGCTTATTGTCAGATACCGCATGGAAGAATGGCCTGATGACTGCTATTCCGACAGCTAAAGCGACCATCCATACCAACCAGGGCGACATCGAGGTGAACCTCTTCGGCAACCATGCGCCGAAGACGGTCAGGAACTTCGTGGGACTCGCGACGGGCGAGATCGCCTGGACCCACCCGCAGACCGGCGAGGAGAGCAGCGCTCCCCTGTACAACGGGACCATCTTCCACCGGATCATCAAGGATTTCATGATCCAGGGCGGGGACCCGCTGGGCCAGGGCGCCGGCGGCCCCGGCTACAAGTTCGACGACGAGATCAATCCGGATCTCTCCTTCAAGGAGCCCTACAAGCTGGCGATGGCCAACGCCGGCACCCAGGGCGGGCGAGGTACGAACGGCTCCCAGTTCTTCATCACCTCCGTCCCCACCACGTGGCTGCAGGGCAAGCACACCATCTTCGGTGACGTCACCGACGAGGCGTCGCGCTCGGTGGTCGACAAGCTGAACGCGATCGCCACCGACATGCGGGACAAGCCCCTCGAGGACGTCGTCGTCAAGAGCATCACCGTGGAACAGCTCTAACCCTGATGTCCTACGGTGTCCCCGCGCCCGACGCCGGCAGTCGGCAGGCACCGGTCTGCCCGCGGCACCCTGATCGCACCAGCTATGTGAGGTGCCAGAGGTGTGAGAGGCCTGCGTGCGCCGAGTGCCAGCGGCCTGCGGCGGTCGGGTTCCAGTGCGTGGACTGCGTGCGGGAGCAGGCTGCCCGTGCTCCGGTCCACAGGACCGCCTTCGGCGGCGTCGTGCGCGGGGACGGAACCGTCGTGACCTACACGCTGATCGGGATCTGCGTGGTGGTCTTCCTGCTGCAGCTGGTGCTGCCGGGGATGACCAGTGCCTTCGTCTACGCTCCGTTCTTCACCGCCGGGGTGGACGGTGCGGTTCCGGCCCAGCCCTGGCGCATGCTGACGGCGGCGTTCCTCCACTCGCAGGGTTCGTTCCTGCACATCGCCTTCAACATGTATGCGCTCTACATCCTCGGCAGGGTCCTCGAGCCGGCTCTGGGACGGGCGAGGTTCCTCGCCCTGTACCTGATCTCGGCCGTCGGCGGATCCGTCGGCGTCCTGCTGTTGTCGGGGAATCCCGTCCAGGGGGTGGTCGGCGCCTCCGGCGCGGTGTTCGGCCTGTTCGGGGCGCTGTTCATCGTCCAGCGGAAGCGTGGCGGGGACGTGCGCCAGATCGTCGTCCTGATCGCGATCAATGCGGCACTGGGGTTCCTGGTGCCGTCGATCGCCTGGCAGGCACATCTCGGCGGCCTCGTGGTCGGCGCTGCGTGCGCCGCAGTGATCGCCTACGCCCCGCGCGGTCCGCGTCAGGCGGGCCTCCAGTGGCTGGGACTCGGGGTCGTCGTCGTGTTCCTGGTCCTGCTCACCCTCCTGGGGGTCTCGCTCCTGCCGTTCTAGGCGGGTGCCTCGGTGGACGGATTCGGGGAGGGTCGGTGCGTACAGCACCGGCCCTCCCCGAGTTTTCCACAGGGCTTATCCACATAGGGGATAACTTACACACATGTAATTCCACACCTGTGGATAAGCGGCGCCCGGATTTTCGGGGCTATCCCTGAACCATCAACAATCCTGTGCACATCTGTGGATAACTTTCTGCACACCGTGTGCACAACGCGGGGAGGGGACCGGTGCCCCACGGCGGAACCGCCGGCACGGCGTCGCTAGCGCCAGCGCGTCGTCATGAGGAACCCGACGATCGCGATGCCGAAACCGGCGAGGATGTTCCACGACCCCCAGGCCTCGACGGGGAAGCGCGATTCCGAGATGTAGAACGTGATGATCCAGAGCAGCCCGATGATCATGAGCCCGAACATGACGGGCTTGTACCAGGCGGGGTTCGGTTTGGGCTGTGAGGACGTCACGGCGGGGACCGCGGCTCGGGCTCTCTTGCGGGGCTTCGATTCGGGCACTGTTTCTCCTCGACAGGGCACGGCTGCGATCAGCCGCGCCGGTGGTCATACCGGCCGCCGCGGCGTGCCCGGACCCGCAGGCTATCCTGAAGGAGAACAACGTCCGGCGGCCCGGTCATCCCCCTGATTCTAGCCAAGAACCGTCCGTGACCCGTGCAACCCAGGGCAGGAGCGGCAGTGGCAAGATCAGCCGTCGACGTCGCACCGCGCAGCCCGGTCGGGGCGCGGACGCAGCGCCGCCGTCGTACGGCGTTCCAGGTCGCCGCCCAGGTGATCGGGGAACTGCTGATCACGGCCGGGGTGATCCTCCTGCTGTTCGTCGGGTGGGAACTGTGGTGGACCAACATCGATTCCGGGATCAGGCAGGAGCAGGCGCTCGGGGAGTTCCTGTCCGACGTGCCGGACATCGAGGAAACTCCTCCGTCCTCGGCGGACGGCGGGGACCCACCGGTTCCCGGGGACTTCGGCGAGCCCGTCGTCCTTCCGCAGGAAGACCTCACCGGCACCTTCGGGGCCGTCTACATCCCCCGATTCGGCGAGGACTACTCGCGGCCGGTCACATCCGGCGTCGGGCCCGACGTCCTGGACAACCTCGGGCTCGGGCACTACCCGGGCTCCGGTGCTCCGGGGGCCCTCGGGAACGTCGCCCTCGCCGGCCACCGCCAGACGCACGGACAGGTGCTCGACCGGATCCACACGCTCGTCCCGGGCGACAGGATCCACGTCCAGACGCGGGACGGCTACTACACCTACGTCTTCCGCAACACGGAGATCGTGCTGCCCGACCGCGTGGACGTGATCGCCCCTGTGCCCGCCGATCCGGGCGCGGAGCCGGTGGACCGCATCCTCACCCTGACGAGCTGCAATCCGAGGTTCGGGGCGCAGGAGCGTATTATTGCTTACTCGGTGCTGGAATCCTGGCGTCCCTCGGATGCTGGGCCTCCGCCCGAGATCGCGGAGCAGGTAGCCCGCGCGGCAGGACAGGGATAACCAGGATGTATGGATGGGTCTTCCGGGCGCTCCCCGGGCCACTGTGGCTGCGCGTCATCCTCTCCGTGGTCCTGGCCCTTCTGGCCGTCGCGGTGCTGATGGTCTTCGTGTTCCCCTGGGTCTCCCAGTTCAACCCGCTCACCGATTCAACGATTGGTTCCCCGTAACTCATGGCTGACACCACCAGAATCCTCGTCGTCGACAATTACGACAGCTTCGTCTACACGCTCGTCGGCTACCTCCAGGAGCTCGGTGCCGAGACGACGGTGGTCCGCAACGACGACGTCACGCTCGCCGAGGCGCAGGAGATGGCCGCTTCACGCGACGGTGTCCTGATCTCCCCGGGCCCGGGTA
Organism: Arthrobacter arabinosi; assembly: GCF_054511115.1. Classification (NCBI taxonomy): domain Bacteria; kingdom Bacillati; phylum Actinomycetota; class Actinomycetes; order Micrococcales; family Micrococcaceae; genus Arthrobacter; species Arthrobacter arabinosi. Next base: position 147,395 of record NZ_JBTNDF010000004.1, read on the forward strand.
CGCCGGCCGACGCGGGGGTGTGCGTCGACCTCATCCGGTGGTGCGGAGACAACGGGAAGCCGATGCTCGGGGTCTGCCTCGGACACCAGGCACTGGCGGAGGCCTACGGCGGAACGGTCACCCACGCCCCCGAGCTGATGCACGGCAAGACCTCCCTGGTGGAACACGACGCCACCAGCGTGTTCGCCGGCCTTCCCTCCCCGGTGACTGCCACGCGGTACCACTCGCTCGCGGCCGTCAGCGACGACGTCCCGGACGAGCTGACGGTCACGGCCCGCACGGCCAGCGGGATCATCATGGGCCTCGAACACAGGAGTGCACCGCTGTGCGGCGTCCAGTTCCACCCGGAATCGGTCCTCACCGAGGGGGGATACCGGATGCTCGGCAACTGGCTCGAGTCACTGGGCCTCGAGGGCGCGTCGGCGATGTCGGACGGACTCAGCCCGCTGATCGCCCGTTAGCCGCCACCCTGGGTCGGCCTCGGCTGTGACTGATCCTTCTTCGGTCCGCCGCGCGGCGTGTCGCTCGGTTTCCCTCCCGGCTCGCTCGACGGTTCCTGGGTCGGTTCCTGGGTCGGCTCGCTCGACGGTTCCTGGGTCGGTTCCTGGGTCGGTGCCTGTGCGGGTGCCGGCGGTGCCTTCGCGACGGTGAGGACGATCTCCGTCCCCTGCGAGACCTCCGAGCGGGCCGGCTCGGACTGCGCTGTGATGATCCCGGGCTCCACGACGCTGTTCTCGGCCTCGCGGACACTGAAGGGCAGTTGGACCGCCGGGTCCTCGAGCAGGGCCTGCGCCTGGGCGACCGTGAGGTCGGTGAGCAGGGGAACCGCCACCCGGCCGTTGGAGAGCACGAGGTCCACCGCACTGCCGACCGGCACGGACTGCCCTGTCCGTGGGTTCGTGGTGATCACGCGGCCCTGCGGGACGGTGGCGCTGGTCTCCTCGGTGACCGCCCCACCCTTCATGCCGAGGTCTTCCAGCGCGTCGCGCGCCGAGGACTCCGTGAGTCCGAGCAGGCTCTCCGGAAGCACCACATTCGCCGGACCGCGGGAGACCGTGATGTTCACGCGGGAGTCCGGTTCGACGGAGGCACCTGCGGAGGGATCCGACGCGATGACGTCCCCCGCATCGACCGTCGCGTTGAATTCCTCGTCCGTGGAGGGAATCAGGCCGGCGTCCACGATGGCGTCCGTCGCGTCCGCCTCCGGCATGCCGACCAGGTCCGGCACGCTCACCGTCGCCACCTCCTGGACCGGCCGGTCGCTCATGGAGGTGATGACGAAGTAGCCGGCCGCGAGCACGAGCAGCACCGCCGCGAAGAACACCGTGGTCCAGGCCAACCGGGAGGCTCTGCGCCGTTGCTCCTGCCGGTCCTCCGGCTCGTCCCTGTCCCCCCAAAGGTCCAGCGGGCCGTCGGGGTCATCCGGCTGCTCCCGGTCGGCCGGTGGCTGTTCGCCGACCCTGTCCATGGCCCGCGTGCCCGGCCCGCCTGCTGTCGTCGTTGCCGCGACGGCACCGACGGTGGCCGGTCGTGTCCGTGATGCCGTGACGTCCATCGGCTCGGTCGTGGCACCCGCACCGGCGAGCACCACGCCGCGGCCGGCGTCGAGGAGTGCCTTCCGGAAGGTACCGGCATCCTGGAACCGGTGGTCGCGGTCCTTCTGGAGCGCCCTGGCGAGAACGGAGTCGAGTGCAGGGGTCACCTCCGGGCTGAGGCTGCTGGCGAGGGGCGGCGCTTCGCGCACGTGCTGGTAGGCCACGGAGACGGGGCTGTCGCCGACGAACGGCGGCCGGCTGGTCAGCAACTCGAACAGCAGGCAGCCGGCGGAGTACAGATCGCTGCGGGCGTCGACGGTCTCGCCGCGTGCCTGTTCGGGGGAGAGGTACTGCGCCGTTCCGAGCACGGCCTGCGTCTGCGTCATGGTGGCCTGCGAATCGGCGATGGCCCGGGCGATGCCGAAATCCATCACCTTGACGGCGCCGGCGGGCGTGATCATCACGTTGGCGGGTTTGATGTCTCGGTGGACGATGCCCGCCCGATGGCTGTACTCGAGTGCGCCGAGGACACCCGCCACATAGGTGACGCTGTCCTGCGGGGTGAGGTCGCCGGCCTTGACGTGGTCGCGCAGGGTGCGCCCCTCCACGTACTCCATCACGATGAACGGGACCCGCACCTCATGCTGCGGCCGGTCCGGGTTCTCCTCCTGGCCGGTGTCGTACACAGCGACGATGCTGGGGTGGTTGAGCCCCGCCACTGCCTGGGCCTCACGCCGGAAGCGCGCCTGGAAGAGCGGGTCCCGTGCCAGGTCCGCGCGGAGCACCTTGATCGCCACCGAACGCCCGAGCCGCAGGTCGACGCCCAGGTGCACGTCGGCCATGCCGCCGCGGCCGATCAGCTGCCGGACCTCGTACCTCCCGTTCAGGACGCGCTGGGTGGTGGTCACGGCCTGTCCTTCCCTCGCCGTCCCGACGTGCCGGTCACGGGGCGGACGTGGACGTTGCTGTCGGCGCCGGTGCAGGAGTCGGCGCCGCCGCCGCAGCCGTCGCGGGCGGCGTCGTCGGAGCTGCCGGCTGGGACGGTGGCGGGGGCGCCTGGGTCGGGGCGGGCCCGGACGAGACGATGTAGCGCACCACGCTGTCGACCGGCACCTCCGCCCCGGCCCCGGGGTCCGTGCGGAGGACGGTTCCCTCGGGTTGCTGCGACTCCTCGCTGCCGCCGTTCTCGGGTCGCAGCCCGAGGTCCACGAGGGCGGCCTCGACCTCGGCCACCGTCCGTCCCTGCAGTCCCGCCGGGACCGTGACCTGCTCCGGTCCGGTCGACACGGTCAGTGTGACGGTCTCCCCGGGGCTGAGCGCACCCACGGGGGCGAGGCCGATGACCAGACCCGCGGCGTACTCGGAGGAGGCCTGCCGCCGGGATTCCACGCGGAACCCGAGGCCCCCGAGCTCCGCGGACACCTCCGCCTCGGGACGGCCCAGGTACTGGCTCGGGGTGATGACGACCTGTTCGGCTTCGGTCGTGCTGGGAGAGGGAGAGGGTGAGGGCGATGCGGAGGTGGGCGACGGCGAGGGAGTGCGGGACGTCGCAGGGGCAGCCGTCGGGGAGACGCTCGTCTGCACCGGCGCAGGGTCCGCGCCACCGGCCAGCAGGGGCTGCAGGACGAGGAAGGCGATGGCGCCGAGGGCCAGCAGGAGAAGCACGATCAACGGGATGAGCCATGGGCTCCGGCGGTTCTCGTTCTCGTCACGGTACGGCGGGCTGGGGGCGTCGATGTCGTCCTCCGACCAGTTCCGCGACGCCGCGATGCCGGCAGCCGCACCGGCCGCGGCGGGCGCGGCGACCGTGGGCAGGGCCGACGTCGTCGGCGCCGGGACGGCCGTCGTCGCCTGCGTGTCCTGGCGCGGGACGGCGGCCGTGGCAATGCCCGTGTCCGCGGCGAAGGACAGCAGGCCCGGGACCGCCGCCTCCGCGGCACGGATGTCACCGGCGCGGATGGCGTCCACGGCGCGTGCGAGGGATTCGGCGTCGCGCGGTCGATCCGCGGGGTCCTTGGCCAGCATGGATCCGATGAGTGCCCGGACCGGACGCGGGATGGACTGCGGGAGCGGCGGCGGGGCGTCGTTGACCTGGGCGAGGGCGATTGCGATCTGCGATTCGCCGGAGAACGGGCGCCGTCCGGCGAGCAGTTCGTACCCGATCACGCCGAGCGCGTAGATGTCGGACGAGCCCGTCGCAGGCTGGCCGGTCGCCTGCTCCGGAGCGAGGTACTGCGCCGTGCCCATGACCTGGCCGGTGGCGGTCAGCGGTACCTGGTCGGCGAGCCGGGCGATCCCGAAGTCGGTGATCTTGACGCGGTTGTCCGGCATCACGAGGATGTTGCCCGGTTTCACGTCGCGGTGCACGAGCCCCTGGCGGTGCGCGACGGCGAGGGCCGTGGCGGTCTGCCCGACGATGGAGAGCGTACGGTCGGGCGAGAGCACCTGCTCCTTCTCGATGACCGCCGAGAGCGGCTGCCCGGGGACGAGTTCCATCACGAGGTAGGCGGAGCCGCCCTCCTCGCCGTAGTCGAAGACGTTCGCGATGCCCTCGTGGTTCAGCAGCGCCGTATGCCGCGCCTCGGCCCGGAAGCGGTTGAGGAACGCGGGATCGCCCGAGTACTCCTCCTTGAGGATCTTGATCGCGACGGCGCGGCCGAGGATCTGGTCCCGGGCCTTCCACACCTCGCCCATCCCCCCGATGGCGATCCGCTCGGTCAGTTCGAATCTGCCGCCCAGGGTGATGCCTGATGTGGGCCTCATCTGTTCAACACCGCCTCTATGAGTCTCTTGGCACTGGGTGAGGTCAGTTGCTGACCAGTGGGGATGTCCACGTTCTCCATCACGATCGAAAGTGCTACCTGGGGGTCGTCGGCGGGCGCGAAGCCCGTGAACCACGCGTTGTCGCCCGTCGAGGAGACCTCCGCGGTCCCGGTCTTGCCGGCCACCCGGACGCCCGGTACCTGCGCGGCGGTCGCCGTGCCGTTGTCCACCACGTTGACCATCCATTCCGTGAGCTGGTCCGCGGTGTCCCGGCTGACCGACTGGCGCAGCGACTCCGGCTGGGGGGACTCGATGAGTTCGAGATCCGCGGCCCTGATCGACTTCACGAGCTGCGGTTTCATCTGCTGGCCGTCGTTCGCTATCGCCGCGGACACCATCGCGATCTGGAGGGGGGTCACCCGTGTGTCGAACTGCCCGACGGCGGACTGCGCCAGTTCGGGTTCGCTCAGGTCCGAGGGGAAGGTACTCGCGATGACGTCGGTGGGGATGGTCATCTCCTCGCCGAAGCCGAACTTCGCTGCCTGCTCCTGGATGGCCTCCTCACCGAGATCCAGTGCGATCTGCGCGAAGGGTGTGTTGCACGACTGCTCCAGCGCGAACTCCAGGTCCGCCGTCGTCCTGCTCGAACAGCCGCCGGTGACATAGTTCGGGAGGGTGTACTCGATCCCGGGGAACTCCAGGGCGGGAGGATTCGGGATCTCCGACTGGGCGTCGTACTCCCCGGACTCGAGGGCGGCGGCCGCGTCGATGAGCTTGAACACGGACCCGGGCGAGACGAGGGACTCGGTGGCGGGGTTCGTGTAGATCGACAGGCCCGGCTGCTCGGAGAGGCTCGCCGCGTTCTCCGCGATGATCGCGGTGTCGTGCCCGGACAGGAGGTTGGGGTCGTAGGAGGGCTTCGAGACCATCGCGAGGATGTTGCCGGTCGCCGGCTCCATCACCACGATCGAGCCGCGCTGGCCGTCGGGGATCAGGTCCCAGGCGAGCTGCTGGATCTCCGGATCGATCGTGAGCTCGATGGACGCGCCCTGCGGATCGACGCCGGAGAAGAGCGTCACCACGCGGTCGTAGAACAGGGAGCTGCTGGTGCCCGCCAGGATGTCCGCCTCCGCCTTCTCGAGCTGCGACGACCCGAGGGAGAGGGAGTAGTACCCGCTCAGATGGGCATACAGTTCCGGCTTGTTGTACACACGCTGGTAGTTGAACTGGTCGTTCGAGGGCACCGACTCGGCGATGGCACGGCCGTCGACGAGGATCGCGCCGCGCTGCCGGCCGAAGTCCTGGTACAGCTGGCGGCTGTTCCAGGGGTTGTCCCTCAGTTCCTGCGCCTGGAAGAACTGCACGTAGGTGAGGGATCCCAGCACGAGGGCGAACATGCTGATCGCCACGACCCACGCCCTGCGGATGGCCTGGTTCATCGGGTGGCCTCCTTCGCGGTCCGCTTCTTGACGGGCTTGCCGCTGACTCCGAGCGCCTCGGGGAACGAATCCTTCATGGGTGCCGTCGGCGCGGGGCGGCGCGCGGCTTCGGAGATGAGCAGGATCAGGGCCACGATGAGCCAGTTCGCCAGCAGCGACGAGCCGCCGGCGGACATGAACGGGGTGGTGAGACCCGTGAGGGGGATCAGGCGCGTGATACCGCCGATGACCACGAAGCACTGCAGGGCGATCGTGAAGGAGAGGCCGCAGGCGAGGAGCTTGCCGAACCCGTCCTTCGTGCCGAGGGCGGCGCGGATGCCCCGGGAGACCAGGAGCACGTACAACATCACGATGGCGACGACGCCGATGAGCCCCAGCTCCTCTCCCAGCGCGGCGATGATCATGTCGCTGTTGGCGTAGGTCACGAGGTCGGGGCGTCCCACCCCGAAGCCCGTGCCGGCGAGCCCGCCGTTGGCCAGGCCGAACAGGCCCTGCACCACCTGCCGACTGCCGCCCGGCGCGCGGTCGTAGACCTCCGGGGCGAAGGCGTTGAGCCAGGAATCGAACCGCAGCGCGACGTGACTGAACAGCTCGAGGGCCACGAAGACGCCGACGCCGATCATGGTGAGACCGATCAGCACCCAGCTGACGCGGCTCGTGGCGACGTAGATCATGACCATGAACAGTCCGAAGAAGAGGATGGACGAACCGAGATCCCGCTGGAAGATCAGCACGCCGATGCTGACGAGCCAGGCGGCGGCCATGGGAGCGAGGTCCCTGAAACGCGGCAGCTGGAGCGGGCCGATCTTCTTGCCCGCGAGCAGGATCAGGTCCCGGTTCGTCGAGAGATACCCCGCGAAGAATATGGCGAGGGTGATCTTCGCGATCTCGCCCGGCTGGAAGGTGCCGACTCCCACCGAGATCCAGATCCTCGCGCCGTTGATCTCCAGGCCGATGGGGGGCGGGGCGAGCGGCAGCAGGAGGAGGACGGCGCTGACGATGAGTGAGATGTACGTGAAGCGGCGCAGCAGCCTGTGGTCCCGCAGCAGGATCAGGAGGACGGCGGCGGCGCCCATCGCGACAGCCGTCCACATCACCTGTTGCGGTGCGACCGGGTCGATGTCCGGGTTGACCTGGATTGCCGAGAGATCCAGCCGGTGGATCATGGCCAGACCGATCCCGTTCAGTGCAACGACGATCGGAAGGATGAGCGGATCCGCATACTTCGCCCGGAAGCGCAGGAGGACGTGCAGGAAGAGGCTCATGAGGGTGAGCGTCAGGGTCTGGGTCCAGAAGAACTCACTGAACGCCTCCTCGCGATCGACGCCGGCGAGGTAGCTGGCGGTGCTCGCGACGACGAGCGCGAGGAGGAGCAGGAGCAGTTCGACGTTGCGCCGCGACCGGGGCACGGTCAGGACATCACTCATCTGCTGCACCTTCACATTCGACGGCTGGGGACGACGCAGTCGCCTGGGGTGAGGCGGCCGCGGTGGCGGGCCGGGGCGACGAGGACGACGACGTCGACGGGGACGCAGTCGCGGTGGGCCGGGCCGTGGGGGTGGGCCGGGCTGTCGTGGTGGGTCCGGCGGTCGGGGTGGGCCGGGCTGTCGGGGCGGCCGACGCCGAGCCGGACGGCCCCTGGCGCGGGGACGCCGTGCCGGACGGCGCGGGGCCGCCGGCTGCGGCGCTGCCCGTCGAGCGCGGCGAGGGGGAGGTCGGGGACGGTGCCGGGTCGCAGCTGACGGCCCGCAGTTCACTGCGCAGGTCGCCGACGATCCGTTCGGCCTCCTCCAGGCTCACCGCCGGAAGCGTGTTCGCCAGTTGGGACCGCTGGTACTCGGGCAGGTTGGACACCGGGATGTCCGTCACCTCGTACAGCTCGCTGAGGCTGATCGGCCCGACCCGCTGGGGGACGCCCGTGTAGATCGCGACCCGGTTGTCGGAGTCCGCCACGTAGTAGCGCGTCTGGGTCCAGGTGTATCCCAGGCCGACGACGGCGATCAGGATGAGGGTCATGAGGGACAGGAGCGCGGGCACGAACCAGCGCCGCTTCCGTGCGGGTGCCTCGTCCTCGGGCTCCTCCGTGGCTTCCGGCTCCGCCCTGTGGGTCAGCATCATGGCAGCGCGCCGCTCGGTGGACCGCTGAGTCACGATCGGGATCTGGCCCGTCTCGGTCGCGAGGGCCGCGGAGCCCACGAGCACGTGGGGCCGCGTGAGCAGGTCCTGGCGGATGACGTCGGCCCGGATCGCGGCGCCGGGAAGGTCGCCGTTCCGGTCGACCCCCTGGGCGGCCGCGCCCGCGTCTGCCGGGGTCGGCGTGTCCCGTTCGCCCGCGGCCTGCCGTGCGGGCGGGATGAAGGCTGGGGGCGACGCGTCGTCGTCGTCCGCTTCGATGACCTCGACGACGGCGACGGTGATGTTGTCCGGCGAGCCGCCGGCGAGCGTCAGGTCGACGAGGGTGTCGACGCATTCGCGGATGGTGCCGGCCCGGCGCATGACCCGCTCCACCGCGCCGTCCTGGAGGACTGCGTTCAGCCCGTCCGAGCACAGCAGCCAGCGTTCGCCGGGCTCGGCGTCGAACTGCGCGAGGTCCAGCTCGGGGCTCGCGTCGACGTCGCCGAGCACCCGCATGAGGACGTTCTTGTGGGGGTGTGTCTCCGCTTCCTCGGGCCGGAGCCGCCCTTCCTCGATGAGGCGCTGGACGAACGTGTGATCCGTGGTGATCTGCTCGAAGACGCCGTTCTTGAGACGGTACGCCCGGGAGTCGCCGATGTGGGCGAGATGCAGGGTGCTGCCCTCGAGCAGGATCGCCGTGACCGTCGTTCCCATGCCGGCGAGCTGCGGGTTGGTGGCGACGAGTTCGGAGAGCAGCGAGTTCGCGGTCTGTATCTCGTCGGCCAGGTGCGTCCCGGCGTCACCGTCGTGTCCCCCGTGATCGAGGTGGACCAGGTCGAGCACGGTGGAGGCCGAGGCGACGTTGCCGCCGGCATGTCCGCCCATGCCATCGGCGACCACGGCCAGGTGGCGGCCCACGTACGCCGAGTCGTCGTTCTTCGCCCGCACCATGCCCACGTCGGAGCGGGCGGCGAACCTCAGGGCAAACGGCACGCCTAAGGCCTCAATTCGATGACCGTCTTACCGATCCTGATGGGGACGTTCGGCTCGACGGGCAGGGCGCGCGTCAGTTGGGCTCCCGCCAGGTAGGTGCCGTTGGTGGACCCGAGATCCTCGATGAACCAGCGGCTGCCCTGGGGGAAGAGGCGGGCGTGGCGGCCGGAGGCGTAGTCGTCCTCGAGCACGAGCGTGGCTTCCTGCGCCCGGCCGAGGAGGATGGGGCTCGCTGCGAGCTCGAGGCTGGTGCCGGTGTGGGGCCCCTCCGTGACGACCAGCCGGCGGGCGGCGGTACGCACGGGGGCGGGCTCCTCCACGAGCCCGGGATTCCTGCGGATCTCGCGGGCGGTGGGCGCTCCCACCCGGTTGCGGCGGCCGACGGCGAGGTCGCGTCGCAGGGCGCCGACCGTGCTGAGGACGAGGACCCACAGCAGGATCAGGAAACCGTAGCGGAACAGGGTGACGGTGAGTTCTCCGGCTTCGCTCATCGGTGGCCACCGCCGTCCTGCATGGGGAGGAGGTGGAACGTCATGCGGGAGCGTCCCATGGTGATCGTGGAACCGTCGGTGAGTTCCGCCTGCCCGACAACACGCTGCCCGTTGACGTAGCTGCCGTTCGTGGAGCCGAGGTCGACGGCGTGGATCCGGCCTCCCTGTGTCCGGATCTCGAGGTGGCGCCGGGAGACCCCGGTGTCGTCGACGAGGATGTCGGCTTCGGAGGAGCGGCCGAGGACGATGGACCCGGAGTTGATCGAATACCGTTGTCCGTCGATCTCGAGGATGGGCTGGTAGCGCGTGGGTTGGTGGCGCGGAGCCACAGGATCGGCCGGGCCGGGGGACCGCCGTGCTGCGGCCTGCTTCTTGATGGAGGAATCGATCTCGAAGACGCCGGCCTTGAGCTCCGGATCGTGTTCGAAGGACACGCGGACGGGCCCCTGGAGGCTGTACTGCTGGCTGTGCACGTGGGCGATGACGACGTCGCAGAGTTCCTCGGCGAGGGCGGAGCCCCACTGCTGCGCGAGCTCGAAATCGGAGTCGGACAGCCGCGCGGTGAACACGTTGGGTGCGAGCGTGCGGCCCTGCGCGAGGACGAGGGAGCGGGTGTCCAGTTCCTTGCGGAGGGCGCTGGCGATCTCGAGGGGCTGTACCTGGGAGCGTGATCCCGTGGTGAAGGCTCCGCGGACCAGCTTTTCGAGTCCCCGCTCCACATTGTCGAGAATGCCCATCGTCCGCCTCCTCCCCCGTCGCACAGATGTTCAGGGCCCGGTCAGCAGGTGCTGCAGGGCATTTCCCGGTCCTGGCCATGGCGAGGCCCAGCCGGGCATGTTCCCTCCGATACTACTGGGAGGCTCTGGTAATGGGCTTCAAGCCCGCCCGGCGAGGATTACTTTGTCCTAACGATTCCCCCGGCCGTTCCGGTCTGTCCGACGCGTCACGGGGGTGCCCGGGGGGCGGTTTAGGTAATTGCCGCCGGGCTCCGTTATGCTTGTCTCTGCTGTTCACAACACCTGCCGAGGGGCAGATGTTGGAACCTCGAAATTGCGCGAGTGGCGGAACGGCAGACGCGCTGGCTTCAGGTGCCAGTATCCGAAAGGGTGTGGGGGTTCAAATCCCCCCTCGCGCACACTGCAGGACATGAAGGGCCTCCGCCCGGCGGGGGCCCTTCGTCGTACCCGCGCCGGTCAGCGGAAGTCACGGGATCTGGTGGTCGCCTTGAGCTGCAGGACCTCGATGCGGTCAGCGACCACATTGACGACCCCCTCGGGGGACCGCTCGAGGATACCCCGCACGATCACGCTGCTGGCTTCCCGGGCGACGCGGCGGTGACGCTGCCACACCCCCACGGAGCAGATGACGTTCACCAGTCCCGTCTCGTCCTCCAGGTTCATGAAGGTGATCCCGCTCGCCGTCGCCGGGCGTTGCCGGTGGGTCACGACTCCCGCCACCTCGATCCTCCGGCCGGGCTCGGACGTCCTGAGCTCCTGCGCCGTCAGGGCGCCGCGGCGCTTCAGCCGGGCCCTGGCATGGCGTACGGGGTGGTCGTCGGGGGTGATGCCCGTGGACCACAGGTCGGAGCCCACCGTGTCGATGTCCGAGAGCTCGGGCATCAGGGGAGGCTGGATGTAGACGGCGGTGCCCCTGATCTGGCCGTCGCGCTCCGTCGACGCCGGCCCGGCGTTCCAGAGTGCCTCGCGGCGGCTCAGTCCCATCGAGTCGAACGCACCGGACGCCGCGAGGGCCTCGAGCTGGCCCGCCGTGACGCCCGTGCGGCGCGCGAGGTCCGGCATGTCCTCGTAGGGTCCGTTGCGGTCCCGCTCGGCGACGATCCTCTCGGCGAGCTTCACACCGACGGATTCGACGCCGGCGAGTCCCAACCGCACCGCGTAATTGCCGTCGCGGCGGTGCGGCGTGGAATCGAACGGCGTGTCCGGGTCGAAATACCCGACCGGGGGCTGCTCGTCCTCCGTGCAGCAGTCCATGCCGGTGGTGCGCGCCGACGGATCGTCGCCGGGCTCGTAGCCCTCGAGCGGTTCGAGGTCGGCGTGCACCCCGGAGTGCAGGATGTCGGGCCGCAGGACCACGGCGCCGTGCCGCCGGGCGTCGGCCACGAGCGTCTGCGGTGAATAGAACCCCATGGGCTGCGCCCGCAGGAGCGCGGCGAGGAACGCCCCGGGGTAATGCAGGCGCAGCCAGGCACTCACGTAGACCAGCAGGGCGAAACTGATCGAATGGCTCTCCGCGAACCCGAAGTTCGCGAAGGCGTGGATCTTGTCGTAGATGGTGTCCGCGACGTCTCCGGTGATCCCGTTGGCCGCCATGCCCTCGTACAGCGTGGCCTTGAGGGAGTCGATCCGCTCCTCGCCGCGTTTGGACCCCATGGCGCGGCGCAGGAGATCCGCATCCGCTCCGGAGCAGCCACCCACCACCATCGCCATCTGCATGAGCTGTTCCTGGAAGAGCGGCACGCCGAGGGTCCGCTCGAGGACCGGTTCGAGGTCGGGGTGCAGGTACCGGACCTCCTCCTCACCCATCTTCCGTTTGATGTAGGGATGCACGGCACCACCCTGGATCGGTCCGGGCCGCACGAGGGCCACCTCGATGACGAGGTCGTAGAACTGCCGGGGCTGCAGCCTCGGCAGCATGCCCATCTGGGCGCGGCTCTCCACCTGGAAGACGCCCACCGAGTCCGCGAAGCACAGCATGTCGTACACACCCTGCTCCTCCTTGGGGATCGTGTGCAGCTCCCATTTCTCCCCGAAATGCCGCTCCACCAGGTCGAAGTTGTACTGGATCGCCGCGAGGATGCCGAGGCCCAGCAGGTCGAACTTCACCAGCCCCATCCAGGCGCAGTCGTCCTTGTCCCACTGCAGGACCGTCCGCCCCTCCATCCGCCCATGCTCGATGGGGCATACTTCTCCCACCGGCCGATCTGTGAGGACCATCCCCCCGGAGTGGATCCCCATGTGGCGGGGGAACTTCAGGACCTCCTGTGCCAGATTGACCACGGAATCCGGGATGTCGTGGTCGCTGCTGGAGACGAGCCCGCCCCACCGCTCGATCTGCCGGGACCAGGCGTCCTGCTGGCCGGGACTGTGGCCGAGGGCCTTCGCCATGTCCCGGACGGCGAACTTGGGGCGGTAGGTGATGACGTTGGCCACCTGGGCGGCGTTGAAGCGCCCGTACTTCCGGTAGACGTACTGGATGACCTCCTCGCGGCGGTCCGAATCGAAGTCCACGTCGATGTCCGGTTCTTCGTCGCGCATGCTCGAGAGGAACCGCTCGAAGGGGAGCCGGTACTTGATGGAGTCGACGGCGGTGATCTCCAGCAGGTAGCAGACCGCCGAGTTGGCGGCCGATCCCCGCCCCTGGCACAGGATGCCGTTGCGGCGCGCGTAGTGCACGAGGTCGTGGACGATCAGGAAGTAGCCGGGGAAGTTCTTGTTCTCGATGACGTCCAGCTCGCGTTCGATGCGGTCGCGGACGTCGGTCCGGCCCCCGTAGAGCTTGTCCGCCCCCTGCCGGACGAGCTCGCGGAGGTAGCTCATCTGGGTGTGGCCTTCGGGCAGGTCGATGTTCGGCAGCCCGGGCTTGACGCTGCGCAGGGTGAAGGAGAGATCCGCGGCGATGTCCACCGTCCGCTCCACCGCCCCGGGATAGTGCCGGAACCGCCGCGCCATCTCCGCACCGCTGCGCAGATGGGCGGCACCGGCCGCGGGGAGCCAGCCGTCCATCTGGTCCAGGCTCCGGCGGGCCCTGACCGCGGCCAGGGCGGAGGCGAGCCGGTGCTGCTTCGGCGTGGCGTAGTGCACGTTGTTGGTAGCCACGGTGGGCAGCCCCACACGGGCCGCGACGGCGCTCAGGGCGTCGTTGTGCGCCGTGTCCAGGGGGTTGCCCTGGTTGATGAGTTCGACGGCGACCGAGTCCCTGCCGAACAGCTCCACGAGTCCCCGGAGCTCGGCCTCCGCCGCGGCCTCGCCCGCCGCGAGGAGCGCCGAGCGGACCGCACCCTTCCGGCAGCCCGTGAGGATCATCCATTGGCCCCCGGCATGCCCGGCGAGGCGCTCCAGCTCGTAACGGGGTTTCCCCTTCTCGGCGCCCGCCTCGAGCTGGGCCTCGGTGATGGCCGTGGACAGGCGGTGGTAACCGGCCGATCCGCGCGCGAGGACCAGCAGGTGCTGCCCCTCCGGGTCAGCCTCCCCGTTCTGTGGCCTGGACAGGCCGAGTGAGAGTTCCGTGCCGTACATGGTCAGGATCCCGGGGTGCTTCTCGGCGGCCTCCGCGAAGTGCACGGCCCCGTACAGGCCGTCGTGGTCGGTGAGCGCCAGGCCTGTGAGCCCCAGCCGCCGGGCCTCCTCGGTGAGGTGCTCGGGGCTGGAGGCGCCGTCGAGGAAACTGAAGTTGGAGTGGACGTGCAGCTCCGCGTAGGGCACCACGGGACCTTCGGGAGCAGGGATCGCGTCCGGAGCCGTGTAGGGCTGCCGCTTCCGCGACCAGGCGGGGCTGTCTCCGCCGTCGGCCCCGACGGGCTGCGCCCCGGGCCGGGTGCCGGAGAGATTCCGTTCGAAGTCGGACCAGGGGATGGGCGGGTTGTTCCAGCCCATCAGTCGTAGCTCGCCTCGACCCACCACGCATGGTCCTCGAGCAGCAGCAGCCAGGCCGATCCGGAGTGGTCCACCAGCTGGAAGCGGTCGAGGACGCGCCCCATGGGGTCCCACCAGCGTTCGTCGATCGGCCACGGGCCGGCCCAGGAGTGCACGGGCCGCCGGTCGTCGTCGGGCCCCGCGCTGAAGAAGGAGGGGTCCGCGGTCACCTGGCCCCGGGGGTCGACGTCCACCGGGTTGCCCCGGGAATCGACGACGACGGCGGGCACCGGCTCGGCGAACACCGTGGCGGGTGCCGGGCCGGGCAGGCGGCCCGGCCAGGGCTGCGTGCGGTCCCTGACCCGTGCCGTCGGGGAGTGCTGGCGGGTCAGGGGCGCGTCTCCCCAGGGGATGAGGACCCGGCGGTCCGCGAGGAGCCGACCCCCCGCGATGATCGCGGTCAGGACGGCGCCGTGGCCGAGCATGCTCTGCACGCGGGCCAGGCCGTGGTGGATCCCCTCGTCCGGTCCCGTCCCCCACAGGCCGTCCGCATGGTCGCCGAGGTCCTCCACGATGTCGGGCACGATCTGGACCCGCGTGATGCCGGAGGTCAGGCCGTGGTCCGACGTGTCGGTGCCCTGGAGCTGCCAGCGCACGCGGTCCACGACGTCGTCGGCGTCGAACCAGCGCGGGTGCCGCCAGAGGCGCTCGGACACCTCGCCCGACTCCGTGTGCAGCGAGACCTGCAGCGCCGTGCACACCAGTCCCGCGTCGCGCAGCCCGTCGACGAACTCGCCGGCCCGGGTGCGGAACGCGAAGGCCAGCTGGTCGATGCGCGCGAGCGGTGGCTCGAAATCGGCGGTGGCGTCGAGGTGCGGTGGAGGTGTCCGGGCGACGACGTCCCGGTGGTCGAGTCCGCTCGCCTGCCGGTGCGCGAGGGCGCCTTCGACGCCGAAGCGGTTGCGGACGTCGGACGCCCGGAGGGCTGCGAAGTCGGCGAGGGAGCGGATGCCGAGGCGCTTGAGGAGCACGGTGAGCTTCGGCTGTTCGAGGACCTCCACGGGGTAGCTGCCGAGGAACCAGGGCGAGCCCCCTTCCGGGATGACGACCAGCTGCTCGACGTCGTCGTCCAGTTCATCGGTGGCCCTGGCTGCCAGCTCGGCCGCGAACGGGCCGTCCGCGATGCCGATCCGCAGGTCGGTGAGGCCGATGGCCGTGAGGGTCCGGAAGACCACGTCAGCGGCCCCGCGCTCGCCGCCGTAATAGCGTGAGGGGCCCTTGACCCTGACCGCGCACAGTCCGGGACGGATGACCTGGACGCCCGGCATGATGGTCTCCACGGCCGCGGTCACCGGTTCGAAGGTGCGCTCGTCCAGCGACGGGTCGTACGGGAGGGACACGAGTCCCGTGCTGCGGGCCTGGGCCTCCCGGATGCGCAGCCCCCTCCTCACGCCGTCCTGCCGTGCCGCGGGGGAGCATGCGAACACCTCCCCCCGGTCCACGAGGACGAGTGCCGTGTCGGCGGGCAGCGCATGCTCGCGCAGGGCCGCCGTGATGGGCCAGTCGGGGCACCAGAGCATCATGGTCCGGGTGGCGGATGCCGTCCCCGCAGGCGATGTGGCGGTCATGAGGACTTCATCAGCCGCGGCTCGAACAGGGCGGGGGCGGTGTCGGGGCGGGAGGGGGTTCCGGGCTGCGCGGGGGCGAACACCGGCGCTTCCGACGGGGTGCCCTGCAGATCCGACAGCCCCACGTAGGCATGGCGGAGCCGTCCGGAGGGCTGCGTCGCGGTGATCTTCAGGCGCCGCGCCCTCAGGTGGCCCGATCCTGCACCCAGGCCCTCCCACGCGCTCTCCGCCACGCCGAGCGTGGAATCGCTCTGCTTCCAGTTGCCGAGGGTGATCAGTGCCGCTCCGCGCTGCCGGAGGCGCGCCTTGAGGCGGGCCCATTCCGTGGGCGCCAGGTGCTCCGGGGCGCGGGTCAGGACGACGGAGACGACGTCCACGAGGGCTGCCGTGACCGTGAGCCATTGGGACCCCGGATCGGGGACCAGGATGAGGCGTTCCAGGTTGATGCCGAAGCCCTGCGCCGCCTCCACGCTGAAGTCCGGCATCCCGATGACGCTGCACCACGCCCCGGTCGAGGAGGGGCCGGCGAGCAGGGCCATGGCGAGCGTGGTGGAGTTGCGGACGGTGTAGGAGCCCCCCGACTGGAGGCCTCCGCCCGGCAGGATGTGCGCCAGGGCCGGAACCGTGGGCAGGCGGCGGGAGTCCAGCGTGCCGGCCTGCATGCTGTTGATGCGGGCCTGGAGGTCGAGGGTGGTGTCCGCCGCCCGAGTCCCCCGCCGGCCGGCAGCCCCCGGGCGGGTCGGCTCGTCGTCGGGGGAGGGCCCATCCCCTTCGAGGGCACGACCGGCAGCTGGAGGCGTCACTCGTCAATATTCGAACACGTGTTCGATTAAGTCAATCGGCGTGTCTGCGCAGAAAACCGGGCCTCGTGTGGTACCTGAAGCCCGGTTCGTGGGGTGGAATCAGGCGTCGGACGCCTTGCGCGCGGCGTCGCGCTCCTTCACCCGCGCCGCCTCCGCACGGACGGCCGCCTGGGTGGCCCGCTCCGTGACCAGCCACGCGGGCGGATCCTGGAGCAGGGCGGTGATCTGCTCGCTCGTCAGGGGATCGGTGAGGCCGCCGCGGGTCAGCCCGCCGTTGGAGATGCCGAGCTTCTGCGCGACGACGGGACGCGGGTGCGGTCCGGTGCGGCGCAGTTCGGCGAGCCACTCGGGCGGGGTCTGCTGCAGTTCGTTGAACTCCGCGCGCGTCAGCTCGGTCTCCTGGAAGTCCTGGGGGGCGGCGGGCAGGTAGATTCCCAGTTTCCTGGCCGCCGTGGCGGGCTTCAGGGTCTGGGGGGTCTTCGGGGGAGTCATGGTCCCAGCTTAACCGTCCGCCTCACCGGAGCGGGGCAGGCGCTACTGTGATCAGATGCCCGCAGACCAGCCCAGAATCCTGTCCGTCGGCTTCGTGCCGGGCGTGACGCCGGGGAAGTGGGTGGCCAGGTGGCGTGAGCGCCACCCCGAGGTGGGTCTCGTCCTCCACCAGCACGACGACGCCCTGGCGGCGCTGCTGGACGCCTCCGACGACCTCGCCTTCGTCCGCCTGCCGGTGGAACGGGCGGGGATCCACCTGATCCCCCTCTACGAGGAGCAGCCCGTCGCCGTCATGTCGCGGGACAACGAACTGTCCCTCTACGACGACGTGCCGCTCGAGGAGCTCGAGGGGGAGACCCTGCTCGACGTCGACGGGTGCGGGGGGCCGAGGGCGGCCGTGGAGGTCGCCGCGACCGGTGCCGGCGTCGTCGTCCTGCCGATGTCCCTCGCCCGCCTGTATGCCCGCAAGGATGCCGTCCACCGCCCCGTCCCGGGGCTCCCCGTGACCACCATCGGGATCGCCTGGCGCGTGGAGGACGGGTCCGACGACGTCGAGGAGTTCATCGGGATCGTGCGGGGACGCACGGCCCGGAGTTCACGGCAGCCCTCGCAGCGCGAGGCGCCCAAGAAGACCGCGTCCCAGAAGGCCGCCGCGAAGAAGGCCGCGGCCGGCCCCCGGGAGCAGAAGGGTGCGGGAAAGACGCAGCCGCGAAAAGCCACCCGTCCCGCCGGATCGCGCGGGAAACGGCGCTGACCCCTCCGTGGCAACCCGCTCGATGCGCAGTCGTGGCGGGTGTAGGGCGCGTCGACCCGCCACGGCTGCGCACCGAAGCGCCGAAGCACATGGAAAGGCCCGCCCCGCACGAGTGCGGGGCGGGCCTTTCGGTGATGTTGTGGTTCGTCAGGCCGCGGAGGCGAGGCCGAAGACCGCGGTGGCGATGGCGAAGCCCATGAGCCCGATCGTCGTCTCCATGACCGTCCACGTCTTCAGGGTGGTCTTGACGTCCATGTTGAAGAAGCGGCCCACGAGCCAGAAGCCGGAGTCGTTGACGTGGCTCGCCACCACGGAACCGCCGGCGACGGCGACGACGAGGGCTGCCAGTTGCAGGCTGTTGTAGTCGCCCGCGAGGATCGCGGGGGAGATGAGGCCGGCGGCGGTGGTCAGTGCCACGGTCGCCGAGCCCTGGGCGATGCGGAGGATCGCGGCGATCAGGAAGCCGGCGAGGATGATCGGGATCCCGAGATCGCCGAGGACGTCGGCGAGTGCGTCGCCGATGCCGCTGGCCCGGAGGACACCGCCGAACATGCCGCCCGCGCCGGTGATGAGGATGACGGAGCAGACCGGGCCGAGCGCCGATTCCAGCGTGCCCTCCAGGACGGTCTTGTCGATCCCACGGCGGCGGCCGAGCACGTAGGACGCCACGAGGAGGGTGATCAGCAGGGCCACGGGGGTCTCCCCGAGCATGCGCAGGAGCTGGAACCATCCCTGTTCCGTCACACTCTCGTCCACGGCACCCGAGCGGGCCAGCGTGTTCAGGCCCGTGTTGAGGAAGATCAGCACCAGGGGCAGCAGCAGGATCCCGACGACGGTGCCGAATTTGGGCGGGTTCGCCTCGGCGTGCTCGTCGGCCGTGCCGAGCAGCTCAGGGACGGGCAGGACGTACTTCCTGCCGGCCCAGAGACCGTACAGGTAGGAGGTCACGTACCACGTGGGGATCGCGGCCAGGAGGCCGACCAGGATGACGATGCCGACGTTCGCGCCGAAGAACTCGGACGCGGCGACGGGTCCCGGGTGCGGCGGGACGAAGATGTGCATGACGGAGAAGGCGCCGGCAGCGGGGAGTCCGTAGCGCAGCACGCCGCCGCCGAGGCGTCGGGCGACGGAGAAGACGATGGGCAGCATGACCACGAGGCCGGCGTCGAAGAAGATGGGGAAGCCGAAGATCAGCGAGGCGACGCCGAGGGCGAGGGGTGCCCGCTTCTCGCCGAAGGCCCGGATGAGGTAGTCGGCGAGCACCCTCGCGCCGCCGCTGGTCTCGACCAGGCGCCCCAGCATCGCGCCGAGGCCCACCAGCAGCGCCACGGCGCCGAGCGTGGTCCCGAAGCTGCTGACCAGCACGGGGACGATCTGCGACGTGGGGATCCCGGTGGCGAAGGCGGTGGCGAGGCTGATGAGGATCAGGGCGACGAACGCGTGGATGCGGAGCTTGATGATCAGGAACAGCAGCGCGAGGATGGCCGCTGCAGCGATCAGGAGGAGCGGACCGGCGGTGAGGCTCTGGGTCCATCCTTCGATGGGCATATTTTCTCCGTTGAAAGTGGTGCGGATCGGGGGTGGGGGTCAGGTGCTGTGTAGGTCGAGCTGGTCGATGACGTAGGTCGTGACGTCGTCGGGCGTACCGGTGTTCTGGATGCGGATACCGAGCTCATCGGGTTCCAGGGGTTCGAGCGTGCTGAGCTGCGAGGGCAGGAGCGACTCCGGCATGAAGTGACCGCTGCGGGTCTTCATGCGCTCGAGGATGAGATCGGTGTCGCCGAGCAGGTGCACGAACCGCACCCGACCCTCTGCACCGGTGAGGAGATCCCGGTAGGAACGCTTCAGGGCCGAGCAGGTGACCACGGTGCTGCGGCCGGCCTGCGCCTGAAGGGTCATCCAGTTCCGCATGGACTCCAGCCAGGGCCAGCGGTCCTCGTCGGTGAGCGCCGTGCCGGCGGTCATCTTCGCGATGTTCGCCGCGGGGTGGAAGTCGTCCGCCTCGGCGAACACCCAGCCGAGCCGTTCCGTGAGGCGGGTGGCGATGGTGGTCTTCCCGGATCCGGAGATACCCATGACGACCACATGGTGTGGCTGTGCATCCATGCTGACTCCCTTGTCGGTGCTGTGGAACGGTTCGCGATCGGAGTAAAGGTAACACCTTTCACGTCAAAGGTAGTACCTTTCCGGGTTTGCGCGATCGCTCTATCGTTAGGGGATCGGCCGGGTGGCCGCCGGCGCATGGAGGAGGACGATGACGTCGCAGTCAGTACCGGCGGGCTCACCGGGGGAGGCAGCCGCGGTGTTCCACACGCGGATCATCGACGCGCTGGGCCAGGACATCGCGGACGGCGTGCTGCCCGAGGGCACGCGCCTGACGATCGAGGGCCTGCAGCAGCAGTTCGGGGTCTCTCGCACCGTGGTGCGGGACTGCATGCGGGTGCTGGAGTCCATGAACCTGATCGTGCCCAAGCGTCGCGTGGGGCTCGTGGTACAGGGGCCGGGGCGGTGGAACGTCTACGATCCGCGGGTGATCCGCTGGCGGCTCAATGGTCCGGGGCGCGCGGACCAGTTCCGTTCCCTCACGCACCTGCGCCGCGCCGTCGAACCCGTCGCTGCGGCGCTCGCGGCCCGGCATGCATCTGCCGAGCAGCGCCTGCGGATCTCGGCGCTCGGCGAGGACCTGCGACGACTGGGTGAAGCGGGACGGCTCGAGGACTTCCTGGCGGTGGACATCGAGTTCCACACGCTCCTCCTCGAGGCGAGCGGCAACGAGATGTTCCTCGCCCTGCGCGAGGTGATCGCGGAGGTGCTGTCGGGCCGGACACACCAGGGCCTCATGCCGCACACTCCGAAGGAGCACGCACTCCGGACGCACGAGCAGGTGGCGTCCGCGGTCAGGAGTGGTGACGGGGCGACGGCGGAGGAGTGCATGGCCTCGCTGCTCGCCGAGGTCAGCCAGGCCATCGACTAGCGGGACGGTCGGCGGGACGCGAGGTACGGGCCCGCCGGCCGGGCCCGTCACCGGCGCGGGAGGAGGACGGCGTGCGTTCCTCCCGCGCCCGGTCGGACGGGTTCGTCAGACGGTGGCCTTCTCGGTGCCGGCGGGGGTGACGACCTCCGCGGTGGGCTCCATGTTCTCGGCGTCGACCATCCACGCGTACTGCTCGAGCTTGGCGATGAAGCCGTGCAGCAGGTCCGCGGTGGTGGGGTCCTCCTCGTCGATCTGGTCGTGGACGTCGCGCATGGTCTTGACGCTGGCATTCAGCATCCGGACCACGAGGCCCACGGTGTCCTTGGTCGAGACGAGGCCGGCCGGGAACGGCTCGATCTTGGTCCCCTCGGCCACCGCCACGCTGCGGCCGTCGGGAACGGCGTGCAGGGCGCGCATCCGCTCCGCCATCTCGTCCGCGAACAGGCGGGCGTCGTCGATGATCTCGTCCAGCTGCAGGTGGAGGTCACGGAAGTTCTTGCCGACCACGTTCCAGTGGGCCTGCTTGCCCTGCAGGTGCAGCTCGATCAGGTCGACCAGGACGGCCTGCATGTTGTCCGTGAGGGTGGATGAAGCCTTCATGAGTCCTCCAGTACTAGGGAAAATTCTTCCCTCCAGCCGTGCGCCCGAGGCACTGATTCCGGCCGGAAGGACCTCTTTCACCCTAGCCCTGCGCGTTGGCCAATTCCACCCGACCTGCCTACGCTAAGGGGACTTACGGTTTCGCCGTGCCGCATGCCCTGCGCGGGTGTGCGGGCGGCACCGGAGTCCGACCAAGGAGGAACCGTTTTGGCTTCAGTGCAGGAATCCATCGACGTATCAGTACCGGTCAGCACCGCCTACAACCAGTGGACCCAGTTCGAGAGCTTCCCCCACTTCATGGGCGGGGTGGAGTCGATCACGCAGACCTCGGACACCTCCACCCACTGGGTGACGAGCATCGGTGGCGTGCGCCGCGAGTTCGACGCCGAGATCACCGAGCAGCACCCTGACGAGCGCGTGGCCTGGAAGAGCACCGACGGCGAATCCCACGCCGGCGTGGTCACCTTCCACCGCCTGGACGCGAACACCACGCGGCTCATGGTGCAGATCGACTGGCACCCGGAGACGTTCATCGAGAAGGTCGGGGCAGTCGTCAACGCCGACGCCGCACAGGTGAAGGGCGACCTCAAGCGGTTCAAGCAGTTCATCGAGAAGAGCGGCGGCGAGACGGGCGCCTGGCGCGGCGACGTCGCGGCACCGCCGTCGGGCGTCACCTCCGAGGCCGAGCCGGCCGACAGCACCCTGCCGGACACCTCGACGGACGATCCCGATTCAGGCGGCCCGCGCATCGGCTGATGCATCCCGCGCCGCAGGAGGCGGATCCCTTCGGGGATCCGTCTCCTCGCTCGTCCTAGGGGATGTCCCCCACCTCGATGGACGCGATCGCGTCGGTGGCCTGCCGTGACAGTTCCGGGGAGATGGGCGAACTCTTCGCGGCCTCCGCGGCTGCGGCCTGGCCTTCCTCGCTGACGGCGTAGGTGCCGAAGGCCCGCACGACCGCGGCCGTCGCCTCGTTCTCGTAGCGCGAGCAGTACACGTGGTAGGACACGAGGACCAGCGGATAGACCCCGGGTTCGCTGGTCCTCCGGTCGAGGTCCAGTGCGATGTCGTGGTCCTTGCGTCCGGGGGTGCGACCCGCGAGGTCGACCGCTGCCGCGGCGGCCTCGGAGCTCACCGGCACGTAGTCGTCGCCGACCTTCAGCGCCACGCGTCCGAGGGGATCCCCGACGGCGGAGTCGTCGGCGTACGTGACGGCGCCCGCGGTACCGGCGACCGTACTGACCACCCCTGCGTTCCCCTTCGCGTTCTCGTTGGCGAGGCCCGAGGGCCACGTCCCGTCGGCCTCCTCGGTCCAGATCTCCGGGGCCACGGCGTGGAGGTAGTCGGTGAAGTTCTCGGTGGTGCCCGAGTCGTCGGAGCGGCTCACCGCGGCGATGGGCAGGGCAGGGAGGTCGACGTCGTTCTGCGCGGCGATGGCGGGATCGTCCCACACCGTGATCTCACCGCGGAAGATCCGGGCCACGGTGGCGGCGTCGAGATCCAGTTCGGAGATCCCGGGCAGGTTGAACGCCACGCTGATCGGCGAGACGTAGGCGGGGATGTTGAAGGCGCCACCCGGCCCGCACGCCTCCGTGGACTCCGCGAGCTCCTCGTCGCTCAGGTAGGCGTCCGAGCCGGCGAACCCCACGGCACCCGCGAGCAGCGCACCGCGCCCCGCTCCGGAACCGTCGGGTGAGTACTGGACCTGCGCACGCGGATACAGCGCGGAGAGTCCCGTCCGCCAGGCATCCATCGCGGGCCCCTGGGCGGAGGAGCCGGAGGCCGTCACCGCTCCCTGGAGGCTCGTGTCGCCGCGCTGCGCCGCCGCCTTCTGCTCCGGTCCGAGGGGGTAGTCCGACCCGCAGGCGGTCAGGCCGAGGACGACGGCGAGCGACAGGGACAGGGCGGCACGAATTCTCACCACCGCAACGTTACAGGTGGCTGATCGGTGAACCCAAGGTGGACAGCCGGTGGACGAACGCCCTCGGGGGCGGGTCAGGCGTGGCGGAGGCGGTAGCCGTCGCCCCGGTGGACGAGGCGGCGGCCACCGCCGTCGCTCAGCCTGATCCACACCACGGAGGCGTCGTCGGTCCTCATGTCCAGGACACCGTGCAGCTGGGCCCGCGTGGCGTGGTGGAGGACGACGTCCTGGCCGCGCGTGAAGCCCGACCAGTCCTGGAGCTCGACATCGGGGGCTGGGGGGAGAGCGTCCATGGTGGGCCTTTCGGGAGGTTCCGGGATTCCACCGTAGCCGCGCTTCCTGAACGGCGCGTGAATGCCTGCTGAAGGTTGGTGCGGTTCCCGCCCCGACGCCGTCAGAGGGTCCGCCATGCTCCGCTCGTCAGATGCGATCCCGCCTGGGGGCCCATGAGGAGCATGCCGCCGTCGACGACGAACGAGGCACCATTGACGTAGCTGGAGGCGCCGGAGGCGAGGAACGCGACGACGTCGGCGATCTCCTCGGGTGCGCCGGGGCGGCCGAGCGGGATGCCAGGGCGGTCCATGGAGTGGGGGTCCTTCTCCTCGGAGTCGTTCATGGGCGTGTTGATCTCACCGGGCAGCACCGCATTGGCGGTGATGCCCCGATCCGCCAGTTCGAGGGCGATGGTCCGGATCAGGCCACCGAGTCCGTGCTTCGAGGCGTCGTACGCCGCCGAGCCCACGCGCGGCTGCTCCTGGTGCACGCTGGTCACTGCGATGATGCGCCCGCCCCGGCCGCCGTCGATCATGTGCCGCGCGGCCCGCTGGAGGCAGACGAACGCGCCGTCGAGGTTCGCGCCCATCGTGCCGCGCCACGTGTCCCAGTCCGTCTCCATGAACATGGTGCCGCCGTTGACGCCGGCATTGTTGACGAAGACGTCGAGGCCGCCGAGCTCGTGCGCGAGCTGGTCGACGACGTCGCCGCAGGCGGGCGCGTCCGTGGTGTCGAGCTGCGCGACGGCGGCCCGCACGCCCTTCTCCCGCACGAGGCGGGCGGTCTCCTCGGCTCCCTCCTGGTCGGAGTGCCAGGTGACGCCGACGTCGCAGCCTGCCGCGGCAAGGGCGACGGCCGTCGCGCGGCCGATGCCGGAATCGGAACCGGTGACGATTGCTTTGCTCGGTGTGAAGTCCATGCCCCCATCCTTCGCACCCGGCCGCCCGGTGTGCAAGGGGAACCTGGGGTGGACGCCGGATACCCCCGGGCGGGCGCCCGGGGGTATCCGTGGCGGGCGGTCCTACGCGTCGACGGCGCCCTGGGGGGCCGCGTCCGTGACGGACGACTGGACCGATTCAGCGGATTCACCGCTGATCACCTCGATCTTGCGGGGCTTCGCGCGCTCGATGACGGGGATCGTCACGCTGAGGACCCCGTTCTCGTAGCGGGCGGCGATGCCCTCCGTGTCGACGCCCTGGCCGAGGTTGAGCTGGCGCAGGAACGAGCCGCTCTCGCGCTCGCGGGTCAGCCACTTGACGCCCTCCGCGCTGCGCAGAGTGCGCTCGGCACGGATGGTGAGGAGCTGGCCGTCGACGTCGATGTCGACCGACCCGGGGTCGATGCCCGGGAGATCCGCGGAGAGGACGTAGTGGTCCCTCTCGCGGTAGAGGTCCATCGGCATGAGGCGCAGGCCGGAGCGGCCCTCCAGCAGGGCGCCGGTAACGCGGTCCAGCTCACGGAACGGATCGAATTTCATGGCCACGGGAAACAACTCCTTCGCTGATGCCACCGGCAGGTGGTTGGATCGTCGTAGTTGAGCGCCCTCCGCTCAACTACGCAAAATGTTAGCACTCGGACCAGCCGAGTGCTAAGGAGGCGTGTTCGCCCGGGGCGAAATCCTCCGGGCACAGGAAAGGCCCGTACCGACGTAGCGGTACGGGCCTTTCCTGTGCTGTCTCCAGCCGATCCTCGTGCCTGCGCGGGGCCTCGATCCCCGGGCCTTCCGCGTGTGAAGCGGGTGCTCTACCAGACTGAGCTACACAGGCAATTGGTTCTCCCATAGCTTAGGCCATCCGGGCGTCCCGCCAAATTCCCCCGAAGCACAAGGGCGACCACCGCCTGCACGGCGGTCGTGCTGGCCATCGCTGCGCCGCCTCAGTAGCCTGAAGCAAAGCCTGCTGAGCGTTTTCCGCGCCCACCCGGTACCGCACCCCGAAGGGACAGCACCATGGACAACCAGGATCTCCTGCAGCGCATCCAGGCACTCGTTCAGGAAGAGCACGAACTCCGTGAGCAGCCCCAGGACGCCGGCGCGGAGCACCAGGACCACGCCACCCGCCTCAAGCGTGTCGAGGAGGATCTCGACCAGTGCTGGGACCTGCTGCGTCAGCGCCGCGCGAAGGCGTCGGCCGGGGAGGACCCGGCCGACGCCGACGCCCGTCCCGTCAGCCAGGTGGAGGGATACCGCCAGTAATGGGCCCGGGCCTCGTGGTGTTCGATGTCAACGGGACCCTCTCGGACCTGGGGCGGATGTCCCAGCACTTCGAGGAGATCGGCGCTCCAGGCCACCTGGCCGCCCTGTGGTTCGCGTCGGTGCTCCGTGACGGGTTCGCCCTCACGGCAGCCGGCGGGAACACGCCCTTCGCCGACGTCGCCGAGGACGCCCTGAGCACGGTCCTCGCCGACCAGCTGCTCAACCGTGACGCCGGGGAGGCCATCGGGCACGTGATGACGAGGTTCCAGGAGCTGCCGGTCCACCCGGACGTCGTCGAGGGGATCCGCGCCCTTGCCGCCCGGGGCATCGAACTGGCGGCCCTCACCAACGGGGCCGCCGCGACGGCGGAGGCCCTCCTCGAGCGGGCCGGGATCCGGGAGGAGATGGGCCCCGTCCTGTCCGTCGAGGACGCACCGCGGTGGAAGCCCGCGCCGGAGTCCTACGCCTACGCCCTCGGGACGGTGCGGCGGACGGCGGACGACGTCGTGCTCGTCGCCGCCCACCCGTGGGATATCGAGGGCGCCGCGCGGGCGGGCCTGAGGACGGCGTGGCTGAACCGCGCCGGCTCGCCCTACCCTGCCGCCATGGCGCGCCCGGATCACGAGGTGTCGACGATCGGGGAACTGGCCGACATCCTCGCTCCCTGAGCGATGACGGTGTCCGTCGGGAGGAACGGCAGGCAGCGCAAGGCCGGGAACGGAGCGTCCTCACCGCCCCTCCGGTCCTGCGGCCCGCTATGCTGGAACTCTTGGTGAGCCGGGAAGTCTGGTCGGCGCTCTCTCGAGCGAGCCCGACCCCAGGAAACCATGACCTCCACACGTATGCCGTCCGATCCGCCCGGCACACCCCGCGACGCCACCGTCTTCGCACGCAGCAGCTACCCCGAACACCTGCGGATCTCCGGCATCCTGCGCAAGGAGACCGTCGGCGGAGGGCTCCTCCTCCTCGCCACCGTCCTGGCGCTCGTCCTCGCGAACACCGCCGCAGCGGACACCTATTTCGCGGTCCGTGACTTCAGGTTCGGCTACGAGCCCTGGCACCTCGAGCTGAGCGTCGGGGCGTGGGCCGCGGACGGCCTGCTCGCCATCTTCTTCTTCCTTGCGGGACTGGAGCTGAAGCGTGAGTTCGTCGCCGGTGACCTGCGCACCTTCGACCGCGCGATCGTGCCCGTCGCGGCGGCGATCGGCGGGGTCGCCGTGCCCGCCCTGGTGTACGTCGCGATCACGCTGAGTGCGGGCCCTGAGGCACTGCGCGGCTGGGCCATCCCGACCGCGACCGACATCGCCTTCGCCGTGGCCGTCCTCGCCGTCGTCGGATCGTCCCTCCCGAGCGCCCTGCGTATCTTCCTGCTGACACTCGCCGTCGTGGACGACCTCCTGGCCATCAGTATCATCGCGTTCTTCTACTCGGAGGACATCTCCGTCCCGCCCCTGCTGGTCGCGATCGTCCCGCTCGCGCTCTACGCGTTCCTCGCGCAGCGCTTCCCCACCTTCTTCCAGCGCCGGACCTGGTCGCCGTGGCTGATCCTGCTCCCGCTCGGGTTCGTGGTGTGGGCCCTGGTCCACGAATCCGGGGTGCACGCCACCGTCGCCGGCGTCCTGCTCGGGTTCGCCATCCCCGTCCTCCCGCGCGGCGCCACGGCATCGGACCTCGACGACCCGGCGCAGCCCGTCGCCGCCGAGCCGGCGCACGGGCCGGCCAAGGCGCACGACGTACAGCCCGAAGGACTGGCCGACACCCTCGAGCACCGCATCCGCCCGCTGTCCGCGGGCTTCGCCGTGCCCGTCTTCGCCTTCTTCTCCGCCGGAGTGACGGTCGGCGGCGTCGAGGGACTCGTCGGCGCCGTCACCGACCCCATCGCCGTCGGCATCATGGTGGCACTCGTCATCGGCAAGCCCGTGGGAATCCTGCTGGCGACCCTCGCCGTCACGAAGACCACCAAGGCCAGCCTGGACCCGGACCTCGCATGGGTGGACATCGTCGGCGTCGCCCTGCTGGCGGGCGTCGGCTTCACGGTGTCGCTGCTCATCAGCGAACTCGCCTTCGGCCAGGGCACACCGGAGGACGACCACGCGAAGGTCGCCATCCTCGCCGGGTCGCTGATCGCCGCGCTCGCCGCCGCGGTGCTGCTGCGCCGGCGGAACGGTCGGTACCGCGAGATCGAGAAGCAGGAGACGATCGACGCGGACAACGACGGCGTCCCCGACGTCTTCGAGCGGCGCTAGGTCAGGCGCCCACTCGCCGCCAGAGCCAGGACAGCGTCAGGGCACCGGCACTGCGGCGGAAGCCGCTCTGCCCGGACACGACCTCGAGGGCGGCCCAGACGGCCAGGCACACCGAACTGGCCAGGCGCAGACGCTCGCGGTTCTTCCCGTCGAGCGCCATGAACGAGGCCGCACCGAGGAGTGCCCATCCGAGGATCGGGGCGTTCGGCTTCTGGGCGACCGTCTGGCGGCCGAGGCTGTCGGTGAAGAAACCCATCACGCACCCTTCTTCTTGGCTGAACCGGAGTCCTTCGCGGACCCGGCCTTCTTCTGGCGGTTCTTCTCGACGCTGCGGCGCAGGGCCTCCATGAGGTCCAGCACGTTGTCGCCGTCGTCGTCGGCCTTGGCGGCGCCGAAGGTCTCCTCGGTGTCGAGGGTGTCACCCTTCTCGATCTTCGCGTCGATCAGGGTGCGTAGCTGCACCTGGTACTCGTCCGTGAAATTCTGCGGATCGAAGTCCGTGGAGAAGGACTCGACGAGGGCCGCCGACATCTCCTTCTCCTTCGCGGAGATCCGCACCTTCTCCTCGAGGGACGGGAAGGACGCCTCGCGCACCTCGTCGTCCCACAGCAGCGTCTGGAGCATCAGGACGTTCCCGCGCACGCGCAGGGCCGCGAGGCGGCTCTTCTGGCGGAGGGAGAACTGCACGATCGCCGTGCGCTCCGTCTCCTCGAGCGTGCGCCGCAGCAGGACGTAGGCCTTGGTCGAGGCGCTGTCCGGTTCCAGGAAGTAGGCGCGGTCGTACATGATCGGGTCGATCTGGTCGCTCGGGACGAACTCGACCACCTCGATCTCCCGGCTCCTCTCGACCGGCAGGGCGGAGAGGTCCTCGTCGGTCAGCACCACCGTGTGCTCGCCGTCGTCGTACGCCTTGTCGATGTGCTTGTAGTCGACCACCTCGCCGCACACCTCGCAGCGCCGCTGGTAGCGGATGCGGCCGCCGTCGTCGTCGTGCACCTGGTGCAGGGCGATGTCGTGATCCTCCGTGGCGCTGTAGACCTTCACCGGCACGTTCACCAGCCCGAACGCGACGGCACCCTTCCAGATGGCTCTCATGGGTCCAGTGAACACCAAGCAGGCTTACCGGGCCAGAGGATGCCCTCCGCCCACCCCTAGACTTGAGGGGTGACTTCCGAGACCGTAGAACCCATCGTCAGCAAGACCACCAGCGACGACGGCGGGACGGTGCTGCGCCTGGAGTTCCAGTTCGCGTTCCCCCCCACCGTGCTGTGGAAGCACCTCACGGAGACGGAGAAGCTGAAGTACTGGTTCCCGTGCGAGATGGAGTTCGAGCCGCGCAAGGACGAGGAGATCCTCTTCCGCTTCGCCGACCAGAAGCCCCTCCGCGGCACGGTGCTGGAGGCCGAGAGGCCGTCGGTGCTCGCCTACACCTGGGAGCGGGACACCCTCCGCTGGGAGCTCGCGCGGACCGCGGAGAACGGCACGCAGCTGGTGCTGTTCCTGACCCCGGGCAGCCCCCGCCACTCGGCCACCATGGCCGCCGGCTGGCACCTGACCATCGCGGGACTCGACGACTTCCTGAACAAGCGCAGCCTCGGGCAGGACCCCGCGGTCTGGGACACGTACGTGGCCCGGTACCGCCGGCAGTTCGGGGACTGAGGCATGCGCGGACTGCCCCGGGGCCGGTCCGCCGATTGGGACTGGAATACCGGGGGCATCCGGTCAAGACTGGGGGAATGGCCCCTCCCCGCTCCGCAGGGCAGCAGACCGTCACCGTGGACGGGCGCACGCTGCGCCTCACCAGCCTGGACAAGGTGCTGTACCCCGCCACCGGCACCACCAAGGCCGAGGTCCTCGCCTACTACGCGGCCGTCGCGCCGCACCTGATCCGCCACGCGGCGCAGCGCCCGCTGACACGCAAGCGCTGGGTACACGGCGTGGGCACGCCCGAGAAGCCGGGTGAGGTGTTCTTCCAGAAGAACATCGACGACAACGCCCCCGCCTGGGTCCCGCGGAACGCGATCAAGCACAAGGACCACACGAACGTCTATCCGATGGTCGACGACCTCGCCACGCTCACCTGGCTGGGCCAGATCGCCGCGCTCGAACTCCACGTGCCCCAGTGGCGCTTCGACGCGGGCGGCGTCCAGGCCCATCCCGACCGGCTCGTCCTGGACCTCGACCCCGGGACCGGCGCCGGGCTCGCGGAATGCGCCGCCGTGGCCCGTTTCGCCCGGCCCATCCTGCAGGGCATGGGCCTGGAGCCCTTCCCCGTCACCAGCGGCTCCAAGGGGATCCACCTCTACTGCGCCCTCGACGGCCGGCAGACCTCCGAGCAGGTGTCCGCCGTCGCCCGCGAGCTCGCCCGCGCCCTCGAGGCCGACCACCCGGACCTCGCGGTCAGCGACATGAAGAAGGCACTCCGGCCCGGCAAGGTGCTCGTGGACTGGAGCCAGAACCACGCGAACAAGACGACCGTGAGCCCCTACTCGCTGCGCGGGCGCTTCGAACCCACGGTCGCCGCGCCGCGCACCTGGGAGGAGATCGGGTCCGAGGGCCTCGCCCACCTCGACTACCGGGACGTCCTGCAGCGCATCGACGACCTGGGGGACGTCCTGGCCCCCGCGACGCAGCCCGTCTCCCCGGGAGGAGCCGGAGGGGCGGACGCCTCGGACCGGCTCTCCACGTACCGCTCCATGCGTGACGCCTCGAAGACACCCGAGCCGATCCCGGCAGCGGTGGGGCCGGCGGGCGGTACCAGCTTCGTGATCCAGGAGCACCATGCGCGGCGGCTGCACTACGACGTCCGGCTGGAGCGCGACGGCGTGCTCGTCTCCTGGGCCGTCCCCAAGGGCCCTCCGCTGACACCGGACAGGAACCATCTGGCCGTGCAGACCGAGGACCACCCCCTCGACTACGGCTCCTTCGAGGGAAGTATTCCCAAGGGAGAATACGGCGCGGGCGAGGTGTCCATCTGGGATGCGGGCACCTACGAGCTGGAGAAGTGGCGGGACGGCAAGGAGGTCATCTGCACGCTCCACGGGAAGCCCGGCGGCGGCCTCGCCCGGGGCGGCACGGCCACCCGCCGGTACGCCCTCATCAACACGGGCGGCGGGTCGGGCGGCAGGAGCAACTGGCTGATCCACCTGATGAAGGAGCAGCCGGCCGAGGCGCAGCAGGACGTCGGCAAGGACGCCGGCATGGACGCCGAGCAGGGGCGCGGCGCGGACACCGGCACGGACAACAGCACGGACACCGGGCAGGACCCGGAACCGGAGGCGCGGCAGGATCCGGCCGCGGAGGCCGGGAAGGACCCGGTCGTGCGGCCCATGCTCGCGACCCTCGGCTCCGAGCGTGCCATCCCCGATCCGGAGGACTGGGCGTACGAGATGAAGTGGGACGGCGTGCGCTGCATCGCCGTCGTCCGGGACGGCGTGGTCCGACTCGTCAGCCGCAACGGTGCCGACACCACGTCCACCTACCCCGAGCTCGGGGACCTCGCCGGGCTCGTCAGCGCGGACAGCGCAGTGCTCGACGGCGAGATCGTCGCGCTGAACGCGAAGGGCCGCCCCGACTTCGGCCTCCTGCAGTCCCGCATGAAGCTGACGTACCGCGCCGAGATCGACGCCGCGCGACGCACCACACCGGTGCGCCTGATGCTCTTCGACCTGCTGGAACTCGACGGTACCGACCTCACCGGGCTCGAATACCGCCAGCGACGCGAGCTCCTCGGACATGCGGTCGACGAGGCGGAGGACGGGCACGTGCAGGTCCCGCCGGCGCTCGACGCCACGCTCCGGGAGGCCGTCGAGGCGAGCCGGCAGCTGGGACTGGAAGGCATCATGGCCAAGCGCCTCACGAGCGACTACCAGCCCGGAGCGCGTTCGGCGTCCTGGATGAAGATCAAGCACGTACACACGCAGGAAGTCGTGGTGGTGGGCTGGCGCCCCGGCAGGGGCAGCCGCTCCGCGAAGGTGGGGTCCCTGCTCGTCGCCGTGCCCGACGGCGTCGACCTGCGCTACGTGGGCCGCGTCGGATCAGGACTGACCGAACGCGACCTCGCGGAGGTCGCCGCCCGCCTGAAGAAGCTGGCACGCAAGACCGCACCCCTCGCCGGCGTCCCCGGCGCCGACGCCTCCGACGCCCACTGGGTCCGGCCCGCCCTGGTCGGGGAGGTCCGGTACAGCGAGCACACCGGGACCGGGCGCCTGCGGCATCCCGTGTGGCGCGGCTGGCGGCCCGACAAGTCGCCGTCCGACGTCGTCGTCGAACTCTGAACGGACCGATACAGCGCATCACCCAAGGAGGCAGATATGAGTACTCTCGATATCCAGGGACTGGACGCCTGGTGGCGGGCAGCCAACTACATCTCGGTCGGCCAGATCTACCTGCGGGACAACGCCCTGCTGACCCGCCCGCTCGCCGGGGAGGACGTGAAGGCACGGCTGCTCGGGCACTGGGGCACCACGCCCGGGCTGAACTTCATCTACTCGCACCTGAACCGCGTGATCTCCGAGCGCCGGCAGGAGATGCTCTTCGTCACCGGTCCCGGCCACGGCGGCCCCGCGAACGTCGCGAACGCCTGGCTCGAGGGCACGTACTCCGAGGTGTACAGCTCGATCGGCAGGGACGGCGCCGGGCTCGACGCCCTGTTCAAGCAGTTCAGCTACCCCGGCGGCATCCCCTCCCACGCGGCGCCGGAGACCCCGGGGTCCATCCACGAGGGCGGGGAACTCGGCTACGCGCTGGCCCACGCCTACGGCGCCGTCTTCGACAACCCCGACCTCATCGCCGCCACGGTGGTGGGCGACGGCGAGGCCGAGACCGGGCCGCTGGCCACGAGCTGGCATTCGACCAGCTTCGTGGACCCGGCGGTCGACGGCGCCGTGCTGCCGATCCTGCACCTCAACGGCTACAAGATCGCCAACCCCACCGTGCTGTCCCGCATGCCCGAGGAGCAGTTGCGGCAGCTGATGTACGGCTACGGCTACGACCCGCACTTCGTCACGGTGTCCGACCCCTCCGCCACGGAGGCCGCGCACCGGGACTTCGCCGCCGTCCTCGACGCCTGCATCGACGACATCCACGCCATCCAGGAGGCCGCCCGCACCGCACCGGCCGCCCCGGAGGCCATCGCGCCCCGGTGGCCGATGATCGTGCTGCGCTCACCGAAGGGCTGGACCGGACCGGCCGTGGTGGACGGGCTGCCCTCGGAGGGGACGTGGCGCGCGCACCAGGTGCCGCTGTCCGGGATCCACGAGAACGAGGAGCACCTGCACCAGCTCGAGGAGTGGATGCGATCCTACGATCCGGCGTCGCTGTTCACGGACACCGGGGAGCTGCGGCCGGCGATCGCCGCGCTCGCCCCGGAAGGCCCGCTCCGCATGAGTGCGACACCCTACGCCAACGGCGGCCGGCTCCTCCGCGACCTCGTGCTGCCCTCCTACGCCGAGCACGCCGTCGAGGTCACCCGGCCGGGCGTCGGGAAGGCGAGTCCGATGATGACCGTCGGTGGTTACCTCCGGGACGTCATCGAGCGGAATCCGCACAACTTCCGCCTGTTCGGGCCGGACGAGACGGCGTCGAACCGGCTGTCGGCCGTGTACGAGGTGACGGACAAGGTGTGGCAGCCGCGCATCGAGGACGTCGACGAGCACCTCGCCCGCTCGGGCCGCGTGATGGAGGTCCTCAGCGAGCACCTGTGCCAGGGCTGGCTCGAGGGCTACCTCCTCACCGGCCGGCACGGGGTGTTCAACTGCTATGAGGCGTTCGTGCACATCGTCGACTCGATGTTCAACCAGTTCGCCAAGTGGCTGAAGGTGCACCGGGCTCTGCCCTGGCGCCAGCCCATCGCGTCCTTCAACTACATGCTCTCCAGCCATGTCTGGCAGCAGGACCACAACGGTTTCTCCCACCAGGACCCGGGCTTCATCGACCACGTGGTGAACAAGAAGGCGGACATCATCCGGGTCTACCTGCCGCCGGACGCCAACACGATGCTCGCCGTGACCGAGCACTGCCTGCAGACCCGCGACACCGTCAACGTGATCGTCACCGGCAAGCAGCCCGCGCCCACCTGGTTCGGACCCGAGGAGGCGCACCTGCACGTGAAGCGGGGCATCGGCATCCTCGATTTCGCGGGATCCGAGGAGCCGGGAGTGGAACCCGACGTCGTCCTCGGCTGCGCCGGCGACGTGCCGACGCTCGAGGCCGTGGCCGCTGCCGGGCTGCTCAAGGCGGCCGTCCCGGGGCTCAGGATCCGCGTGGTCAACGTGGTGGACCTCATGCGCCTGCAGGACAGCTCCGAGCACCCCCACGGATTGACGGCTCGGGACTTCGACACGCTGTTCACGACCACCAGGCCCGTGATCTTCGCCTACCACGGCTACCCGTGGCTCATCCACCGCCTCACCTACCGGCGGACCAACCACGAGAACCTGCACGTCCGCGGGTATAAAGAGGAAGGCACCACCACGACACCGTTCGACATGGCGATGCTCAACCAGATCGACAGGTTCCAGCTGGCGATGGACGTGATCGACCGCGTGCCGGCCCTCGGTGCCACCCAGGCCCGCCTCCGGCAGGACCTCCAGGACCAGCGCCAGCGGGCGTGGCAGTACACGCGCGACGCCGGGAAGGACCTCGAGACCATCACCGGCTGGACGCTCGACGAATCTTCGCCGGACGACGCGAAGTAAAACCCGTCGTCCACGACCAGAAGGAGAACGCCGTATGACAGAGTCCCGTATTTCCGCGACCCGCACCATCGACGCACCCGCCGGTGCGATCTTCGACATCCTGTCCAACCCCGCCCGCCACGCCGCACTCGACGGCTCGGGCATGGTGCAGTCGGACAGCAAGTCGGACCGCATCACGGCCGTCGGCCAGATGTTCACCATGAACCAGAACTGGGACAAGATGGGCGGCGACTACCAGACGGACAACCACGTGGTGGGCTACGACCCGAACAAGCTGCTCGCCTGGAGGACGGCGCCCGCCGGGGAGGTCCCTCCGGGCTGGGAGTGGGTGTGGGAGCTGCAGCCCTCGGGCCCGGACTCCACCGAGGTCTCCGTGAGCTACGACTGGTCCGCCGTGACGGACAAGGCGATCCTCAAGCAGCTGAGTTTCCCGGAGGTCTCGCAGGAGGCTCTCGCCTCGACGCTGGCGAACCTGGCGGCGCAGGTCTCCGAGGACTGATCCTCCGGATGATCCGACGGCACGCACGGCGGCGGCCTGCCCCCGGGGCCGGCCGCCGCCTGGTGCTATTCGAGCAGGGCGACGTCCGAGACGAGTTCGATGTGGCGCTGCATGGCGGCCGCCGCCGCGGCCGGATCCTGCGCCCGGACGGCCTCGGTGATGCTGCGATGCGACTCGAGGGACTGCTCCGGCCGGCCGGGCTGGGCGAGGGATTCGAGGCGGGTCTCGAGCACCATCTCGCCGATGAAGGCCATGAGCTGCGCCATCACCGGGGAATGGGCGGCCGCCGTGACGGCCTGGTGGAAGAGCTCGTCGCCGCGGGCACCCCGGCCGCCGTCGTCGATCTCCGCCCGCATCTCGTCCAGCGCCCGGTCGATCGCGGCCAGGTCGCCGTCCGTCCGGCGTTCCGCCGCGAGCGCGGCGAGCCTCACCTCGAGGGTGCTGCGGGCCTCGACGATGTCGGGGAGGCGGCTCCGGTGCTCGCGCAGCCCCTTGATGACGCTGGCCACGCTGGCGCGGTGGCGCAGCACCGCTCCGGTGCCGTGGTGCACGTCGATGACGCCGAGGACCTCGAGCGCCACGAGCGCCTGGGCGAGCGTGGCCCGCGAGACACCCAGACGTTCTGCGAGATCACGCTCGGCGGGCAGCAGGTCACCGGGGCGCAGCTTCGCCGATTCGATGTAGCCGAGGAGCTGCTCGACGAGCTGTTCGTAGAGCCGCGGACGCGCGAGGCGGCCGAGCGGTGGTGGACTGGCGTCGTCGGTCATCCCGGTTCTCTCCCCCGTGTGGTGGTGAGGCCATGCTATCCCCAGATGATTGACAGGGACACCCACTCTCCTACAGGCTAGGCCAGTGAACCTGTAATGCGGGTCACACCCAGCCCAGTCCATCGCCCCCGGAGGATAACGATGTCCGCTCCACTCCTATCGATCATCATCCTGGCGGCGATGTTCCTGATA
The DNA here is from genome assembly GCF_054511115.1 of Arthrobacter arabinosi. Lineage (NCBI taxonomy): Bacteria > Bacillati > Actinomycetota > Actinomycetes > Micrococcales > Micrococcaceae > Arthrobacter > Arthrobacter arabinosi. The sequence continues at coordinate 183,364 of NZ_JBTNDF010000004.1, forward strand.
GCCACCCTGCTGCCCATCAACATGGGGGCCCTCGCCTTCGTCGGCGCCTTCCTGCTCGGGGCGGTCGTCCTCGGCATGGAGACCGACGACATCATCGCCGAGTTCCCCGGCGGGCTGTTCCTCACCCTGGTCGGGGTGACCTATCTCTTCGCCATCGCCCAGAACAACGGGACGATCGATCTCCTGGTGCAGGGTGCCGTGAAGCTCGTCCGCAACCGGGTGGCGCTCATCCCCTGGGTGATGTTCCTGATCACCGCCGTCATCACCGCGGTCGGTGCACTCGGCCCCGCAGCGGTGGCCATCATGGCCCCCGTGGCGCTGGGCTTCGCGGCCCGCCACAAGATCTCCCCGCTGCTCATGGGCATGATGGTGGTCCACGGGGCGCAGGCGGGCGGCTTCTCGCCCATCGCCGTCTACGGCGTGATCGTCAACGACATCGTGGGACAGTCCGGCTTCGAATCCAGCCCGCTGGCCGTCTTCCTGGCGAGCTTCATCTTCAACCTGCTCATCGCCGTCGCGCTGTTCGTCGTCCTCGGCGGCCGCACCCTCATGTCCGCGCGCGTCACCCAGTTCGTGGAGGAGGCCGCCGAGGCCCGCCTGAACGCGAGCCCCGGAGCCCGCCGGGCCGACGTCGCCTACAAGGGGACCGGCAGCGGCACCTACGGTCCGCGCGATCCCGCGGGCGACGGCGTCGTCGCCACCCGGACCCGCGAGGACCGCATCTCCCAGGGAGCCACCATCCTCGGACTGATCGCGCTCGCGGTCATCGCCCTCGGGTTCAGCGTCGACGTCGGCTTCGTCGCCATCACCGTCGCCGTCATCCTCGCCCTGATCTCCCCGAAGGCGCAGAGCGGGGCCGTCAACAAGATCGCCTGGTCCACCGTCCTGCTCATCTGCGGCATGCTGACCTTCGTGGGCGTCCTCGAGGCCGCCGGCACCATCGACTACGTCTCCGACGGCGTCGCCACCCTCGGCATGCCGCTGCTCGCGGCCCTGCTGATCTGCTACATCGGCGCAGTGGTCTCCGCGTTCGCCTCCTCGACGGCCATCCTCGCGGCGCTGATCCCCCTGGCCATCCCGTTCCTCGAGACCGGGGCCGTGGGCGCCGTGGGCGTGGTCTGCGCGCTCGCCGTGTCCTCCACGATCGTGGACGTCTCGCCGTTCTCCACCAACGGCGCCCTCGTCCTCGCCAACGCCCCGGAGGGTACCGACAAGGAGCGCTTCTACAAGCAGATCCTGGGCTACGGGGCGATCGTCGTCGTCGCCGGCCCGGTCATCGCCTGGCTCGTCCTCGTGGTCCCCGGCTGGCTCTGAGCCTGCCGGTCCACCGCGGACGCACCGCTACCGCACGACCCATCGCACCCACCCCGGAGGAACCATGACCGCCGAGACCACCGCACCGCAACCGACCGCCGACGGGGGGCGCGGGGGACCGCTCGCCGGGCGGCTCGTCGTCGACCTCAGCCGGGCCCTGGCCGGACCGCATGCCGGGATGATGCTGGGCGACCTCGGCGCGCGCGTCATCAAGGTGGAGACCCCGGGCACGGGGGACGACACCCGGGGGTGGGGGCCGCCCTTCGTGGGACCGGACGAGGACCGCCAGTCCACCTATTTCCTGTCCTGCAACCGGAACAAGGAGTCGATCGCCCTCGACCTCAAGAGCGAGGACGGGCGGGCGGTCCTCACCGACCTGCTGCGCCGCGCGGACGTCGTCGTCGAGAACTTCCGCCCGGGAGTCCTGGATCGGCTCGGCTTCTCCACGCACGCGATGCTGGAGCTGAACCCCGGGCTGGTCGTCCTGTCCATCACCGGGTTCGGGCACGACGGGCCCGAGGCGAAGCGCAGCGGCTACGACCAGATCGTGCAGGGCGAGGCGGGCCTCATGTCCGTCACCGGACCGGACCCCGACAACCCGCAGCGCGTCGGGGTCCCCATCGCTGATCTCCTGTCCGGGATGTACGGCGCGTACGGGGCGGTCGCCGCGTTGCTGGAGCGCGAACGGACGGGCAGGGGCCAGGTGGTGCGCACCTCCCTGCTCGCCGCGATCATCGGTGTCCACGCCTTCCAGGGCACCCGGACCACCGTGGCGGGCGAGGTGCCGCGGGCCCAGGGGAACCACCATCCCTCGATCGCCCCCTACGGACTGTTCAGCTGTCGGGGCGGCAAGGTGCAGATCAGCGTGGGCAGCGAGAAGCTGTGGACCGCGTTCACCGCGGCGTTCGGGCTCGACGCCGGCCGGTCCGAGTTCGCCACGAATGCGGACAGGGTGCGGAACCGGGACCTGCTGATCGGGGTGGTCGAGGACGCCTTCTCCGCCTACGAGTCCGAGCCCCTGCTCGCGAAGCTCGACGAGGCCGGGATCCCCGCCGGGAAGGTGCGCACCCTCGACGAGGTCTACGCCTGGGACCAGGTCCGCTCCCAGGGCCTGCTGCTGGATGTCGAACACCCCGTGCTCGGCACCATCGCGCTGCCCGGGCCGCCCCTGCGCTTCTTCGACGGCGGATCGGAGACGACCCCGGGAGGCCACAGCGCACCGCCCCTGCTCGACGGCGACGGAGAGGCGATCCGCGCCTGGCTCGCGTCGTCGGCCGGTGACCCTGCGTGAGCGCTGAGGCACGCGCCCGGCACCTGAGCGCGCGCGAACTCATCGCCGCCGTCCTCGACGCCGGGTCCTTCGCCTCGTGGGACAGCCCAGTGCCGTCGCCCTACCCCGGTGCCGGTGCCGCGTACGAGGACGAACTGCGCCGGGCACGGGAGAAGAGCGGGGCGGACGAGTCGGTACTCACCGGCGAGGGCCTCATTCACGGCAGGCGCGTCGCCGTCATCGTCTCGGAGTTCACCTTCCTCGCGGGCTCGATCGGCAGTGCCGCCGCGCACCGGATCACCGCCGCGGTCCGCAGGGCGACGGCGGAGCGGCTGCCCCTGCTGGCCGGACCCGCCTCCGGGGGCACCCGCATGCAGGAGGGCACGCCCGCGTTCCTCTCCATGGCGGACATCACGGGTGCCGTGCGGGCGCACCGGCAGGCGGGCCTGCCCTACCTCGTCTACCTCCGGCACCCCACCACCGGCGGCGTCATGGCCTCCTGGGGATCCCTCGGCCACGTCACGGTGGCCGAACCCGGCGCGCTGCTCGGATTCCTGGGGCCACGCGTCTACGAGGCGCTCTACGGGGAGGCCTTTCCGGCGGGCGTGCAGACGGCGGAGAACCTGTTCGACAAGGGGCTCATCGACGCCGTCGTCCCGCCCGGGCAGCTGGCGGCGATCGTGGACACGGCCCTCTCCGTGCTGTTCGCGGAACCGGCCCGCCTGCCCCCGCCACCCCGGACCACGGCTGTCACCGCGGGCGAGGGCGACGCCTGGGCGTCCATCCTCGTCTCGCGCAACCGGCGGCGCCCGGACCTCCGGCGGCTGCTCGCCTCCGGAGCCCGCGACGTCCTGCCGCTCAACGGGACAGGGCAGGGGGAGAAGGACCCCGGTCTGCTGCTGGCCCTGGCCCGGTTCGGGGAGCAGCCGTGCGTGGTTCTCGGCCACCAGAGGCCGCGACGCCCCGAGGACGCGGTGATGGGCCCGGCGTCCCTCCGGGAGGCGCGGCGCGGCATGAAACTCGCCGAGGAGCTGGGGCTCCCGCTGCTGACGGTCATCGACACCGCCGGCGCGGACCTGTCCAGGGAGGCCGAGGAGGGCGGGCTCGCCGGGGAGATCGCCCGGTCCCTGCACGACCTCATCGGGCTCGCCTCGCCGTCGGTCTCCGTGCTGCTGGGCCAGGGGGCGGGGGGAGGCGCGCTCGCCCTGCTGCCCGCCGACAGCACCATCGCCGCCGAGCACGCGTGGCTCTCGCCGCTCCCGCCCGAGGGGGCCAGCGCGATCGTGCACCGCACCGTCGACAGGGCGCCCGAGATGGCGGAGGCGCAGGGCGTGAAGATCGCCGCGCTCGTGCGCCGGGGCGTCGTCGACCACGTGGTGGACGAGCAGCCCGACGCCGCCGAGGAGGGCCGTGCCTTCTGCGAGCGGATGGCCCTGGCCATCGAGTACGAGCTGGCCCGCGTGAAGAGCCTGCCTGCCGACGACCGGCTGGAGCGCCGCGCCGCGAAGTACCGGTCGGGCACGCGCTGACCGAGCGCGACCGGCCGGTGCGTACCCTGCCGCAGCGCGCCGGACCGGACGCGGGTGCGGCAGGAGCGAGACCGGCACAGGCAGTCGGACGCGCAGCCGCCGGGCATCAAGCGGGCATCAGGCGGGATGCTGCGCCCGGTAGATCTCCATCTGGCGGTGCCTGCGCTGCAGGCTGTCCCGGCGGGGCGTGCTCTCGGCGTCCGCCGCCTCCGCCGTCAGGTCGATATGGCGTCCGCCGTAGTGCCAGAGCAGCATGTCGTCGAGGAGCCGGTCCGGGCCGGGGGAGTACCGGTGGTCGAGGGCCTTGCGGACCGTGGTGATGGTGTCGGCCTGCAGCAGGGCCACGAGTTCGAGCGTGGTCTTCAGCCCGTGCGCCGCGAGGAGTTCCGACGCCCACCCCCAGTTGTCGTCCGACTTCCGGTCCACGTGGGGCAGGAGCGTCTGCCAGACGTCGCGGATGCGGTTGGGCGTGAGCGGGGCGCTGCCCTCGCCGTCCTCGTCCCAGAACCCGGTGACGGTCTCGTACCGCTCGTGGAGTTCCGCGAAGGCCGATTCCACGGTCTCGAGCATGGCCGCCGTCCCCGTGAACTGGCGGTCGAAGTAGGGGCTCCACGCCTTCGGGTTGGAGGCCTTGAAGCGGATGTCGTGCTCGATCTCCGACCAGGCGTGCGCCAGCACGGTGCGTACCTGCACCTCGAAGAGGTAGCTGCCCGCGGCCCTCGTCTCGGGGTCCACGGCCTGCTGGAAGCTCCGCACCACGTCGTTGTGGATGGTGCGCATGATGAGGTGGCGGCTGGAGTAGCCGTACGTGCCGGACTCGATGGACCCGATGTCCTTCTCCCGGTCCCCCCGGCAGTCGAACTCCTGGCGCTGGCGCTTCAGGAGGTTCGCGGCGAGGTCCACCTCGTGGGGCAGGGTGGTGATGATGCGGACCCCCACCAGGTCGGTGAGGTTCCGCATGGGGTCCGGGAAGACGAGGACGGGCGGGTCCGCGGGGTCCACGGCGGGCAGCGTGCGGGAGGCCTTGTCGCGGAAGGATTCCACGGTCTTGGTGCGGGCGGTCACGAACAGCGGTCTCAGGTCGGTGCCCTCGAAGATCGCCGCGATGCTGGACCGCATCGCCTCCGTGACGCGGTCCAGGGCCGGTCGGACCCGCGCGAACTCCCGCGTATGCGCCTCGACGGCAGGCCGCAGCCGTTCGTCGAGATCATCCCATGCGCCCATGCGCCCAGCCTTTCCGAGGAGAGTCTTCATCGTAGCCAACGCCGGTGACCGTTACGCTTCCCCTGTGCATCGCGAGAAGACCGTGCGTCCGGTGGGCCGCCGCTCCGTCCTGGCCCTGCCGGCCGCCGCCGGGGGCGCCCTGCTCGCCGCCTGCGGGCTCCGGCCGGACAGCAGGACGGCCTCCGCGGCGCCGCAGCGCTTCCGCTACGGCGACGATCCGAGCCAGTTCGCGGACCTCTACCTGCCCGCCGGTGGGACGGCGGTGCGCGGCGTCGTGGTGATCATCCACGGCGGCTACTGGCGGTCCACCTACGGCGCGGAGCTCGGCGAGCCCCTCGCGCAGGACCTGGTGGTGCGCGGCTACGCGTGCTGGAACCTGGAGTACCGCCGTGCGGGGAACGGCGGGGGCTGGCCCGCCACCTTCGACGACGTCGCCGCGGGCATCGACCACCTGGCCGTCGCGGCCGGGGAACACGGACTGGACCTGCGCTCGACGACGGCGCTCGGCCATTCCGCGGGCGGCCACCTCGCGGTGTGGGCTGCGGGGCGGTCCGCGCTCCCGGCCGGCGCTCCCGGCGCGGGGACCCCGGCGGTGCCGCTCGCCGCCGTCGTCAGCCAGGCCGGGGTGCTGGACCTCGCGGCGGCCCGGACGCTCGGCCTGAGCGACCACGCCGTGGAGAATCTGCTGGGTGACTCCGGGGACCCGGAGCGGTACGCGCTCGCCGACCCGACGACCGCGGTCCCCCTCGCGGTCCCGGTGTACGCGGTGCACGGGACGGAGGACGCCACGGTGCCCATCAGCCAGTCGGAGGCGTACGTGGCTGCGGCCACGGCGGCGGGCGCGACGGCGGAACTCGTCCGCGTCCCGGGGGACCACTTCGCCGTCATCACGCCCGGGTCCGCGGCGTGGGAGGCCGTCCTCGACCGGCTCGGGAAGGCGACCGGCCCGGGCCTGCCCGAGCAGGGCTGACCGGGGCCGGACCGTCCTCAGTTGAGGGGGAGCGTCCCCTCGGGCAGTGCTCCACCGGCGAGCAGCTCGCGTGCCGAGTTCGCCAGCGCCGTCAGGGCGACGCGCTGCGTCCACGGTCCGTAGGAGATCCGGGCGACGCCGAGTTCCTGCAGGCGTGCGGGCGGGAGGCTGCCGGGCACGTTGATCACGCTGAGCCGCTGCGGGCCGAAGGCTTCCACGAGGGTGGTGACGGCGTGCTCGTCGAGGAGGCCGGGGACGAACACGTTCGTCGCGCCGACGGCGAGGAACGCCCTGCCGCGCTCGACGGCGTCGGCCAGGACGTCCGCCGGATCGCGGTCGCCCGCCGTCACGAAGGCGTCGGTGCGGGCGTTCAGCACGAAGTCGATGCCCTCGGCCCGGCCGGCCCTCACGGCCGCCTCCATCTGCGCCACGGCGTCGGCCAGCGGGCGCATCCGGTCCTCGATGTTCGCCCCGACGATCCCGACGCCGATCGCCCGGCGCACGGTGTCCCCGGGATCCCCGTAGCCGGACTCGAGGTCGGCGGACACGGGGAGCGTGGTGGCTGCCGCGATCCGCCCGACCGCCGCGATCATCTCCTCCAGGGGGATGTTCTCGCCGTCCTCGTACCCGAGCGACGCGGCGATCGAGTGGCTCGCCGTGGCGAGGGCCGTGGTGCCGGGGATGTCGGCGATCGTCCTGGCGCTGATCACGTCCCAGACGTTGACGACCTGCAGGATCTCGGGGGCGGCGTGGAGCCGGGAGAGGGTGGCGGCCCGCGCTGCGGGTCCGGTGGAGCCGGTCGTGGGTGATTCAGTCATGGGGGACCTTCCGGGTGTGGGAGGCGATCCAGGCGGTGGCGCCGTCGACCTCGGTGGGGTGGATTCCGTGCCCGCCCTCGCGGACGTTCCGCTGTACTTCGGCGCCGCGGCTCTCGAGGATCGATGCGAGGCGGGTCACGCTGTCGAGGGGGGCCATGGCGTCGGACGTCCCGTTGAACAGGGCGACGTGCGTCCCGGACAGGTCCGCGTCGACGGTGCGTCCCTCGAGGGGGTACATCCCGGAGAAGGCGACCGCGGAGGAGAGCGCGTCCGGGTGGAGCAGCGCGGCGGCGAGGGCGATGTTCGCCCCGTTCGAGAATCCGACGGCGACGACCGGACGGTCGGCGATGCCGTAGTGGTCCCGCGCCCGGGCGAGGAACGCGGTGAGCTCACCCGCGCGGCGGACGACGTCGTCGACGTCGAACACGCCCTCGCCGAACCGGCGGAACCAGCGGTTCATGCCGTGCTCCTGCACCGGTCCGCGCGGTGCGAGATACCCGGCCCCCGGTGCGAGGCGGGCAGCGAGCGGCAGGAGGTCGTGCTCGGTGCCGCCCGTGCCGTGCAGGAGCAGCAGCACCGGCGTGCCCGCTGCGCCTGCCTCGAACAGGTGCGGCCAGGTGTGCGTGTCGGTCATGATCGCCCCTACTTGAAAAAGGCCTGGACGGCGGGGTTGTTCTCTCCCGGCAGGTCGATCGTCGCGACCGCGTGGGAGATCGCCTCGCGGTCCGGTTCGAGCCACGGCGGCAGCTTGAGGGAGCGGCCGAGTTCCAGCAGGGGTTCGTCGATGTCGAAGCCCGGGGTGTCGGTCGCGATCTCCAGGAGGGTGCCCCCGGGCTCGCGGAAGTAGATCGAGGTGAAGTACTGGCGATCGAGGATGGCCGTGACCGCGTACCCGCGCTCGGCGAGTTCCTGGCGCCACACCTCCTGGGTCTGCTGGTCGGGCACGCGGAACGCGATGTGGTGCACAGTCCCGCCGGCCACGAGGCCGCGCTCGCCGCGGGGGTCGGCGACGACGTCGACGACGGTGCCCGGCTCCCCGGCATGCGTGCTGAGGCGGTACCGGCCGTCCTTCTCGCCGAGGACGCTCATGCCGAGGTCACGCGTGAGGGTCTCGAGGGTGCGGGTGGGATCCTGCACTGTGAGCACCGAGGAGTGCTGGCCGCGCACGGCGTACTCGGCCGGCACGGACGCGGAGTCCCACGGGTTGCGGGGATCGGAGACGGACGAGGCGACGAGGTCGATCTGCAGTCCGTCGGGGTCGCGGAGGGAGAGACGCTCCTCCTCGGAGGAGGCGCGCACGATGGTCGACCCGACACCGATGGCCCTGAAGTGTTCCTGCCACCAGCCGAGGGTGCCCTGGGGCACCGAGAACGCGGTGGTGGTCGACTGCCCGCTGCCCACGCGTCCGCTGCGGATGCCCTGCCACGGGAAGAAGGTCAGGAGGGAGCCGGGGCGGCCGGCCTCGTCGCCGTAGTAGAGGTGGTACGTCCCGGGATCGTCGAAGTTGACCGTCTTCTTGACCAGGCGCAGCCCCAGTCCCTTGATGTAGAAGTCGATGTTCCGCTGCGGGTCACCGGCGATCGCGGTGACGTGGTGGAGTCCTTCGGTTCGTGCGGTCACGCTGTCCTCCTGGGTTCGTACCGGCCTTCCGTCCGCCGATATGATCATGCAAACGCATGTATCGATGGTTTTGTTCCTGTTCACCGAAGCGTCCCCGGAGCGCCATCAGGACGCCCTCCGCCCGTCGTCCGCGGTCGGGCGGCTGTGACATCCTGTGAGCATGGCAGCGAAGAACCGGATACCCGGGTGGGTCCGCCGTACCGGCGTCGAGGTGATCGGGTGGACCCTCGTGGTGCTCGGAATCGCCGCCCTCGTGCTGCCCGGTCCGGGGCTGCTCATGGTCGCCGCGGGCCTCGCCGTCCTGTCGCGGCACTACCACTGGGCGCGCCGCCATCTGCAGCCGCTCAAGGAGAACGCCTACCACGCCGCAGCCCTCGGGGTGAAGACCATCCCTCGGATCACCGCGAGCTGCATGAGCTCGTTCGCGATCATGTCCCTCGGCGTGGTCTGGATCATGGGACCCGGTGCGCCCGCCTGGTGGTTCCTCGCGGACAAGTGGTGGCTCTTCGGTGGCACGGGCACGGGCCTCAGCCTGATCCTCTCGTCGATCATCGCGCTCGCCCTGATCGTCTACAGCGTGCGGCGCTTCCGGGGCAGGCCCGTCCCGCCGCGCCCCCCGATCATCCGGCGCCGCTCACGGTAGGACAGGTGCAGGACGACGCACGACGGCGAGAAGCGCCCCGTCCGCCCCGACCGCGGCTGGTACGTTGAACGGGTGCTCACAGTGATCGGGGAAACCCTCATCGACGAAGTCGTCAGCGACACCGCATCCATGCGCGCGCACGTGGGAGGCAGTCCCATGAACGTGGCCGTGGGCCTCGCGCGCCTCGGCCACCCCGCCCAGTTCGTCGGCCGGTACGGTGACGACGCCTACGGGCGGATGATCCAGCAGCACCTCCGCGACAACTCGGTGCCCTTCCCCGTCCGCCCGGATGCCTCGCCCACGAGCGTCGCGACAGCGCACCTCGACCCCGCGGGAGGTGCGTCCTACGACTTCCAGCTGGTCTGGGACCTCCCGGGGCTGGCCGGGCAGAAGGACACGCTCCTCGACGGATCCACCCTGCTGCACACGGGGTCCATCGCCACCATGCTCGCGCCGGGGGCCGACGACGTCCTGGCCCTGGTGACGAGCGCCCACCCGCTCGTCACGGTCTCCTACGACCCCAACTGCCGGCCCACGATCATCCGCGACGCCGCGTTCGCCCGCCGGCAGGCCGAGAAGTTCGTGGCCCTCGCCGACGTCGTCAAGGCCTCCGACGAGGACCTCCGGTGGCTCTACCCCGACCGCACGCCCGAGGAGTCGGCCCGCGCCTGGCTGGCCGCCGGCCCCGGCGTCGTCGTCGTGACGCGCGGGTCGAAGGGACCGTGGGGCGCCTGCCGTGCCGGCGAGGTGTCGGTCCCCGCGCCCCCGACCTCCGTCGTGGACACCGTGGGCGCGGGGGACTCGTTCATGGCCGCCCTCCTGGGGTCGCTCGTGGATGCCGCGCTGGACGGCGCCCATCGCCGCGACGAGCTGCGCCGAATAACCCTCGGGCAGCTGACCGGCATGCTGCAGTACGCGGCCCGCGCCGCGGCCGTCACGGTGTCCCGTGCGGGAGCGAACCCTCCCACCCGGGACGAGATGGCCCACGGCGCCTGACCGCCCCGACCGACGACCAGAGGACAACCACGATGACCCGCGATCCCTACGCGGACCTCCCCCAGGTCCCCGCGTTCGACCTCACCAGCGAGACCGTCACCGATCACGCACCCCTCGACCCGGCGCAGGCGTCCGGGATGATGGGAGCGGGCGGCAAGGACGAGTCGCCGCAGCTCGGCTGGAGCGGTTTCCCCGAGGGCACCCGGAGCTTCGCGGTCACCGTGTACGACCCGGATGCACCGACCGCGAGCGGCTTCTGGCACTGGGCGGTGGCCGACCTGCCCGTCACGACCACGTGGCTGCCCGCCGGCGCCGGGACTGAGGGCTCCGGACTGCTCCCCGAGGGGGCGGTGCAACTCCGGAACGACGGCGGGTTCCCCGGTTTCGTGGGCGCCGCGCCGCCCGAGGGACACGGGCCGCACCACTACCACGTGGTGGTCCACGCCGTGGATGTCGAGTCCCTGGAGCTGCCGGCCGACGCCAGCCCCGCCTACCTCGGCTTCACCCTGTTCTCCCACACGCTCGGCCGCGCCCGCCTGACCGGCACGTACGAGCAGTAGCGGCCCTGCGGGGGCGGTCCCCCTGCCGTGCCCCCTCCGGCGGGGGCTGTCCCGGGGCGTTCCCTGCCGGCGGGCGCCCTGCCACCGGTAGGGTGGAGATCCGGACCCTGGAGGAGTGGACGATGCGCCTGGTGGCGAGCGACATGGACGGTACCGTCGTCGGGCACGACGGCAGGATGAGCGAACGCACCATCCGCGCGTTCCGGGCGTGCGCGGACGCCGGCGTGGACGTCGTGTTCGTCACGGGCCGCCCGCCGCGCTGGCTCCAGCCCCTGCGGGACCAGCTCGGGCACACGGGGACGGTCATCTGCTCCAACGGCGCCCTGACCTACGACCTCGAGTCCGAGTGCGTGCTCGATGCGAAGCTCCTGGCCCCCGAGCACATCTTCGCCGCGCGCGACATCATCCGTGAGCTCTTCCCGGCGGCGACCTTCGCGGCCGAGACCGTGGCGGGATTCCAGGTCGAGTCGGGCTTCGCGGACGCGTCCACGGTCGAACTGCTCGGCGGGCTCACCGCCCGACCGTTCGAGGAGTCCCTGCCCGGCCAGGACGTCGTGAAGTTCCTGGCACGGGAGCGGGAGGTGTCGCCCGACGACTTCCTGGCGGCCGTCCGGCCCGCCGTCGCGCACCTGGTGTCCACGACCCACTCCGCGCCCACGATGGCCCTCCTCGAGATGGCCCTGCCGGAGATCAACAAGTCCGTCACCCTCGCACACTACGCGGCGGCGCGCGGGATCGACGCCGCCGACGTCGTCGCCTTCGGGGACATGCCCAACGACGTCCAGATGCTCGGCTGGGCGGGCCACGGGTACGCGATGGCGTCCGGCCACCCCGACGCGCTCGCCGCCGCGAACCTCGTGGCCCCCGCCTTCGAGGAGGACGGCGTCGCGCAGATCCTGGAGCAACGGCTTGCGGCGCTCCGCACGGCCTGACGCGGGCCGCTACCCCTACCTCGACAACACGGCGGGAACCCCATCCGGGCCGCAGCCGCTCGCGCTGTCCCACCGCGGGTTCGCACCCGACGGCGGGGAGAACACCATGGCCGCCTTCGAACGCGCCGTGGCCCTCGGTTTCCGGTACCTCGAGATCGATGTCCACGCCTCGAGCGACGGCGTCGTCATGGTCTTCCACGACGAGGTCCTCGACCGCGTCACCGAGGACCGCGGCCCGATCACGGCGCGGACCGCGCAGCACCTGGCCGGGCTGTCGGTCGGCGGAGGCGGGGGGATCCCAACGCTCGAAGCCGTGCTGCTGCGCTGGCCGGACCTGCGCCTGAACATCGACGTCAAGAGCGACGCGTGCGTCCGGCCCTTCGCCGAGCTCGTCAACCGCCATGCCGCCCACGACCGCGTGCTCGTCGCGTCCTTCTCCGACCGGCGGAGGCGGGCGGTCCTGCGGCTGCTCGACCGGCCGACGGCGTCGTCCGCAGGGATGACGGTCAATGCCCTCCTGAAGATCGCCGCCCCGCTGGGGCTGGCCGGGCCGGTCGCGCGGGCGGCCGGGGTGCACGCGCTGCAGGTGCCCGAGACGTATCGGGGCGTGCGGGTGGTGACGCGGGGGTTCGTCAGGCGCTGCCAGGACGCGGGGCTGCAGGTGCACGTCTGGACGGTCAACGACCGCGCCGGGATGGACCGCCTGCTGGAGCTCGGCGTCGACGGGCTCGTGTCCGATGCCGCGGACGTCCTCGCGGGATGCATGCGGGACAGGTCTGCGTGGCCGCAGGGGCGTTCGGCGGGCTGATCCTGGCGCGTCGCTCCCGAGGCAGCAGTCGTGGTGGGTGGAGCGCTCCACGACCCGCCACCCGAGCCCACCGGGGTCGAGGGAGCCCGGGCCGGAGGGCTAGACCGTCAGGACCGGGTCCGCCAGCGTCTTCAGGTAGTGCAGCGCGGCGGGGGCGTACGCGCGCATGGAGTCGTCGTCGGCGTAGACCAGCAGGCGCAGCCACGACCCGTACCGGTGGATGCCGGCCAGCGTCAGGGCCGGCCCGACGGCGGTCCGCAGCTCCGGCAGGGGCGCGTGGTCGGTCCACCGTTCGAGGTAGGCCGTCACGACGGACCGGATCCGCGGGTCCTCCGCCGTCGTGCCCCACTGCTCCCGCATCTGCGTGATGGGCACGAGCAGGGCGCTGAACGGATGCGCCCAGTAGGCGTCCGCGAAGTCGAGGAACCGCAGCGGCTCGGTGTTCGTGCCGGGCAGGAAGCAGTTCCGCGCGTGCAGGTCGTTGTGATCCAGCGACAACGGCACCGGGACGGCGCGCAGCGCGTCGACGGCGCTGTGCACGGCAGGCAGGCGGCGCACGACGTCGTCGGCCTCCTCCGCGGACAGGTACAGCGGATGCCCGGCCGGCAGCCCGGTGTGCAGGAGCAGCTGGTTCTCGACGAAGTTCGCCGCCACCTCAGGGTGCATGGTGACGAGGCCGGCCTCGGCCAGCCGCTCGCCGTGCGGGGCGGCGATCCGCTGCAGGTCCGCGAAGTCGGTGGCGATGCGGGCCCACACCGCGGCGTCGCCGGATCCCAGGCGGTCGAGCGTGGACCCGTGGTCCGCCGTCAGCATCCACCCGCGGGAGGGTTCGATCGCGAGCGGGGCCGCGACATGGTCCGGTGCCAGTTCGCCGAGCAGGGACAGGATCGACGCCTCGGCGAGCTGCCCGAGGTTGTTCTCCTTGAACCACAGCGTGCCGTGGTCCGTGGGCACGGTGAGCTGCGTGGACCAGAAGCGGATGCGCGGCTGGTCGGTCGGCCCCGTGCGGGTCACCCCGAACGCTTCCAGCGCCAGGTCGACCCACTGCTCCGCCTGCCGGCGCCACGCGGGAGAGGCCCACACCTCGCGGGGACCGTTCATCGGGCGCCGGACGCGGCGGGGGAGGGACGCATGGACCCCATCTTCGCATCGGGCACGGGTCAGCCCAGCTTCGACGGCCTGCTGCCGTGGTCGCTCGCCTCGGGCTCCTCCGGCCCGGCGACGTGCTCGCTGCCGCGTACCCGTGCGATGGCCGTCATTCCGTGGAAGATGATCAGCGCGGCGGCCGTGCCGAGGGCGATTCCCGCGAACGTCAGGTCCCCGATCACCCAGGTGAAGTCCGCGATGCCGACGACCAGGGCGACGCCCGCCGTCGACAGGTTGATGGGGTTGGAGAAGTTGACCTGGTTCTGCACCCAGATGCGGACACCGAGGATCCCGATCATGCCGTAGAGGACCACGCCCGCCCCGCCCAGCACCCCGGCGGGGACGGTCGCGATGAGGGCGCCGAACTTCGGGAAGAGGCTCAGGAGGATCGCGACGACGCCTGCCACCCAGTACGCCGCCGTCGAGTAGACGCGGGACGCCGCCATCACGCCGATGTTCTCGGCGTAGGTGGTGGTTCCCGACCCGCCGCCGGACCCGGCGATCATGGTCGCCAGGCCGTCCGCCATGAGGGCCCGCCCGGTGTACGGGTCGAGGTCCCGCCCGGTCATCGCGGCCACCGACTTCACATGGCCGATGTTCTCGGCGACGAGCACGAGGACCACGGGGAGGAAGAGCCCGACGACGGAGAGGTGGAACGCGGGTGCGGCGAACTCGGGAAGGCCGACCCAGGGGGCGTTGCCGATCGCGGCGAAGTCCACTTCGCCGCGGATCATCGCGACGGCGTACCCGGCGAGCACGCCGACGAGGATCGACAGGCGCCCGAGGATGCCCTTGAACAGCACCGTGACGAGCAGGATCGAGATCACGGTGACCAGCGCGGTCAGGGGTGCCTGCTCGAAGCTCGCCTTCGCGGTCGGCGCGAGGTTGAGCCCGATCAGCGCCACGATGGCGCCCGTGACGACGGGGGGCATGGCCACCTGGATCCAGCGCGTACCCGCCCTGTGCACGACCAGGCCGATGAGCGCGAGCGCCGCGCCGGCCATGACGATCCCGCCGAGCGCTCCGGCCGCGCCGTACTGGGACTGCGCCGCCGCGATCGGGGCGATGAACGCGAAGCTCGACCCGAGATAGCTCGGCACCCGCCCCGCCGTGATCACGAGGAACAGGATGGTCCCGATCCCGGAGAAGAGCAGGGTGGTCGCCGGCGGGAACCCGGTGATGAGCGGGACGAGGAAGGTCGCCCCGAACATCGCGACGACGTGCTGGGCGCCGATACCGATGGTCCTGGGCCACGTCAGGCGTTCCTCCGGGGCGACGAAACCGCCCGGCCCGACGTTCTTCCCGTCGCCGTGGAGGGTCCAGCCGATGCCTCGTGTGCTCATGGGTATGCCTTCCAAAGCGGGTGGGGGTTCCGGGAAAGCCTACCGGGAGCAGATGCCGGGGATGTTACGTTGCTTGTCACCGAGGAAGAGGACACACGATGGGATTCACGGTCCAGGGGCGCACCGTGCTGGTCACGGGCGCCGGCAGGGGCATGGGCAGGCTGTACGCCGAACGCGCGGCGAGGGAGGGCGCGGCCGCCGTCGTGCTGTGGGACGTGGACGGGCGCGCCCTCGAGGACGTGGTCGCGGGCCTCGCCTCGAGTGCCGCGTCCGTGCACAGCTACGTGGTCGACGTGGCGTCGGTCGAGTCCATCCAGGCGGCGGCGGGCGCCGTCCTCGACGAGGTCGGCGTGCCCGACGTGCTGGTGAACAACGCGGGGATCGTGCGCGGGACGTACTTCTGGGAGCACGACCACCACGCGGACATCGACCTCACACTGCGCATCAACACGGGCGGACCCATGCACGTCACCCGGGCGTTCCTGCCCGCGATGATGGAGCGCGGCACGCCCGCCCGCATCCTCAACGTGGCCTCCGCGTCCGGCACGCTGGCCGTGCCCCGCATGAGCGTCTACGCGGCCTCGAAGTGGGCGGTCATCGGCTGGAGCGACTCGCTCCGCCTCGAACTGGCGTCCGCGGGCCACCCGATCAGGGTCACCACGCTCATCCCGAGCTACATCAGGACCGGCATGTTCGAGGGAGCCCGCGGCCCGCTCCTGACACCCCTGATGGAGCCGGAGTACGTCGTCGACAAGGCCTGGCGCGGCACGCTGGAGGGCCGGGCCCGCGTGCAGCTGCCCTGGACGGTGCAGCTCGGCAGCACCCTCCGCAACCTCCTGCCGCAGCCGGTCTGGGACGTCGTCGCCGGGCGCATCTTCGGGGTGTACAGCTCCATGGACCGTTTCACCGGGCGCCCGAGCGGCGCTCCCACCGATCAGAGAGGCGACCGATGAGCACCGACAGCGACACCGGCACCGACACGCGACCGACCGACGCCCCGGCCCTGCTGGCGGACCGGCGACGATACTTCGACACGGGTGCCACCCGCCCCGCCGCCTGGCGCCGCGCGCAGCTGCGCGCCCTGCGCCGGCTGCTCTCCGAGCGGATGGACGAGATCACCGCGGCGCTGGAGGAGGATCTCGGGAAGAGCCGCACGGAGGCGTTCCTCTCCGAGATCGCCGTCGTGCGGGCCGAACTCGACTTCACCCTGAAGCACCTGGACCGCTGGATGGCGCCCGAGAAGATCGCCGTGCCCGCCGGGCTGCTCCCGGCCCGGGCCTGGACGCAGGCCCGGCCGCTCGGCGTCGTGCTGATCATCGGGCCCTGGAACTACCCCCTGCAGCTCGTGCTGGCGCCCCTCGTCGGGGCGCTCGCCGCCGGCAACGCCGCCGTCCTCAAGCCCAGCGAGCTCGCCGGCGCGACGTCCCGCACGCTCGCCCGGCTCGTGCCGCAGTACCTGGACCCGGAGGCGGTGTCGGTCGTCGAGGGTGGCGTCGAGGCCAGCACGGCGCTGCTCGCGCAGCCGTTCGACCACGTCTTCTACACGGGCGGTGAGCGCGTCGGGAAGATCGTCATGAAGGCCGCGGCCGAGCACCTGACGCCCGTCACGCTGGAGCTGGGCGGGAAGTCGCCCGCCGTCGTCGTGGGCGGGGACCTCCGCGCCGCGGCGCGCCGGATCGCGCTCGGCAAGTTCCTGAACGCGGCCCAGACCTGTGTGGCCCCCGACTACATCCTGACGACGCCGGCCGCAGCGCCGGTGCTCGCGGCAGCGTTGGCGGACGCCGTCCGGGAGTTCTACGGCAGCGACCCGAGGGCCTCCGGCGACTACGGGCGGATCATCAACGAGCACCACTTCGACCGCCTCGTGGGCCTGCTCGCCGACGGCACCGTCGTCTCGGGCGGACGCCACGACCGCGCGGAGCGGTACATCGAGCCGACCGTCCTGCGCGACGTCGACCCCTCGTCGGCGCTCATGCAGGAGGAGATCTTCGGGCCGCTGCTGCCGATCCTCGAGGTCGCGGACCTGGATGAGGCGATCCGCTTCATCGGCGCCCGCCCCCACCCGCTCGCCGCCTACCTGTTCAGCGACCGCGAGGAGCACCTGGGCATGTTCACGGAGCGTGTCCAGGCCGGTGGGATCGCCCACAACGTCTGCACCATCCAGCTCGCGGTCCCCGGCCTGCCCTTCGGCGGCGTCGGCGCGAGCGGGACGGGCAGCTACCACGGGCAGCAGTCCTTCCGGACCTTCAGCCACCTGCAGCCCGTGTTCTCCAAGCCCACGGGGCCGGACACGCTGCGCTTGGCCTACCCGCCCTTCGGGCCGATCAAGCGGAAGCTGCTGAGCATGCTCCTGTAGGCGCCCGGACGCACCGGGGTCAGCTGATGACCCCGTCCACCAGGGCCTTCGCCTCGGCCTGGACCTGCTTCAGGTGCTCGGCGCCCCTGAAGGACTCGGCGTAGATCTTGTAGACGTCCTCGGTGCCCGACGGCCGTGCCGCGAACCAGGCGTTCTCGGTGGTGACCTTCAGGCCGCCCACGGGCGCGCCGTTGCCGGGCGCCTCCGTCAGGCGTGCGGTGATCTCCTCACCGGCGAGCGTCGTCGCGGTGACGTCCGACGGCGAGAGCCTGCCGAGTGCGGCCTTCTGCTCGCGCGTGGCCGCGGCGTCGATCCGCGCGTAGACCGGCGCGCCGAAGCGGTCCGTCAGCCCCGCGTAGTGCTGGGACGGCGTCCTGCCGGTCACGGCGGTGATCTCCGAGGCGAGCAGGGCCAGGAGGATGCCGTCCTTGTCGGTACTCCACGGAGTGCCGTCGAGGCGCAGGAAGGACGCGCCGGCGGACTCCTCGCCGCCGAAGGCCAGGTCGCCGCTCAGCAGGCCGGGCACGAACCACTTGAAGCCCACGGGGACCTCCTGCAGCACGCGCCCGAGGTCCGCCGCGACGCGGTCGATGATCGACGACGAGACGAGGGTCTTGCCGATCACCGCGTCCGGGCGCCAGTTGGGCCGGTTCGCGTACAGGTACTGGATGGCGACGGCGAGGTAGTGGTTGGGGTTCATGAGCCCGCCGTCCGGGGTGACGATCCCGTGGCGGTCCGCGTCGGCGTCGTTGCCCGTCGCGATGTCGAACTCCGTGGCCCGCGTGATGAGGGAGGCCATCGCGAACTGGGAGGAGCAGTCCATGCGGATCTTCTCGTCCCAGTCCAGCGTCATGAACGCCCACTGCGGGTCCACGCTGGGGTTCACGACGGTCAGGTTCAGGTTGTGGCGCTCCCCGATCGCGCCCCAGTAGTCGACGGAGGCGCCGCCCATCGGGTCCGCGCCGATGTGCACGCCGGCGGTGCGGATGGCGTCGAGGTCGAGCACCGAGGGCAGGTCGTCCACGTAGTGCTGCAGGAAGTCGTAGCTGCCGATCCCGTCCGCCGTCCGCGCCTGGGCGATCGGCATGCGCCTCACCTCGCGCAGCCCGCCCTCGAGCAGGGCGTTGGCGCGGTCGGCGATCCAGTTCGTGGCGTCGGAGTCTGCCGGGCCGCCGTGCGGGGGGTTGTACTTGAAGCCGCCGTCGCCCGGAGGATTGTGGGAGGGGGTGATGACGATCCCGTCGGCCTGCCCGGTGCGCGTCGCGTTGTGGGTGAGGATCGCGTGGGACACCGCGGGGGTGGGGGTGTAGGCGCCGCGTGCGTCGACCAGGACTGTCACGCCGTTGGCCGCGAGGACCTCCAGGGCGGTGTTCTGCGCCGGTTCGGACAGGGCGTGGGTGTCCTTGCCCATGTACAGGGGGCCGGTGATGCCCTGCCCCGCGCGGTACTCCACGATCGCCTGCGTGATCGCCGCGATGTGCACCTCGTTGAAGGAGGACTTCAGGGACGAGCCGCGGTGCCCCGAGGTCCCGAACGCCACGCGCTGGGCGGGGTCGGAGAGATCGGGTTCGACGTCGAAGTACGCGTCGAGCAGTCTGGTCACGTCGACGAGGTCGCTGGGGAGGGCCACTGTGCCCGCTCGGTTAGCCATGGCCCCAGCATGTCAAAGAACGCGCCCGATTACACCAGTGGAGCGCGGGTTACGCGGGAGTTCCGCGGATGCGGGGGCAGGTTGCCCGCGGATCGATCCTCAGTAAGCTGAGCATCAGCGCCCAGTCAGGGAGCAGACGCATCACGGAAGGCAGCACCATGAGCGAGAATCCCAACGACACCCCCACCGCCGACCCCGAGGAGCAGGGCGCCGAGCAGGCCGGGACGCCCGAGGAACAGGACGCCGGCGGCTACGGCGGGCCCGGCATCGAGGACGAGGTGGCCCCCGGCTTCGAGGCGGACAACGGCGGCGCGACCGGCGCCTGACCGGCCCGGACGCCGCCCTAGGGTGGATGCGTGACCACCCCCGCGCATCAGCGACCGCTCCGGATCGTCCTCGCACCCGACTCCCTCAAGGGCAGCCTCCCCGCGGCGGAGGCTGCCCTCGCCATGTCCGCCGGTGTCACGGCTGCCGCCGCCCGCCTCGGCCACCCGGCGCCCGACGTCGTCCTGGTGCCCCTCGCCGACGGCGGCGAGGGGACGCTCGACGCCCTGCTCGCGGCCTGGCACGTCGAGGCGCGGACCACGCCCTGCCACGACGCCGCCGGCCGTGCGCGGACCGCGCGCTACGGCCTCTCCCCGGCCGGTCCGCCCGGTTCCCCGGTCCGGGGGGTCCTCGAGGCGGCGGAGGCCAACGGCCTGCCTCTGGTCGCGGACCGTCCCCTCGAGGCCCTCACCGCCACCAGCTACGGCGTGGGCGAGATCGCGGCCCGCCTCCTCGACGACGGCGCGGACGAGATCCTGCTGTGCATCGGCGGGTCGGCGACGACCGACGGCGGCACCGGCCTCCTGTCAGCGCTCGGAGCCCGCTTCCTGGACGCCGACGGCGACGCCCTCGTACCGGGCGGCGGCGCGCTGGGCGCCCTCGCGACCATCGATCTGACCCGGCTCCACCCCCGCGCCCGCGACGTCCGCTGGCGCATCGCCGTCGACGTCGACAACCCCCTCTGCGGACCGCGCGGCGCCGCGGCCGTCTTCGGGCCGCAGAAGGGCGCGACGCCGGACGACGTCGTCGTCCTGGACGCCGGCCTCGGCCACCTGGCGCGGGTGGTCGCCGGGACCACCGGCGTCGACATGCGGGACGTGCCGGGCGCGGGCGCGGCCGGCGGACTCCCCGCCGTGCTCGTCCCGTTCCTGGGTGCCGGGATCGTCCCCGGCTCCGCACTGGTGGCCGACGCCGTCGGACTGGCCGGCGCGCTCGCCGGCGCGGATCTCGTGCTCACCGGCGAGGGCTCCTTCGACTCCCAGTCGCTGGGCGGGAAGGTGGTCCATGCCGTCGTGGCGCACGCCCCGGCGGCGTGCGCCGTCGTCGTGATCGCCGGACGCGTCCGGCTCTCGGCCGCCCGGGTCCAGGACGCCGGACTGGCGGCGGCATTCTCCCTCGCCACGGGACCGATGGCCCTCGACGAACTGATCGAGGGGGCCGGTGCCCTGATGGAGGATGCCGCCGCGCAGGTCTACGGCGTCTTCAGTGCACGCCGGGCTGGACCGTGATCTCGCGCTTGAGGATCTTGCCCGTGGGTCCCTTGGGCAGCGCCTCCACCAGGACCACGCGCCGCGGGTACTTGTAGGCGGCCACGCGCTCCTTCGCGAAGGCGGTGATCTCGGCCGCGAGGGCCTCGCGGGCGGCGTCGTCGGCCGGTGCGTGCTCCGCGCGGACGCCGATGACGGCGACGATCTCCTCGCCGTGCAGGTCGTCCGGCACGCCGATCACCGCCGCTTCCGCCACCGCGGGATGCTCGTACAGGACCTCCTCGACCTCCCGCGGGTACACGTTGTAGCCACCGCGGAGGATGACGTCCTTCTTGCGGTCCACGATGAACAGCAGGCCGTCCTCGTCCACACGGGCGAGATCTCCCGTGCGGAACCAGCCGTCGGGGATGGCGGCCTCGGTGGCGTCCTGGTTCTCCCAGTAGCCCTTCATCACGCAGTGCCCGCGCACGGCGAGCTCCCCCACCTCGCCCTGCGGCACCTCGATGCCCTCCGGGTCGAGCATCCGCACCTCGACGCCGTCCACCGGGGTGCCGATCGAGCCGGGCTTGCGGAGGTGCCCCACGCGGTTGAAGCTCACGATCGGCGAGGTCTCCGACAGGCCGTAGCCCTCCAGCAGGTCGGCCCTGAAGACGCGCTCGAACTCGTGCAGCACCTCGACCGGCAGGGCGGACCCGCCGGACACGGCCACGCGGACGGAGGAGAGGTCCGTGCCGGCGACGCTCGGGTGGCGCAGCATCGCGACGTACATGGTGGGGACACCCTCGAAGACCGTGACGCGGTCCCGCTGGATGATCTCGAGCGCCTTGCCCGGCTCGAAGCGGGGGAGCAGGGTCACGGTGGCGCCCGTCAGCACCGCGGCGTTCAGCGCGCAGGTCTGCCCGAAGATGTGGAAGAACGGCAGGCCCCCGAACAGGACCTCGCCCTCGGCGATCCCCATGAGGTCGCGGGAGATCTCCGTGTTGCGGGAGAGATTGGTGTGGGAGAGCGTGGCGCCCTTGGGCCGTCCTGTGGTCCCGGAGGTGTACAGCACGACGGCGGTGTCCTCGCCGTCGAGTTCCACGACGCCCGGGGTGGGCTCGGCCGCGGAGACACGCTGCATGAAGGCGCCGGCGTCGACCGTCACCACGGCGACCCCACTGCCGGTCTCGGCCCCCGAGGCCTCGGCGCCCGCCTGCGCCTCGCCGATGACGCCCTCCCAGGCGAACACGAGCCTCGCACCCGAGTTCGTGAGGTGGTAGGCCACCTCGCGTCCCTTGAGGAGCGGATTCAGGGGAACGACGACGGCCCCGGCCCGGAGGACCCCGTAGTAGACGAATGCCATCTGCGGAATATTGGGCATGATGAGGGCGACCCGGTCGCCGCGCTGCACCCCGTGCTCCGCGAGGAGGGTGGCGACCTTCTGGCTGAGCACCTCGAGGGCGCCGAAGGTCAGCTCGACGTCGTCGAGCCTGATGGCCACCGCCGAGGGGCTCCTCGTCGCAGTGGCCACCAGGTTGTTGGCGAGGTTCGGCACGCGATCTCCTTTGATCTCAACACGTCGGTGCAGGTCTCCTGCATCTGCCGGTACGGATGTTACCGGTGGGTAGAAGTCTGTGGGATCGGGGACCGCCGCGCAACAGGATCCGGCCGGACGTGGCGGGCGCCGCTCAGGGGACGGGACGCGAGACTCATGACGACCTACTGCCGATGCGCCTCGACCTGTGCTGTCGCGGCGAGGAGCTGCGCCTCCTCCCCGGGGCGGCCGATGAGCTGCACGCTCATGGACAGGCCCTCCGGCAGGCGCAGGGTCGGCACGGTCACGGCGGGCAGGCCGCACACGTTCACCATCGAGGTGTAGGGCGAGTACTGGCACTGCCGCCGGTAGTCGGTGTCGCCGTCGGCGTCCGTGTACCAGCCGATCGGCCGCGGCGTCATGGCGAGCGCCGGTGTCAGGATCATGTCGAAGCGCGAGTACTGCTCGATCGTGTCGTGCTCGAACTGCCGCAGCAGGTCGACGGCGCCCGCGAGGTCCGCCGCGCTGCGTCCCAGGGCCCGCCGCCGCATCACCCGCGTGATGTCCGTCAACCGGTCCTCGCGCTCGTCGGGGATCGGCGCCGTGGCCAGTGCGGCCGTCCACACGAGCTGGAAGGCGTCGTGGTAGCGCGGATCGTAGGTGAGATCGGCGTCGACGACGTCGTGCCCGGCGCGCTGCAGCGTCTGGATCCCTGCGGTGAGCGCGTCCGTCGCGGCGGCGTCGAGGCCGATGTCCAGGGCACCCGCGAAGGGCGACGCCGTGCTGACACCGATCCGGAAGCGCCCTTCGGCGCGCAGGGCCGCCTCCGTGAAGGAGCCGGGGTACCGGGAGGCCGCGCTCGTGGGCCGGTAGTTCGGTTCCCGCACCAGGGCGTCGAGCAGCAGCGCCGCGTCCACCGCGGAGTGAGCGAGGGGGCCGGCGACGCCCAGCTGCCCGAGGTCGGCCTGCCCGGACCCCGACGGCACGCGGCCGCGGTTGGGCTTGAGGCCCACGAGGCCGGTGGCGGCCGCGGGGATGCGGATGGACCCCCCGCCGTCGGTGCCCGGCGCGAACGGGATCATCCGCGCCGCCACCGCCGCGGCGCTGCCGCCGGAGGAGCCACCCGGGCTGAGCCGGAGGTCGAGCGGGTTGCGGGCCGGCGGGGCGATGGCGTTCTCGCTGTAGCAGCTGAGCCCGAACTCGGGCACCTGGGTCTTGCCGAGGCTGACGGCCCCCGCCCGGCGCAGCACCGCGGCGAGCGGGGCGTCCCGCTCGGCGACCGCGTGGCCGAGCGCGGCGGTGCCCAGCGTGGTCCTCACACCGGCGACGTCGGTGAGGTCCTTGTGCGCGATGGGCATGCCATGCAGGGGCCCGAGCGCGGCGCCGGAGGCGCGCACGCGGTCGGCGTTGTCGGCCGCGCGGAGGGCGTCGTCGTGCGTGACCGTGATGAACGCGCCGAGGTCCGGGTCGAGGGCGTCGATCCGCCGCAGGAAGTGCTCGGTGACCTCCCGCGCGCCGACGGCACCGCGCGCCAGGGCGTCCCGGAGGGTGAGGGCGGAGAGTTCGTGGAGTTCGCTCATCACCGACCACTATAGGAGCCGCGGCAGGGCAGGGCGGACCGTAGCAATGGCGGCGCCCCGCGGCCCGTGAAAAGGTAGGCGCATGAGCGAAATCCAGAACGTACCCGTCACGGCAGTACCAGACGACGCCCGCATCCTCGACGTCCGCGAGGACTACGAGTGGGAGGCCGGCCACGTGGCCGGCGCGCTGCACGTCCCCCTCGACGAGCTGCCGGCCCGGCTCGGGGAACTGGACCCGGACGAGGACCTGCACGTGATCTGCCGCAGCGGCGGCAGGTCGCAGCGCGCCGCGGAGTGGCTGGAGGGGCAGGGCTACACGGCCGTCAACGTGAGCGGGGGCATGGGCGCCTGGCTCGAGGCAGGGAAGCCGATGGTCTCCGAGGTGGGCGGCGAGCCCACGGTCCTGTGACCGGCCCCGCATCCCCGGGCGGCGGTCCGTCCTACGCCTACCTGGGCCCCGAGGGGACCTTCACCGAGGCCGCACTGCTCCAGGTGCCGGGCGCCGACACCGCCCGACGCGTTCCCGCGGCCACCGTGGGGGCCGCGCTCGACGCCGTCCGCTCCCGCTCCGTCGATGCCGCCATGGTGCCCATCGAGAACTCGGTCGAGGGCGGGGTGAGCGCGACCCTCGACGCCATCGCGGGAGGGGAGCCGCTGCGCATCCTGCGCGAGGAGCTCGTGTCCATCACGTTCGTCCTCGCCGCCCGGCCGGGTACCACCCTGGCCGGGGTCCGACGCATCGCCACCCACGGCCACGCCTGGGCGCAATGCCGGAACTGGGTGGACGCGCACGTCCGGGAGGCGGAGTACGTCCCGTCGTCGTCGACCGCCGCGGCCGCCTACGGACTCGCCGGGGACGGCCACGGCTACGACGCGGCCATCTGCTCGCCGCTCGTGGCCGAACGGCTCGGCCTCGCCGTCCTCGCCGCGGACATCGGGGACGTCACCGACGCCGTCACCCGTTTCATCCTGGTGGGCACGCCGGACGCCCTGCCCCCGCGCACGGGCGCGGACAAGACGACCCTCGTGATTCCCCTGCCCGACGACCACCCCGGCGCCCTCATGCAGATCCTCGACCAGTTCGCCGCGCGGGGCGTGAACCTCAGCCGCATCGAGTCGCGACCCACGGGGCAGTTCCTCGGCGACTACTTCTTCAGCGTGGACGCCGACGGCCATGTCGAGGACGCCCGGGTGGCCGACGCCCTCAAGGGCCTGCACCGCATCAGCCCGGGCCTGAGGTTCCTCGGCTCCTACGCGCGCGCGGATCGCCGGTCGCCGGCCGTGGAGCGCCACACCTCCGACGCCGCCTTCGGAGCCGCCGACGCGTGGCTCGGGGACATCATCCGGGGCCGGGAAGGACGGCACGCTGGAGAGGCCTGAAACACAGTAGGCTTAGTATTGCAGGTCCTCCTCCCACCGAAGGCAGGTTCCACGATGGCTCGACTGCGGCGCAGCAATACGCGCAGGCCCGGTATCACCCGCCGCCGGAGCGGCAAGGGCTTCAGTTACCGCGCGCCCGACGGCACGCTGCTCCAGGACCGCCACGAGGTCGAGCGCATCAAGGAGCTGGTGATCCCGCCGGCGTGGAAGGACGTGTGGATCGCGCCCTACCCCAACGGCCACGTCCAGGCCATCGGGACGGACGACGCCGGCCGGCGTCAGTACATGTACCACCCGTCCTGGCGGGAACAGAAGGATCGCGAGAAGTTCGACCGGGCCCTGGACTTCGGCGCGAAACTGCCCAGCGCTCGCCGCTCCATCACCCAGCACCTGCGCAGCGACGGGGCGACGAGGGAACGCGCATTCGCCGCCGCCCTGCGGATCGTCGACGCCGGGGCCCTCAGGATCGGCTCGGCCCAGTACGCGGAGGCCAACGGATCCTTCGGCGTCACGACCCTCCTCGTGGAGCACTGCACCGTCGAGGGGGACATCATCAGGTTCGACTTCCCCGGCAAGAGCGGCCAGCAGTGGGACACCCGCCTGGAGGACGCGGATCTCGCCGAGGCGCTGCGCCCCATGCTGGAGCGCGAGGACCCCGACACCGTGCTCGCGTTCCAGACCGAGGACGGCGCCTGGCACCACGTGGACGGCTCCCAGCTCAACGATTTCCTGCGGCAGGTCACGGGCGGGCCCTTCACCGCAAAGGACTTCCGCACCTGGCAGGCCACCGTCGTCGCCGCCATGGCCCTCGCGCGGGAAGACCTCGGCGCCACGACCCGCACGGCTCGGCAGAAGGCCGTCAGCGCCACCATGCGGGCCGTCGCCGACCACCTCGGCAACACCCCCACCGTGGCCAGGAGCTCCTACGTGGACCCGCGGCTCGTGGACCGCTTCATGAGCGGCGAGGTCATCCCCATCACGTCCTACTCGGCCTCGGAGAAGGCCGTGCAGGAATTGCTGCGTGGCTGACGCCGCGCATTTCCAACCATCCCGTTCGTCAGTACGCTGGCACGGGGCGCCCACCGAGGAGCGCATCCTCCGACGAAAGGCAGGATCATGACCGAGAACTCCCACGACGGACACATCGTCAACCCCAACAAGGGTGACGGCTCGACGTCGGACCCCAACTGGCACGGCGACGCCGGCGACCAGGGCAACGACCTCCGCTTCGCCGAGGAGCAGGCCCTGATCAACGAGCAGGCCGAGGGCGGCTCGTCGGCAGCCGCGGGCGCCGTCAAGCACGAGGGCCACTACACCAGTGCAGCCCCCGAAGGGGAATCAGGTGGCTACACCTCGGCCGAGAACCCGGCCGAGGAGGGCGAGTACACCGACAAGGACAAGCAGCTCGTCGACAGGCCCGAGGGCGAGGGCGGGTACACCGACCGCGACCGCTAGGAGCGGCAGGAGGAGCCCGGCCCCACGGGGCTCACCCGCGGCCGCCGGGCCGGGATCGCGGGCGCCGGGGAAGCCGGGAGTCCGGGAACCGGAGGCGGGACCCGGACGAGCAGCGCGCCCGGATCCGCGCGGGCCATCATGGACGTGATCGTGCCGGAGGCGTCGCCGTCGAGCTGTGTGGCGATCGGCTCGCCGGACCACACCGTGACCTCCCGGGCACGGTAGTAACTGATGGCAGGGATGCCGCCCCGGTGCCGGAGGACGATCTTCGCGGCCATGAACGCCCAGCCGATCAGGCTGCGCGGACTGAGGACCACGACGTCGAGGTAGCCGTCGTCGATCCGCGCGGCGGGCACGAAGTCCACCCCCGCCGGCAGTTTCCCGCAGTTGGCCACCAGGAGGCTGCGCACCTTCCGGGTCTGCGGGGGCCGGCCGTCCAGGCTGATCGAGATGCGCCGCCGCCTGCCGGGCAGGTGCCGCACGCTCGCCCCGCTGTAGGCGAGCCAGCCGTACTTCTCCTTGAGGTCGTCCTTGGTGGCCGCCATGACACTCGCGTCGAAGCCGATGCCGCCCATCACGAGGAACGGATACTCCGACGCCGTCGCCGTGCGCTCGTTGCGGAGCGTGATCCGCGCCATGTCGATCCGCCGCTCGTAGCCGCGCAGCGCGAGGCGCAGGCACCCGGCGACGTCGTTGTACGGCAGGCCGAGGTTCCGCACCAGCAGGTTGCCGGTCCCCAGCGGCAGGAGGCCGAGGGCCGCGGGCTGATGCGCGAGTGCCCCGGCGACGGCCCGCACCGTCCCGTCACCGCCGGCTGCGATCACGAGATCCGCCCCTGCTGCCAGCGCCCGCTCCGCCTGGCCGGTCCCCGGGTCCTCGATCGTGGTCTCGAGGATGAGCGGAGGGGTCCAGCCGGCGTCGGAGCACGCCTGCTCCACCAGTGCGCGCGCGGCGCCCGCCTGCAGCTTCGTGGGATTGAGGACGAGGGCGACGCGCTGCGGTCCGTCGCCCACCCGGGTGGGTTCGTGGACGGAGGCCGTCGGCGTCCGCGTCTGCCGGAGGCGCCTGACGGACCAGAACGACTGGATGGATGCGACGGCGGCGGACGCCGCGGCGGTCCCGGCGAGCAGTTTGCGGCGCATGCTCACCCACAATAGCGGCCCGCCCGGCACGACCGGGCGGTCGCCAGGGGTTGGGTAGTCTTAGCGGGTGATCGACGTCAACGACCTCCGCCTGAATCCCGAGCAGTTCCGAGCATCGCAGCGCGCCCGCCGGGCCGACGAGTCGCTGGTCGACGCCGTCCTCTCCGCGGATGCGCGCCGCCGGGAATCCGTGACGTCCTACGAGACGCTCCGCGCCGAGCAGAACGCGTTCGGCAAGCGGGTCGCCCAGGCGAAGGGCGAGGAGAAGCAGGCACTGCTCGCCGAGGTCAGGGAGCTCGCCGCCGCCGTGAAGGCGGCCGCCGGTGCGTCGGAGGAGGCGAAGGCGGAGCAGGAGGCACTGCTGCGGAAGCTCCCCAACCTCGTACAGGACGGCGTGCCGGAGGGCGGCGAGGCCGACTACGTGGTCGTCAGGACGGTCGGGACCCCGCGGGACTTCGCGGCCGAGGGCTTCGAGCCCCGCGACCACCTCGAGATCGGCGAGCTCATCGGGGCGATCGACATGGAACGGGGCGCCAAGGTCTCGGGATCACGCTTCTACTTCCTGAAGGGCGTCGGTGCGCGCCTGGAGATCGCCCTGCTGCAGATGGCGCTGGACCAGGCCATCAGGGCGGGGTTCACGCCCATGATCACCCCCACCCTCGTGCGCCCGGAGGTCATGCAGGGCACGGGCTTCGACGTCGCCCACGACGCCGAGATCTACCGGCTCGCAGAGGACGACCTCTACCTCGTGGGCACCTCCGAGGTCGCGCTCGCCGGGTACCACTCCGACGAGATCCTGGACCTCGGGGCGGGCCCCCTGCGCTACGCGGGCTGGTCGTCCTGCTACCGGCGCGAGGCGGGCTCGCACGGCAAGGACACCCGCGGGATCATCCGCGTGCACCAGTTCAACAAGGTGGAGATGTTCACCTACACCACGGTGGAGGACGCCGCGGCGGAGCACGCCCGCATGCTGGCCTGGGAGGAGGAGATGCTCGCGAAGGTGGAGCTGCCCTACCGGGTCATCGACACCGCGGCCGGTGACCTCGGGATGTCCGCGGCCCGCAAGTTCGACTGCGAGGCGTGGGTCCCCACGCAGGGCGACTACCGCGAGCTGACCTCGACGTCGAACTGCACCACCTTCCAGGCGCGCCGCCTGAACATCCGCGAACGCCAGGAGGGGGAGGGCCAGAAGGGGACGCGCGCCGTCGCGACCCTCAACGGGACCCTCGCCACCACGCGGTGGATCGTCGCGATCCTCGAGCACCACCAGAACCCCGACGGGTCGGTGACGGTCCCCGCCGCCCTGCGTCCCTACCTGAACGGACTGGAAATCCTTCCGGTACTGGCGCCGCGCTAGCCGCGTCTCGGGAGCGTCTGCTTCACTAAGGGGTATGACTACTCTGACCGACGCCGGCATCGATGACCGGCAGGAAAACCGAATGCAGCATCTGGTGGCCCTCGACGTCGACGGCACCCTCGTGGACCACGAGGGGAACATGACGGCCGAGGTCCGGGATGCCGCCCGGGCCGTCATCGAGGCCGGGCACGACGTCATCATCGCCACGGGCCGCTCCCTCGGGGCGACGCTGCCCGTGATCGGGCTCCTCGGCATCACGCGCGGATACGCGGTGTGCTCCAACGGGGGCGTCACGCTGAGGATCGACACCGCCCTCCCCGGAGGATTCGAGGTCATCGACCGCGTGACCTTCGACCCGCGACCGGCCTTGAGCGCACTGCGTGAGCGCCTGCCGTCCGCGAAGTACGCCCTGGAGGACGACCGCGGCAGGTTCCTCTCGACCGAGAGCTTCCAGGATGCGAGCTTCGGCTCCGAGGCGGAGAGCGTCGGCTTCGAGGAGATGCTCGAGTCGCGGGCCGTGCGCGTGGTGGTCTTCAGCACCGACAGTTCGGCCGAGGAGTTCGGCGACGCCGTCGCCGCGATCGGCCTGCACGGCGTCACCTACTCGGTGGGCTGGACGGCGTGGCTGGACATCGCCGCCGCGGGCGTGACGAAGGCCAGCGCCCTGGAAGTGCTCCGGGACCGGCTCGGAACCTCGCGGTCGCACACGGTCGCCGTGGGTGACGGCCGCAACGACATCGAGATGCTCCAGTGGGCCGGACGCGGCGTCGCGATGGGGCAGGCCCCGGACGAGGTCCGGTCGGCGGCCTCGGAGGTCACGGGCACCGTGTACGACGACGGCGCGGCGAAGGTCCTCCGCTCCCTCGTCTAGCCGGACGGGCCGGCAGGCCCGGGCGTCGGGCCCGGGTCAGCAGGCCGACGCCGCTGCGGGCAGCGACGCCGGGCCGTGGGCGAGATCCAGCAGGCGGGCGGCGGCGGGCCGCGTGGCCCACTCCTCCATCCAGTGGGACCGCACGACGGCGCGGCTGACGGCCTGCGCGGTGATCCCCAGTTCCTGCGCGACGTACTTCTGCTGACCCCGCGCGCCGGGCGTCAGGAGGTCGAGGACGGCCCACTCGGCGTCGGTGCGCGTCGAGACGATCTGACCGAGCAGCCGCAGCACCGCTTCCGCCTCGGCGGCGACGTCCCCGTCCGGTCCCTCGACCGCGAGGGGGATCCGCTCGCCGGTCCGCCGGGCCCTGTCGACAGCGCGGCGGGCGTAGACGAGGCCGTAGCCCTCGGCGTCCACGAGGCGCTCCGGCACGGGGGGCGTGAGGCCGCCGACGCCCAGGCCCACGTGCCAGCGCCGCTGGCGGAGGGCGCGCAGAGCGGCATCGACCGCCGTCGTCGCCGAATCCACCACGCCCTGCACCTCGTCGCCCACCGACCGCTGGAACGGCACCACGGCGGGCAGGTGCCGCAGTGCCTTCAGCAGCTCCGCGGTGAGGTCCCCGACCTCGCGCGAGTCGCGCTGGTTGATCGTCAGGACGTAGTTCATGGGATCAGTATGGAGCCAGGGCGGCCTTCGGCAACGCAAGGACGTTGTTCTCGGCTGCGATCCGGCTGCCGGGGCCCGGACCGGCAGGACCGCCCGCCGCCCGTCTTGAGGGCGGACGGCGGGCACCGAAGCGGGTGCTGCTAACGGCCCTCGGGTGTCTCCGTGGCGTTCTCCGCCTCGACGTCGACGGATCGGCCCTGCGGCTCGTCCTCCGCGCTCGCATCACCGAACTCCTGGAAGCGCTTCAGCGAGGCCTCGACCTCCGCCTCGGCCTCCTCGCGGCCCGCCCAGTCCGCGGCCTCGACCCACTTGCCCGGCTCGAGGTCCTTGTACTTCGTGAAGAAGTGCTTGATCTCGTCGAGCAGGAAGTCCGAGACGTCGGACAGGTCCCGGATGTGGTCGAAGCGCGGGTCCACGGGCACGCAGAGCACCTTGGCGTCCCCGCCGCCGTCGTCGGTCATGTTGAAGACGCCGATGGGCCGGGATTCGACGAGGACGCCGGGGAGGAGGTCGAAGTCCTGCAGCATGACCAGCGCGTCCAGCGGGTCGCCGTCCTCGCCGAGGGTGTTCTCGAAGTAGCCGTAGTGCGTGGGGTACTGCATGGCCGTGAACAGGACGCGGTCCAGGCGCAACCTGTGGGTCTCGTGGTCGATCTCGTACTTGACGCGTGAGCCCTTCGGGATCTCGATGGTGACGTCGAGCTTCATGGCAACTCCTGGAGTAGGTCGATGGCGGCCGGCATCCGCGCCCTCGCGGAGAAGGGGCTCCGCCGGTCTACTGTTTTATCGTCAGCCCTAACATATCGGTCGGTCACCCGTACCCGGGCATTTCCCGTGCCCGCGGTGCTCCTCCCGGACGTCTCGCGAAAGGACACCCCGTGCGCCCGTTACGCCTGCTGGCCCGGCTCGTGCTGGTCCTGGCCATGGCGGCGGTCGCGGTCCCGGTGGCCACCCACCTCACCCCGGGCGTGCTGGCCGTGGTCTCCCCGCCGCCGCCGGTGGCGCCGCCGGTCACGCCGGCGGCCCAGGTCCCGCCGACGGCCGTCGCGGTGCCCGACGTCGTCACCACCCTCTCGCCGTCCGCGCCGGTGCCGGATCCGGCGGTGCTGGGCCCGGAGCTCGACGCCGCCCTGCAGATCCCGGGAGCCGGCACCTTCGCCGGGACGGTCCTCGACTCCGCGGACGGGAGCGTCCTCTACGCGCGGGACGCCGCACGCCTCCAGGCCCCGGCCTCCACCATCAAGCTCCTCACCGCGGTGGCCGCCCTGACCTTCGGGCAGCCCGGGCAGGTCCTGACGACGTCGGTCCTCGCCGCGGAGTCCGCGCCCGGGGTCCTGTACCTCCACGGCGGCGGCGACGTCCTCCTCGGCTCCGGCACGTCGGACCCGGATGCCGTCGTCGGGCGAGCCGGCCTCGGGACCCTCGCGGCGGAGACGGCGGCCGCCCTGCCGGGACCGGGGCCCTACACCGTCGCCCTCGACGACACCCTGTTCGTCGGTGCGACCCTCAACCCCACATGGGCGGCAGGGGACATCGAGGCGGGCGAGATCGCCCCGGTGCACTCCCTCGCCGTGGATTCCGCCCGGCTGGAGGAGGGTGCCGGCGCCGGCCCGCGGTCGCAGGACGCGGCCCTCGACGCGGCCCGCACCTTCGCGGCGGCCCTGGCGGCGTCCGCCGCGGACCGCGGGATCGTCGTGGTCCCCGACGTGCAGCGGCAGGCGGCCCCGGAGGACGCCGCGACGGTCGCGACGGTCGACTCCGCACCCCTGCAGGACCAGGTCCGGCGCATGCTGGAGATCTCCGACAACTACCTCGCGGAGGCCCTGGCCCGGACTGCCGCCCGGGGGAGCGGACGCCCGGCGTCGTCCGGCGGGGCGACGGAGGCGATCGAGGAGGCCGCTGTGGGGGCGGGGGTCCCCGAGGAGGGACTGCTCGTCGGGGATGCGGCGGGCCTGTCCACGCGGAACGCCGTCTCACCGAGGCAGCTGGCGGCGCTGATGCGGGGGATCACCACATCGGAGCGGCCGGGCGTCGCCGGGATCGCCGGGTCGCTGCCCGTCGCGGGGCTGACCGGGACGCTGTCCACCCGGTTCACGGCGGAGGACGGGCCGGCCGCCGCCGGTGCCGGCACCGTCCGCGCCAAGACGGGGACGCTGAACGCGGTCACCGGGCTCACGGGCCACGTGGTCACCGCCGACGGGCGCCTCCTCGTGTTCTCCTTCCTCGCCGCCGGGCTCGACGGCACCACGGTCGAGGCGCGAGCGGCCGCCGACCGGGCGGCCGCGATCCTCGCCGGGTGCGGCTGCCGCTGACCCGCAGCTCCCGGTTCGCGCGGAGCGGCAGGACGACCGGTCCCGGGGAGCCACGACGGGCGGGATGTGATCGAATAGGCGCATGTCCAGGAACGAGTCAGCCACGCCCCGCCCGCAGCTGGTCAACTGGGATGTGGCGGCTTCCACGGCTGCATCCCTGACCCCCGCCGGGCCCACCATGACACCGGCCGACATCAACCGGGCCGTGCAGAACATGCGCGAGCTCGCGGGCGCGTCCGTCGACCACGTCCACGCCATCTCGCGGCTCGACGCCGCCCGCGACCTGCGGGACTCCGAACTGCTGATCGTGGACCGTGCGTCCTGGTCCAGGGCCAATTCGCAGAGCTTCCGCGCCCTCATGCAACCCGCGCTGGACCAGCTGGCCGTCACGAAGCCCGAGGTCCTCAAGTCCGCGTCCCTCACCCTCGGGGGCACCGTGACGGGGGCGCAGCTCGGCGCGATCCTCGCGTTCCTGTCCAGCAAGGTGCTCGGGCAGTACGACCCGTTCGTGCCCTCGCGCAACGGGCCGGGCGGCCGGCTCATGCTCGTGGCGCCGAACATCATCTCGGTGGAGCGCGAGCTGAACGTCGACCCCTCCGACTTCCGGCTCTGGGTCTGCCTGCACGAGCAGACGCACCGCGTGCAGTTCGCGGCGGCGCCATGGCTCAAGGACCACATGACCGGCCAGATCGGGCAGCTGACCTCCGGCCTCATGGACAAGGCGGACACGCTCTCCGAGCGGCTCGGCGCCGCCGTCAGGAACATCACCGCGGCCAAGGCGCGGTCCCGCGGCGAGGCTGCGGCGGGCGGGAGCACGGCGGCCGGGGAGGTGCCGTCGCAGAACATGGGGGTGCTCTCGATCCTGCAGGACCCCGAGGACAAGGCGCTCCTGTCCCACCTCACCGCGGTCATGAGCCTGCTCGAGGGCCATGCGAACGTCGTCATGGACGGTGTGGACGGCAGCATCGTCCCGTCCGTCAAGACCATCCGCCGGCGCTTCAACGCGCGCGGCAAGTCCCGCGGCCCCGTCGAGAAGGTCATCCGGCAGCTGATGGGGCTCGACGCGAAGATGCGCCAGTACAGTGACGGCTCGAAATTCGTGCGGAGGGTCGTCAGCCAGACCGGCATGGACGGCTTCAACGCGGTCTGGCAGACGGCGTCGCACCTGCCCACCGAGCAGGAGATCCACGCGCCCGACCAGTGGATCGACAGGATGAGCCTGCGCCGCCATGGCTAGGCGCCCGCGCCTGCTCCCCGCGGTCGGCACGGCACGGAACCTGCTCGCCGCGAGCCTCGACGGGCTCCTCCCCGAGCCCGGTCGGCCCGGCAACGGTCCGACGTCGGGCGCCTCGGGTCCCGCGGTGGGCAGCGACGTCCTGCCGCTCGTCCTCGTCGCCTGCAGCGGCGGCCCCGACTCGCTGGCCCTCGCCGCGGTCGCCGCGCACTTCATGCACACCGGCCGGTGCCGCGTGGGCGCCGTCGTCGTCGACCACGGACTCCAGGCGGGCAGCGCCGTGACGGCCGAGCGGGCGGCCGCCGCCGCCGGGACCCTCGGCCTCGACCCCGTCGAGGTGCGTCGGGTCACCGTGGAGCGCGACGGCGTGGGCCCGGAGGCCGCCGCCCGCGGCGCCCGCTACGCCGCGCTCGACGACGCCGCCGCCCGGCTCGGGGCCGCCGCCGTCCTGCTCGGCCACACGCTCGACGACCAGGCGGAGCAGGTGCTGCTGGGCCTCGCCCGCGGTTCCGGCACCCGGTCCCTGGCCGGCATGCCGGAGCGACGCGGACCCTACCTCCGCCCCTTCCTCGAACTGCGCCGGGCCGACACGGAGGCGATCTGCGCCTTCTACGGCCTCGACCCCTGGCACGACCCCACCAACCTCGACCCGTCCTACGCGCGTTCGCGGGTGCGCGGCGAGGTGCTGCCGTTCCTCGAGGACCAGCTGGGACCCGGCATCGCGCGGGCGCTGGCGCGGACGGCGCGCATCCTCGGGCAGGACGCCGACCTCCTCGAGCAGCTGAGCGCCGAGGCGTACGCGTCCCTGCGCACCGAGGGGGACGACGGCACGGTGCTGCTCCCGGAGGACGGACTGCGGTCACTGCCCGCGGCGCTCCGGCAACGGGTCCTCGCGCTCGCCGCCCTCGAGCTCGGCGCGTTCCAGCCGAGCTTCGAGCGGCTCCGCGCCGCGGAGTCGCTGCTGGACCGGAAGGGATCGGCCGGCCCGGTGCAGCTGGGCGGGAAGGTGAGCGTGTACCGCCAGGTGCGGGGGCGATCGGTTCTCCGGGGAGAACCAAGCTATGGCAATCTTGTCCTGGGGAACAATGGCAGCAACAACGGTCCCGGCGGGAAGCAGTTCCGCCGGCCAATCCAGGAGTAATCGGTGGATTCCAACGACGTCCAGTCAGATCTCAAGCACGTCCTCTACACCCGGGAGGAGATCCAGCAGCGGATCAACGAGCTCGCGCAGCAGATCGACGCCGACTACCAGGGCAGGGACATCCTCCTCGTGGGCGTCCTCAAGGGTGCCGTGATGGTGATGGCCGACCTCGCCCGGGCCCTGCACTCCCACATCACCATGGACTGGATGGCCGTGTCCTCCTACGGTTCGGGTACGCAGTCCTCCGGCGTCGTCCGGATCCTCAAGGACCTCGAGACGGATCTCATGGGCAAGCACGTCCTCATCGCCGAGGACATCATCGACTCCGGCCTGACGCTCTCGTGGCTCAAGGCCAACCTCCTGTCGCGCGGTCCCGCCTCGGTCGAGATCTGCACGCTCCTGCGGAAGCCCGACGCCGCGAAGGTCGCGATCGACGTCAAGTACGTCGGCTACGACATCCCGAACGAGTTCGTCGTCGGCTACGGCCTGGATTTCGCGGAGAAGTACCGCAACCTCGATTTCATCGGCACGCTGGCGCCCCACGTCTACGAGTAGGACCCCCGCGCGACGGGCTGCCGGGGCTACGCCGTGAGGGAACTATTGCCCTGATCCACGCGTGGTCAATCTCAGACCGTGTATATGTTGAGGTGCTCAGGGGGCCCCAGCACGGCAGTGCGGCCGCACATTTTTACTTGCATCAGCAGGAGGGACAGGGCTTGCCGCCCTGAGACGTATGAAATTCAAGAACATCTTCAAGGGGCCCATCTTCTGGATCGTCCTGGCCGTCGTGGCGCTCCTGCTGGTCCTGCCCAGCCTGTTCGGCACCGGCAGCTCCCGCGTCGACACGAACGTCGGGCTCCAGCTCCTCGAAGATGACCAGGTGTCGCAGGCCAAGATCTACGACGGCGAGCAGCGCGTGGACCTCACGCTGCGCGACGACTACGAGGACATGGGCAGGAGTGTCCAGTTCTTCTACAGCACCGCGCGCGCGGAGGCCGTGGTCGACGCGATCAACACCTCGGACACGGACGGCTTCACCGACCAGCCGGCCGAGAGCAACTGGCTCCTCAGCCTCGCCGGCCTGATCTTCCCGATCCTCATCCTCGGCGTCATCTTCTGGTTCCTCCTCAGCCGCATGCAGGGCGGCGGCTCCAAGGTCATGCAGTTCGGCAAGTCCAAGGCCAAGCTCATCACCAAGGACATGCCCCAGGTCACCTTCAACGACGTCGCCGGTGCGGACGAGGCGGTCGAGGAACTGCTCGAGATCAAGGAGTTCCTCCAGGAGCCCGCGAAGTTCCAGGCCCTCGGCGCCAAGATCCCCAAGGGTGTGCTCCTCTACGGCCCTCCCGGGACCGGCAAGACCCTCCTCGCCCGCGCGGTCGCGGGCGAGGCCGGAGTGCCGTTCTACTCGATCTCGGGCTCCGACTTCGTGGAGATGTTCGTCGGTGTCGGCGCATCCCGCGTCAGGGACCTGTTCGAGCAGGCCAAGAACAACGCACCCGCCATCATCTTCGTGGACGAGATCGACGCCGTCGGGCGCCACCGCGGTGCCGGCGTGGGCGGCGGCAACGACGAGCGCGAGCAGACCCTCAACCAGCTGCTGGTCGAGATGGACGGCTTCGACGCCAACACCAACGTGATCCTGATCGCCGCGACCAACCGCCCCGACGTCCTCGACCCCGCCCTCCTGCGCCCGGGCCGCTTCGACCGCCAGATCGGCGTCGAGGCCCCGGACATGAGGGGTCGCGAGCACATCCTCTCCGTGCACTCCAAGGGCAAGCCGATGGCGTCCGGCGTCGACCTCAAGGGCGTCGCCAAGAAGACCCCGGGCTTCACGGGGGCCGATCTCGCGAACGTCCTCAACGAGGCGGCGCTCCTCACGGCCCGTTCCAATGCGCAGCTCATCGACGACCGCGCCCTCGACGAGGCGATCGACCGCGTCATCGCCGGACCGCAGAAGCGCAGCCGCCTGATGAAGGAACTCGAGCGGAAGATCACGGCCTACCACGAGGGGGGCCACGCCCTCGTGGCCGCGGCCCTCCGCAACACCGACCCGGTCACCAAGGTCACCATCCTGCCGCGCGGACGCGCGCTGGGATACACGATGGTCATGCCGAGCGACGACAAGTACTCCGTGACCCGCAACGAACTCCTCGACCAGCTCGCCTACGCGATGGGCGGCCGGGTCGCCGAGGAGATCGTGTTCCACGACCCCTCCACGGGTGCCTCGAACGACATCGAGAAGGCCACGGGGACCGCGCGCAAGATGGTCACCCAGTACGGGATGAGCGAGCGCGTCGGCGCGGTGAAGCTGGGCCAGGGCGCGGGAGAGCCCTTCCTCGGACGCGACATGGGCAGCGACCGCGACTACTCCGACCAGCTCGCCCTCGTCGTGGACGAGGAGGTGCGCCGACTCATCGACAACGCGCACGACGAGGCCTACCAGATCCTCACCGAGAACCGGGA
The DNA here is from genome assembly GCF_054511115.1 of Arthrobacter arabinosi. Classification (NCBI taxonomy): domain Bacteria; kingdom Bacillati; phylum Actinomycetota; class Actinomycetes; order Micrococcales; family Micrococcaceae; genus Arthrobacter; species Arthrobacter arabinosi. The sequence goes on from NZ_JBTNDF010000004.1 coordinate 221,192, forward strand.
CGTCCTCGACCGCCTCGCCCTGGAGCTGCTCGAGCGCGAGACGCTCAACCAGGCCGAGATCGCCGAGGTCTTCACCCACGTCCGCAAGCGTGAGCTCCGGGAGGTCTGGCTGTCCAAGCAGACCCGCCCCGTGCACTCGCTGCCGCCGGTCACCTCCCGCAAGGAACGCGCCGAGGCCCTCGAGGGAGGCCAGCCCGCCCCGGAGACCGTGGCGCCGCAGGACCAGATCGCGCACGCCCATCTCCCGAACGACTTCGACGTCCACGAGTCGGACCTGCCCTCGCCCGAGTCGGCGGAGAACGGGCCCCGGAACAGCGCGGGCGGCACGGAGGGCACGGACCGCTAGGACGGCCGGTCCTGCAGAGGAACGCCCCCGGCCATGGGGCCGGCGGCGAGGAGTGCCATACCGAAGGGGAGAACCCGTGACAGATTTCGACGACGAAGTGGTGGATGCCGCCCTGGCCGCCACCGGGTCGCCGGTGGACCAGCTTCGGATCCAGCGGGCGGTCCGCGAGATCCTGGCGGCCATCGGCGAGGATCCCGGGCGCGACGGCCTGCTCGACACCCCGAAGCGCGTGGCGAAGGCCTACGCGGAGATGTTCGCGGGCCTGCACCAGGATGCGGGCGAGGTCCTCTCGACGTCCTTCGACATCGACCACCAGGAGCTCGTGCTGGTGAAGGACGTCCCCTTCTACTCCACCTGCGAGCACCACCTGGTGCCGTTCCACGGGACCGCGCACATCGGCTACATCCCGTCGGAGGACGGCCGGGTGACGGGCCTGAGCAAACTCGCGCGCCTCGTCGAGGTCTTTGCGCGGCGCCCGCAGATCCAGGAGAGGCTGACCAGCCAGATCGTTGATGCGATGATGGAACACCTGAAACCCAAGGGCGCGATCGTCGTCATCCAGTGCGAGCACATGTGCATGTCGATGCGCGGGGTGCGGAAGCCAGGCGCCAAGACCGTCACGTCCGCGGTACGCGGCCAGCTCCGCGAGACCGCGACGCGCGCCGAGGCCATGAGCCTCATACTCGGAAGGTAGGACCGACCCCGATGGATTCACTCGCCGCAGCGCCCGGGACCGGGCCGGCGACCTCGCCGCTGCCCGTCATCCGGCCCGTCCGCGTCCCCCGGACGGTGCACGACCTGCCGACCGACCGCGCCGTCGTCCTGGGCATCCTGAACGTCACCCCCGACTCCTTCAGCGACGGGGGCCTGTACTCCTCGACGGACGACGCCATCGGCCACGGGCTGCGCATGCACTACGGCGGCGCGGACATCATCGACGTCGGCGGCGAGTCCACGCGACCGAACGCCCGCGAGGTGCCGGTGGAGGAGGAACTGAAGCGCGTCCTGCCCGTCGTCGCGGCACTCGTGAAGGCGGGAGCCCTGGTGAGCATCGACACCATGCACGCGGAGACCGCCCGGCAGGCGCTCGATGCCGGCGCCGCCATCGTGAACGACATCTCCGGCGCCCGGTTCGAGGACGCGATGCCGGCGCTGGTGGCCGAGCGGGGGGTCCCCTACATCCTGACGCACCGCCGCGGGACCGCCGCGACCATGGGCGGCCTGGCCGAGTACGACGACGTCGTCGCCGACGTGGTGCGTGAACTCACCGGCCTGCGCGACCGCTTCGTCGCGGCAGGCGTCGACGCCGGCCGGATCATCCTCGATCCCGGGCTGGGCTTCGCGAAGACCGACGAGCACAACTGGGCGATCCTCCGGAACCTCGACGCCTTCACCTCACTCGGGCACCGTGTCCTCGTGGGCGCATCCCGGAAGCGGTTCCTCGGGACCCTGCTCACCTCGGCGGGGAAGACCGCCGCCCCCGCGGAGCGCGACCACGCGTCGCTCGCCGTCGCGACCCTCGCCGCCGCGGCCGGCGCATGGGGGGTGCGCGTCCACGATCCTGCCGCGACGCTCGACGCCGTCAAGGTCGCAGCTGCCGCCGGCCGGCAGCCGTGACCGTTCAGGTGCGTCCGGGTCGGCCCGGCTCGCCGTCCGGGGAGCTCGACACCGTGCTGCTCACGGGCGTCACGGCCATCGGCCACCACGGCGTGTTCGAGCACGAGCGCCGCGACGGGCAGCCCTTCGCCGTCGACCTCATGCTCCACCTCGACCTGCAGCCCGCGGGCACCAGCGACGACCTCGCCCGGACCGCACACTACGGCGAGGTCGCCGAACTGGTGCACGGCATCATCCAGGGCGACCCCTTCGACCTCATCGAGGCCCTCGCCGAGACGATCGCCACGGCCGTCCTCGCCGGCTTCCCCGTGGCGGCCGTCGACGTCACTGTCCACAAGCCGCAAGCCCCCATCGAGGTACCGTTCGGCGACGTGGCCGTGACGCTGCGCAGGAGCCGGGCGTGAGCACCGTACGCTCGGTGCTCGCGCTCGGCAGCAACCTCGGGGCCAGCAACGACACCCTGTCCCTCGCCGTCGCCGACCTCGTCGGATCGGACAACGTCCGCCTCCACGCGGTCTCGCCCGTGGTGCGGACCAAACCGGTCGGTGGTCCGGACCAGCCCGACTACCTGAACATGGTGATCGAGGTGGAGACGGACCTCGGCCCGTACGAGCTCCTCGCCCACTGCCAGGCCGTGGAGGAACGGCACCACCGCACGCGCACCGTCCGCTGGGGCCCGCGGACGCTCGACGTCGACATCATCACCTACGGGACCTGGGTCTCCGACGACGAGACCCTGACCGTCCCGCACCCGCGCGCCGCGACCCGTGCGTTCGTCCTGCAGCCCTGGGCGTGGATGGACGCCGGGGCCGAACTCGGCGGGCGGCCGGTGGCCGAGCTCGCCGCGGAAGCCGAGGACCTTGCGGGCCTGGTGCCGTTCGAGGGAGTCTAGGACGCTGTGAGCACCCTTCGGTTCCGCTGGCTGGCCGTGGTGGGGCTGGTCGCCGGGTTCGCCGGGTGGCTGGTCAACTGGTTCGCCACCCGCAACGGCTACGGCACGCCCACCCTTCCGCTGACGTCCCTGGTCACCACGGCGGTGATCATCGCCATCACCCTGGTCTTCGGCCGGCGCGTCCTGCTCTGGCGGAACGGCAAGCGGGACCGGCCCCTGGACCCGATCCTCGCCACCCGCACCCTCGTCCTCGCCCAGGCATGCGCCTACGCCGGGGCGCTGAGCCTCGGCTGGCACGCGGGGATCTTCGTCGACCAGGTGGCACTCCTGTCCGTCCGCTCCACCGTGGCGCCGCTCTGGGGTTCGGTGGCCCTCATGGTGGGCGGGATCGTGATGATCATGGTGGGATTGGTGGTCGAGGACTTCTGCAGGCTCCCGCCCGACGACGACGGCACGGGCGCGCTGGGCGGGGAGAGCGAGGGGGAGTATGCGTAGGGAACCGATCGACCCGTCGGGGCTCGAGTGGACCAGGGTATCGCCGAAGTACCTGCGGGCCAGGGTGCTCGGCTGGCTCATCGGGTCGCTGGTGTGGCTCGCCCTCGCCTGCGTCCCCCTCGTCCTCCGCCTCACCGGCGTCTGGGAGTCCTTCCCGCCCCTCTGGCTCGCGTGGGGGCTGCCCGGCGTCGTCCTCGTCTCCGTTGTGTGGCGGGGTCTGCTCCTTCCCCGCCAGGTGGCAGCCATCGGCTACGCCGAGCGCGACGACGACCTCCTGGTCCGCCAGGGCGTGATCTTCCAGCGCACCATGGTGGTGCCCTACGGCCGGATGCAGTACGTCGACGTCGCCGTCGGCCCCCTCGAACGGGCCTTCGGGATCTGCACCCTCAAGCTCCACACCGCGTCCCCCGCCACGAACGCCCAGATCCCCGGGCTGCCGACCGACGAGGGCGCCCGGCTGCGCGAGCAGCTGTCCGCGCGCGGAGAAGCCAGGCTGGCAGGGCTGTGACGACCCCGCAGCAACCGCCGCCCGGGCCGCCGCAGCCCGCCGCGGGCGACGCCGGCCCGCAGGCGGACCCCGCCGAGCAGTGGCGGCGCGTGCACGTCGTCTCGCCCCTCGTGCGCGGGTGGATCGCCCTCGTCGCCATCCTCTACTTCGTGGGCCGGGACTGGTTCGAAGGACTGTTCGGCCCGGGGGAGCGAGGGCGCTCCCCCCTCCCCGAGGGCCTCGGTGTCCTCGCCGCCGTCGGGATCCTGCTGGGCGTCGTCGGGCTCATCGCCGCCGCGTTCCTCCTCTCCTGGTACTGCACCCGCTACCAGGTCACCTCCGACCACGTCCGCGTACACTCCGGCGTCCTCTTCCGCCAGCAACGGCAGGCGAGGCTCGACAGGGTCCAGGCCATCGACATCGTGCAGCCGTTCCTCGCCCGGATCTTCGGACTCGCCGAACTCAAGTTCGAGGTGGCCGACGCCGGTGAGTCCGCCGTCCGCCTCGCCTTCCTGACGCTCGACGACGCCCGCAGGCTGCGCGCCACGATCCTCGCCCGGGCCGCCGGGGTGGACCCCGACCCGGAGCATCCGGAGGAGATCGCCGAGGCGCCCGAACGCGAGGTGGTGGTGGTCCCGCCCGGCCGCGTCCTCGGCTCCGCGGTCCTGTCCGGGACGAGCATCGCCCTCGTGGTGGCCACCGTCGTCATCGTCACGCTCGGCGTGGTGTTCGAGACCCCGATCGTGGCGACGTCCTTCATCCCGATCCTGATCGGCGTCGTCGGATCCTACTGGTCCGCGCTGAGCACGGGGTACAACTTCCGGGCGGCGACCTCCCCCGACGGACTGCGCCTCCGGTACGGCCTGCTCGACACCCGCGCGCAGACCGTGCCTCCCGGGCGGGTGCAGGCGCTGGGCATCGTCCAGTCGCCGCTGTGGCGGCTCAGGGGGTGGTACCGCGTGACGGCGAACGTGGCCGGTTACGGTGCGTCGGCGTCGAACGAGGGGCAGGCCCGCGCCACCCTCCTGCCCGTCGGTACGCGCGACGAGGTGCTGCAGATCCTCGCCCTCGTCCTGCCCGATCCCGGGACGGAGCGGCCGGTCGAACTCTTCACCACCGGGCTGGACGGGCGCGACGGCGGGGAGGGATTCGTCACCACCCCACGCCGCGCCCGGTGGCTCGCGCCGCTGGCGTGGCGGCGCACCGGCTTCGCGGTGACCGGCACGGCCCTCCTCCTGCGTTCCGGGGTGCTGTGGCGGCGGCTCGCCGTCGTCCCGCACGAGCGGACGCAATCGCTGGCGATCGAGCAGGGGCCCGTGGATCGTCGTTTCCGCGTGGCACAGCTCGTCCTGCACACGACGCCGGGACCGGTCAGTGCACGCGTGCTCCTCGTCGACGTCCGGACCGCGTGGGAGCTGTTCCACGGCCAGGCGGCGCGTGCCGCCGAGGCCCGGCGCCACAGCGGTCCCGAACAGTGGATGCGCCCCCTTCCCGGCGGGCAGGGCGTACACGCAGGGCCCGCCGACACCGCATCCCCCGCCGTCCGGCACCGGCCCGACGGCGTGCCGCAGCCCGATGACGTGCCGCTCGCGGAGGGCGCGGGTCCCGTCGGCGGGGGCGGCCCGATCCCCGGGCAGGCGACGCCTCCCCGCCCGGTGATGCCCCTCGTGCCGCGCTATGCGCCGGCTCCCCGGAACCCGGAGGAGGTCACCGATGGCCGCTCCTGACGCGTCCCGCCGCCCCGGCCGGCTCGGCGTCGGCATCGTGGGTGCGGGCAAGGTCGGCTCCGTGCTCGGTGCCGCCCTGAGCTCCGCCGGCCACGCCGTCGTCGGGGTCTCCGCCGTCTCCGAGGCGAGCCGCGAGCGGGCGGAGAACCTCCTGCCCGGGGTGCCGGTCCTCGACGTCCCGGACATCGTCGAGCGGGCAGAACTCGTGCTGCTCGCGGTGCCCGACGACGCCCTGCCGGGCCTGGTCGATGGGCTCGCGCGGCTCGGCGCCTGGCAGGCCGGGCAGCTCGTGGTCCACACCTCCGGCCGCTTCGGCACCGCCGTGCTGGCCCCGGCCCGCGCGGCCGGGGCCATCCCGCTCGCGATCCACCCGGCGATGACCTTCACCGGGCTCTCCCTGGATCTGGGGCGCCTCCCGGACAGCATGTTCGGGGTCACCGCCCCGTCCGCCGTGCTGCCGATCGCCCAGGCGCTCGTCGTCGAGATGGGCGGCGAGCCGGTCGTCATCGAGGAGGAGTCCAGGGCGCTGTACCACGCGGCCCTGGCCCACGCCTCGAACCACCTCGTCACCATCGCCGCCCAGTCCGCGCAACTCCTCGCGGATCTCGGCGTCCAGCAGCCGGACCGCATGCTCGGCCCGCTCATGAAGGCCTCCCTCGAGAACGCCCTGTCCTCCGGCGAGGGTGCCCTGACGGGACCGGTGGCGCGCGGCGACGCCGGGACGCTCCGGGCCCACCGCGCGGCGCTCGAGGCCCACGACGCAGCGGACACGCGCCAGGCCTACCTGGGCATTGCGCGTGCCACGGCCCTGCGGGCCCTCGAGCGGGGCGTCCTCTCGGCCGCCCAGGGCGAGGCGATCCTCGCGGTCCTCGCCGACCGGCCGCCCGGACCGCCGGCCTCCGCGGCCCCGGACGGTCCTGACGGTCCGGACGGGCCGGACGCCTCCGACGGCGGGACCTCCTGACCCTCCCGCGCTTCCCCCGCATCCCTCCCGTATCTCTTCCCGACCTCTTCCCGCACGGGCTGACAGCACCCGTGCGTCCGCCCACTCCCCGAAGGACCAGCCGTGATCCCGATCGGCCCCGCCAGCCAGGCCTCCCCGCTCCTCGTCTCCACCCCCGCGGAACTCCGCGTCGCCACGGCCGCCCTGCTGGACGCCGCCCGGCCCGGCGTGGCGGACGAGCGCCCCTCGCTCGGTCTCGTCCCCACCATGGGGGGCCTGCACGCCGGCCACGCCGCCCTCGCGCGGGCGGCACGCGCCGCCGACGACGTCGTCGTCGCGTCCGTCTTCGTGAATCCCCTGCAGTTCGGCGACCAGGCCGACCTCGCCCGCTACCCGCGCACGCTCGACGACGACCTGCGGCTGCTCACGGAGTGCGGCGTCGACATCCTGTTCGCCCCGTCCGTCGAGGACATGTACCCGGGCGGGGAGCCGCTCGTCCGGGTGAGCGCGGGCCTGCTGGGCGGGCTCTTCGAGGGCGCCTCCCGGCCGGGCCACTTCGACGGCATGCTGACGGTCGTCGCCAAGCTCCTCAACCTGGCGCAGCCCGCCACCCGCGCCGGCTACCGGGCGTACTTCGGCGAGAAGGACGCCCAGCAACTGGCCCTCATCCGCCGCATGGTGCTCGACCTCAACGTGCCGGTGCGCGTCGAGGGCGTGCCGATCGTGCGGGACGCCGACGGCCTGGCGCTGTCGAGCCGCAACCGGTTCCTGGGCGAGGACGAACGCTCCGCGGCCCTGGTCCTCTCGCGGACGCTGGCCGCACTCCGCGACCGCGCCGCGCGCGGGGAACCGCTCGACCTCGCCGCAGCCCGTGCGCAGATCACCGCCGTGGACGGCGTGGACCTCGACTACCTGGACGTCGTCGACCCGGCCACGTTCGCCCCCGCGGAGGACCTCGGTCCGGAGCCGCGCGAGGCCCTCGCCGTCGTCGCCGCCCGCGTGGGCGCCGTCCGGCTGATCGACAACACCTTCCTGTCCGCGCCGCGCTGACCCGCACCGGACGCCGGGGCGGGAGCCGTAAACTTGTCTACCGTGACCCACGACGACACCCTCCCCGCTGACGACCTCAACGAGCAAATGCGCTTCCGGCTGCAGAAGCGCGCAGCCCTGCTCGACGCCGGAACCCAGCCCTACCCGGTCCGGCCGGAGCGCTCGCATTCCCTGGGAGAGGTCCGAGCGGAGTTCGCCGCACTCGACACGGGGGAATCGAGCGGGAAGCACGCCGCCGTCGTCGGGCGCGTGGTCTTCATCCGCAACTCGGGCAAGCTGTGCTTCGCGACCCTGCAGGAGGGCGACGGCACGCGGCTCCAGGTCATGCTGAGCCTCGCCGAGATCGGGGCCGACCGCCTCGCCGACTGGAAGGCCCACGTGGACCTCGGCGACCACGTGCAGGTACGCGGAGAGGTCATCAGCTCCCGCCGCGGCGAACTGTCCGTGATGGCCGACTCCTGGACCATGGCGTCCAAGGCCCTCCGCCCGCTCCCCACCCTGCACGCAGGCGTCAACGAGGAGACACGCGTGCGCCAGCGCTACGTCGACCTCATGGTGCGCGAGGAGGCCCGCCAGATGGTGCGCACACGCGCCGCCATCACCAGGACCCTCCGGGAGACGCTCAACCGCCACGACTACGTCGAGGTCGAGACCCCCGTCCTCCAGCTCGTCCACGGCGGCGCCACCGCCCGGCCGTTCGAGACCCACCTCAACGCCTTCGACCAGAAGATGACGCTGCGCATCGCCCTCGAGCTGTACCTCAAGCGCGCGGTCGTCGGCGGGATCGACCGCGTCTACGAGATCGGGCGCATCTTCCGCAACGAGGGTGTGGATTCCACGCACAGCCCGGAATTCACGATGCTCGAATGCTACGAGGCCTACGCGGACCAGTTCGTCATGGCGGACCGCATGAAGGAGATGATCCTCGCCTGCGCCGACCTGCTCGGGTCGCGCACCATCGAGACGGCGAAGGGCACGATCGACCTCGACGGCGAGTGGGCATGGCTCGGCGTCTACCCCGGCCTGTCCTCGGCCGTGGGGCAGAAGGTCACGCCGGACACCCCGGTGGAGGACCTGCGATCCATCGCCGAGCGGCACGAGGTCTCCCTCGACCCCGCCTGGGGTGCCGAGAAGGTGGTGCTCGAGCTGTTCTCCGAGATCGTCGAGCCCACCCTCATCCAGCCGACCTTCGTCTACGACTACCCGCCGTCCGCCCAGCCGCTCGCCCGTCCGCACCGGGAGGACCCGCGGCTCATCGAGGCCTGGGACCTGATCATCGGGGGCATGGAACGCGGGACGGCATTCTCGGAACTCATCGACCCGGTCATCCAGCGGGAACGGCTCACGGAGCAGTCCCGCCAGGCCGCCGCCGGCGACGACGAGGCAATGCAACTCGACGAGGACTTCCTCCGCGCGCTCGAATACGGCGCCCCGCCCATGGGCGGTATCGGACTCGGAATCGACCGCCTCGTGATGCTTTTCACGAACGTCGGAATTCGCGAGTCGATCCTCTTCCCCATTCTCAAGCCCGAAGGCGGCCACTAGCCATGGAATATGTCGCGGTCCTCCTGCCCTCGGCCTGCCTGGCAGTTCTTTTCTACTTCGTGATCAAGGCCATATTCAACGCCGACCGGGCCGAGCGGGAGGCCATGGCACGCGCGGAGGAATTGCAGGACGCCGAGGACGCGAGGAACGTGCCGGCACCCGAGGAAAAGGGCGATCCGGAGAACTAGCAGGAAAATGCCCTTCTTTGACCTCGATTGCACAATGCCCCATAATCATTTCAGGGGCATTCAATTCGAGGGATATCAGGAGAGTACCGTGGCGCAGAAGGTAAAGATTATCCTCATCGATGACATCGACGGCGGAGAAGCCGACGAAACGGTCCGATTCGGGCTCGACGGCGTGCAGTACGAGATCGACCTCTCGGAGACGCACGCCTCGGAGCTGCGGTCGGCCCTGTCCGACTACGTCGGGGCAGCCCGACGCGGCGGCCAGTCCAAGCAGCGGTCCGCCACCTCGGGCACGGCGTCGTCCTCACGCAACCAGGAGGCCGCCCGCATCCGTGAATGGGCCAGGGAGAACGGCTACAACGTCTCCTCCCGGGGCCGCGTGAACAGCGAGATCGTCGAGGCGTACCGGGCGGCCCAGCACTGACCCACCCCGGGATGCGCCGGAAGGGAAGCACTCCGGCGTTATCTCGCCTGTGGCGAACACGCGCCCAAAGCACACCCCGTGCCCGTAGCATCGAATTACGCGTTAGCTAGGAGTGTGTGTCTGATGTTCGAAAGATTTACAGATCGTGCCCGTCGTGTTGTCGTGCTGGCCCAGGAAGAGGCCCGCATGCTCAACCACAATTACATCGGCACCGAGCACATCCTGCTTGGCCTGATCCATGAGGGCGAGGGTGTCGCCGCCAAGGCGCTGGAGTCGCTCAGCATCTCGCTGGGTGCCGTGCGGGAGCAGGTCCAGGAGATCATCGGCCAGGGCCAGCAGGCCCCGTCCGGTCACATCCCCTTCACCCCCCGGGCCAAGAAGGTCCTGGAGCTCTCCCTCCGGGAGGCGCTCCAGCTCGGCCACAACTACATCGGCACCGAGCACATCCTGCTCGGTCTCATCCGCGAGGGTGAGGGAGTCGCCGCGCAGGTGCTCGTCAAGCTCGGAGCGGACCTGAACCGTGTCCGCCAGCAGGTCATCCAGCTGCTGTCCGGATACCAGGGCAAGGAGCCCGCTGCCGCGGGCGGCCCCCAGCAGGAGGGAACCCCTGCCGGTTCCGTCGTGCTGGACCAGTTCGGCCGCAACCTGACCCAGGCTGCCCGAGAATCCAAGCTCGACCCGGTGATCGGGCGCGAGCAGGAGATGGAACGCGTCATGCAGGTCCTCTCCCGCCGCACCAAGAACAACCCCGTCCTCATCGGCGAGCCCGGCGTCGGCAAGACCGCCGTCGTCGAGGGCCTCGCCCAGGCGATCGTCCGCGGTGACGTCCCCGAGACGATCAAGGACAAGCAGCTCTACACGCTCGACCTCGGGTCCCTCGTCGCCGGCTCCCGCTACCGCGGTGACTTCGAGGAACGCCTGAAGAAGGTCCTCAAGGAGATCCGCACCCGCGGGGACATCATCCTGTTCATCGACGAGATCCACACCCTCGTCGGTGCGGGAGCCGCCGAGGGCGCCATCGACGCCGCATCGATCCTGAAGCCCATGCTCGCGCGTGGGGAGCTCCAGACGATCGGCGCGACCACGCTCGACGAGTACCGCAAGCACATCGAGAAGGACGCCGCCCTCGAGCGCCGTTTCCAGCCCATCCAGGTCGCCGAGCCCTCCGTGGCCCACGCGATCGAGATCCTCAAGGGCCTGCGCGACCGCTACGAGGCGCACCACCGCGTCTCGATCACCGACGGCGCGCTGACCAGCGCGGCGACGCTCGCCGAGCGCTACATCTCGGACCGCTTCCTCCCGGACAAGGCGATCGACCTCATCGACGAGGCCGGTGCGCGCCTGCGCATCCGCCGGATGACCGCGCCTCCGGAGCTCAAGGAGATCGACGAGCGCATCGCGGACGTCAAGCGCGAGAAGGAATCGGCCATCGATTCCCAGGACTTCGAGGGTGCTGCGGCGCTGCGCGACAAGGAGCAGAAGCTCCACGACGAGCGCAGCGACAAGGAGCGCCGCTGGAAGTCCGGCGGACTCGACGACATCGCCGAGGTCGATGAGGAACTCATCGCCGAGGTGCTCGCGAACTCCACCGGCATCCCCGTGTTCAAGCTGACCGAGGCCGAGTCCTCGCGACTGCTCAACATGGAGTCCGAGCTGCACAAGCGGGTCATCGGGCAGAACGAGGCCATCAAGGCCATCTCCCAGGCCATCCGCCGCACGCGGGCCGGCCTCAAGGATCCCAAGCGTCCGGGCGGTTCCTTCATCTTCGCCGGCCCCACCGGCGTCGGTAAGACCGAGCTCGCCAAGGCCCTCGCCGAGTTCCTCTTCGGCGAGGAGGACGCCCTCATCACGCTCGACATGTCCGAGTACTCCGAGAAGCACACCGTCTCGCGGCTCTTCGGTGCCCCTCCGGGGTACGTGGGCTACGAGGAGGGCGGCCAGCTGACCGAGAAGGTCCGCCGCAAGCCGTTCTCCGTGGTGCTCTTCGACGAGGTCGAGAAGGCCCACGCGGACCTGTTCAACTCGCTCCTCCAGATCCTCGAGGACGGGCGCCTGACGGACAGCCAGGGCCGCATGGTGGACTTCAAGAACACGGTGATCATCATGACCACCAACCTCGGTACGCGGGACATCTCGAAGGGCGTCATGACGGGCTTCCAGTCCGGCACCGACACCAGCACGAGCTACAACCGGATGAAGGCCAAGGTGCAGGAGGAGCTCAAGCAGCACTTCCGCCCGGAGTTCCTCAACCGTGTGGACGACACCGTGGTGTTCCCGCAGCTCACGCAGGACGAGATCGTGCAGATCGTGGACCTGTTCCTGCAGCGCCTGAGCGGCCGCATGGCCGACAAGGGCATGTCGATCGAGCTCACTCCCGCAGCCAAGGTGCTCCTCGCGACCCGCGGCTACGACCCCGCCATGGGTGCGCGGCCGCTGCGCCGCACCATCCAGCGCGAGATCGAGGACCAGCTCTCGGAGAAGATCCTGTTCGGCGAGATCAAGTCGGGCGAGCGGATCGACATCGACGTGGAGGGCGAGGGTGCCGACGCACGCTTCACCTTCGTCGGACACGGCGCTCCCAAGGAACTCGAGGACTCCCCGGCCGCACTCGAGGCGACCGTCCCCGAGTAGGACGGGCGCTCCGGCGTCAGCGCACGACGAACCCGCCCCGGGCCACCGGGGCGGGTTCGCTTCGTCCCGGGCCGGCGCCGGATGGGTGCCCGCAGCAACGGGATTCGTCCCTGAGTGAACGTCTGTGACGGCGGCCACAGCCGGTGGTAGAGATGGACGCATGACCACCCCCTTCTCCTCACTCGACGACTTCGTCGCCCTGCCCCGCCTGAGCGGGCTCGTCCTCAACCGGGAGGGCACGCGGCTCGTGACCTCCGTGGCCACCCTCGATCCCAAGAAGACCGCCTACCAGACAGCGCTCTGGGAGGTCGATCCCACCGGCGAGCACCCGGCCCGCCGGCTCACGCGCAGTTCCGCGGGAGAATCCGGGGCGGCGTTCCTCGCCGGCGGGGACCTGCTGTTCACGTCGTCGCGCCCGGACCCGGACGACGCCGACGGCGAGAAGCGCCCGTCCCTCTGGCGGCTCCCGGCCACCGGCGGGGAGGCCTCGCTGGTGCTGACCCGCGAGGGCGGCGTCGCAGGGGTGGCGACGGCGGACGCGGCCGACGTCGTCGTCGTGACCGGCAGTGCGCTGGCCGGCTCGGCGAACGAGGAGGACGACGCCGAGCGGCGGAAGTCCCGCAAGGAGGCCGGCGTCGCCGCCATCCTGCACTCCGGGTATCCCGTCCGCTACTGGGACGCGGACCTCGGCCCCGACGAGCCGCGCTACTTCGGGCTGAAGGACCTCGACGGCGACGCCCCGCTCGACGACCTCGTCCCGTCCGCGCGGGGCGGCCTCCGGGACGCCCATCCCGTCCTGGACCCTGAGGGGACCGCCCTGTTCTCCTCCTTCACGGTGCCGGAGGAGCGGGGATCCCAGCGCTCGGTGCTCGTCCGCGTCGACATCGCCACCAAGGAACTGAGCGTCCTGCTCGACGACCGCGAGAACGACTACTCCCCGGGGCCCGTCAGCCCGGACGGCCGCTTCCTCGTCGTCATCCGGGACCGGCGCACCACGGTCGACCTCGCACCACGCACCAGCCTGCTGCTCCTCCCGCTCGACGGCGGGGAACCCGCGACGCTGGCCGGGGAGTGGGACCGCTGGCCGGCACCCGCGGCCTGGCTGCCCGACGGTTCGGCCCTCGTCGCCACGGCCGACGACGACGGCGCGGCGCCGGTCTTCACCATCGACGTCGCCACAGGCGCCGTGCGACGGGTGACGGAGGACGCCGCAGCCTACACCGACGTCCGCGTCGCTCCCGACGGCACCACCGCCTACGCCCTGCGCAGTTCCTACCTCTTCCCGGCGGAGGCGGTCCGCATCGACCTCGCGACCGGCCGGACGGAACGCCTGCAGAACCCCGCGGAGCGCCCCGAGGTGCCCGGCACGCTCGAACGGATCGACTCGGTCGGCGAGGACGGCCAGACCGTCAGGTCCTGGCTCGTGCTGCCCGACGGCGCGTCCGCGGACTCCCCCGTGCCGGCCCTGCTGTGGATCCACGGGGGGCCCATCGGCTCCTGGAACGCGTGGACCTGGCGCTGGTCGCCGTGGATCATGGCGGCGCGCGGCTACGCCGTCCTGCTCCCCGACCCCGCGCTCTCCACGGGGTACGGCCAGCACATGGTGGACCGCGGGTGGGGCCAATGGGGCCGCGCCCCCTACACGGACCTGATGGCTGCCACGGACACCCTCGTGGCGCGGGAGGACATCGACGGGACGCGGGTCGCCGCGATGGGCGGCAGTTTCGGCGGCTACATGGCGAACTGGGTGGCCGGGCACACCGACCGCTTCGCGGCGATCGTCACCCACGCGAGCCTCTGGGCGCTGGACCAGTTCGGTCCGACGACGGACGCCGCGTTCTACTGGGAGCGGGAGATGACGCCCGAGGCCCGGGAGGAGAACTCCCCGCACCACCACGTAGAGGCCATCGCCACGCCGATGCTCGTCATCCACGGGGACAAGGACTACCGCGTGCCCATCGGCGAGGGCCTCCGCCTCTGGTACGAACTGCTGTCGAAATCGAAGCTGCCTGCCGGCGAGGACGGCGACACGCCCCACCGGTTCCTCTACTTCCCCGACGAGAACCACTGGATCCTGAAGCCCCAGCACGCCAGGATCTGGTACGGAGTCGTCGACGCGTTCCTCGCCACCCATCTCCTGGGCGAGGAGCGGGACCTGCCGCCCGAACTCGGACTCTAGGGCCGGTGCGGGTCGGGGAGATCCACAGGCTCCCCCGACCCGCGGCCGGGTTCTGACATCGGAGCGGTACCTCTGGACAAGTTTTCTACAAGGCGTAGAATCTTTGCACGATCGGAGTGGAGCAGGTCCCATCCTGACCCACCGGCATGCAGGGCCCCATGCCACTGATTCCGTCCGAAGGAGCATGTCCATGATTCCTGACGCCCTCACCCAGGGCCAATACGACACGGTCTACAACTTCCTGTCGCTCGTCATCGCGGCCCAGTTGTTCACCGCGCTCTTCCTGGTACTCGCGCTCCAGCGGGTGCTTCCCCGGTACCGGCAGGCACTGATCATCGCAGCCGTGGTCTGCGGGATCGCCGCGTACCACTACTTCCGTATCTTCGACTCCTTCAGGGATGCCTTCGTCACCGATGCGATCGGTGGGCGGGGGACCTATTCACAGGCCGCCGGGGCCTCGTTCAACGAAGGGTACCGCTACGTCGACTGGCTGCTGACGGTGCCGCTGCTGCTGGTGGAACTCATCGCCGTGCTGGCCCTGGCCCGCGCGGTGCAGTCACGGCTGCTCCGGAAGCTCATTCCGGCCGCGACCCTCATGATCGTCCTCGGCTATCCGGGGGAGATCAGTTCGACGGACGGCACCCGCGTGCTGTGGGGTGTGCTCTCGACCCTTCCGTTCCTGTACATCCTGTACGTGCTGTTCGTCGAGCTCACGAAGTCCCTGGATCGGCAGCCTCCGGGCGTGAAACCCCTGATCGGCCGGCTGCGGATCCTGCTGCTGGCCAGCTGGCTCGTCTACCCGCTGGCCTATGCCCTGCCCCTGCTGGGGATCTCCGGCGCGGACGCCTGGGTCCTCAAGCAGGGCGGGTACTCCCTCGCCGACATCGCGGCGAAGGCGGTCTACGGGCTCATCATCTACCGCCTCGCGAAGCTGAAGTCGTACGCGGACGATCCCGCGTTCGCGGCGATCGAGGAGGCACACGACGACGACGCCCGCCCCGGACGCCGGAGCACTGCAGCGGAACCACCGCGGGGCGCCCACGAGGATGCGGACCGGGTTGCCTGACAGCGTTGCCTGACAGTGCTGCCCGACCGGGACAGCGATCGCAGCGGGCCCGACCGGGAGTCTCCGGCCGGGCCTGCTGCCGCGCGGGGCTCAGTAGAGTGGGGTGGATGACCGCGCCCTTCATCATCCGCCCAGCCCGCACCTCGGATGTCCCCGCCATCAAGGCGCTCGTGGAGCCGCTCGCCGAGGAGCGCATCCTGATGGCGAAGGAGACCGTGGCGTACTACGAAGGCCTCCCCGAATTCCGGATCGCGGAGTCCGACGACGGAGTGGTGCTCGGCTGCGGGGCGCTGCACATCATGTGGGAGGACCTCGCGGAGGTGCGCACCCTGGCGACGTCCTCCGCCGCGCGCGGTCGCGGCGTGGGGCACGCCCTGGTGGAGCAGCTGCTGGAGGAGGCCCGGGCCTTCGGCGTCAGCCGGGTCTTCTGCCTGACGTTCGAGGTCGGTTTCTTCCGCCGTCACGGGTTCGAGGTCATGGCCGACCAGTCCGCCGTCGACCCCAGGGTCTACTCGGAGCTCCTCCGGTCGCACGACGAGGGCGTCGCCGAGTTCCTCGACCTCGCACGGGTCAAGCCGAACACCCTCGGCAACACCCGCATGATCCGGCACCTGTGACACGCCGGAGCCGCGCTCTGGTGTTCCACCCGGGCACCGGGATAAGGTAAGACTGCTTAGCATTCCTCGCGGGTGCGGAGCAGGCCACCGGAACCGGTGGCCGAACACCGAGTCGAAGGAGGTCCTCACCATGGGACTGGATGACAAGATCGGGAACAAGGGCCAGGATCTGGGCGGCAAGGTCAAGGAAGGTCTCGGCAAGGCGACCGGGGACGAGAGCATGGAAGCCGAGGGCCACAAGGACCAGGCCAGCTCGAGCCTCAAGCAGGCCGGCGAGAACGTCAAGGACGCGTTCAAGCGCGACTGACGCACCACCGGCCGCCCCTCACCGGGCGGCCCTGCCGACCTGAGGGAGGGGCCCGTTCCGGGCCCCTCCCTCAGGTGTTCGACGGGCAGGAACGGGCTTCGCCGGCCTATAGGCAGGGGCAGGAACGGGCGGTAACGTTCACAGTGGCCAGGGTGGTCCATGTGAGGCGGGCTGCAGGCTGTCCAATGTCCGTTCGCAGTCTCAAGGAGCAGCGCCATGAAGAAGCTCATCAATGACCCCAAAGCAGTGGTCAATGAGTCGGTCGAGGGTTTCGGCATCGCCCACGCCGACCTCGTGACAGTCCATCCCGAGCCCCTGTTCATCACCCGCAGGGACGCCCCCGTCCAGGGCAAGGTCGGCCTCGTCTCCGGCGGCGGCAGCGGACACGAACCCCTCCACGCCGGGTTCGTGGGCCGCGGGATGCTCGACGCCGCCGTACCGGGGGCCGTCTTCACCTCTCCGACGCCCGACCAGATCATCCCCGCCACCACGGCCGTGGACGGCGGTGCCGGCGTCCTGCACATCGTGAAGAACTACACCGGCGACGTCCTCAACTTCGAGACCGCGGCCGAGATGGCGGAGGCGGAGGGCGTCACGGTACGCTCCGTGCTCGTGAACGACGACGTCGCCGTCGAGGACTCGCTGTACACGGCGGGCCGGCGCGGCGTCGGGGGGACGGTCCTCGTGGAGCGGATCGCCGGTGCGGCCGCCGAGCGCGGGGACGACCTCGACGGTGTGGCCGCCGTGGCGCAGCGCGTCATCGACGATGTCCGTTCCATGGGCGTGGCCCTCGCGGCCTGCACCGTGCCGCACGCCGGCGTGCCGAGCTTCGACCTCTCCGACGACGAGATCGAGATCGGGATCGGCATCCACGGGGAGCCGGGGCGGCACAAGATCGCCATGGAGGACGCCGACGGCATCACGCAGCGGCTCCTGGATCCCATCGTCGCGGACTTGAAGCTGACCTCCGGCGACCGCACGATCGTGATGGTGAACGGCATGGGCGGCACGCCGGCCAGCGAGCTGTACATCGTGTTCCGGAAGGTCGCCCAGCTGCTCGAGGGGCTCGGCGTGACCATCGACCGCTCGCTCGTCGGCAACTACATCACGGCGCTCGAGATGCAGGGGGCGTCCCTGACCGTCCTGCGGGCCGACGACGAGATGCTCGAACTGTGGGACTCGCCCGTGCACACCGCAGCGCTGCGCTGGGGGGCGTGAGGATGCCCAATCCCCTCGACACCCGGTGGGCCGTCCGGTGGATCCGTGAGACGGCCCGCGTCGTCGCCGAGAACCGCACGTTCCTGATCGAACTCGACAGGGCCATCGGCGACGCCGACCACGGCGAGAACATGGATCGGGGCTTCAGTGCCGTGGTCGCCAAGCTCGACGCGGGGGACGCTCCCGGCACGCCGGCGGCAGTGCTGAAGCAGGTCGCCATGACGCTGATGTCCACCGTCGGGGGCGCCGCAGGGCCCCTGTACGGGACGGCGTTCCTGCGCGCCGCCACCTCCCTGGGGGATGCGGAGGAGATCGACGCCGGTGCGGTCGCCGCGATGATCAGGGCTGCGCGCGACGGCATCGTCGCGCGCGGCAAGGCGGAGGCGGGGGACAAGACCATGGTCGACGCCTGGACGCCAGCCACCGAGGCGGCCGAGACCGCGGTCCAGGCCGGGGCGGATCCCTCCGACGTCCTGGTGGCCGCGGCCGGCGCCGCACAGGCCGGAGCCGTCGCGACCGAACCGCTGATCGCCCGGAAGGGCAGGGCCAGCTACCTCGGTGAACGCAGTGCAGGGCACCAGGATCCTGGGGCGGTGTCGACGGCCCTCATCCTGCGAGCTGCGGCGGAGACCGCCGGAGGGCAGGTCGCGTGAGCGTCGGCCTCGTCATCGTCTCGCACAGCCAGAAGATCGCGGAGGGCGTCGTCGAACTCGCGGCCCAGATGGCGCCCGACGTCGTCCTCGCGGCCGCCGGAGGGACGGGCGACGGCGCCGGTCCCTCACGCATCGGCACGAGTTTCGACCTGGTACAGGCGGCGATCGGGCGGGCGTCCGGCGGCGACGGCGTCGTCGTCCTCACCGACCTCGGATCGGCCGTCATGACGGCCGAGATGGTGCTCGAATTCCTCGAACCCGAGGCGCGGGAACAGGTCCGGCTCGCCCAGGCCGCCCTCGTGGAAGGAGCCGTCGCCGCAGCGGTCCAGGCGCAGGGCGGGTCCTCCCTGGACGAGGTGGTGCGGGCAGCCGAAGGCGCCGTCGTCTCCATCCGGCCCGAGGAGCTCGAGCCCTTCGTCTCGCACGCCGCGGCGGCGCCGGGATCCTCCGCCGACGCGGCGTCGGCAGGACCGAGCACGGTGCCGGACGGGGAACAAGGGCCGACGGCCAGGGGCTCATGGACACTGCCGAACCAGATGGGCCTCCACGCCCGCCCGGCAGCCTCGCTCGCCACCGGCCTCGCTGACCTCGACGCGGAGGTCACGGTGAACGGGGTCGACGGCAAGTCCGTCATGCTCCTGATGAGCCTCGGCCTCGGCCAGGGGAAGACGCTCACGGTCGTGGCCGCGGGCCCCGACGCGCAGGCAGCCGTCGACTTCGTGGGCCGGGAGGTCCAGGCGGGGTTCGGGGAGCCGGCCTGAGGATCCGGGCCTCCCGCGAGCGATGGGATCGGCTCAGCCCGGCAGGCGGACGCCGTCGCCGCGTTCCTCGGCGAGGCCGTCGGCGAGGAGGCCTGCGAGGGCGCGTTCGAGCTGCTCGGCCGGTGCCCGCAGGCCGTGCAGCCGTGCGAGGGGTTCCGGCAGGACCGCCGCGGGACCGGGGGGTCCGGCCGGGGAGCCCATGCCGAGGTCCACGGGTGCCTCCAGGAGGAGGGACCGCGGGACGGGCAGTTCGGTGTGACGCAGCACGGCGACGATCGCGCCGCGCACCTGCCGGTCCGTCCCTGCCCAGGCCTGGCCCTTCGGTACGTACTCCGGAGCGGGCCTGCCCGCGGCCACCCAGGCGCACGCGTCGAGGACGGGGCAGGCGTCGCACTGCGGGGACCGCGCGGTGCAGATCACGGCCCCGAGTTCCATCACGGCGGCGTTCCAGCGGACGGAGAGCGCCTCGTCGTCGGGCAGGAGTGCCACGGCGCGCTTCGTCTCCGCGGCCGTCAGGGTGGGGGCGGGCAGGGCGCTCCCGCCGACGAGGCGGGCGTGGACCCGGCGGATGTTCGTGTCGACCACCGTCTCGCGCCGCCCGAAGGCGAAGGCCGCGACCGCGGCGGCCGTGTAGGTGCCCACCCCGGGCAACGCCAGGAGTTCGTCGTAGGTCGCCGGGACCGCGCCGCCGTGCCGGGCGAGCATGGCGGTGGCAGCGGAGTGGAGGCGCAGGGCCCGCCGGGGGTAGCCGAGGCGCCCCCAGTGCCGGACGGCGCTGCCGGGAGGTTCCGCTGCGAGGTCGGCCGGGGAGGGCCAGCGCTCGAGCCACTCCTGCCAGACCGGGAGCACCCGGACCACCGGGGTCTGCTGCAGCATCACCTCGCTGACGAGGATCCCCCACGGGGAGCAGCGGGGGTCCCGCCACGGAAGATCGCGCGCCGATCCCGTGAACCAGTCCGTCACCCGGCGGTGCAGTCCGGCCAGGGACGCGGCGTCCGGGTCGTCCGTCGGTCGAGGGGGACCGGGCGGTGTCGCGGTGCCGGGGTTCATGGGTGCTCCTGGGTCATGGTCGTGAATACTCTATCCACCGGCGGGGTGCGCGGAAGAACGGACGACCCCCTAGCCTTGATGGATGGCATCGGCGAACAGGAACGGCACGGGCGGACCGACCGGCCGCGGGCGGAGGCCCGGCCCCGGCGTGTACCGGCGGCGCCGCCTGGCGGCCGTCCTGGTGCTCCTCGTCGTGGCGGCGCTCGCCGTCGGGGGCGCTGCCGTGGCGGGGCTCTTCGGGGGACAGGGCGACGCCACCGAGCCGGGCGGCTCGACGTCCTCGGTGACCGCCCCGCCCTATTCCGCCGGCCGGACGCCCCCGAGCGCCGGCGCGGCTCCGTCCACCGCGTCCGCGTCTCCGCGGACCACCCCCGCTCCGAGCCCGAACGCGACGACCACGGGGAGCCCGTCGTCGGGCAGGTGTCCCTCCGCTGCCGTGACGGTCGCCGCCGCTACTGACAAGGGGACCTACGGGCCGGGGGAGAACCCGGTCCTGTCCCTCGTGATCCGCAATGGGGGGACGACGGCGTGCACGGCGAACGTGGGCAGCTCACAGATGGAGTTCGTCCTGACCCGGGGCGGTGAACGCGTGTTCTCGTCCGTCGACTGCCAGGGATCCCCGAAGGATCTCGACCGCACCCTCCAGCCCGGCGGTGAGGAACGGGCGACGCTCGAGTGGACACGGAACCGCACGGTCCCCGGCTGCGCCGGCGGGGGTGAGGAGCCGCCGAGCGGGAGCTACGTCCTGACGACGCGGCTCGGCGCCGGCAGCAGCGCCCCGGTGACCTTCACGCTCCGGTAGGGCGTCCCGGAGGTCGCCTCCATGGAAGGGTCGGCTACATGAAGCGGTCGAGGAGGCTCGTCTCGGCGATACGCGACAGCCCCTCGCGGACGGTCCGCGCGCGCTGCTCGCCGATGCCGTCCACCGCCATGAGGTCCTCGATGTTGGCGGCCATGAGGTTCTGCAGTCCGTCGAAGTGCTCCACCAGGCGTTTCGCCACGGCCGGCGGCATGGCCTTGATGCCGGACAGCAGGCGGTAGCCCTTCGGCTGGATGACCGCCTCCAGCGAGTCCACCGAGGGGTTGAAGCCCAGCACGCTGGCGATGGTGCCCAGGTCGATGAGGTCCGTCGAGCTGAATCCCTGCAGCGTCGCCACGCGCTCCTCGACCGGCGCCGTGCTGCTGCCGAGGTCCATGTAGTCCCGCAGCACCATCTCGCTGCCCGGGCCGAGACCCGTGGTGAGTTCCTCCACCTGCAGCGAGAGCAGGCGGCCGTCGACGCCGAGTTCGAGCACGTACTGCGAGATCTCCTCGGAGATCCTTCGCACCATCTCCTGGCGTTGCAGGGTGACGGCGACGTCACGCACCGTGACCATGGCCTCGATCTCGAGGGCGGACAGCGAGTTGGTGACCTGGTCGAGCCGTGCGCGGTACCGCTCGAGGGTGGCCAGCGCCTGATTGGCGCGGGCGAGTACGGGCTCGGAGCCCTCGAGGACGTGCCGCAGATCGTCGATGTACAGGGCGATGATCTGCATGGACTGGCTGACGCTGATCACGGGCAGGCCGGTCTGCTTCGCGACCCGCTCCGCGGTGCGATGGCGCGTCCCGGATTCCTGTGTCTCGATGGTGTGGTCGGGGACGAGCTGCACCGCGGCGCGGAGGATCTTGCTCGCATCCTTGTCGCAGACGATCGCGCCGTCCATCTTCGCGAGTTCGCGCAGGCCTGTCGGGGAGAACTCGATGCCGATGTCGAACCCGCCCGAGCAGATGGAGTCCACGGTACGGTCGAAGCCCAGGACGATCAGCGCGCCCGTCCGTCCCCTCAGGATCCGCTCAAGACCGTCGCGCAGCTGCGTTCCCGGGGCTACTCTGGCGAGGGTGGCTTTGAGCGAGTCCTCGGGACTACGAACCATGGGCCTATCCTTTCACCGCCCGCGCGCTTGGAAGCCCGGCGCAGTCGGGCGGTCGCCGTCAAGCCTCGGGCGGCGAGCAGCGGCGTCGGACGTAACGCCCGAGCCGATCACCATACTACTGGCGCGCGCGGAATCCTCCGCGCCGGTCGCGGTCGCACCTCCGTCACACTCCCGGACATCCTGTGTCCGGGCCCGCGGGGTGCGTCAGAACAGCAGCGCCAGTGCCTCCGCGAGCGTGGAGACCTCCCGCACGGAGAAGCCCTTCGGCACCGGTCCCGTCCCGGCCGGCGAGGCCGGGACGATCGCGTGCGTGAAGCCGAGGCGCTGCGCTTCCTGGATGCGACGGCCGATGCCCGGCACCGGGCGGACCTCGCCGGCGAGGCCCACCTCCCCGAACGCCACGAGCCGCGCGGCCAGCGGCTGGTCCGTCTTCGCGGAGGCGATCGCCAGCGCGACGGCGAGATCTGTCGCGGGCTCGCTCAGCCGGACCCCGCCGACCGTCGCGACGTAGCTGTCGTCCTTGTGCAGGCTGACCGACGCGCGGCTCTGCAGCACGGCCAGCAGCATCGCCACACGGGAGCTGTCCAGACCGCTGGTGGCGCGCCGCGGCTGGGCGTTCGGTGACTCGGCGAGCAGGGCCTGGACCTCCGCGAGCAGGGGGCGCCGGCCCTCCAGGGTGACCGTGATGCACGTCCCGGACACCGGATCCTTGGCGCGGGACACGAACAGGCCGCTCGGGTCGGCCAGTCCCTCGATGCCCCCGTCCGTCAGGTCGAAGCAGCCCACCTCGTCCGTGGGCCCGTACCGGTTCTTCACCGCGCGCAGGAGGCGCAGCCGTGAGTGGCGTTCGCCCTCGAACTGGCAGACGACGTCGACGAGGTGTTCGAGGAGCCTCGGCCCGGCGATGGAGCCGTCCTTGGTGACGTGCCCCACGAGCAGCGTGGTCATGCCCCGCGCCTTCGCGACCGAGATCAGCGACGCCGCGACTTCCCGCACCTGCGTGACCCCGCCGGCGCTGCCGTCCACCGCCGCGCTGCTGAGGGTCTGCACGGAGTCGACGACGAGCAGCGCGGGGTCGACCTTCTCCACCTGGCCGAGCGCCTGGCCGAGGTCCGTCTCCGCGCTCAGGTACAGCGAGTCGGCGACGGCGTCGATCCGGTCCGCCCGCAGCCTCACCTGGGCGGCCGATTCCTCGCCCGTCACGTAGAGCACGTTCCGGCCGAGCCGGGCGACCCGCGCCGCGACGTCGAGGAGGAGGGTCGACTTGCCGACGCCGGGCTCGCCGGCGAGGAGGATCACGGCGCCGGGAACCAGTCCGCCGCCGAGGACGCGATCGAGCTCGTCGATCTTCGTGGGCTGGAAGCCGGAGAGCGTCGCGTCGACGTCGGCGATCCGCCGGGCGGGCGTCGTGACCGCCGTGGCGGCCGTGGTGCGCGCGACGACCTGCCCGGTCTCCTCGACCGTGCCCCAGGCCTGGCACTCGCCGCAGCGCCCCACCCACTTCGCGGTGGTCCACCCGCATTCGGCGCAACGGTAGCTCGGGGCGTTGGTGCGGCCGGCGCGGGCGGCGGGAGAGGTCTTCGTGGCCATTGCTTCAGGCTACCGGCGGCCACCGACAGAGTCGGCCCCACCGGCCGCGTGGTTCAGAGGCTCGGCAGGTAGCCGGAAGCGTCCTCGTGCGAGAGACCCGTCGCCTCCAGGAGGTCCACGACGAGTGGCCGCAGGAGCAGGACGAGCCCCTCACCCTCGAGGCGGCTGATGTGCAGGCGCGCCGGATGGAGATCGGTCGCGACGGCGGCGAGGTCGTTGCGTGCCTGCCGGAGGTTGAGCCGCCGCTCGGCGGCGTCGGCGGCGGACAGCGCCCGGCTGAGGACGTCGACGGCGTCGGCCGTGTCCTCGAGGGACTGGCCGAGGCTCTCGATCGCCTCGTCGGTCAGGGCTGCGTGGTTGATGGCGGAGGACAGGCGCCGCGAGAAGACCCTGCTGTTGCGGATGGCGAGGTCGATCGAGCCGATGGCGCTGCGCAGGGATCCCAGCTCGTCGCGGTGTCGCCGGTAGGCGGGGGAGATGCGCGCCACCTCCTGCGCGGCCTTCATGCTGCCGGTCAGGGTGTCGAGCTGCGCCTGGCAGTTCCGGGCCCTGACCAGGGCGTGCCACGCCAGGGTCGAATCGCTCTTCCTGAGCGCCGCCGCGCACTCACGCAGGACACCCGACAGCTCATCCAGCAGACCCCGCACGTTCGTCTTGGGTTCCCGGCGCGGGTCGCGGGGGAGCAGCATGGTGATGGCCAGCGCGAACAGCCCGCCGACGATCGCATCCACGCTCCGGGTGAACGGGCCGCCCTCCGGTGCCGGGAGCAGCACCACCAGCAGTGACTGCAACCCGAGCTGGGTGGTGAAGATGGTGCCGCTGTCGAGGAAGCGGGCGAGCAGGATCGAGATGAACAGCACGACGGCGGCCTGCCAGATCCCCGTCCCGAAGAAGGTGAGCAGGAGGTCACCCACCGAGATGCCGAGGGTGCAGCCGATGGCCACCTCCAGGACGCGCCGCAGGCGCGGATCACGCGAGAAGCCGAGCGAGATCATCGACGACGTCGCGGCGAACAGCGGACCGTTGTGGCCCAGGACCTGCTCGGCGAAGGCATACGCGCCGACGGCGCAGACGGTCATCTGCAGGGCGGTGACCACGGAGTTGGAACTGCGCTTGAAGCCGATCCGCGAGCGCTTGCGCAGGAAAGCCAGCGTGGTGGACACTCCCTGGCGCGGCGGCATGGACCCAGTCTAGGAGGTGCACCACGGGCCGGGACGCCGTCGCATCGGCCGCGGCTCGGCCACGGCCGAGCGGGCCGCCGGACGATGGACCGGCGCTGTTCACCTTCCGTTAATGTTCCTTGGTCAGTCTCTTCACCTGCACTGCCTAGCGTCGACGGTGTACAGGAACGCGTACGTCTCTCGAGCGCCGTCCGCGCATCGATGAATACCTCCCTGGAAGGGGCACAATTCCGTGAAGGCTCTTCACTTCGGCCGCGCTGCGGCAGTCATCTCCGTTGCCGCGCTGGCGCTGACCGCATGTGGTTCCGACAACGCGACGGGCGAGCCCGCCGCCGAAGGGCCCGCGTCCTCCGCCGCAGGCACCGCCGTGACCGGCACCCTGACCGGTATCGGATCGTCCGCCCAGAACTCGGCGATGGAGGCCTGGAAGACCGGGTTCGAGTCCGCCAACGACGGCGCCATGGTGCAGTACTCCCCGGACGGGTCGGGTGCGGGACGCAAGGCCTTCCTGAGCGGCGGTGCCCAGTTCGCCGGCTCGGACGCCTTCCTCAAGGACGAGGAGATGACCGAGGCCACCGAGGTCTGCGGTCCCGATGGCGCCATCAACGTCCCGGTCTACATCTCGCCGATCGCGATCGCGTTCAACCTCGAGGGCGTCACCGAGCTGAACCTCGACGCGCCGACCATCGCGAAGATCTTCAAGAAGGAGATCACCACCTGGAACGATCCCGCGATCGCCTCCCAGAACGAGGGCGTCGAACTCCCCGACACCCCCATCACCGTCGTCCACCGGTCGGACGACTCGGGCACCACCGAGAACTTCGTCGAGTACCTCGCCGGCGCCGCTCCTGAGGACTGGACGTACGAGCCCGACGGCGCCTGGCCCGCCGATCTGCAGTCCGAGAACGCCAAGGGCACCTCCGGCGTCGTGCAGACGGTCACCTCGACCGACGGCGCCATCACCTACGCCGACGCCTCAGCCGTCGGCGACCTCGGCAAGGCCAAGGTCAAGGTCGGCGAGGAATACGCCGAGATCAGCGCCGAGGCCGCAGCCAAGGCCGTCGAGGTCGCCACTCCCGTCGAGGGCCGTTCCGAGTCCGATCTGTCCCTCGAGCTCCAGCGCGACACCACCGAGTCCGGTACCTACCCCGTCGTCCTCGTCAGCTACCACATCTACTGCGCTTCCTACGACAGCCAGGAGACCGTCGACCTCGTGAAGGCGTTCGGCACCTACGTCGTCAGCGAGGAAGGCCAGGCGGAGGCCGAGGGGTCCGCAGGCAACGCGCCGCTGTCGGCCAGCCTCAGCGAGAAGGCCAAGGCGGCCATCGACTCCATCAAGGTCGCCTCCTAGCAAGGGCCCCCGGTCCCGTCTGGTCTAATGGAGACCGGGCGGGACCGTCCGCCGTTCACGGCTGGAATCAGCAGTGACCTTCCCTCCCCGGCCCGCACCAGGGCCGTCACTGCATTCGAAACGACCGCCTGGAAGGCAAAGACGTGTCAACCAATTTGCTGCAAGCGCCGACCGACAGAGGCCGCGCAGGCGACAGGATCTTCTCCGGGATATCCCTCGCCGCCGGCATCCTGATCCTCGCAGTGCTCTTCAGCGTCGCGATGTTCCTTCTCGTGCAGGCTGCCCCCACGTTCACCGCTGATCCCGCCGAGATCACCGGCGGCAAGGGCTTCGCCGCCTACATCCTGCCGATCGTCATCGGCACCGTCGTCGCCGCGATCATCGCCCTGGTCATCGCGACACCCGTCGGGATCGCCGTCGCCCTTTTCATCTCGCATTACGCGCCGCGTCGGCTTGCCCGGGCGTTCGGTTACGTGATCGATCTGCTGGCTGCCATCCCCTCCGTCATCTACGGCGCTTGGGGGTACATCGTCCTCGCACCGCAGCTCGCCAAGGTCTATACCTGGCTGGCGGAGAATCTCGGCTGGATCCCGATCTTCACCGGTCCGGCCAGCCAGACCGGCAAGACCATGCTCACGGCGGGCATCGTCCTGTCCGTCATGGTCATCCCGATCATCACCTCGCTCAGCCGGGAGATCTTCCTGCAGACACCGAACCTGCACGAGGAGGCGGCGCTCGCCATGGGCGCCACCCGCTGGGAGATGGTCCGCATGGCGGTGCTCCCGTTCGCCCGTCCCGGCATCATCAGCGCGACCATGCTCGGCCTCGGCCGAGCACTGGGGGAGACGATGGCGGTGGCCCTGGTGCTCTCTCCGGGCGCTCTCGTGGCGAGCCTCGTGAAGACGGGCAACCAGACCATCGCCGCCGAGATCGCCCTGAACTTCCCGGAGGCCTTCGGCCTGCGCCTCAACGAACTGATCGCCGCGGGCCTCGTGCTGTTCGTGATCACGCTGATCGTCAACATGATCGCCCGTTTCATCATCACCCGGCACAAAGAATTCTCGGGAGCTAACTAGATGGCAGCGAACCAGACGCTCCAGCGTCGCCAGTCCCAGCTCACCCGGGGCCACCTGCCGTCCTACGCCCTGTGGGTCGTCCTCGCGGCGTCCGTCGTGCTCGGTGCGGCGCTGTCCGCCCTGGTCGGGTTCAGCGTCGTCGGCTGGGCACTCATCTCGGCCGTCGTCTTCGTCATCGCCGCCACCCTCGTCACCGCGGTCGGCGAGGGCGAGCGCAGGGCGAAGGACAGGCTCGTCACGTTCCTCGTGTACGGGGCGTTCCTCCTCGCCCTGGTCCCCCTGATCTCGGTGCTCTGGACCGTCCTCGAGCGGGGGGTCCCCGGGCTCAGCTACAACTTCCTCTTCACCTCGATGAACGGCATGACGGGGTCGATCGACAACCAGGCGGTCGAGAACGGCACGCCCGTCCTCGGCGGCGCCTACCACGCGGTGCTCGGCACGCTGCAGATCACCCTGTGGGCCACGCTCATCTCCGTGCCCATCGGACTGCTCACCGCCGTCTACCTCGTCGAGTACGGGGCGGGCAAGAGTCTCACGAAGGCCATCACGTTCTTCGTGGACGTCATGACCGGCATCCCCTCGATCGTCGCGGGGCTCTTCGCCGCCGCCCTGTTCTCGCTCCTCTTCGGGCCGGGCACCCGGACCGGGTTCGTGGCCGCCGTCGCCCTCTCCGTCCTCATGATCCCCGTGGTGGTCCGCTCCACCGAGGAGATGCTGAAGATCGTGCCCAACGAACTCCGCGAGGCCTCCTACGCACTGGGTGTCCGCAAGTGGCGCACCATCACGCGGGTGGTCATCCCGACGGCGATCTCCGGTATCGCCTCTGGCGTAACCCTGTCGATCGCGCGGGTCATCGGCGAGACCGCGCCTATCCTTGTGACGGCAGGATTCGCGAGCTCCATCAACATGAACGTCTTCAGTGGGTGGATGAGCACGCTGCCCACCTTCATCTACTACCAGATCCTGACCCCGACCTCGCCCACGTCGCCGGATCCGAGCGTCCAGCGCGCCTGGGCCGCAGCGCTCCTGCTGATCCTGATGGTGATGCTGCTGAACCTGGTCGCGCGTTTCGTCGCCCGCATGTTCGCCCCCAAGACCAGCCGCTGACCGCTCGCGGACACGACCCGAAGGAACCCATGTCCAATCGCATCGACGTCAAGGACCTGAACGTCTACTACGGCAAGTTCCTCGCCGTGGAGGACGTCAACATCAACATCGAAGCCCGTTCGGTGACGGCGTTCATCGGTCCCTCGGGCTGCGGCAAGTCCACCTTCCTGCGCACCCTCAACCGCATGCACGAGGTCATCCCCGGCGCGCGCGTCGAGGGCGAGGTACTGCTCGACGGCGACAACCTGTACGACTCGGCCGTGGACCCGGTCACGGTGCGCGGACGGATCGGCATGGTGTTCCAGCGGCCCAACCCGTTCCCCACCATGTCCATCCGCGACAACGTCCTCGCGGGCGTCAAGCTCAACAACAAGCGCATCAGCAAGTCCGACGCCGACGCCCTCGTGGAGAAGTCACTGCGCGGCGCCAACCTGTGGAACGAGGTCAAGGACCGCCTCGCGCGCCCCGGGTCCGGCCTCTCCGGCGGGCAGCAGCAGCGCCTCTGCATCGCGCGGGCCATCGCCGTGTCGCCGCAGGTGATCCTGATGGACGAGCCCTGCTCCGCCCTGGACCCCATCTCCACGCTGGCCATCGAGGACCTCATCAACGAGCTCAAGGCCGAGTACACCGTGGCGATCGTCACCCACAACATGCAGCAGGCGGCGCGCGTGTCCGACAAGACGGCGTTCTTCAACATCGCCGGAACGGGCAAGCCCGGCAAGCTCATCGAGTACGGCGAGACCACCACCATCTTCAACAACCCTGCCGTCAAGGCCACCGAGGACTACGTCTCCGGCCGCTTCGGGTAGGCGGACGGCGGCACTGCGGCACGACGACGGCGGCTCCCGAGGGGGCCGCCGTCGTCGTGTGCACGGAGCCGGGGTCGGCGGCGTCGCGCCCGAGGACGGGCCCGCCCGCAGTCGTCCGCCCCGGAACGGGAGGGGTCACAGGAGGGGGCTGAGCGCCAGGAAGAAGACGGCCCCCACGAAGGCGGTGGCCGGGGCGGTCGCGAGCCAGACGGCGAGGATCCGGACCGCCCGGGGGCGCTGGACGGAGGTGAACCGCTGGTTGGCGCCGGCGCCGACGATCGCCGACGTCATCGTGTGCGTGCTCGACAGCGGGATGTGCAGCGAGATCGCGCCGACGAACAGCATCGCCGAACTCACGCCCTGCGCCGTCATGCCGCGCAGCGGGTCGATGTGCACCAGACGGTTGCCGAGGGTGTGGGCGATGCGCCAACCGCCGAAGAGGGACCCCGTCGCCAGGAGCACGGCCGCGAACAGCTGGACCCACAGCGGCATCTCGGAGCCTGCCGCGTAGCCGGAGCCGACGAGGGCCAGCAGGATGACCGCCATGGTCCGCTGCCCGTCCTGGAGCCCGTGCCCCAGCGCGAACGCCCCCGCGAGGACCGACTGCGCCATCCGGTTCCCGCTGTTCACCCGTGCCGGGGACCCGTGCCGCAGCAGCCACGTGGCCGGGAAGACCGCTGCGTAGGCGAGGAGGTAGGCGACGACGGGCGAGAGCAGGAGGGGCACCACGATCTGCAGCAGGAGTGCCTCGCCCGCCCCGCTCATCGCGGGCCCGTTCGTCAGCCGTGACGCGACGCCCGCACCGAGGATCCCGCCGAGCAGCGCATGGGTCGACGACGACGGCATGCCGCGGTACCAGGTCACCACACCCCACAGGCCGGCGGCGAGCAGCGCCGCCAGGAGGATCCCCAGCCCTCTCGGTCCGGAAGGAAGGCCGATGGCGGCTTCCGTGAAGAACAGGGCCAGTGCGGTGCTGAGCAGGGCCCCGACGAAGTTGAAGAGGGCCGCGAGCAGGACGGCGATCGAGGGCGTGAGCGCGCGCGTACGCACCGCGGCGGACACCGAGTTGGAGACGTCGTGGAAGCCGTTGAGGAAGGCGAACCCGCCTGCGGCGACGACCACCACGCCGAGGAGGAACGGCTCCACCTACGATTCCTTGACGAGGATGCTGCCCACCTGGGTCGCCACCCGCCGGATGTCCTTGGTGACATCGACGAGCTGGTTGGCGACATCGCGGTGCCGCGCGTAGACGAGCGGCTTGTGGTCATCGAGGAGCTCTGCGCACCAGTTGCGGTGCGTCCGCTCGGCCCGCCTGGCCAGCCGCAGGATCTCGATCCAGTACTCCTCGAGGTCGTCCATGGAGTCCAGACGCTGCATGGCGAGAGCCGTCAGTTCGGCCTGCCGGTTGATCACCTCGAGCTGGTCCGCCGCCCGTGGGCTCAGCTTGCTCAGCTTGTACAGGGCGATCAGCTCGCCGGCGCCGTCGAGCTTCTCGATCGCCTCGTTGAGCAGGCGGGACAGGACGTACAGGTCCTCGCGGGGCAGCGGGTTGATGAAGGACGTCCGCATGGACGTCAGGAGGGCGAAGTGCAGGTCCGTCGACATCGACTCGTGCTGGTGGAGCTCCTCCGACAGGCGGTCGTACTCCTGGGTCGAGGCGCCGAGGATGGCGGACATGGTCCCGACGCCCAGGACGAGCTGCTGGGCCATACGGGAGAGGAGTTCGAGCCCGGCGTTCTCCTGCGGGAAGAGGCGTAGTTTCACGGAGTCTTCCTCAAGGGACACAGGACGGTCAGCGGGCGGCGATGGCCGCGCTGCATACGGGAGGGCAGAGTAGTGGCGTCGAACCGGGAGCGCCTCTCGGCGGAAGGCCGCTCGAAGCGGCTGAGTGTTGAAGCCCGGGGGTTCCACGGTCCGACGCCGACTTAAGTCTTGCCGTCCCCGGAGCCGCTGTCAACATCGGCGCCGGCCGACGCCGTCAGTCGAGATCCCCTCGACGCCAGGACGCTGCGGCGTGCTCGAGATCCTCGGCCGTCTTGATGAGCTGATTCGAATTGCGGGTCAGTCTCGTCGCGCGGGAACCGTTGCCGGCCTCGGCGTCGTCGGCGTGGTTCGCCTGGCCGAGCGCGACGACGCGGCAGAACGCGGCGAAGCGCTCGAGGGCGACGTCGAACTCGCCCTCGAACGCCCCGGACAGGATGGTGTCGGCCATCGTGGCCATCTCCAGGGCGCCCGGCGGCTCGGCGACGCCGGCCACGACCTTCGAGACCTGCGCGGCCTCCTTGCCCGAGGCGAAGTACGCCGCCATGCGCGCGGGGTTCTGCTGCGTGGCCGCGCGGAGGGCGTAGAGGCGCCACAGTGCGCCGGGCAGGGACCGCGGCGGGCTCTCGGCCCACATCTCGGCGATCGCGTCCAGCCCCTGCTGGTCGGCGAGTTCGACGAGTCGGCGCGTCACGTCCGGATCCTCGGAATCGCGCCCGTGGTGGACCAGGGCGTGGGCTGCCATGTGTGCTGCCTCGGACACCCTCGACGGATCGATTCCCCCCGCGAAGACCTCGAAGTCCGCGGGGGCGAATGGCTTCGGCTTGTGGGGCCGCGGGCTCTTGTTCGTGTATTCGCCGTCCATGGAACGAGGATACTCCTGGGCGATTTCCGGCCGGAAGGAGGGAGGCCCGGGGCAGTCCTCCGGGCACTGACGATTGCGATAAAGTAGGCGGGTCGGCGCCCGACGGCGGCATCCACGGATGCGGCGTCCGGTCGCGCGGCGTGGGCCCTTAGCTCAGTTGGCTAGAGCAACGGACTTTTAATCCGTGGGTCGAGGGTTCGAGCCCCTCAGGGCCCACCAGCAGGAGAGGACCCCGGCGCGGCCGGGGTCCTCCTTTGCGTTCCGGGGTCCACGCGGACACCTCGTGGACCACGAAGACGGCGAGGGTGACTGGATGAGCGGCCCGGCCGGCCCTGGAACAGGCCTGTCACGGCCGGACACCGCACGATCCCTGGTGGCCGGGAGGTCGCACCGGAATCGGGGATTGACTCGGGCCGTCCGCTCGTTTGCACTGGTAGGACGTAGTGCACGGTCGGCGCGCCGGGA
This sequence comes from Arthrobacter arabinosi, assembly GCF_054511115.1. NCBI lineage: Bacteria > Bacillati > Actinomycetota > Actinomycetes > Micrococcales > Micrococcaceae > Arthrobacter > Arthrobacter arabinosi. Next base: position 253,506 of record NZ_JBTNDF010000004.1, read on the forward strand.
GGCCTCGCCGGGCCGCAGCGGAGAGGGATTCATGGACGCCGTCGCCCTGATGGGTAGCCTGGTCGCCTGCGCCGTCATGGCGGGTACCGCCGTCCTGACGGCGTGGCGCATCGATGCCACCTCCCGGCGGGGCGGTGAGGCGGACGACCACTTCTGGCTCGCCTTCGGCGGCGCGGTGGTCATCACCGGTGCCGGGGTCGTCGCCGGTGCCCTCGGCGCGGCGTGGCTCGCGCTCACGGTCGGCGTCACGTCCGCCACGGCAGCCGTGGCCTGGACCTGGCGCCGGGATGACCTGCGGCGCCGCCGCGCCCGCGAGGCCCTGCAGGCGGCGGCACGGGAGGACCTCCATCGCCGCCACGACGCCGTACTGCGGCGGTGGGCGGACTACGACGTCGATCCGGGCAAGGCCATCCACTACCCGGGCATGCACGAACCCGGGAACCCTGCCGCGCGCGCCGTGGTGCGGGCGGTCCGGGCTGCAGGGGCGGCGCGCGACGCCGTCGCCTCCTCCCCGGACGGCGAGGCCGGGCTCCCGGGCTACGCGTCCGCCGTGGCCCGGCTCGAGGAGGCCTTCGACGCGGCCGAGCGGGACCTCGGCGCCCTCGAGGCCCGACGGTCCGGACGCCACCGGGCCACCCCCGGCCGACCCTGAATCGTTACCTTCCGCCCGGCTCGCAGCCGCTTTCCGCCGTTAGGCTGAAGTTACTGAAGCGAACCACTTGGTGCAGGGCGCAGCCATGAGGCGGCGCCTTCCCCGGACCCGAGGAGGAAAGCGATGCGACTCCCAGCGCGCTGCGCCACCGGTCTCCTGGCCGTCTCGCTCCTCGTCGCACCGGCCCCCCTCGCCGTGGCGGGTCCCGCGGACGACACGCGCGGCGTGCTCCCCGGCAGCGGCCCGGGCAGCCGGCAGGAGGTCCGGTTCGCGACCTACAACGCGAGCCTGAACCGGTCGGTGGCGGGTGGACTGGTCCGGGACCTGGTGACCCCGGGCGATCCCCAGGCGCGGGCGATCGCGGAGGTCCTGCAGACCACCCGTCCGGACGTGGTGCTCCTCAACGAATTCGACTACGTCCCGGGAAACCGTGCGGCCGACCTGTTCAACCGGAACTATCTCTCCATCGGCCAGAACGGCAGGACCCCGCTCGACTACCCCTACGTGTACACGGCGCCGTCCAACACCGGCATGCCCAGCGGACACGACCTCGACAACGACGGCGCGGTGGGTGGACCCGGCGATGCCCGGGGTTTCGGCGCGTTCGAGGGCCAGTACGGCATGGTCGTCTACTCCAGGTACCCGATCCGCACGGAGTCGGTGCGGACCTTCCAGAACTTCCTGTGGAAGGACATGCCCGGCGCGCTCCTTCCCGACAACGCGGCCACGGAAGCCCCCGGCGACTGGTATTCACCGGACGAGCTCGCCGTGCTCCCGTTGTCCAGCAAGTCGCACTGGGATGTGCCCGTGAGCGTGGGCGGGAAGACCGTGCACGTCCTGGCGAGCCACCCCACGCCTCCCGTCTTCGACGGCGCGGAGGACCGCAACGGCAGGCGGAACAGCGACGAGATCCGCTTCTGGTCCGACTACGTCACCGGCGGGCGGGACGCCTCCTACATCTACGACGACGGCGGGACGGCCGGCGGGCTCAAGCGCGGCGAACGCTTCGTGGTGATGGGGGACCAGAACAGCGACCCGCTCGACGGCGACTCCCTGCCCGGATCCATCGACCGGCTGCTCGGGAACCGGCAGGTGCAGGACCCGCTGCCGTCGTCGAACGGAGCCGCCGAAGCCTCGGCGTTCCAGGGCGGCGCGAATGCGGGGCACCGGAGCGACCCCCAGTTCGACACCGCGGACTTCGAGGACCTCACCGCCGGCAACATCCGGGCCGACTACGTCCTCCCGTCCCGTACCCTGCGCGTCACTGCGGCAGGAGTGTTCTGGCCGCGAGCCGGTATGCCCGGATCGGAACTGACCGGGATCTTCCCCTTCCCCACGAGCGACCACCGGCTCGTCTTCGTTGACGTCGCACTGCCGGGCATCCGCCGGCGCTAGGTCGGCCGGGCCGCACCCCTTGTCCGGCCGCTTCGGCCGGGTGTACGGTCGTGGGCATGAGGACACTTCTTTTCCAGTAGTCGGGCCGGCTCCGGCCGAGCTCCGCGCCACTTGTCGATGACACCCTCCAGGGGCGCCCACTGAATCTGTCCGGTCCTCCCGGCGCGTACACCGCGGCTTCTCCGCGTCCTGCGCCCACCTGTCCAGGCACGTTCCGTGGGCCTCCGCACCCGAAAGGAACACCATGACCAGCACACCCCGGAACCACCCGTCCCAGGACGGCGCGCCGGCCGTCGAGACCGGCACGACCCCCGCGGGGGTCCGCGCCCGGAAGCTGCAGGACGACCCCCGAGCGCAGCTCGCGCTGGCGAAGAAGAATCACGCAGCCAGTCCGGCTGCTGCGACCGGGGCCGGCCACGCCAAGGCCGCACACGAGAGCAGCAAGCAGGGAAAGAAGGAGAAGAAGGTCCGCTGGTAGCACGTCGGCGGCGCGCGGCGCTCCGCGGGGCTGCCGCGTGAAATGGAGCTGGCCCCGGGTTCTGCGTATGGGGGAATCGCAGAACTCGGAGCCAGCGATCTCAGTATACTTCGACAGGAGACCGGAAAGTCCAATCGAAAGGTGATGATGGCCGTCACAGCGAAGGCGTTCCAGCTGTGGCGTTCCCAGATCGCTCCTGACGACACCGTGACCGACCTCTGCCGGGTCGCAGGCATCAAGCGCTCCACCCTCGCCCAGCAGCTGGTCCGGGGCAAGGTCTCGGTGTCGACCATCGTGGCCATCGCCCGTGCCTACGGGCTCCCGCCGGTCGATTCGCTGGCCGTCTTCGAGGGCTACCGCGACCTCGCGGACGGCATCCGGACGCCCACCGACGCGGAGTTCGTCAGCCAGGTCTCGCACATCGACATCCTCCGACTGCTCGTGGCCCGGAGCGAGGAGAGGGAATGCGTGGGGACGGACCTTCAGCTGGACCTCGCGCCCTTCCCGCACCGCAACTCGGTGCGGGCGTGGATCGAGGCGATCGACCCGGGTGATCTCAGGCAACAGCTGGCGGCCAGCACGGGCGTCGCCCGCCAGAACCTGTCCGCGCAGCTGACCGCGGGGCGGCTCGCACCCGAGATCGCCGTGGAGGCCGCCAGGATCGCCGGTGTGTCCCTGACCAGCGGGCTGGTGGTCACCGGTGTGCTCGCACCACAGGAAGGGGGCTGGCCCGACGACGGGCGCGCACGAGCCCTGTGTGCGCTCAGCGACCTCGAGCTGGTCATCCTCGCCCGCGACCGGCTCGACGTCCTCGGGAAGCAGATCCGGCGGGCCGAACTCGACGACGGCAAGGACCGTGCCATGTGGGAGAACCTCGGATGAATGTGATGACGATCCAGTGGGTGGCGCTCGGCATGTGCGCGGTCGGCGCCGCGGTGCGGGTCCCGGGACTGCGGGAAGGTCGCGGCCGCACCATGTTCGCGGGGCTCGTGCTGCTCACCTTCGCCGTCGGCCTGTCGATCGATCCGATCTACCTGGCGGTCGACGCCGCCCTGGGCGGGGTCAATATCGCGAACCTCCTGCTGCGCCTGGCCCTGTACGCCGTCTTCGTCCTCTTCGGAATCCGGATGGCGGCCGCCTTCGGCTCCGCCCTGGCCCGCCGGCTGATCGTCGGCCCCTTCGGCCTGGCGATCGTGGCACTGACCGTCGCGGCGACGCTCTACTTCTTCGTCTCGAGCGAGCTCGAGGGGAGCTCGACAGGCCTGCGTGCCTTCGAGGACCAGGACACGGTGCGGCAGTACGCCGCCGTGGGACGCCTCTACCCGGGGTATGTCGCTGCCTGCCTGGTCATCCCTGCGGCGTCAGCAGCCCTCGACCGCCATGCGCGGATCATCCATCGCGTGGCCTGCGCCCTGGTGGCCTCCGGCTTCGCGCTCGTGGTGCTCTTCGTGGGGCTGAGGCTGACGACACTGGACCTGAGGTACTGGGACATCCTCCTGCCGTTCTCGGCCATCCTCCTGACCGTGCTGGGCCTCTCCCTGATCTGGGTGAGCCGCACCCTCGGCAGGAAGAGCGCCACCCCAGCGAACAAGCTCGCCTAGGCGGCGTCACCAATCCGCGCCGAACGCCCTCCCTGCTGGAAAAGTGACGTCATTGTGTCCCCCGGCTGTTCACGTTTCCATGATGGTGTGCAAAAATAATGATTATGTAACTGCCGCTCTCCGTGGGGGGTCAGCGGATCGTTACCCGGCAGGCGGGTCAGTCCATCGGAACCGGTGGACCTCCCCGTATGTCCCACGCTGGGGACGCCGAAAGGGCACCACCCGCCAGGTATGGACGGCGGATGGTGCCCTTTGCGTTGGTGCGGGCTATGCGGCGTCGTGGTCCGTCTCGATGATGCGGGCCAGGGCCTCGAGAGCGCTCTCGGCACCGTCACCCTCGGCGCGAAGGACGACGACGTCGCCGTGCGAGGCTCCGAGGCTCATCAGCGAGAGGATGCTCGAAGCGTCCATGGCCTCCTCGACGGGCTCGCCGTCCAGTGCGATGGTGACCTCGAGGGGAAGCTCGCCGGCTGCCTCCGCGAAGATCGATGCCGGGCGGGCGTGCAGCCCGACGCGGCTCGCCACGGTTGCCTTGCGTTCTGCCATGATGTGCTCCTTTTTCGTGGATGGTTCTGGTACAGCCAAGCCGACTGCGGATCAGGCTGCAACCGGCTCGGCCGCGACCGTCTCCGTCTTGCGCGTCGCGTACCGCTTGAGGGCGATGACCGCGAGAGCCGAGATGACCATCCCGACCAGGATCGCGACCACGAACATCACGAAGTTCCCGATCGCGAAGAAGACGAAGAAACCACCGTGGGGGGCCTGCGAGGTGACGCCGGTCCCCATGACGATCGCCCCGGTGACCGCGGAACCGAGCAGGGATGCCGGGATGACACGCAGCGGGTCGGCTGCCGCGAACGGGATGGCGCCCTCGGAGATGAAGCTTGCACCCAGCAACCAGGCGGCCTTCCCGTTCTCCCGCTCCGGCTCGGTGAACCGGCTGCGGTCGATCAGGGTGGCCAGGGCCATGGCGAGGGGCGGGACCATCCCGGCGGCCATGACGGCGGCCATGATCTGCAGGGGCGCCGTGTTCTCGAGCGTCGCAGCCCCGAGACCGGCGACGGCGAAGGAGTACGCGACCTTGTTGACCGGGCCGCCGAGATCGATGGCCATCATCAGTCCGAGGATCACGCCGAGTCCGACGGCAGCCGTGCCGGTCAGCCCGGACAGCCAGTTGTTGAGCCCCGCGGTGAGCGCGGCGATCGGTCCGCCGAGCAGCAGGAACATCAGCCCGGACGCCACGATCGACGCCACGAGCGGGATGATGACCACCGGCATGAGGCTCCGCAGCCAGCGCGGCACGGACAGGCGGCCGATCATCATGGCGGCGTACCCGGCGAGCAGACCGCCCACGATACCGCCGAGGAAGCCCGCGCCCATGAACCCGGCCACGGCACCGGCGACGAAGCCGGGGGCGATGCCCGGGCGGTCCGCCAGCGCGTACGCGATGTAGCCGGCGAGGGCCGGGACGAGGAACCCGAGGGACAGCTGGCCGATCTTGAAGGCCACGGCCCCGAGGTACTCACCGAGCCCTCCGGCCGGCAGGTTCACGAGGCTGTTCTCGAGGACCACGGCGTCCGCGGTCTCGGTGATGAGGTAGCCGCCCAGGAGGAAGCCGAGGGCGATCAGCAGGCCGCCACCGGCGACGAACGGGATCATGTAGCTGACGCCGGTGAGGAGGGCGCGCTTGAGTGTGCTGCCCACGCTGTCCCGGCCGCGGTCGTCGTCCGCCTCCTGCTCACCGGCAGTGCCGGCGACGCGCCGTGCATTCGGGTTCCCGGCGGCTGCGAGGGCTTCCTCCACCATCTCGCCCGGCTCGTCGATGCCGCGCTTGACGGGGGAGCTGATGACGGGGAGGCCGGCGAAGCGCTGCTTGTCCCGGACGTCGACGTCGACGGCGAAGATGACGGCATCCGCGGCGGCGATCACCGCGGGGTCCAGCGGCGTGGCGCCGGAGGAGCCCTGCGTCTCGACCTGGAGGTCGATCCCGCGCTCCTTGGCCGCCGCGACCAGGGAGTCGGCGGCCATGTACGTGTGGGCGATGCCGGTGGGGCAGGCGGTCACGGCCACGAGGCGCCGGGTCCGGGTGTCGGTGGCACGCTGGTGGTCGACGGCGGGACCGGTGGTGTCGGTCCCGGCGGGCGAGGTGCCGAGCGTGGCCGCGGCCTCGTTCGTGCGGGAGCCGGCTGCGGACCCGGCGGGAGCACCGGCGACATGGGCACCCGCGGCCGCCGGAGCGGCCTGCGCGGCTCCGACACCGAGCGCGCCGTTGACGAGGGCGACGACGTCGTCCGGGGACTGCGCTGCCCGCAGCGAGGCGGTGAAGTCCTTCTTGATCAGCGAACGCGCGAGTTTGGACAGCAGCTTCAGGTGCTCCTGGTCCGCTCCGTCGGGTGCTGCGATGAAGAACACGAGGTCCGCCGGGCCGTCCTTGGCGCCGAAGTCCACGGGCGGGGACAGGCGGGCCATGACGAGGGTCGCCTCGGACACGGCCGTGGAGCGGCAGTGCGGGATGGCGATGCCGCCGGGGATGCCGGTCGCGGTCTTCTCCTCCCGGGCGAGGGCGTCGGCGTACAGGGCGTCGACTTCCGTGGAGCGGCCTTGGGCGGCGACCAGCTCCGCGAGGTGGCGGATCACCGAGGGGCGATTCCCCCCCAGGTCCTTGTCCAGAGCGACGAGCTCCGGATTGATGAGATCGGACATCAGAAATCCTCCTGTTGGGGCCCTGCGGTGGACCCGATTGCACTTGGTTCGATCACGGGCAGTGTGACCTTGAGGGGAGTGACCGCGACGATGGACGGCGTGGTCTGGTCGAGGGACGGGACGGTCGAACCGGGGAGCGCGGCGGCCGCCGATCCGTGGGCGACGGCCTGGCGCAGGCAGTTCTCCGGGAGTTCTCCTGCGGTGTGCGCCAGCAGGTAGCCGGCCAGCGCGGAATCGCCCGCCCCGACCGTGGAACGCGCCGTGACGGGAGGGTGCACAGCGTGCCACGCTCCCCCGTTCGTCACGAGCAGGGCGCCCTCGGAACCGAGGGTCGCCAGTACCGCTCCCACCCCTGCGGTGATGAGCACCGCACAGGCCTTCGCGGCCAGGTCATGGTCCTTCTCGAGCTCGTCGCCCGTGCCGATACCGGTGAGCTCGCTGAGCTCCTCGGCGTTGGGCTTCAGCAGGTCCGGGGCCGGGATCCCGGCGGCGGCCTCGATGAGGGGCTCGCCGCTGGAGTCGATCGCGATGAGCGGCGCCGAGAGGCCGTACGCCTCCCTCACCGCAGCAGTGACCGTCGTATAGAAGGTGGACGGGACCCCCGGGGGCAGGGACCCGGCGAGGACCAGCCAGTCCGCTCCGTCGCTCTCCGCGACGACGACGGCGAGGAGGTCCTCGAGCAGGGTCGGGGAGAGTGGCGGGCCGGGTTCGTTGATCTTCGTCGTCGTGCCGTCCGGCTCGGTGATCGCCGTGTTGATGCGGAGGCCTGCGCCGATCGCCAGGTTGCGGAACGGGAGCGAGATGCTGCGCAGGCCCGCGAGGACCGCGTCGTCGTCGTCGCCCGGCAGGACGGCGAGGGTGCGGGTGCCGGACATCGCGAGGGCACGGCTGACGTTGACGCCCTTGCCTCCCGCCTCCTGCACCACGTGGGTGGCGCGCTGGACCGCTCCGCGCGTCAGGGGTGCGCCGAGTTCGACGGTGCGGTCGATGCTGGGGTTCGCGGTAAGGGTCACGATCATGCGACGATCACCTCCACCTCGGCGTCGGAGAGGGCATCCGCGAGCGGCCCCCGGGGTGCATGGTCGGTGATGAGGGCATCGATATCCTCCAGGTAGGCGAAGCTGGTCAGGGTCTCCTCGTCGAATTTCGACGAGTCCGCCAGGAGCACCACGCGCCGGGCGGAACGGACGATCGCGGTCTTCACGGCCGCCTCGTCCACGTCGGGCGTGCTGAGGCCGAAACCGGCCGCGAGCCCGTTGGCGCCGATGAAGGCGATGTCCGCGCGGAGGCGGGAGAAGTGGGTTACCGTGCTGCTGCCGACGGCCGCGCTCGTCAGCGCCCGGACACGGCCTCCGACGAGTTCCACACTCAGCCCGGCACCGGAGATCAGGGCTGCGATCGGCACGGAGTGCGTGATCACGGACAGGCCTGCCCGGGCTTCCTCCACGAGCAGATCGGCGAGGGCGCCGGTGGTGCTCCCCGCATCGAGGACGACGGCGCCGGTCTCGGGGGTGATGGAGAGGGCCGCCTGGGCGATGCGCTTCTTCTCGTCGGAGTGCTGCGTCGAGCGGCTGGTCAGGCTCGGCTCGTTCGTCGTCGCGCCGCTGCCCGCGATGGCGCCCCCGTGTACGCGCCGCAGGACGCCGTCGTTCTCGAGGAGGGCGAGATCCCTGCGGACGGTCTCCGTCGTGATGCCGAAGCGCGAGGAGAGATCCGCCACCGAGACACGGCCGTCGGCCGAGACCAGGCTGCTGATCTGGCGATACCGCTCTTCCGCGAACATGGGGACTCCGTCGTCGTGTGGTTTTGTGTTGGTTTGAGTGACTCTATCTTCGGTTCTGGTGTGACGTCAAGCACTTTTCCGCCGACAGGGGGACCGAGGCCTGCAGGGGCGGGGAATGCGGACGAAGAAAGGCCGGGACGAGGTCCCGGCCTTTCTTCGGAGCGGATGGAGGCTAGAGCCCCGAGTCGCGTGTCTCGTTGCGGGTGATCGTCTCACCGGTGTTGGGGTCGACGATGGAGCGCGACTCCGAGATCCGGTTCTGCCGGCGCGGGCCCGCCAGCACGAGGGAGGCGATGAGGCCGAGGACGCCCACCGCCATCAGGATGTACCCCACCAGGTCGATGTCGATGATGCTGATGACGTCGGCCTGAATGGCAAAGGCAAGAATTGCACCGAGTGCAATAAGGAAAATCGAAGACCCGATTCGCATTTGTAATACTCCTTCAGTGTGGGCTCAATGGGAGTTTGGAAAGAATTCCCCAGCGGTTTCGCTTCCAGCGCCACCCACTCCCAGGACGGCCCGCCTGCGGTCATCATACGGCGTGTCGCCCGTCACGGCGGCGTGTCGGCGCGCCGTGATCCCTCCTGCAACAGTTCGGGAAAGATTCACTCCCGGGCCTTGCTAAGCAGGATTAGCGTGGTGTTAGGATTGCACCCTAAGCAGGCTGATGAAGTACACTCGGGTCAAGTTGCACCCTGGTGCATCGGACTATCAGGCAGCGGGCCGCCCTCAGGCACCCGCTGAAAATCACTCAAAGGAGCACCTCATGAGTTTCATCGGTTTTCTCATTCTCGGCCTCATCGCAGGCGCCCTCGCCAAGCTGATCCTCCCCGGTAAGCAGGGTGGCGGCATCATCATCACCATGCTCCTCGGTGTCGTCGGTGCGTTCCTCGGCGGCTTCATCGGCGGCAGCCTCCTGGGCGTCGACCTCGGCGGGACGTTCTCGCTCATGTCCATCCTGTTCGCCGTCATCGGCGCGCTGATCGTGCTCGCCATCTACGGCGCTGTCACCGGCCGCAAGGGCTCGCGCGTCTAACAGCAGCATCGGCCGCACCATGGGGAGCGGTTGTCAGGAGGGTGTCGCCGGTCGCCGGTGGCACCCTTCTCTGATGTCCGGCCCCTTCGGCGGCGCCCTGCGCCAGTAGCGGAACGCGGGCCCACCGGCAGAGGACCCCACCTAGAATCGTCTCAGCAGCACGCCGATCCACCCCGGAAGGACCACCATGTTTGGCCGTAACAAGGAGAACCCCGCCGTGAAGGCTGCGAACGGGACGCTGTTCGACAAGGACGGCAACCCGAAGCCCGCGATCCTCCGGGGCATCGAACGTGCCCTGGACGTCCAGCGGCCTCTGATCATCTCCAACCTCGACAGGCTCCGCCGGCGTAACCCCGAGGCTTCCCCCGCGGTCCTGACGCTGCTGCTCGAACGCGACTACCTGCGGGCGACCACAGCGGCCGGCGTCGCGGTGGGCGCGACCGCCGCCGTCCCCGCCGTCGGAACGATCGCGTCCCTCGGGCTGTCCGCCGCAGCGACGGTCGGCTTCCTCGAGGCCACCGCGCTCTACGCCGAATCGGTCGCCGAGCTGCACGGGGTCCGGACGGACGACCCCGAGCGATCCCGAGCCATGGTGATGGCCATCCTCATGGGCGAGGAGGGCACTGCCCTCATCCGCTCCGTCCTGGGTGCGTCCGCAGGGCAGGGAGCCCCCCAGTACTGGGGCCAGCTGGTCAACAAGTCCGCGCCGCCGTCACTGGTGAGGACCCTCACGGGGTCCATCCAGCGGACGTTCGTGAAGAAGTTCCTCGCCAAGCAGGGCGGCTTCATGCTCGGGCGTGCGCTGCCGTTCGGCGTGGGCGCAGTGATCGGCGGCACCGGCAACCACCTCATGGGCAAGGCCGTCATCCGCACCACGCGCGAGGCCTTCGGGCCGCTCCCGCAGACCATCCCGGGCGAACTGGCGGACGTCCTGCAGCTCCCCGACAGCGGTTCACGGAAGAAGCGGGCCTAACCGAAGATCGCGTGGGCGACCGAGAAGATCAGCAGCCCGGCCAGCGACCCGACCACCGTGCCGTTGATACGGATGAACTGCAGGTCCTTGCCGACCTGCAGTTCGATCTTCCGGGACGTCTCCTCGGCGTCCCACCGGCCCACCGTCTCCGAGATGACGCCGGCGATCTCGCTGCGGTAGGTGCGCACCGCGTAGGAGGCACCGTCGGCGATCCAGAGGTTCACCCGTCGCGCGAGGTCGGCGTCGCTCGTCAGCCGTGAGCCGAAGTCCCGGACAGCCGCCTTGAACTTGGACGTCAGTTCGCTGTCCGGATCATTGACGGCCTCGAGGAGGGCGTTCTTGATGGTCGACCAGATACGCGCCGTGAGGTCGCGCACCCGGGGGTCGTCGAGCAGCTGACCCTTGATCTCCTCGGCCTTGGCGATCGTCTCCGGCTTGTGCTGCAGGTCCTTCGCCAGGTCCCTGAGGTATCTGTCGATCGCGAGCCGGACGTCGTGCTGCTGATCGTCCTGGATGGCGCGGATGAACTTCGACAGTTCCGCGTGGACACGGTCACCCACGACGCCGTCGACCAGGCGGGGCACCCATGTGGGGGATCGCTGGGCGACGACCCGCGTCACGACGGCATAGTTGGCGTCCACCCAGTCGGCAGCGCGATCCACGAGCAGGTCCACGAGCCGGTGGTGGTGTCCTTCCGCGAAGACGCGCTCGGCGATGCTGCCCACCGGCGGACCCCAGGGCGGATCGAGCAGGTGCTTCCTGGCCATCGACTCGATCACGCCCTGCACGGCGTCGTCGTTCAGGACCGTGAACATGCCGCGGATCAGCGCCGCCCCCTCGGCCGCCACGCGGTCGGCGCTCTCCGGTTTCGCCAGCCAGGCCCCGACCTTCTGGGCGATGAGCGCGGAATCCAGCTTGGCCCGCACCACGTCCTCGGAGAGGAAGTTCTCCTCCACGAACTGGCCGAGCGACTCGCCGATCTGGTCCTTCTTGCGCGGGATGATGGCGGTGTGCGGGATGTTCAGGCCCATCGGGTGCTTGAAGAGGGCCGTGACCGCGAACCAGTCCGCCAGCGCGCCGACCATGCCGCCCTCGGCTGCCGCCCGGACGTACTGGAGCCAGGGGTGGGTGTCCTGCAGGGCGAAGGCCACGACGAAGATCACCGCCATGAGTCCCAGCAGCCCGGTTGCGAGCATCTTCATGCGGCGGAGGGCTGCTGCCCGCTCCACATCGGTCCCGGTCATCTGAACGTCCACCTCCCGAGTCTATCGAGGGCGCGCTCCGGGCCCGTCCGCGGCCGTCCTGCCGGTAGTGCCCCGATCGGGCGGTCGCGTACCGTGAGAGGGACACCGATCCCGACGTGAGGGGACGCCCCGTGCCTCCTGTGATCTTCGCCCATCGCGGCAGCAGCGGCACCTATGCCGAGCACACGCGCGCCGCCTATCTGCAGGCCCTCGCGGACGGAGCCGACGGCGTCGAGTGCGACGTCCACCTGACCCGGGACGAACAGCTCGTGTGCATCCATGACACGACCATCGACCGCACCACCAGCGGATCGGGCCGCGTGGCCGACCACACGCTGGAGGAGCTGCGCCGGCTCGACGTCTCGTCCTGGAAGGGCGTGACCATCCCGGCCGAGTACGGCAGCCCGTCCGAGCAGCTCCTCTCGCTCCCGGACCTGATCCTGCTCCTGCGCCGGTCCGGGCGCCCGGTCCGGCTGGCGATCGAGCTGAAGCATCCGAGCCCGTTCGGCCTGCGGCTGGAGGACGAGCTGATCGCGTTCCTCATGGACGAGGGGTGGGACCCGGAGTCCTCGATGCTCGGCTCCATCGAGGTCAGTTTCATGAGCTTCAACCCCGATTCGATGCGGCAGCTCGCCGAATCGGTGCCCGCCCATGTGCTGTGCCAGCTGGTGGCGGACATGAAGCCGAAGGAGGTGCGCGACGCGCTGCGCTTCGGCCCGATCACCGAGGGCGCCCTCATCACCATCATGCGGCGCGCCCTGCGGGAGGGTGAGCAGTTGGTGAACCGTCAGCAGGTGGGCATGGCCGGGCCGGGCGTCCGGTACACCCGCACCCACCGCGGCCGCGTGCGCCGCTGGATCCGCGAGGGCGTGCGGGTCCGGGTATGGACGGTCAACTCGGTCGAGGACGCGCTGTACCTCGCGGCGCTCGGGGTGCAGGAGATGACGACGGACTACCCGGCGCGCATCCGCGCGGCGTTCGACGGCGAGCGCGGCTGATCGGGCGATCCGCGCCGGGCATGTGGTTGAGTTGAGCGATGCAATCCCCGATCGAGGACTACGCGCTCCTGTCCGACCTGCACACCGGTGCCCTCGTCTCCCGGAACGGCAGCATCGACTGGCTGTGCTTCCCCCGGTTCGACTCCGAGTCGGTGTTCTCCGCGATGCTCGGCACGCCGCAGCACGGCCGCTGGCTCCTGGAGCCGTCGTCGGACGCCGAGGTGGTGGAGCGGAGCTACATCGACGCCACCTTCGTCCTGCAGACCCGCTGGCGGACCGCCGAGGGTGAGGTGCTGGTCACCGACTTCATGCCCGTGACCGATCGTCGCGCCAACGTGGTGCGGCGCGTCCAGGGGCTCCGGGGTGCCGTCACCCTGCGGCAGGAACTGGAGATCCGCTTCGGTTACGGCGACATCATGCCGTGGGTCACCCAGGAGACGCACGACGGCCAGCCCGTGCTGCTCGCGATCGCCGGTCCGGATGCGCTGCTCCTGCGGGGACCGCGCCTGAAGGCGACGGACCACCGCCACGAGGGCACGTTCGTGGTCGCCGCGGGCGACGTCGTCGACCTGGAACTCCTGTGGTACCCCTCGCACCGGGACAAGCCGGCCGCCCTGGACGTCGACGACGCCCTGGACAGCACCATCAGCTACTGGCGCGCGTGGGCTGCCGGCTGTGCGGTCGAGGGGGACCACGCCGACGCCGTCCGCCGCTCCCTGCTCGTCCTGCGCGCCCTCACGCACGAGGACACCGGAGGCATCGTCGCCGCCCCGACGACGTCGCTGCCCGAGCAGTTCGGCGGCTCCCGCAACTGGGACTACCGCTTCTGCTGGCTCCGCGACGCCGCCCTGACGCTCGAGGCCATGCTGACGCACGGCTTCGACGAGGAGGCCCTCGAGTGGCGGAACTGGCTGCTGCGGGCGGTCGCCGGCGATCCCGAGGACCTGCAGATCATGTACGGGCTGGCCGGGGAGCGGCACCTGCCCGAGCGCGAGCTCGGGCACCTGCCGGGCTACGCGGACTCCACGCCCGTGCGCGTCGGCAATGGCGCCGTCGACCAGTACCAGGCCGACGTCGTGGGCGAGGTGATGGTCGCGCTCGAGAAGCTGCGCGTGCACGGCGTCACCGAGGACAATTTCTCGTGGCCGCTCCAGCGTGCCCTCCTGGGGTTCGCGGAGAACCACCTGAAGGACGGGGACCACGGGATCTGGGAGATGCGGGGAGACCCGCAGCAGTTCACCCACTCGCGCGTGATGATGTGGGCCGCGTTCGACTGCGCGGTCCGCGCGGTCCGTGACCACGGCCTGCCGGGGCCGCAGGAGCGCTGGACCGCGATCCGGGACGGCCTGCGCGAGGAGATCCTGGAGCACGGCGTCAATCGCGAGCTGGGCTCGTTCACGCAGGTGTACGGCGGGGCGGAAGTGGACGCCGCCCTGCTCCAGTTGCCGCAGGTCGGCTTTCTCGACTTCGACGACCCCCTGATGCTGGGTACCGTCGCGCGGATCGAACAGGACCTCCTGGACGATCACGGGTTGCTGCTGCGCTACCGCACCGCCAACTCCGACGACGGCCTGGAACCCGGGGAGCACCCGTTCCTGGCCTGCTCGTTCTGGCTCGTCGAGCAGTACGCGCACGGCGGCAGGTTCGACGACGCCGCGCGGCTCATGGACCAGCTCGTGGGGTACTCGAACGAACTCGGCCTGCTGGCCGAGGAGTACGACCCCGCCGCGGGACGCATGGCGGGCAACTTCCCCCAGGCGTTCTCGCACCTCGCCCTCGTCCGCGCCGCGGACGCGCTGCAGCTCGCGCAGGGGAGGGCCGGCTCCTACGAGTCGATGGCCCGCGACTAGGCAGGAACGGCGGGAGCCCGGCCCCCAGGGCCGGGCTCCCGCCGTCCGTGCTCGTGCACGTCGGTGCTGCTAGATCGTGACGCCCTGCGGCTTCAGGACCACCTTGATGGTGCCGTCCGTCTTCTTCTGGAAGTTCTTGTAGGCGGCCGGCGCCTCGTCGATCGACACCTCGTGGGTCATGAGGTCCGTGACGCCCAGCGGGTCCGAGGGATCCTCGACGATCGGGAGGAGCTCGTCCGTCCAGCTGCGCACGTTGCACTGGCCCATACGGAACTGGATCTGCTTGTCGAACATGGTCAGCATCGGCATGGGGGTGGCCGTGCCGCCGTAGACCCCGCTGAGGGACACGGTCCCGCCGCGGCGGACGGCGTCGATCGCCGAGTGCAGGACGCTCGTGCGGTCGCTGCCGCCGGTCTCCATGACCTTCTGCGCCAGTTTGTCCGGGAGGATGCCCACGGCGTTCTGCGCGAAGGCCCCCACGGGGGACCCGTGCGCCTCCATGCCCACGGCGTCCACGATCGCGTCCGGGCCGCGCCCGTCCGTCATGCTGCGCAGTTCCTCCGCGGTGTCCTTCGTGAAGTCGATGGTCTCGATGCCGTGGCGCTTGGCCATCTCTCGGCGTTCGGGGACCGGTTCGACGGCGATCACGCGGTGGCCCAGGTGCCGGCCGATACGCGCGGCGAACTGTCCGACCGGGCCGAGGCCGTACACCGTGAGGACGCCGCCCTCGGGTACGTCCGCGTACTGCACGCCCTGCCAGGCCGTGGGGAGGATGTCGGAGAGGTAGAGGTACCGTTCGTCCGGCAGTTCCGAGCCGACCTTGACCGCACCGTAGTCGGCGAAGGGGACGCGGAGGAACTCCGCCTGGCCGCCGGGGACGGAGCCGTACAGCTCGGAGAAGCCGAACAGGGACGCGCCCGACCCCTTCGCATGCACCTGGGTGGTCTCGCACTGCGACTGCAGGCCGCGCGTGCACATGAAGCAGTAGCCGCAGGAGATGTTGAACGGGATGACGACGCGGTCACCGACCTTGAGATTGGTGATGCCGGCGCCCACCGCCTCGACGATGCCCATCGGCTCGTGGCCGAGGATGTCACCCTTGTGCATGTACGGGCCGAGGACCTCGTAGAGGTGCAGGTCCGAGCCGCAGATGGCGGTCGAGGTGATGCGGACGATCGCGTCCGTGGGTTCCTGGATCGTGGGGTCGGGCACGTTCTCGACGCTGACGTTGCGCTTGCCCTGCCATGTCACTGCCTTCATGTGGTGCTCCTCCGGGTAGTAAGTAGGCTTTCCTTTCCCACTATTCACCCCTTGGCCGCGAATGGGAAGTCGAAGCCCGCCGTCGCCTAGCCTTGTCAGGTGCTGCTACTCCAATCCCCGGCGGTCCGCGTGGCCCTGTCCGTCGCGATCGCGACCGGCCTGTACGGGCTGTCCTTCGGTGCGCTCTCCGTGGCGGCGGGCCTGGATCTCCTCCAGACCATGGCGCTCAGCCTCCTGCTGTTCAGCGGCGGCTCGCAGTTCGCCTTCATCGGTGTCATCGCCGGGGGAGGGAGTGGCGTCTCGGCGATGTCCGCTGCGGCCCTGCTGGGGATCCGCAACGGCGTCTACGGGATGCAGGTCAACGTGCTGCTCCGGCCGTCCCGCTGGCGGAAGCTGCCGGCCGCGCACCTCACGATCGACGAGTCGGTGGCCACCGCGACGGGCCAGACCGATCCGGACGAGCAGCGCCGAGGGTTCTGGGCCGCCGGGATCGGCGTCTTCGTGCTGTGGAACCTCTTCACGCTGGTGGGTGCGCTCGCGGGCAGCGCGATGGGTGATCCGGCCCGCTGGGGGCTCGATGGCGCCGCCGTCGCCGCGTTCCTCGGTCTGCTCTGGCCGCGCATCCGCTCGCGCGAGCCCGCCGCGATCGCCGTCGTCTGCGCCGTGGTGACGCTCATCGCCGTGCCGCTGGTCCCGCCGGGGGTGCCGATCCTCCTCGCGGCCGTCGTGGCGGCCGTCCTCGGTCTGTCGGGCCTCGGCCCGGCGACGGAGGGCCTCGAGCCCGACGTCGAGCCCTACCCCTCCGGCCCTGCCGGTCCGGCGAAGGGGGACGCATGAGCCTCTGGGGCTGGGTGCTGCTCGCGTGCGCGGTGTCGATCGCCACGAAGTTCCTCGGGTTCCTCGTGCCCGCGAAGCTGCTCGACAACCCGCGGATGCTGCGCGTCGCCGGGTCGCTGACCATCGGCCTGCTCGCCGCCCTGACGGCCACGAACACGTTCGCGTCCGGCCAGGCGCTCGTCGTCGACGCGCGGGTGGTGGCGCTGGTGGCCGCCGCCGTCGCGCTCTGGCTGCGGGCGCCGTTCCTCGCGGTGGTCGCGGTCGGGGCGCTCGCGGCCGGCGTGGCGAGGCTGCTGGGGGCTGCGTAGGGACTCCGCCCGGCGGCGCGCAACCCGGTTACGCCGTGGAGCGGGGCACGAACATGATCAGCGCGACGCCGACCAGGCAGACCGCCGAGCCGAGGAGGTCCCAGCGGTCGGGTCGGAAACCGTCGACGAGCACGCCCCACGCCAGGGACCCGGCCACGAACACGCCGCCGTACGCGGCGAGGATCCGCCCGAAGTTCGGGTCCGGCTGCAGGGTCGCCACGAAGCCGTAGGCGCCGAGCGCCATGATCCCGAGCCCGGCCCACCACCACGGCCTGCCCTCGCGGACCGCCTGCCAGATGAGCCACGCCCCACCGATCTCGGCGCCCGCGGCGAGGATGAACAGGAGCGTGGTGCGCAGGATCGTCATGGCTCCAGTCTGCCGCCAGCGGCGGCCCCGGTCGGCTATGAGGCGCCGACCACGGCGGCCGTCGCCTCCGCGATCGCCGCCTCCTCGTCGGTCGGTACCACCAGGACGGGGAAGGCCGACCCCTCGGAGCTGATGATGCGGGACTCCCTGCTGCGCAGGCCGTTCTTGTCCTCGTCGAGCTCCAGGCCCAGCGCGCCGAGCTTGGAGACGACGGCGGTGCGGAACGCGGACGCGTTCTCGCCGATGCCCGCCGTGAACACGAGTGCCTGCGCCCCGCCGACCGCCACGTGGTACCCACCCACGTACTTCGCGAGCCGGTAGGAGGCCACCTCGAGGGCGCGCACCGCGCGGTGGTCCCCGGCGTCCGCGGCCTCCGCCACGGAGCGCATGTCGTTCGTCCCGGCGAGGCCCTTGAGCCCGCTGTTGCGGTTCAGGAGGGTGTCGAGGTCCTGTTCCGTGTACCCCTCGCGCAGGAGGAACAGCAGGATGGACGGATCGATGTCGCCCGACCGCGTGCCCATGACCAGGCCCTCGAGGGGCGTGAAGCCCATGGACGTGTCGACGCTCTCGCCGTCGCGCACGGCCGTGACGGAGGCGCCGTTGCCGAGGTGCGCGATCACTCCCGTGAAGGTGTCCGCGCCGAGCAGCTCCGCCGCGCCACGCGCCACGTAGGCGTGCGAGGTGCCGTGGAAGCCGTACCGGCGGATGCCGAACGTCCGGTACAGCTCGTCCGGCACGGCGTAGCGCCAGGCCCGCTCCGGGAGGGTGCGGTGGAAGGCGGTGTCGAACACCGCGACCTGCGGCATGGTGGGCCACTTGTCGGTGATCGCCCGGATGCCGGTGACGGCCGCGGGGTTGTGCAGGGGTGCCAGCGGGTTGAGGCGCTCGATGGCCCGGGTGATCTCGTTGTCGATGAGCACCGGCGCGCTGAAACGCTCGCCGCCGTGGACCACGCGGTGCCCGACGGCGTCGATCTCGCGGTCGCCGAGGGCCGCGGACACCTCGCCGTCCACGCGGTCCAGGGCTGCCGCGTGATCAGGCACCTCGGCCTCGCCGATGCGCTCCACGAGGCCTTCCGCGAGGACGTCCTCACCATCCCTGACCTGGTACTTGAGCGAGGATGAGCCTGAGTTGATGACGAGGATGATCATGGGGTCCTGTCCTGTGGGGTGCAGTCGGAGGGCGTGGCGTGGCGGAAGGGGGGTCAGGAGGCGGCGGGCTGCTGGGCCTGCACCGCGGTGATGGCCACGGTGTTGACGATGTCCTCCACGGTGCAGCCGCGGGAGAGGTCGTTGACGGGCTTGCGGAGGCCTTGCAGGACGGGACCGACGGCGACGGCGCCGGCCGACTGCTGGACGGCCTTGTACGTGTTGTTGCCAGTGTTGAGGTCCGGGAAGATGAACACCGTCGCCTGGCCGGCTACCGAGGAGTCGGGGAGCTTGGAGGCCGCGACCGAGGCGTCCACGGCGGCGTCGTACTGGATGGGCCCCTCGACGGCGAGGTCCGGGCGCTGCCGCCGCACGAGCTCCGTGGCGCGGCGCACCTCCTCCACCGCGCCGCCGGAGCCCGACTCGCCCGTGGAGTAGGAGAGCATGGCGATGCGTGGCTCCACGCCGAACTGCTCGGCCGTCTCCGCCGAGGCCACGGCGATGTCCGCGAGCTGCTCCTCGTCCGGTTCGGGGTTGACCGCACAGTCCCCGTACACGAGGACGCGGTCCTGCAGCAGCATGAGGAACACCGAGGACACGATCTTCACGCCGTCCTTGGTCTTCACGAACTCCAGCGCCGGCCGGATGGTGTTCGCCGTGGTGTGGGCGGCGCCGGACACCATGCCGTCCACCCTGCCGAGCTGCACCATCATCGTCCCGAAATATGCGCCTTCCAGCATGCGCTCGCGGGCCTCCTTGAGGGAGACGTTCTTGTGGGCCCGGAGCCGCACGTATTCGGCGGCGAACTCCTCGCGCAGTTCCGACGTCGCCGGGTCCACGAGCGTGAGGCCGCTGAGGTCGATGCCCTGGCCGGCGGCGAGCTCGCGGACCCGTGCCTCGGGGCCGAGGATCGTGAGGTCGCAGACGTCGCGGCGGCGCAGGATCTCGGCGGCCTTCAGGACCCGGAGGTCCTCGCCCTCGGGGAGGACGATGCGCTTGCGCTCCGTCCGGGCACGCTGGATCAGTTCGTGCAGGAAGCGCAGCGGCGTCATGCTGACGGGGCGGGGGAGTTCGAGGCGTTCCAGCAGTTCGCTCTCGTCCACCCGGCGCGACCAGGCTCCGAGGGCGGCGGCGGCCTTGCGGCGCAGTCCGCTCGCGATCTCCCCGCGGACCTCGCTGACGTGGCGCGCCACGGTGTAGGTGTCGTCGCCGAGCGCGAAGACGGGGAACGGTGCCTGCGCGAGGAGGGCCAGGATGTTGGGGTCGGGGGCGAGACCGCCGGTGAGGAACACGGCCGACGGCACCGGGAACTCGGGGGAGAACGACGACGCCAGGGTTGCCATGAGGACGTCCGCACGGTCCCCGGGCACGATCACGAGGGCGCCGTCCGTGAGCAGGTGCAGGAAGTTGCCGACGTTCATGGCGGCGACGCGGACGCTGGTGACGTCCCGTTCGAGGTTCGAGTTCCCGGCGATCTGGCGGGCCCCGAGGTCCACGGCCACTTCGGAGACGGTGGGTTGGGAGATCTCGGACAGTTCGGGGATCACGTAGACCGGCCGGCCCGACCGGCCGGGGCGGACGTGCTCGCTGATGGCGGTGACGGCGTCGTCCGCTGCCCGGTTGACCATCATCGCGAGGAGGGACACCTTCGCGGCGTCGAGTTCGCGGCGGGCGACGTCGACGGCGTCTGCGGCCTCCTCGACGGACATGTCCTTGGCGCTGACCACGGCGAGGACCATGGCGCCGAGGTTGTTGGCCAGTCGCGCGTTGAGGTCGAACTCGACGGCGGCATCGTTCCCGGAGAGATCGGTGCCCTCGACGATGACGACATCGCATTCCGCGGCGATCTCGCTGTAGATGGCGACGCAGCGGGCGTCGATCTCCGCCCGGTCCCCGGTGACGAGGAGGGCGCGGGCCTCCGCGCGGGTGAGGCCTCCGCGGGCCCGGCTCTCGGGGAGGTCGAACGAGCGCTGCATGAGGCGGACCATGGGGTCCGCGGCGGGGTCGGTGCCCTCGACGATGGGCCGGAAGAAGCCCACGCGGTCTGCGTGGCGGTGCAGCATGTCGGCCAGGCCCAGGGAGATCAGGGACTTGCCGGAGCCGTTGGTCATGGCGCTCACATAGATTCCGTGGGTCATACGCCCAGTCTTGCAGGGTCCCCTGACACCTGCCATCACGGGCGGGTCTTGACGGGGTCCTCGCGCGCGACTAACGTACAACCACATGGTTGTAGATCAGATGCACGAGGACGAGGTGAACCGGCTGTTCCAGGCACTCGCCGACGCGACGCGGAGGGACATCGTGGCGCGCGTCCTGGTTGCCGACTCTTCGGTATCCCGGCTCGCCGAGCAGTACGCCATGAGCTTCGCCGCCGTGCAGAAACACGTGGCCGTCCTCGAGCGGGCATCACTCGTCACGAAGGAGAAGCGCGGACGGGAGCAGATCGTGCGGGGAGAGGTCGACGGCGTGCAGAGGGCCCGCCGCCTGCTCGACGACTACGAGAGGATCTGGCGGCAGCGGGTCGTCCGGATCGAGGACATCCTCGCCGAAGACGAGGATCGGAACTAGGAAGGCAGCATCATGGCGGTCATCAGCGCAGACAAGGACACACAGGAGCTCAACTTCCGGCTCGTCGCCGAGTTCGACGCGGACGTGAAGCGCGTCTGGCGCATCTGGGAGGACCCCCGCCGGCTCGAGCGGTGGTGGGGTCCGCCCACGTGGCCCGCGACGTTCGACACCTACGACTTCGTGGTCGGCGGTCACGCGGAGTACTACATGACGGGGCCCGACGGCGAGAAGGCGCATGGCTGGTGGCTCATCACCGGCATCGATGCGCCCACGCGCCTCACCTTCGACGACGGCTTCGCGAACGAACAGCGTGAGCCGGTGGACGAGCTCGGCCGGACCCACGCCGTCGTCACGCTCGAGGACCTCGGCGGACGGACCCGCATGACCCTGGTCACCGGGTTCGAGTCGCTCGACCAGCTGAACCAGATGGTGGAGATGGGCATGGAGGAGGGCCTGAAGGGTGCCGTCGGGCAGGTGGACGCCCTCCTCGCGGAGGAGGGCGCCGCGGTCTGACCCCGCCCGCCGTCGCCCCCTCGGGCCTACCCTGTCGAGAGAGCAGAAACGACCGCCGAAAGCGTGTTTCGGCGGTCGTTTCTGGCCTCCCGGCGGAGGAGCGCGGAGGAACTCAGGCGGTGGCGGCCTTCGGCTTCCGGTTGGGCAGGGCGAGCTTGAAGATCTTCGCCCAGGTGGAGCCGACCTGCTTGGGCAGCGGACCCGTGGTGTACGGGAGGCCGTAGCGGGTGCAGATCTCGCGGACCTTCACGGCCACCTCGGCGTACCGGTTGGACGGCAGGTCCGGGAAGCAGTGGTGCTCGATCTGGTGGGACAGGTTGCCCGTCATGAAGTGCATGAGCTTCGAGCCGGAGATGTTCGCCGAGCCGATCATCTGCCGGACGTACCAGTCGCCGCGGGTCTCGCCGTCCACCTCCTCCTCCGTGAACGTGTCCGTGCCCTCGGGGAAGTGGCCGCAGAAGATGACGGCGTGCGCCCAGAAGTTGCGGATGGCGTTGGCGGCGAGCGTCCCGTAGAGGGCCTGCTTGCCGGAGCCGGTGAGCATGGCGACGGCGGGGGTGGCCGCGTAGTCCTTGGAGAACTGCTTGACGACCTTGACGCCCACGGCCTTGAGGTCGCGGTTCATGTCCGCCTTGGACTTCAGTCCCTCCTTGTACTCCGGGATCTCGAGGTCGTACAGGGCGATGCCCCACTCGAAGACGGGCGCCAGGATGGCGTTGTACAGCGGGTTGCCCAGGTTGAAGGGCTTCCAGGGCTGGTCGGGGTCCATGCGGAGCAGGTTGTATCCGACGTCCCTGTCCTTGCCGATCACGTTGGTCCAGCGGTGGTGCAGGTCGTTGTGGGTGTGCTGCCAGGAGCGGGCGGGGGTGACGAAGTCCCACTCCCAGGTGGTGGAGTGGATGTCGGGATCGCGCATCCAGTCCCACTGGCCGTGCAGCACGTTGTGCCCGATCTCCATGTTCTCCATGATCTTGGCGAGGCTCAGCATGGCTGTGCCGGCGAACCAGGCCGGCTTGTACTTGCTGAACAGGAGGGTGCCGCGGCCGGCGAACTCGAGGGACCGCTGGAGCTTGATGACGCGGCGGATGTACGCGGCGTCACTGGCGCCCCGCTTGGCGAGGATGTCGTCGCGGACGGCGTCGAGTTCGCGGCCGAGCTCCTCGACCTGCGCATCCGTCAGGTGCTTGGCGGCATCGGGGCGTACCAGGGGGTGGCCGGTTGCCGCGAGGGCGCCCGGGCGGGTCACTGTGGTGGTCATGATGACTCCTCCGTTGGGGATTACAGGTCGAGGTTCACGGGCCCGGCGGCTGCCGAGACGCAGGTCTGGATGAGCTGGCCGGGGGTGTTGTGCAGCTCCCCGGAGCGGAGATCGCGCACGGCGCCTGCGCGGAGCGGGACGAGGCAGCTGTGGCAGATGCCCATCCGGCAGCCGCTCGGCATCAGGACGCCGGCGTCCTCGCCGATGTCCAGCAGCGGGGTGTCGCCGTCGGCCTCCACCTCGCGATCGGACTGCTCGAAGGTGACGAGACCGCCGTCGTGCCCGGCGCCGGCGGTGAGGTCGGTGCTGAACCGCTCGATCGTCAGCGTGCCGGTCCGCACGCCCTGCGCGTCGGCTCCGGTGGTGACGTCCGGGACGGTGCGTGACTGCTCCAGGGCCGCCTCCCGCTGCCAGAGGTCCTCGGCGTCGTCCAGGAACCCCTCGGGGCCGCAGGCGTAGGCGGCGCGGGCACGCCAGTCCGGGCAGAGATCGGCGATGGTCTGGGCGGTGAACTGCAGGCGGCCGCGGGCACTGGTGAACCAGTGGCGGACCGTGAGGTTGGGGAACTGGTCCGCCAGTTCGTCCAGCTCCTCGCGGAACACGCTCGTCTCCGGGGTGCTGTTGGAGTTGATGAGCACCACGTTGGCATCCGGTCGGCGCGGGACGAGCGTGCGGATCATCGACATGACCGGCGTGATGCCGCTGCCCGCCGTGAGCATGAGCAGGGACCGCGGGTGCTCGGGGAGCACGAAGTCACCCTGGGGTGGTGCGAGGAACAGCACGTCACCCGGCTTGGTGTCGCGCACCAGGACGTGGGACACCGCTCCGGCGTCCTTGACGGTGATGGCCGGATCGTGGCCGGCGGCGGTGCTCAGGGAGTAGGAACGCCACTGCCGGACCCCGTCGAGTTCGACGCCGATGCGTGCCCACTGGCCGGCCTGGTGCGCGTGCCAGCCATGCCCGGGGCGGAAGTAGATGGTGGCGGAGTCCTCGGTCTCGTGCACCACCCGCGTCACGACGCCGCGGAGCTGGCGCGAGGAGTACACCGGGTTGAAGAGCGCGAGGAAGTCTTCAGCCGTCAGTGGGGTGGTCAGCGCGGCCGTGACGCGCGCCAACTTCTTGAACCGGATCATCCCACAACAATATAGCCTCGGCCGCTAATGACACGCACCCATGACGTAGGGTTGACAGAGCAGAATTATCTTGACGAAACAGATGGGAGCAGTTCCCGTGAGTTCTGACACGCTGGAAATCGCTCCTCCGGAGCCGCCGTGGCTCGCCCTCCCGCCGGAGGTCAGCGACCGGTTGAGGCCCCTCACGGCCGGCCTCGTGGACGCCATCATCGAGGCCGTCCCGCAACTGGTCCCGGCGTATGCCCGCCCCATGGAGGGGAACTTCGGCCGGGGCCTGCGCCGGGGCGTGGCCGCCGCGCTCGAGCGGTTCCTCGAACTGCCGGGCACCGCGATGCCGGCGCTGTCCGACCAGAGTCGCGAGCTCGTGGCGGGCCTGGGCCGCGGGGAGTTCCGGCAGGGACGCAGCATGGACGCACTGCTCGGCGCCTACCGGATGGGCGCACGCGTCACGTTCCGCGAGATGTCACGCCGCTCCATGGAGGAGGGCCTCGGTCCCGCCGTCGTCGTGGACCTCGGCGAATCGATCATGGCCTACATCGACGAGCTGTCCGCCGTGAGCGCCGAGGCCTATGCCTTCGAGCAGTCCGAGCGGGCCGGCGCCGTCGACCGCCGCCGCGCCGAACTGCTGGAGCTACTGCTGCTCGGGCAGGCGGACGAGACCGCGCTCCGGCAGGCGGCGTCCCTCGCGGACTGGGCGGTCCCCGCACAGGTGGCGGTGGTGACACTGCCGCTCGAGCGTGCCCGGGGGATCCGGCAGCACCTCGGGGCGGGGGCGATCGTCATCGAACGCGAGACCGACGCCGTCGCCCTGGTGCCCGACCGCGGGCCGTGGCAGCGCGCCGAACTCGACCGCGTGCTCACCGGCCGGAGCGCGACCATCGGGCCCGCGGGCGGCCTCGACCACGTGGCGCAGTCCCTCCGGCTGGCGGTCCTGGCGGCCTCCATGCTGCCACCGCGTGAGGGGGAGGACGAGCCGCCCGTCTGGGCGGACGAGCACATGACCGAGGTGGTCCTCGCGGCCGAGCCGTCCGCCGTCGGGGAACTGTCCCGCCGGAGGCTCGCCCCGCTCGCCGGGTTGCCTGACGTCCAGCGCGTCAAGCTCGAGGAGACCCTCCTGGCCTGGCTGCGACACTGGGGCCAGCGCGCTCCGATCGCCGAGGAGCTCGGCATCCACGGGCAGACGGTCGGCTACCGCGTCCAGCAGCTGCGCGAATTGTTCGGCGACGACCTGAAGGACCCGAAGGTGCGCTTCGAGCTGGAGATCGCGCTGCGGAGCGATCGGAAGATCCCCGTCCAGTCCGCCTAGGCTCCGCCGTAGGTGGCCGCCGTCCAGAGCTGGAAGAGGGCGTAGGAGCGGTAGGGGCGCCAGGCCTCCGCCAGCCGTTCGGCGTCCCGGATACTCGGATTGCCCATGGCGCGCCGCGCCACGAGGTCGCCCGGCGTGAACGCGTCGGGGTCCCGCAGGACGCGCACCGCGAGGTAGTCGGCGGACCACGGGCCGATCCCGGGGATGGCGAGCAGCTGGCGGCGCAGCGTTGCGTGATCGGCGTCCGGATCCAGCGTCAGGCCGTCGACGACGGCGCGCGCCACGTTCTGCACCGTCGACGCCCTCGAGCGCGTCACGCCGACGGCGGCGCGCAGCTCCTCGTGCGGCGCGTCCGCGAGGGACTGCGGTGTGGGGAACACGGTCAGGCCCGACGCCGACCGCGCGCCGTACGCTGCGGCGAGCCGACCGCCGAACGTGCCGCCCGCGGCGACGGACACCTGCTGCCCGAGGACCGTCATGATGGCGGCCTCGAAGGAGTCCGGGTACCCCACCGCACGCAGTCCGGGCCGCAGCCGGACCAGGGGCCCGAGGAGCGGATCGCCGTCGAACGCGCGGGCGACGACGGCGACGTCCGTGTCGAGGTCCAGCCAGGAGCGCGTCACGCGCACGAGGTGCGCGAACTCGGTGGCGTCGTCCGTGTCCGCGGTGAGCTCGACGTCGTCGGGACGGACGGTGACCGTGACCCGGCGCGGACCGCCCGGCGTCGGCAGCAGGCGGGTGTGCGAGCGCCCGCTCCGATCGGTGACCTCGCAGCCGGGGATGGCGTGGTTCGCGAGGATCGCGGCCATCGGACCCGCTTCGAGGACGCCGTTCGGGGAGAGGACCTCGGTGCGGCTCACGGGCGGGTGGCGTCCTCGGGGCCGCCTTCCAGGCGCCCCGCGGCGCCCGTCCGGGCCGAGGCGGGCGCCGTCCTGCCGCTGCGGGGGAATGCGGATGCCATGGGTGCTCCTCGAGAGATCGGGACGGGGGCCGGGGTCCCACCCTACGACGGCCGACGGTCAGGATCAGGGCGTACCATCCCCGGCATGACCGAACAGCAGCCCTATACCCTGATCGACACCTATCCGGGGTTCGAACTGCGGTCCTACCCGGCGCACGTCGTGGCCCAGGTGGATGTCGAGACCGCGTTCGACGACGCCGGCAACGCGGCCTTCCGGACGCTCGCCTCGTACATCTTCGGCGCCAACACCTCCCGCCGGAAACTCGCCATGACGGCCCCTGTCACGCAGCAGGCCTCCGGCGGGCCAGGGGAGGGGACGTCGGAGCAGTTGGCGATGACGGCGCCCGTGACCCAGCAGCGCGCGTCGACCGGCCACACCGTGGCTTTCGTGCTCCCCGCCGACGTCTCGCTCGCCACCGCGCCGGTCCCCGAGGACGCCCGGGTCCGGGTGGTGGAGAAGCCCGCAGCCACCACCGCCGTCGTGTCCTTCTCCGGCCGGGGCGGCCATACATCCTTCCAGCGGCATGTTGAGGGACTGCTGGCCGCGATGGAGAAGGCGGGCTTCACATCGCGGGGTGAACCCCGGTACGCGCGCTTCAATCCGCCTATCACGCCCGGGCTCTTCCGTCACAACGAAGTGCAGATCGACGTGGCGGGGACGCGTGGAGAAAACTCCCATCCGTAGCCGGTATATTGCACCCGGTATCTGGAATACTTCCGCCTCTGCCGAAGTTGAGAATGGCATCTGGGCGTCATCCCCGCCCCTAGAAGGAGATTTACTGCAATGGCAACCGACTACGACGAGCCACGCGTTCGCCCGGAAGACCAGCCGGCCAACGAGTCGCTGGAGGCAATTCAGGCTCAGCGCAGCGCGACCACGCAGACCGCGCTGATCGATGTCGAGGACGGCGAGACCGCCGAAGGCATCGACCTTCCGGGCGCCGACCTCTCGCACGAGGAACTCCTGATCCAGGTCATCCCCCAGCAGGAGGACGAGTTCACCTGCATGTCCTGTTTCCTGGTGCACCACCGCAGCCAGCTTGCGCGCGAGAAGAACGGCGACAAGTACTGCACCGAGTGCGAGGGCTGATAGTTCCTCCGAACGCTCGTGAAGCCCCTGGCCCGACGGCCGGGGGCTTTCTTCGTCAACCGGCGGTGTGACGGGTCGGCTCGCCGGGCCGCCACAGTACGGTAAGGGCATGAAGTCTTCCCATGTCATCGTCCTGCCCGGAGGCGGCTACACCATGCTGTCCGACAACGAGGGCGAGGTCGTCGCCGAGCGGCTGCGTTCCCTGGGCCTGTCCGCCGAGGTCTTCGGCTATCCCGTCCAGGCACGGCACCCCGGACCGCTCGACGCCGTCCGGACGGAGATCCGCCGGGTCCGCGCCGCAGGCGTCGAGCACGTGGCGCTGCTCGGCTTCTCCGCCGGCGGGCATCTCGCCGGGCACGCCGCGCTCACGGGCACCGGGCACGACGACGAGCGCGTGGATGCCGCCGTGCTCGGCTACCCCGTGGTGTCCATGGAACTCGCGACGCACCGCGGCTCGCAGGACGAACTGCTCGGCCCCGATGCCGGAGGAGCGCTCCGCGCCGCCACCTCGCTGGACCGCCTGGTCACCGGGGACGCGCCGCCGTTCTTCATCTGGCACACCGCCGCGGACGAGGACGTCCCTGTGGAACACGCCTACCGGCTCGGCCAGGCGCTCGCGGCCCACGCCGTACCGCACACCCTCCACGTCTTCGAGGAGGGTGAGCACGGCCTGGGCCTCGCGGAGGGACAGGGCGCGGCCGGGCAATGGAGCCGGCTCGCCGCCGAATGGCTCCGGGCGCGGGGCTGGTGACAACCCCGGCCCTGCCTGCCCCGCGGTCCGGAGCCCACCGAGAGCATCAGCGGAGGTGCCCGGTGCCCACCCTGCCGCCGCGCCCGGGCCGGTGATCGCCCAGACCCTCGTGGCGCTCGGCCCCGTGATCGGCCTGATCGCCCTCGGGTACGGCATCCGGGCGCGCAGCTTCCTCGCCCCCGCCTTCTGGGCACCCGCCGAACGGCTCTGCTATTTCGTCCTGCTGCCCGCGCTGTTCATCAACGGCACCGCGACAGCGGACCTCGGCGGCCTGCCGATCGCCCTCATGGCCCCGATCCTGGCAGGATCGGTGCTGCTCACGGCGCTCGGACTCGTTCTCGCCCAGCGTCGCCTCGACCTCCACGGCCCCGCCTTCACCTCCGTGCTGCAGGGCAGCATCCGGTTCAACAACTACCTCGGGCTCTCCATCGCCCTCGCCCTGTTCGGGGCCGACGGCGTGGCGCTCGCCGCGGTCGCCAACACCATCCTCGTGCCGCTCGTGAACGTCCTCTGCACGCTCGCCTTCGCGCGCTACGGTGCCGAACGGCTGACCCTCGGCCGGACCGTCCGCAGCATCGCCACCAACCCGCTGATCCTGGGCTGCCTCATCGGGATCCTGCTCAACGTCACCGGCGTCGGCCTGCCGCCCGGTATCGAGGACTTCGTGCGGACCCTCGGGTCGGCGTCGCTGCCGCTCGGGCTGCTCTGCGTCGGCGCGGCACTCGAGCTCCGCAGCATGGGCAGGAACTTCGGCGCCGTGGCGCTCTCCACCGTGGTCAAGTTCGCGGTGATGCCCGGCCTCGGGGTCGCGGGCTGCCTGCTCCTCGGGCTCCGGGGCGAGCCGGCGGCCACGGTGATCCTCTTCCTGTCCCTGCCGACGGCGTCCTCGGCCTATGTGATGGCCCGGGCCCTCGGCGGCGACGCACGGCTCATGGCCTCGACGATCACCCTGCAGACCGTGGCCGGCGTGGCCTACCTGCCGGTGGTGTTCCTCGTCATCCGGGGCGTCACCGGCTGAGCGCGTGCCCGCCGAACTGCTCCTCGAGCTCGTGCAGGTCGAGGTCGCAGCCCTTGTCCGATCCCCGGAAGGTACGGCGGTAGGCGGCAGGGCTGACGCCGATCGCCTTGTGGAAGTGGTGGCGCAGCACCGCCTGGCCGAAGCCCGCCGCGCGGGCGACGGCGTCGATGGTGAGCCGCGTCTCCTCGAGCAGCGACTGGGCGCGCAGCAGGCGCTGCCCCGTGAGCCAGGCGGCCGGCGTCGTGCCGGTCTCCGCGCGGAACCGCCGGGCGAAGGTCCGTTCGCTCATGTGCAGGCGCTGCGCGAGGGTCGCCACGGAGATGTCCTGGTCCAGGTGGTCGCCGAGCCACACGAGCAGTTCCTCCATGGACGCGCCGCACTCGGTGGGGATGGGCCGCTCGATGAACTGGGCCTGGCCGCCGTCGCGGTGCGGCGGCACCACCATGCCGCGGGCGATCGCCGTCGCCGCCTTCGGCCCGAACTCCTGCCGGATGAGGTGCAGGCTCGCGTCGATCCCCGAGGCCGTGCCGGCGCTCGTGAGGATGGTGCCGTCCTCCACGTAGAGCACGTTCTCGTCCACGTGGGTACCCGGGTAGGCGTCGGCGAGACGTCGCGTGTACCGCCAGTGCGTCGTCGCGGAGCGGCCCTCCAGGAGCCCGGCCTCGGCGAGGGCGAAGGCCCCCGAGCACACCGAGAAGATGCGAGCCCCCCTCCGGTCCGCGGACCGGAGGGCGTCCAGGACGGTGCCGGGCACCACGGTGGCGGACGAGAAGGGGGCCATGATGACGAGATCGGCGTCGTCCACGCCGGTGAGGTCGCCGTCGACCTGCAGGGACACGCCCGACGACGTCCGGACCATCCCGGGGACGGCGGTGCAGACGCGGAGGTCGAAGGCGGGAAGGCCGACACCGAGCGCCGAGCGGTCCACCCCGAACACCTCGCAGACGACACCGAACTCGAAGATGGAGAGGTCCGGCAGGACGATCACGGCGATCCTGGTGAGCATGGCTCGAGTATGGCAGTTTTTGAGCGTTATGGGTCGTTTCTGCCACTCTTTTCCGCCGCCTGACAGGTTCAGGATCAGGGCATGACTCTTCTCATGATCCTCCTGGTCCTACTGGCTCTCACCGGGTTGCTGGTGCGCCACCTCGCCCGCGTCATCGATGCGGACGCGCCGACGGTGACGCCGTCGTCGCACGCTGACTGGAGCGCGGGCGTGCTGCCCAGTTCCGCCTACGCCCTGCGGCACGACACCCAGGCGTCCTTCGGGTTCAGTGCCCGGGGGTGGCGTCCTGGCCCCTGATCGACGCCCTCACGCCGGAGTCCAGAACGCTCTCCACCGCCACGAGCAGGGCGGCCATCCCGGCTGCCAGGGCGAGGGCCGCCAGCGGTGCGAGCGGGGCCGCCACCGGGACGAGCAGGAGCAGGGCGGCGGCGGTGGCGAGCCGCAGCCGTTTCCAGGACCCGGCCATGCGGCGCCAGAAGGCCGAGCTGCCGAGGAGGAACAGGGCGGCCCCTCCGAAGAGCGCGAAGGAGCCGAGCAGGCCGAAGTCCTCCGTATCGAAGACGTGTGCCAGGACGTCCTCCACCCCGAACGCGGCGAGGATGATGCCGGCCACAAGGGGCAGGTGCAGATAGGAGTAGGCCTCGACGGCGGCAGAGGTGCGGTCGAGGCCGCGCAACGCCGCGAAGCGGTGTTCCGCGGCGATCGCCGTGACGTCGAAGTGCAGCCACCACAGGCAGACGGACAGGGCGATCCCGCACACCGCGCCGAGGAGGATCGGGATGCTCACCGGTTCACGCGAGGCGCCGACACCGATGGCTACTATCGATTCACCGAGCGCGAGGATGACCACCAGCCCGTGGCGTTCCGTCCAGTGCGCCGCCGAGGGCAGTCTCCAATCTCCGCCTGAGGTGAGGTAGGTCAAGCTGATGTCGACGATGAGCCCCGCCAGCCAGAACCAGGTCTGCGCCGTCCCGCCGATCATCGCGCCCACCAGGATGAGGGCGCACCCCGAGAACATCGCCCCGGACAGCTTGATGACCTGTCGCTGCAGAGGTCTGTCCGCCATGGCCGCATACAGGT
Organism: Arthrobacter arabinosi; assembly: GCF_054511115.1. Classification (NCBI taxonomy): domain Bacteria; kingdom Bacillati; phylum Actinomycetota; class Actinomycetes; order Micrococcales; family Micrococcaceae; genus Arthrobacter; species Arthrobacter arabinosi. Next base: position 284,824 of record NZ_JBTNDF010000004.1, read on the forward strand.
AGAGCACCAGGTGCATCAGGCGTACGACGAAATATGCCAGCGCGAGGACGAGCGGGCCGCTGAGACCACCCTCGAGATCGTGGAAGGCCTCAGGGATGGCAAGAGCCGCGATGAACATGGCGATCATGACGGCGGACAGGCCGAGACGCATGATGCCCTCGTCCACGTGCGTCTGGTTGCCGAGCCAGGAGTAGGCCACCCAGGACCACCAGAGCAGTCCCAGGATGATCATGCCCTGCAGTACCCCGGGGAACGAGTGCTCGTGTGCCATGAAGCCGGTGACCTGCGTGAATGCGAACACGAAGACCAGGTCGAAGAAGAGCTCGAACGTGGTGACGCGGTGCGATTCGTCGGAGACGCGCGCCGCCCGGAGGGGTCTCCGCTGGAGGTGCATGCGCCACAGTTTAGGACGGCAGGGACCGATGGCCGAGGGGCCGGACGATTATGAAGGAGACACCTGAGTAGTAAGCATGCTTGCTATCGCTTCGGGTGGGATCTACGGTGAAGGGAAGCAACCTCCTCGAAAGGGCCATCATGATCACGCTTGAACAGATGAAGGATTCCATGAACGCCGGCGCCAACGTGCTGAGCGAAGACGGGGCCGTCCTCGGTCCCATGGGCCAGCTCTACGTCGACGACGCGACGGGCGAGCCCAGCTGGGTCACCGTCGCCACCCACACGGCGGGCAACCCCGAATCCTTCGCGCCCCTGCGCGATGCCACCCTCGACGGCCAGGACGTGCGGCTCCCCTACCCGCACACGAAGGTCTACGATTCCCCCAAGATGTCCCAGGACGGCCACCTCAGCCCCGAGGAGGAGCAGCACCTGCTCCGCTACTACGGCCTGCTCGCAGCGACGGACGAGGCCGGCGTCGCCACCGCGCAGTCCGGTGACCGGTCGACACACGCAGACGCCTTCGCCGGCCGGACGGACCGCGAGGTCGGCCGGACCGACCGCGGGGCCGGTTTCGTGGGCGGCGCTGCCGACGACGACGAGGTGACGATGACGCGCTCCGAGGAGCAGCTCCGCGTCGGCACCGAACTGCGGGAGACGGAGCGCGTGCGCCTCGTCAAGCGCGTCGTCACCGAGGACGTCACGATGACCGTGCAGATCCGGCGCGAGGAGCTCGTCGTCGAGCGCGTGCCGGTCCAGGACGGCGCGCCGCTGTACGACGACGGCGCCGGCACGTTCAGCAAGGCCGAGCGCGAGCGCCTGTACTCGGCCGTGGAGACCGCCTTCAGCGGCGACGTCGTCGAGATGGTCCTCTACGAGGAGAAGCCCCGCGTCGAGGTGGACGTGGTGCCGATCGAGCGCGTCCGCATCAGCCGCGAGGCCCGTACGCACGACGAGGTCGTCACCGGCCAGGTGCGCAAGGAAGTCATCGAGACGGAGCGTATCGAGCTGTAAGGCCTGCAGCCCTCCCGCAGCGCCCGGGATGACCGCCGAATCGAGCATTCGGCGGTCATCTCTGTCCTCTCGGCCGGACGTCCGGATCACGGGAAAGGCCCCGGACTCGGGGTCCGGGGCCTTTCGGTGGTGCTGTCCTGCCCGGTGTGCGGGCGGAAGGGTCAGGCGCGAGCGTTCTTGCGGGTGGTGTTGCGCGTGAGCAGCAGCGCCAGGGCGACCATGCCGACGCCCAGGAGGAAGTGCAGCCAGTTGTCGGCGCCGTTGAGCGGGACGAAGTTGGCAGCGGACTCCTGGCCGATGACCAGGCCGTAGACCCACAGGACGAGGTAGATGATGCCGCCGTACAGCAGGTAGGAGCGGGCGCCGCCGATGGTGCGCGCCATGGCGATCCCGGCTGCACCGAAGAGCAGGTGGACGATGTTGTGAAGGACCGACACCTGGAACAGGCCGAGGAGCTTCGCCTCCGACTCGTGTCCGGCGAACATCATGGTGTCGTAGTCCGACGTGATGCCGGGGATGAAGCCGAGGATTCCGACGAGCAGGAAGACCGCGCCGACGGCGAGGGCTGCTTTCTGGACGTTGGTGCGTTCGCCCGAGCGGGGCGTGTTTGCGGTGGTCATGAGGTTTCTCCCAGTTAGGTGTGCGGTGCGTCGGCCTCGCCGCTGGTCAGCAGCTGCCGAGAGGTGTCAGTGGTGCAGAACGTCCGATGGGACGGTGAGACCTGCCGGGACGACGGGGCTGCTTCTTCTGGCGAAGCATCGCCCGCTCATCGGCCCGACTGCGTAAGCCTAACGCGCATGTGGGGCTGGTGGGGCGCGTGTTGCGCGAGAAACCTCGAAAGTTCGTGCAGGAGGAGTCTCGGGGCAGGGCGGCAGGCCGCCGACGGGCCCGAAGCGCGGAACGACGCCTTCCGGCATCATCCCGGCTCCGGACCCGGGCAGGCAGATCTCCTGCGGTCACGACCCCGGTCTCAGCCCTCGGGGAGTGCTGCGAAGGCCTTCTTGGTGTCGTTGTACCAGCCCAGACCCTTGACCGGGTTCTTCCAGCGGCCCTTCATGGCGTCGCGGGCCGCCTGGTGCTCGGTGTCGCCGGTCGTGGTGGTGTCCTTCAGGTGCTGGTCCTGGGCCTTGATGACGTCGTCCGCGGAATCGCCGCGGAGCTCCAGGTCGCAGGGTCCGCCGAGCTGCCGGCAGGTCATCGTCTTCATGGGACTTTCCTCTCGCTGGGTGCGGTGTGCGAGACCGGCGTCTGCCGTCCTCGTAGTGATGACGAGTGGGGTGCCGGATATGTGACCGGCGTGCTCATCTCCGCTCGGCGGCGTTCCGCCGGACGAGGGAGCTCAGGACCTTTGGGCGGGCGCGGAACGTGATCGCGTGGACGACGCCGTCGGCGACCGTGAAGTCGAAGGCCACGCGCGCTTCGCCGCGGTGGAACCACGCCGCGCCGGGCCGTCCGTCGAGGAAGACCGGGAAGGCGGTCGTGGCGGCGCCGTCGAACATGGCCGCCACCGTCTCGCGGCCCTCCAGCCGCGTCGGGGTGCCGGCGGCGATCGCCTCGGCGTCGGCGCTGACGACGACGTCGGGGGCGAGCAGGTGCACCAGTCGCGCGAAGCTACCGCCACGTGACGCCGCGAGGAATGCGTCCACCACCTCCCAGTCGGCCGGTGTCCCGTCCGGGGTGAGGGAGGAGACGCGTGATCGGGCCCTCGACGCGAGCTTGCGTGCGGCCTCGGGTGAGACCGTGAGGACGGTCGCGATGGTGCGGAAGTCCACGCCGAAGGTGTCGTGCAGGATGAACGCCACCCGTTCGGACGGTGACAGACGGTGCAGGACCACCTGGAGGGCGACGCCTACGCTGGTCGCCTGGATCAGTTCGTCGGCCGGGTCGGGGGCCGCATCACCTCCGCGGTCCGGCACGGAGTCGGTCGGCTCCGGCACCCTGGACCGCAGCCGGTCGAGGCACAGGCGCGTCGTCACGACGGTCAGCCAGGCCGGCACGTTCTCGATCACGGCGTCGGTGCCGTGGAGGCGCAGCCACGCCTGCTGCACCATGTCCTCGCCCTCGGCGCGATCATCGAGGACACCGGCCGCGACGCGCACGAGGCGGGGGCGCTCGGCCTCGAACTGTTCCGTCAGATCCATGGCCACACCCTAGACGGTGATGCGCCGGAGGGGGCGGGAGGACTCTGGCCGCCCGTGACCGGCGGGCGTACAGTCCGGCCATGGCACACGATCCCGTCCGGACGAATCCCGGCAACTACCAGGTGGTCTTCGAGAACGACCGCGTCCGCGTCCTCGAGTACACGGACGAGCCCGGCCACATCAGCACCGAGCACCACCACCCCGACAGCGTCATGATCACCGCCAGTTCGTTCCGGCGGCGGCTGCACGCCCGCGGGACGAGCATGGACGTGGAACTCCCCGAGGGGGCTGTCCGCTGGCTGCCTGCCCAGGACCACCACGGCGAGAACACGGGGACGACGCCCACGCACGCCTTCTTCGTCGAGCTGAAGGAACCGGACCCGGACCCCGCCCCGGGGGGCCCGCACCTGGGGCCGGCGGCACCCTGAGTCAACCCGGGCCCGATAGATACCAAGCAGGCTGATGATTCGCGTAGGCTGACAGGACGACGTCGAAGAACTCGCCGCGGCGGTCCCATCCCGCACCCTCGCACGGCGTCGCACGGCCAGCAGGATCCCATCGGAAGGACCTCACCATGAGCACGCAGAACCAGCAGCCCCAGCACGACGAGTCGGCCGACAAGGAGCTGTCCGAATCCCTCGAGGGTCACGAAGCGCTGTCCCAGGACGACGACGAGGCCTCGCCCCTCGAGGAGATCGAGGACAGCCCGGTCCGCACCAAGAACAGCTGACCTCTGCGTCAGGCCGCAGGACGAACGGGGCGCCCGCTGCTGCGGGCGCCCCGTTCGTGTGTCATGCACGAGTGCTACCTGGTGAGGTTCACCCGGTAGGTGTTCGTCGCCGAACCGTCCTCACTCGTCACGGTGATGATCGCGGTCCGGTTGCTGTCGGCCGGTTGCGTCACAGACACCGTGGCATAGGGGTCGGTGGGCACCGCGGAGACGAGCGGCGTCCTGCCCGTGATCGGCATCGAGTAGCTCGTCACAGCCGGGTCGAAACCGGTCACGGGGATGCCCCCGACACTGATCCCGGCGAGCGCAGCATCCGAGGACGTCGAGGGGACGAACCCGAGTACCTCGATCTCGCTGACCACCATGTGCGTCTGCGAGCGGGCCGTCATCACCACGCGGATGCTCGACGCCGTCACACCGTCGAGCGGCAGGGTCACCGCCGGGGCGGGAGAGCCACCCGGGACGCTGACCAGACCACCGGCGTTGGTCCACGTGCCGTTCGCGCCCTGGACCTGCAGCTGCAGGGTCTGCGCGTAGCTGTCAGACGATCCGTCGCGGAAGAAGTGCACGACGACGCCGCCGAGGGTCTGAGCCTCGGGCAGCTTCACGGTCAGGGTGTCGGCTGCGTTCTTGGTGCCGGAGCGCCAGTTGGACCACGCCTTGTCCCGGGTGTCGCCGTTGAACAGGCCGGCCGTCCCGTAGCCGGGCTCGGTGTAGGTGGCGCTCGCGGTGGTGCCGCCGTCGTCGGCCACGTTGTCCAGCGTGCCCGCGGTGACCTGGATGCGGACGGTCGCCGGGAGCGTGCCACCGTTGCCGTCATCGGCCGTGCCGGTCAGCTCGTAGAAGCCGGGAGCGGGATAGCTGACCGGGGTGTTCCAGGTGACCGGACGCTCGGCCGTGCCGCCCTGGCTGCCGACGGCAGTCACGGTGGCGGGCAGCTCGGGCAGCCCGTTGACCACGGCCTTGGCGCGGGCAGGTTGTGTGGAGACGAGGGTGTCCACGGTGACCGTGAGTTCTACGGGGAACTGCGTGCCGGTGAGGTCGGTCGCGGTGCCCTTGACATTGACGGTGCCGGGCTTCTTCCAGCGGTTGTCGTTCGGGATCCTCCACTCGACAGGGATGGTTCCGCGTGCGCCGTCGCGGTAGACCGGTGTCACGGTCTTCGGCAACACGGGTGCGGTCCCGGGGACGGTGAATGCGGTGGCATCCTGCACGGAGAGCACGGTCTCGTCGATCAGCGTCCAGCGCTGGTTGGCGCCGGAGTTGGCGACATAGAGGGTCACGGGAGCTCCCTCGGAGGTCTTCCCGCCGCCAACCTCGAGCAGCAGGCCGGTCTCGGCGTTGACGAAGGTGTACGTTCCGTCACCCGTGGTCGACGCGATCCACTCCGCGCGCGGGTTCCCGTCCGCGGGGGCGACGACGGCGGCGCCGCCCTCGTCCGCGAGCTGCGAGGCGCCGTCCAGCGTGGTGATGGAGTAGCGCTCGCGGTTGGTGTCGTCCTCGTCCAGGCTCGTGAAGCGGAAGAGCTGGTCGGCGTCGGCGGGGTCCGTTGCGCCGATGACGGCGGTGCCGCCGGTGCGCTCGATCGACTTGCCGCTCTGCACGCCCTGCAGCCGGTACACGTGGTCGTCCTGGATGGCGGCAGCGTCGTCGGCGATGCCGGAGACGCCCTCCACCACGAAGGTGGTGACGGACTCGGCCGGTGCAGTGACGGCGGCGGAGCCGCCCTCGATCGTGACGGCCTCACCCTCGACGAGGGCCCCGTTGACGTCGCTGACGACGGGCGTGACCGTCGCACCCTCGGCGACGGAACCGAACTTCGAGAAGTCGAGGACCACAGGCTCGGCGTCGGTGGACTCGTTGATGTGGACGACGGCGGCGCCTGTGTCGGTGATCGCGGCGGTGGTGTCGGCGTCGTTCACGGAGACAAGGCGGTCGCCGGGCTGGATGTAGTGCGTGTAGTTCCGCACCGTGTTGAACTTCGTGTTCGTGTAGATGGGGCAGCTCTCGAGGGTGTCCGCGTCGGTGCAGTCGAACGGCATCTGGATGCTGCCCCAGTTGGCGCCGGCGGCGGACTCGCCGCCGGGCTTCATGTTGTCGTAGTCCTCCACGGGCTGCCAGAACACCCAGGCGCTGGGCTCGAGCTCGCGGAGGTCGTCGGTGATGCGCTTGGCCATGCCGAGGCCCGGCTCCATGCTGGTGAAGCTCTGGCCGTTGCCCCACGAGCCCTCGACCTCGCTCATCCACAGGGGCTTGTCCTCGCCCTTGGCGATGTCCCGGACCGTCGTGCGCTGGCCGGTGCCGTAGGTGTGGACGTTGAGCTGGTCCACGAGGGAGCGGACCTCCGCGGGGTAGCTGTTCCAGTTGGTGGCGAACGTGCCCGGGTTCGTCTCGTCCATCGCGGAGATCGTCGCGTCGGTGTCGGCGGCGTCGAGCTTCGGCGCGAGGTTCTTCAGGACCTCCTGCTGGAGCTGCGGGCCGATGTGCGCGCCCTCCTGGCGTCCGCCGACCGGCTGTCCGCCGCCATCCAGACGCGTGCTCCAGTAGTTGGTGTTCGGTTCGTTGAACGGGTCGAGCGTGTCCACCGTGATGCCGTGGGCGTCCTCGAGCTCCTCGACCACGCGGACCAGGTACGCGTTGAAGTCGTCGATGCTCTCGGTCTTCAGCTGGTCCTTGGTCGCGTCGAATCCGCCGGAGACGTAGCCGCTGACGGTCTGGAACCACGGCGGTGAGTTGCTGAACGCCTCCCAGTGGGTGATGTCCTGCTTGATGCGGTCGATCCACCAGCGCTGCGTGGCATCCGCCTCGAGGTTCCAGTCGGCGGGATCCTCCGGGTCGAACCAGTCGGTGTCCGCGCGTGTGGTGCCCTCGGGGGCGTTCCACCAGCCCTCGACGGCACCGCCCGGGCGCAGGTAGTCCTTCACGTCGGGGGCGTTGCCGCCGCCGATGTTGTAGCGGGCGATGTTGAGGTTGAGGCCCTCGGGGCCGAACACCAGCTCGGCAAGGCGGTTCCGGATCTCGTCGGGGTAATCGCCGGTGGCGTTGGCGAACCAGACCAGGCTCGTGCCCCACCCCTCGAACGCGCCGCCCTGGTAGGAGGGGTCGGGGGTGAGGGTCAGGGCGCCCTCCGGGACGGCTGGCGGTGCGGGCGGGGCCGGGGGCGCGGCCTGCGCTGCACCCCCGATCAGTGAGGCGGCTGCCAGGACGGCGGCCACCCCCGTGGCTGCGGCCTGAGTGGCGCGCCTGGATCGATTCGTCATTGAACGTGTTCCTTCCAGCAAGGGTGGATACTGCGGTGGTCCTAGGTGGTGCGTGAGACCTTTCTCGTGAGGACGGCGACGGAGCGGGGAGCCAGCTTGGACTCCTCGCCCGCGAGCGTCTCGCCGTGGACGCCGGTGATGTCCACGGGCGCGTCGGTGCGGTTGATGAGGAAGACGTAGTCGGCCTCGTCGCCGGTGCGGACGACCTGCTCGACGGCGCCGCGGAGCTCGGCGGGCAGCTCACTGGTGATCCCGGCGCGGGCCGCGAGATCCGCGAGGACCGGCGCTATGCCCTCGGTGCCCAGGCGCGCGCCCACGTAGGCGGCGCTGCCGGAGCCCACGGCGCGGCGGGTCACGGCGGCGTCGCCGGAGTGCTCGCCGGTGGTGTAGCGGGTGAGGACCTCGACGCCGTCGGCGCGGGCCTGCACGCGGTCGGCCCAGAGCGATGCCGTGGTGCCGTTGTCCAGGTGCACGCTCTCGCCGTCGAGCAGGGGTCCGAACTCGTCGATGCGGATGCCGAGGAGCCCGGCGAGTGCGCCGGGGTAGCCCCCGAGCCAGATGTGGTCGTTCTCATCGGTGATGCCACTGAAGTAGCTCGCCACGAGGTGTCCGCCGCCTGCCACGTACTCCTCGAGGCGCGCCTTCAATGCCGCGGGGACGACGTGGAGGATCGGCGCGACGACGAGCCCGTACCCGGTCAGGTCCGTGGCGGAGGGCACGACGTCGGCGCGGATGCCGAGGGCGAGGAACGCCGAGTACCAGTCGAGGGCCTCCTGCTTGTAGCGGAGCCGGTCGGAGGGGTGGGAGTCCTGTTCGGACGCCCACCAGGAGTCCCAGTCGAAGAGGATCGCGGCCGGTGCAGCGCTGCGCCGGGATCCGACGACGGCGGAGAGCCCGTCGAGCTCGCGGCCGAGGTCGACGACGTCGCGGAAGATGGGGCTGTCCTCGCCGGCGTGGGGGACCATCGCGGAGTGGAACTTCTCGGCGCCGGCCCTGGACTGGCGCCACTGGAAGTAGCAGACGGCGTCCGCGCCGTGGGCCACATGCGTGAGGGAGTCGCGGCGCAGGGCACCGGACTTCTTCGGGGTGTTGACGGGCTGCCAGTTCACGGCGCTGGTGGAGTGCTCCATGAGGAACCAGGGCCTGCCGCCGGCGATGTTGCCGGTGAGGTTCGCGGAGAACGAGAGCTCGTCGACGGCCTGCGGGCCGGGCACGAAGTAGTGGTCGTTCGCGACGAAGTCCACCTCGGCGGCCCAGTCGGCGTAGTCCATGCCCTTGGTCTCGCCCATCACCATGAAGTTCGTGGTGACGGGGATCTCCGGGGTGATGCGGTTCAGGATGTCGCGTTCCTCCCGCAGGTACTGCTTCAGGGCGTCGGAGGAGAAGCGCTTGAAGTCCAGCTGCTGCGTGGGGTTCGGGTGCGAGGCGGCCTGGCGCGGCGGCAGGATCTGCTCGAAGCGCGTGTACCGCTGGGACCAGAAGTCGGTGCCCCAGGCGTCGTTGAGGGCGTCGATGCTCCTGTAGCGGTCGGTGAGCCAGAGGCGGAAGGCGCGGGCGGCGTCGTCGGAGTAGTCGTAGATGTTGTGGCAGCCGAGCTCGTTGGAGATGTGCCAGGCGCAGACGGCCGGGTGGTCCTTGTAGCGTTCGGCCATCGCGGTCACGAGCCTCAGTGCGTGTTCGCGGAAGACGGGGCTGGTGGGGCGCCAGTGCTGGCGGGCGCCGGGCCAGAGGGTGCCGCCGTCGGCCGTGACGGGCAGGATCTCGGGGTGCTCGGTGGCGAGCCAGGGCGGCGGGGAGGCGGTGGCGGTGGCGAGGTCGACGGCGATGCCGTTGGCGTGGAGGAGGTCGATGACCTCGTCGAGCCACGCGAAGTCCCAGGTGTCGCGCTCGGGCTGCAGGCGGGCCCAGGAGAAGATCGCCAGCGACGCCACGTTGACGCCGGCCTCACGCATGAGCCGGACGTCCTCGTCCCACGTCCCGCGCGGCCACTGCTCCGGGTTGTAGTCGGCACCGAAGGCCATGCGCTTGCGGTCCGGCTCGGACGGCCAGCGCAGCCAGCGGTGGGTGGTGGGTGTTGACACGGTACAGCTCCTTGGATGTTGCCTGAGGCTCTTGTGACGAGCGCGTGATGCTCCGCCGTCGTCGATCCCCTGAGAGGCGGGGCGACGACGGCGGGGTGCGCGGGAGGTGGAACGGGCCGGGCGGGTGCGCGCGAGCTCCCGCCCGACCCGGGCTCGGTGCAGCTACTCGGAGACCGTGAAGCCCTGATCCGAGCCGTACTTGACGGTCGCGTCCTGCCAGGCCTTCAGGCCATCGGTGAGCGGGACGTCGGAGACGTAGGACTGGCCCACGGTGTCGTTGAAGATGCTGTTCGTATAGACCTGGAAGGGCAGGTAGGACCAACCCTCCACGACGTTCTCCGCCGACTCGGCGAACAGCTCGTTGGCCTTCTGTCCGCCGAAGTACTCGAACTCGCGGTTCAGGAATTCCTCGGAGGCGAGGTCCTCCGTCGTGGACGGGAACGCACCGCCGTCGATGCGCGTCTGCACGCCGTCACCCACGCTTGCGTAGTCGAGGAAGGCGTATGCGAGGGCCGCGTCCTCCGTGGCGGACGGAATGGCGAGCGAGCTGCCGCCGTTCTCGGCGCTGGCGTTGGCGCCCTCCTCCCACTGGGGGAGCGGGGCCACGCGCCACTTGCCGGCGCCCGCCTGCACGCCGGACTCGAAGTTGCCGGGCATCCACGCGCCCGTGTTCAGGGTGGCGATGGTGCCGTCGCCGAGGCCCTGGTACCACTCGTCGGTCCAGGAGTTGATCGGCGCTACGAGGTCATCGTCCAGCAGTTCCTGCCACGTCTCGGCGAACTGGGTGGAGCCCTCGTCGGAGAAGTTCACGGTGACGTCGGTACCGTCCACCTGGTAGGGCTTGCCCCCGGCCTGCCAGATGAGGCTGGTGGTCAGCCCGGCGTCACCGGTGTCGTTGGTGATGTAGACCTTCGGATCGGCCTCGTGGATCGTCCTGGCTGCCTCGATGTATTCCTCCCAGGTGGCCGGGACTTCCACGCCGAACTTCTCGAACACCTCGGCGTTGTAGTACATGACCATGGGCCCGGCGTCCATCGGCAAGCCATAGATGCCCTCGCCCTGCTGCACGGCATTCCACGGGCCGGGGCTGAACGTGCCCTCGAGGTCGGCGGCGCCGAGTCCACTGATGTCCGTCAGCGATTCGGCGATGGCGAACTGGGGAAGGGCGAAGTACTCGATCTGGGCGACATCGGGAACGCCGTCGCCCGCTGCAATCGCGTTCTGCAGTGCCGTGTACTGGTCATTGCCGGTTCCGGCGTTGACCACCTCCACCTCCACGTTGGGGTGCAGCTCCTCGAACTCCGCGGCGACGTCCTGGACGGTGAGGTCCCAGGCCCACACCGTGAGCTCGCCGCCCTCTTCCAGGGCCGCGGCGACGTCGTCGGTGTTCCCGGCGTCAGCACTGCCGCCGGTGTCGTTGCCACCGCCGCACGCGGTGAGGGCAAGAGCTGCGGCGAAGGCCAGAGCGGAACCTCGCAACACTGCGGGGGAGATATTCCTGTTCATCGGTTTCCTTATCACTTCGTGGTTGACGGGAAGGGGCTGGTCATTCCTTGACGGCGCCGGCGCTGAGGCCGGACTGCCAGTACCGCTGGAGGAGGAGGAACGCTGCGATCAGCGGGATGATGGTCAGCAGCGCTCCGGTGATCACGAGGTTGTAGATGGCGTCTCCGCCCACGGTGGACGCCTGGTTGTTCCAGGCATTGAGGCCGAGGGTCAGCGGGTACCAGTCGGGGTTCTTCAGCATGATCAGCGGCAGGAAATAGTTGTTCCAGGTGGCCACCATGGTGAACAGCAGTACCGTGACGATTCCGGGGCCCAGCAGCGGCAGGCAGATCTGGAAGAACGTGCGGAACTCACCGGCGCCGTCCATGCGGGCTGATTCGAGCAGCTCGGTGGGGATGGCCTCGGAGGCGAACGTCCACATGAGGTACAGGCCGAACGGGGAGATCAGCGACGGGATGATCACGGCCCACGGGGTGTTCGTGAGGCCCATCTGGCTGAACATCAGGAAGGTGGGGACCGCCAGGGCGGTGCCCGGAACCGCCACCGCACCGATGACGACGGCGAACACCGCCTTCCTGCCCGGGAAGTCGAACTTCGCGAGGGCGTAGCCGCCGAGGACGGCGAGGAACGTGGCCCCGCCCGCACCCACCACGACGTAGAGCACGGTGTTGAGGAACCAGCGGCCGAAGATCCCGCCGTCGTAGGTGACGGTGTCGCCGATGTTCGAGAACAGGGCGAAGTCGCCGCTGAACCAGAGGCCGAACGAGGAGAAGAGATCGGCCTGTGTCTTGGAGGAGTTGATGAGCAGCCAGACCAGGGGGATGAGGCTGTAGACCAGGATGATGCCCGTGAGGACGGTCAGCAGGACGCTGCGCTTCGGGTTGTCGACGCCGCGGCGCGTGCTCTTCATGCGCACGTAGGCGGGTCTCTGCTTCTGGGTGCGGGCGGGTTCGACGGCGACGCTCATGGGTCAGCTCTCCTTCCGCATGCCGCGCAGCTGCACTGCGTAGGCGATGACCATGGTGATGACGCCCATGATGATGGCCACGGTGGCGGAGTAGTTGTACTGCTGGCCGGAGAAGCTCAGCGAGTAGGCGTAGAGGTTCGGTGTGAAGTAGGTGGAGATGGAGTTCGGTGCGAGGCTCTGCAGGATGGCGGGCTCATTGAAGAGCTGGAAGCTGCCGATCACCGAGAAGATGCCGGCCACCACCATGGCCCCGCGGATGGCGGGGAGCTTGATGGCCGTGACGAGGCGGAACTGGCTGGCGCCGTCGATCTCCGCGGCCTCGTACAGGGACTTCGGGATGACACTGAGCGCAGAGTAGAAGATCAGCATGTTGTAGCCGATGAACTCCCACGTGACGATGTTGCCGATCGAGGCGAGGATCAGCTCGGGGGAGAGCGGATTCGGCAGGTTGATACCGAGGGCGCTGTTGATGTTGCCCACCAGGCCGAACCGCGTGCCGTACATGAAGCCCCACATGAGGCTGGCGACGACGGCGGGCACGGCGTAGGGAAGGAAGATCGAGATCCTGAAGAAGGACTTCCCGTAGAGCCGCCCGCTGTCCAGGGCGAGGGCGACCAGCAGTGCGATCAACAGCATCACCGGGACCTGTACCGCGAGGAACAGCACCACGCGGATGAGGGAGGACCAGAACTGGGAGTCCTGCAGCACCTGGCCGTAGTTGGCGAGGCCCACGAACCCGTTGCCGCCCACGAGCTGGTTGCGGAAGAAGCTGAGCCAGATGGAGTAGGCGATCGGAGCCAGGAAGACGACCGCGAAGACCGCCATGAACGGGCCGATGAACAGCCAGCCGGACCATGAGGACTTCTGGGAGCGCTTCTGCGCTCGCTGCGCGGGCCCGGGCTGTAGGCCGAGCGTTGCCGGTGCGGGTGACGCCGTCGTCATGGGTGGATCCTTCTGGCTCTCAGTGATGTTTGCGTAAACATAGCAGCGTCCGACGCGGCATGTTTACGCAAACATTATTGTTACGATAGTCACATGTCCTCTTCCACGCGTCAACACCCCGCCCGTGAGGACCGGCGCGTGTCCATGTCCGATGTCGCCCGTCTGGCCGGCGTCTCGGCACAGACCGTCTCCCGCGTCTCCAACGGAAGCCCGGGTGTCATCGAGGCGACGCGGCAGCAGGTCATCAAGGCCATGGACGAGCTCGGCTATCGGCCCAACAGTGCGGCGCGTGCGCTGAAGCGGGGGAGCTTCCGGACCATCGGCGTCATCCTCTTCACACTTTCGACCACCGGGAACGTCCGCACCCTCGAGGCGATCGCGGCGCGGGCCGCCGAGGAGGATTACGCCATCACGCTGATCCCCGTCTCCGCCCCGACGCAGGCCGGGGTGCAGGGGGCGTTCTCGCGGCTGAACGAGCTGGCGGTGGACGCGATCATCGTGATCATGGAGGTCCACCTGCTCGACGCCGCGACGGTGTCCCTGCCACCGGGCGTGCACGCGGTCGTGGTCGACTCCGACGCGAGCGACGGCTACAGCGTGATCGACACCGATCAGGCCGACGGTGCCCAGAAGGCCGTGGAGCACCTGCTGGACCTGGGACACGAGACGGTCTGGCACGTGGCAGGCCCGTCGGCGTCGTTCGCGTCGGAGCGGCGCGTGAATGCATGGCGCTCCACCCTTGCCGCGCAGGGTCGCGTGGAGCCTCCGCTGCTGCGGGGGGACTGGTCGGCGGACTCGGGGTACCTCGCCGGACTGACCCTTGCGGAGTCGGACTGCACTGCGGTGTTCGTGGCGAACGACCAGATGGCGCTGGGCGTACTGAGGGCATTCCACGAGAAGGGCATCCGGGTGCCGCAGGACGTCTCGATCGTCGGCTTCGACGACCTCCCGGACAGCACCTCGTTCAGCCCGCCGCTGACGACGGTGCACCAGGACTTCGCAGAGGTGGGCCGGCGATGCGTGGACAAGGTGCTGAAGCAGATGCGGGAGAGCTCGACGGAGCCCGGGCGGGAACTGGTGCCGACGCGGCTGGTGGTGCGGGAAAGCACTGCGGTGCCCCGGGATTAGCCGGGGGCTGCTCCGGCGACGATGTGCACGCAGACAAGGAGCGCCGGGGCGCCGGGGCGCCGGAGCAGACTACGGCAGCACCGAGCGGTATCGAACAGCTGCTGATGCATCATCAGGTACGAACAGCGGCCACAGCTTCACGCGTGGTCGACCGAACCTGTCATTCAGCCTCCACGTTCACCCGATCATTTCGGGCCCCTGGCGCACCTCGCGCCGTGGCGCGCGGATACTCCGGTGCCACGAAGCCGGCACCATGGATTGGTGGACGAACCAGGTCACGCGACCGGCGATCCTTCACGGGAGTTCCTACCTTCTGCTGTCGAGGTTCTTGAACGCGACCACCTCTCCGAAGAGTTCCTCCCCGGTGGGGACGAAACCGAGCTTGAGGTAGAACCCTTCTGGACCATGCTCGCCGCGCTCCCACAGGACCGAGATCCGTCTCACGCCGCGGGTACGCGCCTCCTCCTCCAGGGCATCGACGGCGAATCGTCCCGCTCCGCGTCCCTGGGCGGATGCGGCCACATTGAGGCGCCAGATGCCGGCTCGGAATGCTTCGAGTTCGTGGTCGGGATCGAAGTTGCCCATGATGAAGGCCAACACCTCGTCACCGTCGACCACGAGTCGCGGCCAGGCTGTGGGGTTCACGTAGGCTTCGGCGATCGATTGCACAACCGGTGCAACGAACGCTTCCTGTTCGGGCCGAAGCGTGATGCCGACAGCTCGACCCAAGTTCTCCGGACTCAACGTCGCGAGTTTCATGGATCGAGGATAGGCGCAGTTGCAGTCACCTTCAGTCCTGATTGCAGGAGGATCCTGGCGCGTCAGGCGATCGGCCCACGCTTGACGCTGCGTCGATGTCGGCCATCTCCATGTCGGCAGTGGTTTGGATGAGCCGGAGCAATTCGGGATCCAGCCCCGGCGCGAACTCCTCCGGGCGCTCGGGCGCAATTCGCGACGGTACGCCCGCGGTCCGGCGCCCGGCCATGGTCTCCGGGATGAGCCGGGCCCCCACGCGCCGTTCTTCTCACAGTCCCGGAGTGGGCTCGAGGTCAGCCGACGGGGGTTCGACGGAGAGCGCTGGGCTGATCCATGGAGCGTGTCCTGTGTGGTGGGGGTCAGGCGGCGAGTTCGTGTTCGGTGATGGCTGCCAGGCGGTGAAGGGCACGTCGGTCGTCGTGGGAGAAGGCGCGCGCGTGCTGGTCGATGACGCAGAGGGTGCCAACGGTCCATCCGTCCGGGTCGCGAAGCGGGCAGCCGGCATAGAAGCGGATGAACGGGTGGCCCAGGACGAGCGGGTTCCATCTGAAGTGCTCGTCGTGGAATGTGTCACGAATGACGAGTGTTTCGGAGCCCTTGATGGTCGTGTTGCAGAAGGACCGGGTTCTGGGCATGTTTTGCTCTACCGGGCCGATGACGGACTTCAGGAACTGCCGCTTGTCGTCGATGAGGGTGATGATCGCGGTGCTGACCTGGAAGCGCTGCCGGGCGTTGTGGGTGATGCGATCGAAGCGTTCTTCGGGACCGGTGTCGAGAAGGTTCGTGCGGTCGACGGCGTCGAGCCGTGCTTGTTCCTTTTCGGCATCGGAGAGCAGGAACGCGCCGGCGGCTCCGAGTGAACGTCGTGATGCCTCCGGGGAGCCGTCGGCGGCGTCCTGCGCTGCGTGGGGAACCGGCCGTGTCGATGGCTCGAGGGGCGACTGGTTGACCGCGTCGGCGAGGAGATCGCTTTCGCGTATCGGTAGATCGGCCAGGCCGGCCAGATATTCACGGATGGCTTCCGGCGATGCCGTCCCGCCCCGGGCGAGGTAACGGCCGACGACGTCATCGATCTTCAGTCCTGCAGCGGCGATGGCCTGGATCATCAGGGCCCGCTGTGGGCGTCCGCTCATGCCGCTGCCTCCGTCCTCTTCCAGATGCTCTTCCTGCCGTCGGGCCAGTCGCCGGTCGGGGCGATCGACCTCCTCATTAAACCAGCACGGCTTTCAGCAGGACGTCGCCGGTGCCGGACAGGGTCTGCCCGCGTCGGGTACCGTGCGCACTGCCCGATGGTCGGTGTGGTCGGTGTGGTTGGTGGACGGGGCGTAGTGGTACGGATTACATTCGAGGCGAAGGGGTGGATCCTCTTGTTCTCAGGTTGCAGCATGCTGGTGCTGCTTGATCGGGTACGTCGTGGTGGGGGGCGGCGGCACGGGCGCCCTGGTTCTGATTTCTCTCAGGAAGTCTCGCTATCTCTTCCAAGGTGTTTCCGTCCGACGGTGGTCTCACGGTCGGACCGCGGCCCGTTGAACCGCGACCGTCAGCCTTGCCCGTGTCCGGTGCTCACGGGGTTGAGCCAGGGGCGGGCACGGTGGCGCCGGATCTTGTTGCTGTCCTGGTTGCGGTGGGAGGCAAAGACCCGGACGCTTTTCAGATCCTGTACGAGCAGTGTGCCCGCAGGGTGTATGGGGTGGTGCGGAAGACACTCCAGAGTCCGGAGAGCTGCGCGGAGGTGACGCAGGAAGTGTTCCTGATGGTGTGGGAGCAGGGCGCCAGGTACCGGCCGGAGCTCGGGCATCCTGTGTCGTGGCTGATGACCCTCGCGCATCGTCGTGCGGTGGACCGGCTCCGGGCGGACATGTCCCGCAGGGAACGAGATGACAGGTGGGCACGGCGGAACCATTCCGCCGGGGTCGACGAGGTCACGGAGGCGGTTCTGAGGCGTGAGGACGCAGCAATCATGCAGGCGGCCATGGCCGTCCTGTCACCTGTGCAACGCCAGGCCATCTCTCTTGCCTACTTCTCCCATCTGACCTACAACGAGGTGGCCGAGCATCTCGGGATACCCGCTCCCACGGTGAAGACCCGGATCCGAGACGGTATGAAGAAGCTCCGTGCGGCGATCGAGGCGAAGCACGGGACCGGATCCCGGTAGGCGACTGTGGTTCCGCTGCAGCGTATCGGCTGGTATCCAACCGGGTGTCGAGCAGCTGGCGTCCGAGGCGTCTTCCGCGCGAGGGTGTTCATCGGTGCCGGGGGTCTGCTCATGCCCTGGGGCCCGTGTTTCCGCAACAGTGTGAGGGCGTGGTCGCTCCTCGGTACTGGCCGTCGAGGCCGACGGCCAGTACCGGAGGCCGACGGTCGTGCTTACTTGGCGAGGAAGGTGATCAGGGCCTGGTTCCATTCGTCGGCGTGGCTGACGTTGCAGCCGTGCGGGCCGCCGGCGATGACGTGGAGTTCGCTGCCGGGCAGGGCGGTGTGGGTCCGGTGGCCTGAGCCTTCGAAGGGGACGGTCGCGTCGGCGTCGCCGTGCAGGATCAGGGCCGGGACCGTGATCCTGGTCAGGTCGCCGCGGAAGTCCGTGGATCCGAAGGCGTCCATGCACGCCAGGGCTGCCTTCTTGTCGGCCTGCCGGCAGAGTGCCAGGGCTTCCTGGCGCTGTCCCTCAGTGACCTTCAGCTGCCCGTGCGCGGAGAAGAACTCGGTGGTGAACCCGTCGTAGAAGGACTCGTCGTCCTCGGTCAGGTCGGCCGTCATGCCGGCTGCGGCGTCCTTGGTCAGGGGGCCGTCCGGGTTGTCCTCGCCCTGCAGCATGTAGGGCGGGACGGCGGAGGCGAACACTATGCTGCGGATCCGCTCCGGGCTGTACTTGCTGAAGTATCGGGCGACTTCGCCGCCTCCCATGGAGAAGCCGACCAGGGTGACGTCGGTGAGGTCGAGTTGCTCGAGCAGGGCGTGGAGGTCTTCCGTCAGGGTGTCGTAGGTGTACCCGTTCCGGGGCTTGTCGCTCCGGCCGAAGCCGCGCCGATCGTAGGTGATGACCCGGTAGCCGGCGGCCCGCAGGGCCGGGACCTGGTGCGCGAAGGCCTCACCGGACAGCGGCCACCCGTGGATCAGGACCACCGGCCGGCCGGATCCGCCCGTGTCATCGATGTGCAGGTTCGTGTCCTTGAACAG
Source organism: Arthrobacter arabinosi (assembly GCF_054511115.1). Taxonomy (NCBI): domain Bacteria; kingdom Bacillati; phylum Actinomycetota; class Actinomycetes; order Micrococcales; family Micrococcaceae; genus Arthrobacter; species Arthrobacter arabinosi. Next base: position 302,919 of record NZ_JBTNDF010000004.1, read on the forward strand.
TCCGTGGTGCGCGACGATCTCCGTCATGGGTTCTCCTCCAGGGTTGTATTCCAAAAGTCTCCGTCGGCCCGCGAACCACATCGAGGAGCCGACAGCGAAGGGTTCGTAAGCCTACTGTCCTTCGGATGGGATGCTCCCGGGATTCGGTCCTCGCGTGCCAGTTCCGTCCCCGCTCGGGTGTGGGTGTTCGGGTCGGTCTCGCCTCTGAAACGGGCATGAAATCAAAGTAGTGCTCCCGTGAAACCTCGTTCTGTTGTGATGAAGCGTCACTCGGAGCGCTCTCACGACCCACCTGATGGTGGCGGGCTTCACCACCTCGTACGAAGGACACAGGAATGCTGTTCTCCCTTTCACCGTCACTGCCCCGTACCCGACGCGTCACGTCCGGGGTCGCCGCAGGACTACTCGCGGCTGCCGTCGTCGCCGGGCCTGCGGCCGCTGCACCCAAACCCCTTCCGCTGGACCTCAGCACCGCCGGTGTCGCCGACGTCCAGGCGGGTCTTGCCTCCCGCAGCTTCACCTCCGAAGCCCTGGTGCAGGCCTACCTCGAGCGGATCGACGCCCTGAGTGTCAACGGGCCGCACCTGAACTCGGTACGCTCCATCAATCCCTCGGCGCTGGCCGATGCGAAGGCGCTGGACGCAGAGCGGAAGAAGGGCACGATCCGCGGCCCGCTGCACGGTGTGCCCGTGCTGGTGAAGGACAACATCGATGTCGCCGGTATGCCCACCACAGCCGGTTCGGTGGCTCTCGCCAACTCGTTCCCCGCTGCCGATGCTCCCATGATCACGGAGCTGAAGCAGGCCGGTGCGATCATCATCGGCAAGACGAACCTGACGGAGTTCGCGAACTTCATGACCAACGGGATGCCTGCGGGCTACAGCTCGCTCGGCGGCCAGGTGCTCAACCCGTACGACGCCAGCCAGACGCCCAGCGGGTCCAGCGCCGGCTCCGGATCGGCGGGGGCCGCGGGGCTTGCGACCCTGACCATCGGCACGGAAACCTCCGGATCCATCCTCAGCCCGGCCCGGGCCAATTCGCTAGTGGGTGTGAAGCCCACTGTGGGCATCGCGAGCCGGACCGGCATCATCCCGATCTCCGCCACGCAGGACACCGCGGGGCCGATGACGAAGTCCGTGTACGACGCCGCGGTCCTGCTGGGCGCCATGACGAGCATCGACCCCGAGGATCCCGCCACAGCGGCTAACCCGAGCGACGACGTCGACTTCACGGCGGCACTGAGTGACAGCGCCCTGATGGGGGCCCGGCTCGGCTATGTCGCGAGCAACACCGACCCGGTGTACACGGCGTCCCTTGAAGCACTGCGGGCACAGGGTGCCACGCTCGTTCGCGTCACCGTCGGCGGCACCACGGCGCCGAGCATCCTCACCCTGGAGTTCGAACGGGACCTCAACGCCTACCTGGCGCGCCTTCCTGAGAGCGCACCGATGGACACGCTCAGCGACATCATCGCGTACAACAGCGCCGATGCACCCGCGGCGCTGAAGTTCGGGCAGACGCTCCTGACAGACTCGGAAGCCGTGGACCTCGGGGATCCGGCGCAGTCGGCCCGGTACGAGGCGGCACGCGACACCGGCCTGGCGGAGACCAGGGCCGCTATCGACACCGTGCTGACCGCGAACGACCTCGACGCGATCGTGTCCAACTCGGCGACGACAGGTGTCGGTGCGCGGGCGGGCTACCCCTCCGTGATCGTGCCATCAGGCTACTCGGAGGCCAATCGGAGGCCCTCGGGTGTCGTGTTCCTCGGCACTGCCTGGAGTGAAGCGGACCTTCTCGGTTTCGCATACGACTTCGAGCAGGCCACCAAGGCCTGGCAGTCGCCGCAGAACATCAACCCATCCCTGTTCCGTTGCACCTCAGTAGTTCCAGCCTCGGAATGGGACGCCTCCTGCACGACCACGAAGGCGAAACCGGGCAAGGGCAACAAGTAGCACCAAGGGCCCACGGCCAGAACCAGGGCTTACGGCGGAGGCCGTCACCCCCAATCGGGGTGGCGGCCTCCGCCCTGCGTGTAGGTGTTGGGGTGGTTCCTGCCGGCCGGATGTGGGCGGGACAGGCAGCGCAGCAGAGGTCTTGTGCCGTGCGCAGGGGGAAGGAGGCTACACGCTCGACCAGTGGGGGGCTTATCCTGCCGTGCAGGATCATTGGTCGCCAGGAACGAGGAACGTCGCGGGTGGCACCTGAGGGGGGAACAGGTAGGCGTCCCGGACCTTCACCGCTGAAGGTACCCCGGGGCGAATGTTCTCCACCGAAGAAGATCTCTCGAGGAGTCGTCCAGATGAGGAAACCGCCCTACGCCGGCCCGAACGGCACCGATGATTTCGACAACCTCAGTCCCGATGAAGCCTTGAGGGCCTTCACCTCGTACCGGCTGCTCGGGGACTGTTTCGAGCAGTCCAGCGATGACGACCTGGCCTCTCATGGATGGCTCATCGAGGACTGGAAGACCCTGCTGAAGGACCGCCAGGAACAGGCGCAGCGAGCCGACAGGGAACTCGGAGCCGCAGTCCGGCTGGCCCGGAATGAGGGCGCCAGCTGGCATGACATCGCCCGCACCCTCCGTCTTCCGATCGAGGAGACCCGCGCCCACTTCGACTGGCCCTACGGAGATCTTTGAGCCAAGGGGCGGTGCAGATCTCGGTCGCTGGAATGCTGGGGACATCGCAGACCAACCTCCCACCGCCCTCGTCAACTAGAATTGACCTATGGAGCTGGAGCGGTTGAAAGTGCTTGTGGGGTCGATCGACGGCAAGGGGCCGGCGGAGGCTCTGCGGATCGTTGCTGAACTCCATCGGGAGGTAGCGCGCAGCGAGGCAGGCCTCGTCCGCAGTGCTCGCCAGGACGGGCTGTCATGGGAGGCAATTGCGCAGTGCCTCGGCGTATCCAAGCAGGCAGTCCATCGGAAGTACGGCAAGCGATAGCGCTGGGCTTGGGGCCCTCGAGGGCCTTCGGGTCGGCCGAACTGTTCAGGCGTCCGTCGTCCGATGGCGTCGTGATGGTGTCGCTCAGGAAGGCGACCGTAATGATGCGAATCACGCAGTATCGTCAACTGATGTTGACTACCGATCCTGATGTCAGTTATGGTCGACCGGGCAGTGTCGTCAACTTTGGTTGACTCGAGTTCGATGACGCTTTTCGCCTCATGTGCCCGAGGAAAGGAAGTGCGGCGTGGAAACCGAATGGATTGGCGACTCTGAGATCGTTCGCGTCGTGGGCCGCACCTTTCGATCAACGGCCGGAGCGGCAGCCGTGGCAGTGGTCACCCCGGATGACGAGATGACCGCCAGGGTGGGCTCCGCCCGCCACTCCACCTTCGAAATCGGGTCCATCTCGAAAGGACTCACCGGCATTCTGTACCGCGATGCGGTAGGGCATGGCCTCGTCTCACCGACGACGGTCCTTGGCGAACTGCTCCCTTTGAAGGGTCACGGGAAGGTCGGCTCCGTGAACCTGGAGTCCCTGGCCACCCACCGCTCCGGGCTTCCGGGCCTGCCGCCGGGGATGCACCCGCTCCGGCGTACCCTCGGGTTCTGGATCCGCGGGGAGAACCCCTACGGCGACTCGCTCGCCGACCTGCTGGCCCAGACGCACGCGGTCCGCGTCGGCGCCCCTCGGCCCCGGTATTCGAACCTCGGCTTCCAGTTACTCGGGCACGCCGTGGCGAAAGCGAGCGGCAGCAGCTACGCACAACTCCTGCACGACGTCCTCGGCCCGGGGTTTTCGACGCCCGAACGCACGGAGGACCTCGGACCCGCAGACCTCACGGGAATCGACCGCTTCGGGCGCCCCATGCAGCCGTGGGTCGGTGAAGCCATCGCTCCCGCAGGAGGCGTCCGCGCAACCGTAGACACGATGCGCAGCTTCCTCCGTTCGCTCCTCGATAGGACATCTCCCGGCATCTCGGCGCTCGATCCCGCCGTGGAATTCACCCCACGGGTCGGCATCGGCGCCGCCTGGATCACCCTCGAGCACCACGGCCGCAGCATCACCTGGCACAACGGCAGCACCGGAGGATTCAGCAGCTGGATCGGACTGGACAGGGCCGCGGGCACCGGAGTCGTCGTGCTCACGGCAGTCCACCGCTCCGTGGACCGGCAGGGGTTCCGGATCCTCGAGGAATTCGCCACCCGGGCACGGTGACACGACCACTCATCGCCGGAGGAGGCCCAGGAGGGCGTGACGGCAGCCGTGCCTCGCCCTCCTGTCCTGCTGCCCGCCGGTTGCAGGGTATGGGCCGTGGTCGCCCTGCCGTGAGGGGATTTTCACCGCGAGTCTGCTGAGGTGCAAGGCCACCCCCTCGTCGACGAACGACCGCGCAGCAACGCTGGATCCCTGGTCCTTCCGTCGTCGATAGTGCGAAACGTAGTCACGATGCCGTAGATGAGCCTGAGCGGGATGCCCCACCGGCTGCCGACGTGAGCCATCACGATGGGGTTCGGGGTGGACTATCGGAGCGTGCGGAAGGTGGCGCGGATGTCGTCGACGAGTAGCTGGGGTTGCTCGAGCAGGGCGAAGTGGCCGCCGTCTGCCACTTCGGTGAAGTGTACGAGATTGGTGTATCGGCGCTCCGCCCAGCGGCGTGACCGTCGGATGTACTCGCCGGGCATGATGCTCAGTCCTACGGGGAGGGTGAGGGGTTCCTCGAGCGTGCCCGGGTTGGTCCAGCCGTTCCGGCCTGCTTCCCAGTACATGCGTGCAGCTGATGCTGCCGTGTTGGGGAGCCAGTAGAGCATGATGTCGTCGATCATCTCGTCGAGGGTGAACAGGGCCTCGGCGTTCCCGTGGCGGTCGTGGGAGCCTCCGACGTCCTGGAACATGGCGTAGATCCAGGCCGCGAGTCCGACGGGCGAGTCCGAGAGCGGGTATCCGATGGTTTGGGGTCTGGTGGACATCTGCTGCGAGTACGCGGAGAGGGTCTGCCAGTAGTACCCGCCTTCCTGCAGCATCGCCTGCTCCTCGGGTGTGGCCGAGCGCATCTCCTCTTCGGTGGGCATGAAGAGGGCCATGTTCAGGTGAATGCCGGCGAGGCCGATGCCTTCCGACTGTTGCAGGCCGGCGAGCTCGGCGGTGACAGAGGCTCCGAGGTCACCGCCCTGCGCGAACCAGCGCGCGTATCCGAGGCGTTCCATGAGTACGGCCCACGCCCTGGCTGTCCGCTGGGTGTTCCATCCGGTCCCGGTGGGTCTCCCGGAGAAGCCGAATCCGGGCAGGCTCGGGATGACGACGTCGAACGCGTCCGCTGCGGTGCCGCCGTGGGCCTCGGGATCGGTCAGGGGCCCGATGGCGTGCCGGAATTCCAGAACAGAGCCGGGCCAGCCATGGGTCAACAGCAAGGCGCGCGCCCCTGCGACCGACGATCGGACGTGCAGGAAGTGGATGTCCAGGCCGTCGATGCTGGTAGTGAACTGGCCCCAGGCGTTGAGGAGTGCCTCGGTCCCGCGCCAGTCGTACCCGGATACCCAATGGTCAGCCAGGGCCTGGAGCTTCTCCAGCCGAGGCCCCTGTGAGGTGTCCGGCACGGTCTCGCGGTCGGGCCAGCGGGTGGACAGGATGCGTCGGCGGAGGTCTTCGAGGTCGGCGTCGGGGATATCCAGATGGAACGGAGTGATCTCGGCCGTTCCGGTGGAGGAGCGTTCAGCGGGCACGGAGCGCTGTGCGTCGGACATGGCGACCTTTCGATGAGGGCCGGACGTGCCGACCAGGATGATCGCATCATCATAAGCACAGATCATCTTTAATTCAGACGATCCGGCTTTGCTATGATCTTGTTATGGATGCTTCACAGGTGCCGGACGAACCCCTCAAGCCCGCCGGCATCGATTGGGAAGCCGGGGGCATCGAGACGGAGCTCGGTTGGTCGTTGCAGGCAATGTCGCAGGGCTTCTCCCGGATCGCCACGGGTGCCGTCGCGGATGTACCGGGTGGGCCGCGGGGGTACCAGGTGTTGGTGGCCATCACGACTGAGGCCCCGACCTCGCAGCTGGTCCTCGCGCAACGGCTCGGCATCGACAAGACGGCGATGGTCTACGTCATCGATGCCCTCGAGGGGGAATCCCTGGTCGAACGCCGGCCAGATCCGAAGGATCGCCGCATGCGACAGGTCCTCCCGACCGATCAGGGCCGTGCCCTCCTCGCCGCGGCACGGGCAGCACTGCGCGAGGTGGAAGGCAGGCTGATGAGGAACCTCAACCCGGAGGAGCAGATGCAGCTTCGCCGCCTCATGGCTCGCGTCGCCCTGGACGCCGGCGACGTGGAGTCATGCATCGGGGTCGTCACCGCGGCTGGGCAGCCGAAGGCCGCACCCCACCTGTCAGCGCGCCGAAGGCGCGCCGGCGCCCGCGATACCACCCAGACAGAGAAGAGCATCTGACCATGACCACCGTCCTTATCGCCGGGGCCACCGGCGACCTCGGTCGGCGGATCGTCCGCGACCTGCTCGCCGCCGATCCCGCTGTCTCCCTTCGTGTTCTGACCCGCGCGGGCGGCGGAACAGCCCACGCCATCTACGGGGAGCGGGACCGCGTGACGATTCGCGAGGCTGCCTACACGGACCACGCCGGGCTCGTCGGCGCCCTCGCCGGAACCGACGTCGTGGTGTCCGCGATCAGCGGCGCCCGCTCCGTCATCCTCGACGCCCAGCGGGCGCTGCTGGCCGCGGCCGTCGAGGCCAACGTGAGGCGCTTCATCCCGTCCGACTACTCGGCCGACTATCGCCGTGTCACCCGGGGCAGCAACCGCAACTTCGAACTGCGCCGGGAGTTCGCCGCCCACCTCGATGCCGCTCCGCTCCGCGTCACGTCCGTGCTCAACGGCGCCTTCGCGGACATGCTCACCGGACAGGCCCCGATGATCCTGTTCAAACGGCACAAAGTCCTCTACTGGTCCTCGCCGGACCAGTCGCTGGACTTCACCACCAAGGACGACGTCGCCCGCACCGTCGCGCGCGTCGCACTGGACGACGCCGCGCCCCGCGTCGTCGAGATCGCCGGAGACCGCGTAACAGCCCGCGACGTCGCACGGATCATGACCGAGCTCACCGGTGCTGCATTCACCACCCAGTGGGCCGGCACCACCGGAACGCTGTCCGCGATGGCCCGCATCGGGCGCCGCATATCGAAAAACGAGGAAGCAACCTTCCCTGCCTGGCAGGGCATGCAGTACTTCGTCAGCATGTTCAGCGGGGAAGCCGAACTGCACCACGTGGACAACGAGCGCTACGGGCCGCATGACTGGACGACCGTCCGCGACGTTCTCGAAGCGCACCTGGGGACAACGAGCCCGAGGGCTGACCACGCGACGATCGGTCAGTCCGGACCGTAGCCACGCCTCGCCCGGGTCCCGCGTCCACCGCCCCGTACCGATCACCTCCATCCCCGGTCGAGCGTCGACTGTCCAGGCGACGGAACGACAGGGTGAGGAGTGCGCGGTCGACGATCGACGCTCAGGAGCGACCTGCCATCCAGGTGATGGAGGGCGTCGTCGACGCGCTCGGCGACGATGGCCGAGAGATGCTGGCGGATGACCTGCAGAGTCAGTCGGCCAAGGGCCGTGTCCTCGGGTGACCCGGTAGCGATGAACCCGACCGATCCCTGGGCGAGGCTGAGGAGGTCGGCCGGTGTATCCCGGATGACCCGGGCCATGAACGGGTCGATGAGCGCGCTGCCGCTGAAGCCACGATCGACCAGTTGCACCCCAGCGCGACGCGCTGCGGGAAGCCGTCTGAAGAGCCACCCGCACGCCGGAGGGCTGGGATTCCGCGGCGAGCAGCTGCCCGTCGGCATCGCGTGCGCGCACACGGGTGGGGAGTCGGTGCGGTTGCACACCGGGGTGGTGGCCTCGACCTCCGCCGCACCGACGACGAACTCTGCCGTAACACGGGTCCTCATCACAGGGCCTCCTGGGAGTCGATGACGTTCGCCGTGCAGCCCGAAAGGACGAGGTGCAGAGCGGCCAACAGATGAGGCCACGTATCAGTAGGGTGGCAGCACGATCGTCGGCGACCCCGTGCCGCACCTCGACGATTGCCGGCGGGCCGTCCCCGGTCAGCTCCGGTGATTGAAGACCGCGAAGGAGCCGATCCCAGTCGCGACCAAGGCTCCCATGAGGAGGGTCATGACCATCGGTGGCTCGGCTCCGAAACCGATGGCGAGTGTGGGGACGCCGATCAGTGGGAGTGAGGCCAGTCCGGTGACGGCTAGTGCTCGGGTGAGGAGTGTGTCCTCGCGCTCGTCGCCGGTCTGTGTCCACGCGCGCTCGAAGGTCGTCGCGTGTTCCGGTTGACGAAGCACCCTCCATGCCATGACCAGGGCTCCGGCAAGACCGACACCGAGTCCGACCAGGAACCCGGGGATCATGGTGCCCGGGGCGTGTTCCCGGAGCAGCACCACGGTGACGGTCACCAATCCGAGGACCACCCCGAGGACGCCGAGGGCCACGACGCTGCGGCGTGCACGATTGTCAGTCTGCATGAAAAATGTCCTCCACGGGGCGACGGAAGTAGCGGGCGATGGCAATGGCCAGGGGGAGGGACGGATCATAACGGCCCGTTTCGATCGAGTTGACGGTCTGCCTCGAGACCTGAAGAGCCTCGGCCAGCTCCCGCTGCGACATGCCGGTCTCGGCGCGGAGATCGCGGATGCTGTTCTGCACGCCACCCCTTGATGTAAAACGTACTTGTCCTGACAAGGGTGCTTTACATGACACCGCTTGTCAATCCCTCGATCCGCTGGAGAGGCAGGTCGACTCAGCCCCTCAGAACAGCGGCCAGGGCACGGCGGACATCTCACTTCTCGGACCCGGGAACCGCCCGGTCGCGCGCAAGGCGGCGCAGCGTGCGGCGAGCGACGAGAGTTCCTCGGCAGTGAGCAACTCCGCCAGGGCCCGGCCCAGCTCACCCATGAGCGCTGCGCGGACACGATCGACGCCGTCGAGCTCCTCGGCGGTCAGCTCGTCGCCGATCCAGCCCCACAGCACCGTGCGCAGCTTGTGGTCGCTGTGGAAGGTGAGCCCGTGGTCCACGCCGTACCGGTGCCCGTCCGCCCTCTCGAGGACGTGGTCGCCCTTGCGGTCCGCGTTGTTGACGACGACGTCGAACACCGCCATCCGACGCAGCACCGGCGTGTCCTCGTGGACGAGGGCGACGATCCGGCCCTTCTCGTCCTGGCCTTCGAGGACCTGCTTCCACCCGGTCTCCGGCACGTCCCTTGCTGCGACGAGGTCCACGGCGTTCTGGTCGGGGTCCGTCTCCTGCCAGAGCTGCACCATGCCCTCGCCGAACGGGCCGTCGCGCAGCCAGGTGCGCGGGACGACGTCCCAGCCGAGGACCTGCGAGACCAGGTAGGCCGCCACCTCCCGGTGGGCGAGGAAGCCGTCGGGGAAATCCCACAGCGGCTTCTCGCCCCGGATCGGCTTGTACACGACCGTCGTGTCCCCGATGCTGCCCAGGAACGTGGCGTTCGACGCCGTCGTGATGCGGCCGGTGAGCGTCAGCTCGGCGGTCACGAGGTCGGGCGCGGGCATCAGGCCTCGGGGAGGGAGCAGACGTGGCCGTCGGCGTCGATGGGCTGCCCGCAGATCACGCAGATGGGACGCCCGGCACCGACGATCTCCCGCGTGCGCTTCGTGAAGGCACGGGCGGTCCCGACCGGCATGCGTATCAGCAGCATCTCCGACGCCTCGGCCTCGTCGTCGAACGCCGCGACGTCGTCGAAGGACGCGTCGTCGTCCTCCGCGTCGGGCAGCGGGTAGGCCTCGATGACCACCTGCGCCGTCGCCGGATCCCACCCCAGGCTCATCGCGCCGGTCCGGAACTGCTCCTCGACGGTTTCGAGCTGGTCGTTGTCCACGAGCTCGGCGGGCGTGCTCGCGGGAACGCTGAAGGGATTGCCCTCGAGGGTGCCGAGTTCGTCGAGGATCTCGTCGATCTTCTCGGCGAGCAGGGCCGACTGCTGCTTCTCGAGTGCAACACTCACCAGCTGGGACCCTGAACGCACCTGCAGGTAGAACGTACGCGCCCCCGGGAGGCCGATGGTGCCGACGACGACCCGGTCAGGCCAGGCGAACTCGTGAACAGTTGTAGGCATAGGAGCATTTTAGGCTCATGACGAAGGTGGCGCTGCGTGCCCTGCGCCACCACCCACCGGGGCATCGCCGGCGGGAGCGCTGGTGACGAGCCACGAGAGATCCCCGGCCTCGGTGTTGGTCGCGAGAACCGTCGGCCGGCTCGCGCCGTAGCGCACGATCGACACCGAGGCGGGGCCCACGGTGATGCGCTGGAACAGGTCGAGGTGCATGCCGAGGGCGTCCGCGAGGATCGACTTGATGACATCACCGTGGCTCACCGCCACCCAGACGGCGCCGGGCCCGTGCTCGGACTCGAAGGCGGCGTCGTGGCGCCGGATGGCTGCCACCGACCGCGCCTGCATCGCGGCCATGGATTCGCCGCCGGGGAAGGTCACGGCGGAGGGCTGGGACTGCACCACCGGCCACAGGGGTTCGGTCGCGAGGTCGGTGAGCAGGCGGCCCTGCCACTGGCCGTAGTCGCACTCGGTGAGATCGGCGTCGACCGGCGCATGCGGCGTACCGGCCTGCCGGTCGAGGATGGACCGGGCCGTCTGCCGGCAACGCTCGAGGGGGCTCGAGACCACTCCGACGACGGGCACCGCCGCGAGCCGGTCGCCGGTCACGGCCGCCTGGTCGAGCCCGATCCGGTCGAGGCCGACGCCGGCGGCCCGACCGGCCAGCAGGCCGGTCGCGTTGGCTGTGGTACGGCCGTGCCGCACGAGGATGACTGTGGCCATCCACCCAGCCTAACCACCAGCCCGACTACCCGCCCGACGGCGCGATCCGCCCGTGCCGCGGGAATGGGCTCCGGTGCCCGTGCGTTAGGCTTGTCGTATCAAGGGGAGTACTCCCGTCTGCGATCGGCCCGTCAATACGGATGCTTACGAAGCATCCCGGGCCTGTCGGTTCCGGTTCCGTCCGGGGCGGAGGAGACCTTGGCGCCTATGCCCGACGCCTACCCCTTGGAGCGCCCTCATGCAGGTCACACCCACGATCTGGTTGATCACCATCGCCGTGACGATCCTCTTCTTCGTCTACGAGTTCTTCGCGCACGTGCGCAAACCCCACGAACCGACCATCGGCGAATCGGCCCGCTGGTCCGCGTTCTACATCGGGCTGGCCTTGGTGTTCGGGGTCGGTATCGGCGTGGTGTCCGGCTGGGACTTCGGCGGCGAGTACTTCGCCGGCTATCTCACCGAGAAGGCCCTGTCGATCGACAACCTCTTCGTGTTCCTGATCGTGATGACGGGCTTCGCGGTCCCGAAGAAGTACCAGCAGAAGGTGCTGATGGTCGGCATCATCATCGCCCTGATCCTCCGCGGCGGGTTCATCGCCATCGGCGCGGGCCTGATCGAGAACTTCTCCTGGATCTTCTACATCTTCGGCGCACTGCTGCTCGTCCTGGCCTACAAGCAGGCGTTCGGCAGCCACGACGCCAACCCGGCTGACGGCAGGTTCATGCAGCTGGTCCGCCGCGTCCTGCCCGTCACCGACGAGTACCACGGCGACAAGCTCACCGTGAAGAAGGACGGCACGCGCTTCGCCACCCCGATGCTGCTCACCATCATCGCGATCGGCTTCGTGGACCTCATCTTCGCCGTCGACTCCATCCCCGCGATCTACGGCCTGACCAACGAGGCGTACATCGTCTTCACGGCCAACGCCTTCGCGCTCATGGGCCTGCGCCAGCTGTTCTTCCTCATCGGGGGACTGCTCGAACGCCTGGTCTACCTGGCCCAGGGGCTCGCCGTCATCCTCGCGTTCATCGGCGTGAAGCTCGTCTTCCACGCGCTGCACGTCAACGAGCTGTCCTTCATCAACGGCGGTCAGCCGCTCCTCTGGGTCCCCGAGATCCCCATCTGGTTCTCGCTGCTGTTCATCGGTGCCACCATCGCGGTCGCCACCGCGGCGAGCCTGATGAAGACCAGGGGCGGGAACGACCGCGACCGGGTGCAGGACCAGCCGGTCCTCCCCGCGGGCGAGGAGGGCCGGGCGACCGATCCGGAGGTCGACGCCACCAGCACCACCAGGGCATCGAAGTAGCTGCTCCTCCGACGGCCGCCGGCACCCGAGGGAGCCGGCGGCCGTCGGTGTCGTGTCGGCCCCGGCTCCTACGACCGTGGCACGGACGTGCCCGACGCCGACCTCGCGGACACCCGCCCGTACAGCCTCGCCAGCGGCCCGGCGCTGAAACCGTGGGCCAGGACGCTGAGCAGGATGGTCACGGCGATGACCGCCACGGCGTCGTCGGCCCGCGGCCCGAGCGCCTCCCGCGCGAGCAGGGCGAACACGATGGACGCCAGGCCACGCGGACCGAACCAGCCCACGAACAGCACCGTGGAGCGGTCCACGCCGGAGCCGATCAGGGACAGCGCCACGGGGATCATGCGCACCACGGTCAGGCTGAGCACGGCGTAGACGACGGTCAGGACGGTGATGCGTTCCAGGACGACCGAGACGGTGACCGCGCCGAACACCGCCCACACGAGCATCGACACGAGACTGCCCGTCTGCTCCAGGAACACCAGTTCGCCCTCCGCGCGGGGGCCGGCGAAGACACCGAAGGCCAACCCGCCGCAGAAAGCAGCGACGAACCCGTTGCCGCCCACCTCGACGGCGGCAGCATAGGCCAGCAGGGCCAGGGCCAGGACGCCGATGCCCGCGAACTCCTCGGCGGCGCTGCCGAGTCGGCGGGCCCGCCCCAGCAGCCACCCGCCCGCACCTCCGATCCCCGCACCGACCACCACGCCGATGAGCAGCGTGACCACCGCACGCCCGGCGCCCTCGGCGTGCTCCATGCCGGCGGCGGCGGCCGCCCCGGCGATGGCCAGCAGGACCACAGGGGTGGCGATGCCGTCGTTCAGGCCGCTTTCCACGGTGAGCAGCCGGCGGATCCGCGACGGCACGGCGGGGTTCGTCACCACGGACATCCCTAGTGCGGCGTCCGTGGGGGCCAGCGCGGCAGCCACCACGAGTGCCAGCCACGGCCCCAGCTGCGGGAACAGCCAGGCGCCCAGCGCCCACCCCAGCACCATCATCAGGGGCAGTCCGATGCCCAGGAGCCGCCCGAACCGGGCCACGTCGCCGCGCAGCTGCTGCACGCGCAGGTGCGCGGCGTCCGAGAAGAGAACCCACACCAGGGTGACCTCGACGAGGGGAGCGAACGTCTCCGGGACCACGGAGCCGTCGACCAGGCCGAGTCCGGCCAGGGCCCCTCCGAGGACGAGGAACACGATCGGCGGCGTCAGGTCGGCCCGCTGCAGGCGCGCCGAGACCAGCGCCCAGGCGAAGAGGGCAGCGGTGAGCAGCACGACGGTCGTCTCGTTCATGGGGAACCTCCTGGCTCGTCGGGGAACGGCGGCCGGGACCGGGAGCCGGAACCACCGGCCGCACCCATCGGCTCACCCGACCCCGGGATCGACTCCCGCGCGTGGCCCGCGCCGGTCGGAGGAGTGCGTGGTCTCCACGGCATCGGCCACCACGTCCGCCAGCCGGCCGGTGCGGCGGAGGACGGCGCGTTGCCGGTCGGCGCCGGTGCCCCGGTCCAGCAGCCGGAGAAGCCCGTCCATCACGGCGTCGGTGTCGCCGGCCCGGGTCAGGGCCGGGAGCACGCGGTCCAGTAGGACCGCCACCACGTCCCATGCCGGTGCTGGACGCCCGGTCAGCGGATGCACCAGATCCGCGCCCAACCCGGACAGCCTCGCCTGCCAGCCGGCGAGGCGCAGCGCTGGAGCGGAGATCCGCGTCGGAGGCAGGCCTGCCCGCCAGTCCTCTGCCGCGGCATCGACGAGACCACGGGCCAGTCCGGCGATCAACCCGGCATCCTCGGCGAACAGGCACACGTCGGCGACCCGGATCTCCACCGTCGGGAACCTGTTGGACAACCGGGCGTCGAAGTAGAGCATCTTGCGGTCGAGGAGGACCCCTGTGGCCATCAGCTCCTCCTCCCGCGCCCGGTAGGCTGCCACCGACCCGTACAACGGCGACGGCCCGGCGGAGGGCCACCCCTGCCAGAGCTGGGAGCGGTAGCTGGCGAACCCGGTGTCGTGCCCGTCCGCGAAGGGCGAGTTCCCGCTCAGGGCCACCAGTACGGGCAGCCAGCTGCGGATGCGGTCGAGCACCCCCACTCCTTCCTGCGGAGACGTGACGGCGACGTGGACGTGCAGGCCGCAGGTCAGGCTGTTCCGGGCAAGGACGCCGTAGCGGTCCACGATCGCGCCGTACCGCGCCGTCGGATACACGTGCGGGTGCCCGGCCAGGGGAGCCGTGGCCAGGGCGGCCACCCGCGCTCCGACCGCACGGGCGGCATGCTCCGCGAGCGCGCGGCCGCCGACGACGTCCGCCACCAGTTCCGCCAGGGAGCGGTGCGGGGGCGAGACCACCTCGATCATCTCCTGCTGCAGCTCGGCCTCGAGTTGAGGCCCCCGGGCTGCGCCGTCGTTCCTGTACTCCTCGAGCAGCGCCCAGGAGGCCGGCACGGGCAGGCCGCCGGCGCCGTCGACCAGGAGCAGCTCCTCCTCCACCCCGAAGGTCCGCACACCGCGCGCCGTCATGGTGCGGCCCGCAGCGCCGCGCCCGTGATCAGCCCGACCGGCACCGGGTTCGTCGTCGGCATGGCGCGTTCCTTCCTGAAGTGCGGCGGGTGGCGCGCGACGCCGCGCGTCGCGGGCGGTCCCGCCATTGTTCGTCCCCTGCCCCGGCGAGGAACCACCCGTGCGGGGTGACCCTCCGGTCCCGGGCGGGTGGCCGCCGCTACCCTGCCGTGCCCGGGTGCTGCCCCGCGGGATCCGCGGGCGGGCTGATCATCATCTCCGGTGCCCGGGACACCATGAGCCACAGGGGCAGGACGATCAGGGTCAGCAGGATCAGCACCGAGGTGTCGCCGACCACGACGACCGCGATGAGCATGGCGATCCAGCCGTCGCGCGCCACGGGCAGGACCACGCCGAGGATCCCGCAGGCCACCGCGAGCCCCAGCGGCATCTCCGGCATCACGATGGACCCCACCAGCCCGACGACGGTCCCCAGGAACACGGCGGGGAAGATGCGGCCGCCGCGGAACCCGGCGCTCGCGGCCACCAGCAGCGCCGTGAGCTTGACCGCGAGGATGAGGGCCAGCTGCGGTAACTGATGGTCCGCGGTGTTCCGGAGGAGCTCGCCCATCTGGTGCGCACCCTTGAACAGGGTGATCGGCCCACCCAGCGCGCCCAGGAGCCCCAGCAGGAGACCGCCCAGGGTCGTGTAGAGCACAGGGTGTCGCAGGTCGTGGAAGAACCGGTGCACGTGGGGGAACACGTACACAGCCGTGAGTCCTACGAGCGTGCCCGCCACCGCCACGGCCAGCCCGGTCAGCAGGGCCGTCCCGTCCGGGCCGCCCAGGGGTGCGAAGCCTCCCTCGGGCAGCTGGGGGCCGGCGAGCCAGCGCATGGTGACCGCGCCCGCCGCCGCCGCGGCGAGCGGCACGAAGAGCCGGTCCCACAGGGCGCCTCCGTCCCGGCGGCCGGCGACGATGCCGGTGAAGACGAGGGCTGCCGCCACGGGACTGCCGAACAGGGCGCCGAGGGTCCCCGAGGCCCCCATCATCACCACGAGGTCCACCGGCACCCGCGGCCACCACCGGGCCACGAGGGCGGCCAGGATCGCCGTGTTCATGGCGATGATCGGGATCTCCGGTCCCAGGCTCACCCCGCCCGCGAGGGTCAGCACCGTGGCGAGGACCAGGCCGGGGACGGCGGCCAGCGCCAGCGGCGGCGCGATCAGTTCGGTGGTGGCGGAGTCGCGGCCGCCATGCCCCGGGACGAACTGCACCACCAGGCCGACGAGCAGGCCCGTCAGGGTGAGGATCCCGAGGATCCACCAGCCCGACGCCGGATCGACACCCCACGCCGCCGGCAGGCTCGACCAGAGGAGGTGCTCGCCGGCGAGCGCAACCCTGTCCACCGCGAACAGGCCCAGCGCCGAGACCACGCCGGCGACGACGGCCGGACCGGCGAGCCGCAGTTGCATCCGGACCGTCGGTCCCCCGTGCGTCCCCGTGTCAGCCATGAGTGCTCGCCCATCGTCGGTCCGCGATCCACGTAGGTCCACGGTCCTCACCGTCGCCCGGCATGTCCTCACCCGGAAAGGGTGTTGCTCGCCCCCGGAGGCGGCCGCGACAGTGAGATCCAGAATCCACCCGCACAGGAGCGAGGCCACGCCATGCAGCAGAAACCCGCATCACCACCCATCGAGCACGCACACCGGGCGGCCATGGCGTCCCTCCCGTTCTCGGACGTCCGGGACTTCGAGAACGCGGACCGCGGCTTCGTCGCCGCCCTCGAGAACGGCATCGTCACGACCGACGACGGCCGGGTGGTCTGGGACAACGACAGCTACTCCTTCCTGGCCGGCGAGGCGCCGACGACCGTCCATCCGAGCCTCTGGCGGCAGTCGCAGCTCGCCGCGAAGCAGGGCTTGTACGAGGTCGTCGAGGGCATCTACCAGGTGCGCGGCCTCGACCTGTCGAACGTCACGTTCGTGGAGGGCGACACCGGGGTGATCGTCATCGACCCCCTGATCTCCACCGAGACCGCGGCCGCCGCCCTCGCCCTCTACCGGGAGCACCGCGGCGCCCGCCCCGTGGTCGCCGTGATCTACAGCCATAGCCATGTCGACCACTTCGGCGGGGTCTTCGGCGTCACGTCGCAGGCCGACGCCGATGCCGGGCTGGTGGAGATCATCGCCCCCGAGGGGTTCACGGGCCACGCCGTCTCGGAGAACGTCTATGCGGGGACGGCGATGGCCCGCCGGGCGGGATACATGTACGGGGCGTCCCTCGACAGGGGTCCTCGCGGCCAGGTGGGCACCGGGCTCGGGCAGACGGCGTCGAGCGGCGAGGTCGGCCTGATCGTGCCGACGGTGCTCATCACGGCGACGGGCCAGACACACACGGTCGACGGCGTCCAAATCGAGTTCCAGCTCGCGCCCGGCTCCGAGGCGCCAGCCGAGATGCACTTCTACTTCCCGCGCTTCCGCGCGCTCTGCCTGGCCGAGAACGCCACGCACACCCAGCACAACCTCCTCACCCTGCGCGGCGCCCTCGTCCGGGATCCGCACATCTGGGCCGGCTACCTCACCGAGGCCATCGGGCTGTTCGCCGATCGGACCGACGTCGCCTTCGCCTCCCACCACTGGCCCACCTGGGGGCGCGCGGAGATCGTCGAGTTCATCAGCACCCAGAGGGACCTCTATGCCTACCTCCACGACCAGACGCTCCGGCACCTGAACCAGGGGCTCACCGGAGCCGAAATCGCCGAACTGATCGAACTCCCGCCGGCGCTCGAGAACGCCTGGAACGCGCGCGGCTACTACGGTTCGGTCAGCCACAACGTCAAGGCGATCTACCAGCGGTACATGGGCTGGTTCGACGCCAACCCGGCACGGCTCTGGCCCCATCCGCCGGCCGCGCTCGCCGAGCGCTATGTCGCGGCCCTCGGCGGGATCGACCGCGTCGTCGAGCTCGCGCAGGCCGCGTCCACCGCCGGCGACTTCCGGTGGGCGGCCACCCTCCTCGACCACGCGGTGTTCACCGACCCGCACCATCCTGCCGCGCGCGCCCTCTACGCCGATACGCTCGAGCAGCTGGGGTACGGCGCTGAGAACGGCACCTGGCGCAACTTCTTCCTCTCCGGCGCCACCGAACTGCGGGAGGGGAACTTCGGGACGCCGGCTGCGAGTGCGGCCCCGGCCATCATCGCGCAGCTCACCCCCGAACAGCTCTTCGACGCCGTCGCCATCTCCGTCGACGGGCCGAAGGCGTGGGACCTCGACCTCTCCCTCATCGTCATCTTCACGGACCTCGACCAGCGCTACCGGATCACCCTCCGCAACGGTGTGCTGACCAGCGCCCGCTGCGAGGAGGGCGCGACCGCGGAACTCACCCTCACGCTCACCAAGCAGCGCATGATCGCGCTCGTGGGTGGCGACCTCACCTCCACGGGCCTCGAGGTCGACGGAGCCCGGGAGGTCCTTCCCGCGTTGCTGGGCGTGCTGGACCGGGGCGATCCGGGGTTCGAGATCGTCACCCCGTGATGCATGCGCTCCCGGCCGTGCTGCCCATCGCCGTCGGCGGGATGCTCGCGTCCCTTCCCGTCGTGGCGATGGCCGCGGTGCTGGGTACCGTCGCCGGGCGGGTCGTGCTGCGCAGCTTCACCCTCGGCTGGCTGGTCGGCGTGCTCGCCGTCGGAGCCCTCGGGCTGCTGCTCGCGGACATCGTCACCTTCGCCTCGGGCTCGGCGGCATGGCTGGCCTGGCTGCGGGTGGCCCTCGGCGTCGCACTCGTCGCACTCGCAGGACGGTCCTTCCTGCGAAGGCCCCGGGGCGAGGCCGACCGGGAGAGCCCGACGTGGATGACGGCGCTGGAGGGAATGGGCGCGGGCCGCGCCTTCGGGATGGCCTTCCTCCTCGGGTCGGTGAACCCGAAGAACGTCGTGATCGTCTTCTCCGGCGTCGCGGCGATCGTCGCGCAGACGCCGAACCTGGGTGCCCAGTTCGCGGTGCTCACCGTGTTCGTGGTGGTGGCGAGCCTCGGCGTCGTGGCGCCGCTGGCCGCCCTCACCCTCCTCGGGGACCGCGCCGCGCGTCCGCTGGAGCGCTTCGTGGACTGGTTCGCACGTAACAGCCGGGTGGTGCTCGCGATCGTGATCCTCCTGCTCGGCGTCGTCGTGCTCGCCGGCGGCGTCGCCGCCGTCCGCTGACGCATCCTCCGTCGCCACCCGCCGCCGAGGAGCATCGCCGTGACGCGTGCCCTGGTCCCGCCGCGGAGCACGAAGCCGGCGAGGACCGGCGTCTGGGCTCAGTTCCGGGCGACGGGCCAGCAGATCGCGGTCTGCCACCTCGCCGGGTCCGGTTCCTCCTCCGGATCGCTGAGGTAGGTCTCCCACATCACCGGACCCGGGGTCAGCTCAGCCTCCGTGATGTAGCGCTCGATCGCCGAGTACGTCTCGCCCATCGTGTCGTAGGGCCCCATGTGGATCGCCTCGACCACGCGCGCGGCCGGCAGGGTCCCCGGTACCACCTTCCCGACCGGTGTGATGGCCGCTGCGACCGGGAAGCCCGCTTCGACGTCGACGACGGCGCCCGGCGGGCCGTAGTACTTCCCGAACGGGGCACCGGCCGGGGCCACGCCCTGGGCCTGCAACGCCGCCATCGTGTCCTGGAACGCCCGGGAGAAGAACCCGGTCAGCTCCGTCATCGGCACCTTCTCCCGCACGCCCGCTGTAGGTTGCTCGCCGTGCTCCGTGATCTCGATGTTCGTCATGGAGCAACCCTCGTCAGGCCGGTCGGCACCGCACAGGGTCGAAGGTCCCCGACCGGTCAGGACGCCGAGGGATCCTCGATGATCTTCAGGAGGGTGGCGTCGTCGAGCTTCTGCCAGGGGGAGGCGTCGGAGCCCTGGACGGCGGCTTCGGGGCTGTCGCTCTGGCTCCACCACTTGGCCTCGTACACGCGCCCGTCGACGAGGATCCGGTCGCCGCGCTCGTACACCTGCTTCGGATCCCACTCAGGGTACAGATCGGCCGGTGCGGTGACCGCCGGGACGGGCCGCTCGTCGGGCAGCACCGGGCCGAGCAGGGTCCACGGGGTCTCCTCCGCCTGCAGCACCGGGTCGTTCGGGAGGTCGCCCTGCGTCCAGTACTTCGCCACGTACACGTTGCCCTGCCACACCACGCGGTCGTCCTCGCGGTACGTGCCGACGTCGGACCAGATGGGGTACGGGCTCGTCTCCGGATCGTCCGCGACGAGGGCCTCGGGGGTCTCCTCCGTCACCGGCTCGTCGGCGAGGGTCGCGGCGCGACCCTCGAAGTCCGCACCGAGGATCGGCGCGAACTGCAGACCCTGCTGGTCGATCCCGCTGCAGGAATCCGAGACCACCGTGACGTCGGCGTAGTTCTCGCTGCACGTGGCGTCGCGGTTGAGCGACCACATGGACATGCGGCCCGCGCCGCGCTCGGCGGCGAACGCGTTGAACGCCTTGGCGTCCTCGAGCGTGAACACCTCACCCTTGACGTCGTTCTGCCCGATCATCGGGGTCAGCCCGATCTTCCGCCACGCGGCCTGCGGCCCGAGGTCGATGCCGGCCCGCTCGTAGAGGACCTGCACCTGGCGGTGGGTGGCGTCCGCCGCGTTCTGCGAGGCGGTCAGCATGCTGGTGCCCTCGGGCCGGCTGCCGCCGTAGTCCATGGTCATGACGTTCACGCCGGCGAGGTCGACGCCGGCCTCCAGGAACTGCGCGACGGCGGCGGTGCCTTCCACGGTCAGCCCGGACGGGGCGACCGGGAGGGTCAGCCACACGTTGAGCGGCGCGTCCGTGCCGGCCCGTCCGGCCTGGAGGGCGGCCATCGCCTCCGCGCGCCGCTTGCCGGCGGCGACGTCCTTGAGGTTCTCGCCCTCGATGTCGAGGTCCACGGTCGTCAGGGAGTAGCGGTCGACGACGGCGGCGTAGGCGTCCACCAGGTCCCCCGGATCGGTGCAGGCGGTCGCGAGCTCGTCGTTGAGGAGTCCGCCGAAGGACACGATGACCTCACCGCCGTCCTGTACGAGCCTGGCCACGCGGCGGTCGAGGTCGAGTGCCGCCTCGGCCTCGTCCAGGCCGTAGAAGGTGCCCCAGGACGGCGTGCAGGGTTCCTCCTTCGACGCCACGATGAAGGACAGCACGGCGCTGCCGCCGTTGTCCCCCGCGGGGTCCTCGAACGGGTAGGAGGGTG
This sequence comes from Arthrobacter arabinosi, assembly GCF_054511115.1. Classification (NCBI taxonomy): domain Bacteria; kingdom Bacillati; phylum Actinomycetota; class Actinomycetes; order Micrococcales; family Micrococcaceae; genus Arthrobacter; species Arthrobacter arabinosi. The sequence goes on from NZ_JBTNDF010000004.1 coordinate 323,750, forward strand.
TCGCCGTGACATCGACGTAGCCGGCGAAGAAGGCCCCCGTGCTCTCGGCGGCCCGGGCGTCCTCCCACTGGTTCCAGCCCGTGAGACCGCCGACGGCGACACCCCCCACGACGACGGACAGGATCAGGAGGCGGACGGCGGAGAGCTTCCGGCCGGGAAAGCGAGCAGACACAGGGACCCCAGATGACAGCCTCGAGGAGGCGAATGGGCGCACTTCAGGTACGCGAGACGCTTGAAGCGTAAGGGAAATTGCGGCCGCCGTCATCCTTTCGCCTAACGCTCACGGCAGGCCGGCCGATGGTGGAGAGTGACGCTGCATGTCGCGGGGCGACGTCGTGCGTCAACCCGTCCGCCTACTGCCGAGGTAGCCATGTCCAGCTCCACCGATGCCACCGAGTCACCAGCCCCCCAGGCCAGCATCGGCGCGGCACCCGCCGGGTCCGCGGCCCCGATCGCCGGTCCGCCGTCGGGCACGACCGCCGTCCTCGAGAAGGCGCCGGCGGCCGCCGCACGACGCCGGCAGTGGGGGTCGGAGCGGCGCTCCGAGCCGCTGTCGATCGTGCACCCCACGCCGTCGTCGCGGAAGATCGCACTCGGCCGTCTCGGCATCGTTGTCACGGTGCTGGCGTGGCTGACCTACATCGTGACGACGATCCTGCGGCAGTTCGCCAACAACCCCGACGCGGGCTTCCGGTTCCAGGTGGAGGCGACGTCGTACCTGATCGTCGTCACGTTCCTCACCTTCTCCGCGCTCATGTACCTGCTGGCGCGGCAGGGTGCGCTGTACCGGTTCCGCGACCACCGGCGCGTGCCGCGCGGTGAACTGGACCGCCACTTCGCCGACCACCACGAGGGCATCACCGTCCTCGTCCCCTCCTACGCCGAGGAGCCGGCCGTCGTCCGGGCCACCCTGTGGTCCGCTGCCCTGCAGGAGTTCCCCAACATCCGCGTGGTCCTGCTCCTCGACGACCCGCCGCATCCCACCGACCCCGCGATCCGGCAGCGCCTCGACGCGACCCGGGCGCTCACGTTCGAGATCGAGTCGGCACTCCTCGAGCCGTCCACCCGGGCGGGCGCCGCACTGGCCCGGTTCGAGGCCGACCTGGCCGCACGCGGCGCGCACTCGCCGTCGTCGTGCGCCGACCTGCCGCCGCTCATCGCGGCGTACGAGGACGCCGCGGTGTGGCTCGAGGACATGGCCGACACCGAGACGGTGGAGGACCATGTGGACGAGTTCTTCGTGGACCTCGTCGTCATGGGCCTCGCCCGCGAACTGCGGCTGGCCATGTACGCGCTCAACGCCGCGCTCGCCCAGGAGCAGTGCCCGGAACCGGACCGCATCCGCGAGCTGTACGTGCGCCTCGTGCGGATCTTCAACACGCGGCTGGAGACGTTCGAGCGCAAGGCCTACGCGTCGCTGTCCCACGAGGCGAACAAGGCCATGAACCTCAACGCCTACATCTCGCTCATGGGCCGACGCTGGCGCAAGGAGCACGTGGCCACCGGCACGGTGCTGCGCCCCCTGGCGGACGGGGAGGGTGCTGAGGACGACGACGTCCTGGACGTCCCCGACTCCACCTACCTGCTGACCCTCGACGCCGATTCCCTGCTGCTGCGTGACTACTGCGTGCGGCTCGTCCACCTGCTCGAGTCCCCCGGCAACGAGCGCATCGCCGTGACCCAGACGCCCTACTCGTCCTTCCGGGGAGCGCCGACGCGGATCGAACGGGTGGCCGGCGCGTCCACGGACATCCAGCACATCCTGCACCAGGGCATGACCTACTACGGGGCCACCTTCTGGGTGGGCGCGAACGCCGTGATCCGCAAGCGTGCGGTCGAGGACATCGTCGAGGTCGAGGACGTGGGCGGCTTCGAGATCAAGACCTACATCCAGGACCGCACGGTCATCGAAGACACCGAGTCCAGCGTGGACCTGGGCAGCCACGGGTGGACGCTCGTGAACTACCCGGAGCGCCTCAGCTACAGCGCCACGCCGCCGGACTTCGGCTCGCTCGTGGTGCAGCGGCGCCGGTGGGCCAACGGCGGGCTGCTGATCCTGCCGAAGCTGTGGAGCCAGCTCCGACGGCGCCGCCAGCTCCGCGAGCAGGTCCTCTTCCGGGAGGTGCTGCTCCGGGTCAACTACATGGCGTCGATCGCGTGGGCGAGCTTCGGGCTGCTGTTCCTCCTCGCATACCCGTACGACAGCCGGCTCCTGAGCCCCGTCGTGTTCCTCGCCGCCGCGCCGTACTTCCTGGCGATGGGCAGCGACCTCCGCGACTGCGGGCACCGCTTCTCGGACATCTTCAGGATCTACGGGTTCAACCTGGTGCTGCTGCCGGTGAACCTCGCCGGCGTGCTGAAGTCCATCCAGCAGGCGTTCACCGGGGAGAAGATCCCGTTCGTCCGCACCCCGAAGGTCAAGGACCGCACCGCTGCGCCCGGCCTGTACGTCGTCATCCCGTTCGTGATCGTGGCGTTCTCCCTGCTGACCCTCGCCCGGGACGTCCTGGAGCAGAACTGGGGCAACGCGGTGTTCGCCGGGTTGAACGCCGTGCTGGCGGCCGGTGCCATCCGTGCGTACATCGGCCTCAAGAACTCTGTGGTGGACATGGGGCTCGGCGTCCTGAACTGGCTGTACGTGGGGCCGCGCGTGCGGAAGGTCGAGGAGTCGAAGGTCGTCGCGAAGACGCCGGAGGAGGCGGACTGGGAGTCCATCCTGTACCACGGTGACCGCCGCCTCAACCGGGACCTGCGCTCGGGCAACGACCGCCGTCGTCGTGCGGGGGTGCGGTAGGGACCCGAGGAGACCAGTGCTGCCGTGACGGCCCGCACCCGCAAGGGTGCGGGCCGTCGCGCGTCCGGCCCGAGGAAGCCGGCGCGGCCCGGAATGGGGTGGTGCGCCTCGCGTAGTCCACAGGAGGGAGACGAGTAGACCGTACTCGTGTAGTCCCGCATGCCTGCTCATAGGCTCTCTCTCGAGAGAGATGAAGGACTGGGACGAATCTCGAGGAGCAGGGACCCCATGGACGGAGTCGTAGCCTGCGGTCATCACCGCACCCGTGGATGCCCACTGTCGGCATCCGTCGGATCCCGGAGACCGTGCGGGAAAGAACTGACCCCATGACCTCCGCCCCGCCCGGAGGGCAGCAGAAGGACGGTTCCCGCAGGCGACGGGCGGCAGCTGCTGCCGCCCTGGTCGCCGCGCTCGGCCTGACCGGGTGGGCCGTGGCCGCTGGTCCGTTGGCTCCCGCCGCCGAGCCGCGGCCGGCGCAGGCCGGCAGCTCCCCGAGTGCCTCCCCGGACGCCGTCGATTCCACTCCGCAGGAATCGACCCCCGCGCCGTCCGCCCAGGCATCCTCCGCCCCGACGTCCTCCGCCCCCACGTCCTCCGCCCCCACGTCCTCCGCCCCCACGTCCTCCGCTACTGCGCCTTCCGCTCCCCGGTCCGCCGCTGCGCCTTCCGCTCCGGTGTCCTCCGACCCGGCACCGTCCGCGGCGGCACCGGGGTCGGCACCGGAGGGCCCTGCCGCCATCGGCCGTGGCACGAAGGCCATCGCTCCTGCCCCCGCCGGGAGGATCATCGACCAACCACCGCCTGTCGCCCCGGCGAAGAGCCTGAAGGAGCGGGCACCCGTCGCCGAGGGCGTGGCCGCCAGGGTGGCGTCGATGAAGGCCGTCGACGGCGAAGCGCGGGGGCTGGGCGAGGTGGGCGGGCCGGCGGTCCAGTTCACCCTCGAGGTGACCAACAGCACCAAGGCCCCCATCTCCCTGGCGGAGGCGGTCGTGAACGTCGAGGCGGGAGAGGATCGCTCCCCGGCCGAGCTGCTCAGCGGCCCGGGGGCAGTTCCCTTTCCCGCGGAGGTCGGCCCGGGGCAGTCGGTCTCGGGGGTGTTCGTCTTCCAGATCCCACCGGAGCGGCGGAAGTCCGTCCGCGTCCTGTTCCACTATCAGGCAGTTCTACCGGTCGCAGCCTTCCAGGGCGCCGCGCCGCTGCAAGGGGAGGCACCATGAAGCACGTCAGCGATCCGCCCGGGGTAGGGGCGGGGCAGGGACCCGGCCGGCGGTGCCGGGACACGCTCCGGAGAACCCTGGCGATGGCGGCGACGTGCGCCTTCGCCATCGCCGCGACGCTCGCGGCCGGCCCGTCCGCCTCGGCGGACACGGCGCCGGATCCCGCCACTGCCGCGAATTCACCCACCGTGTCGGCCGATGCGCTGCCGACGGTGCAGGTCGACGGCGTCGTGTGGCAGCAGATGATCGTGGGCACCACCGTCTACGTCGCGGGTAACTTCACGACGGCGCGTCCGGCCGGGGCCGCACCCGGGACGAGCACCGTGACGCGGAACAACATCCTCGCGTACGACATCAGGACGGGTGCGCTCATCCAGTCCTTCGCCCCGAGCCTCAACGCCCAGGCCCGGTCGATCGCGGCGTCACCGGACGGCTCCCGGATCTACGTCGGAGGCGCGTTCACCACGGTCAACGGCACGGCCGCGTCCAGGATCGCGGCGCTCGATCCGGCCACCGGCGCGATGATCCCTTCCTTCAAGCCGGCGCCGAACTCGCGGGTCGATGCGATCGTGGCGACGGCCGACGCCGTCTACCTGGGCGGCTGGTTCTCGGCCGTCGGTTCGACCCCTCGGGCGAGGCTCGCCGCCGTCGACGCGGCCACCGGCACCCTGCGAACCTGGAACCCCTCGGCGGCAGGAGGTGACGTCTCCGCGATGGTGATGTCCCCCGATCGCACCAAGCTCGTCGTCGGCGGCAGCTTCACGACGCTCAACGGATCGTCGAACCCCGGGTACGGGCTGGCCGCCGTCGATGCCGCGACAGGCGCGCTGAGGCCGTGGGCTGTCAACGGCCTGGTCCGCAACGGCGGAGCGGACGCGGCCATCACGAACCTGACCACCGACGGCACCAACGTCTACGGGACGGGCTACGTCTTCGGCGCAGGCGGCAACCTCGAGGGGGCGTTCTCCGCCAACTGGGCCGATGGGTCCGTGAAGTGGATCGAGGACTGCCACGGTGATTCCTACGGCGTCGCCCCGGTCGGCGAGACGGTCTACACCGTCGGGCACGCCCACAACTGCGCCAATATCGGCGGGTTCCCCGAGACCAACCCACGCTCCTGGCAGCGGGCCGTCGCGTTCAGCAGGAGTGCCACCGGCACCATCACGCGGAACACGGCCACCGGCTACTTCAACTACGAGGGGAAGCCCGCGCCGTCGCTCCTCACCTGGTACCCGAAAGTGGCGGCCGGCTCCTTCACCGGTCAGTACCAGGGGGCCTGGTCGGTGACCGGCAACGCCGAGTACGTCGTCCTCGGCGGGGAGTTCCCCCGGGTGAACGGGAAGGCGCAGCAGGGACTCGTGCGCTTCGCGGTCCGCGGCATCGCGCCGAACAAGGTCGGTCCCGACGTCACGGGCGCTGCGACCAATCCGACCCTCACCTCCCCGGCGGCCGGTCGGGTCACCGTGAAGTGGACGGCCAACTGGGACTCCGACAACGAGAAGATCACCTACAGGGTCATCCGCGACGGCCAGATCGCCACCCCGGTCCACGAGGTCTCCAAGCTGTCGAAGTTCTGGCAGAGACCGGAGCTGACCTTCGAGGATTCGGGACTCGCCCCGTCCTCGACCCACACCTACCGGATCTTCGCCACCGATCCCTTCGGCAACGAGGTCCGCTCGGAGACCGTGAGCGTCACCGTCATGGCCGGCACAGTGGCGAACACGCCGCCCGTGGCCCGGTTCACCGAGGCGATCAGCAACCTCACCGCGTCCTTCGACGGGTCCACCTCGACCGACTCCGACGGCACCGTCGCCTCCTACGCGTGGAACTTCGGTGACGGCACCACCGGCACGGGCGTGAAGGCATCGAAGACCTATGCTGCGGCAGGCACCTACACGGTGAAGCTGACAGTGACGGACGATGCGGGCGCAGTGCATTCGACGTCCAGGGCCATCACCGTCGCGGAGCCCGTACCCGTGAACACCCCGCCCAGGGCGGCCTTCACGCAGACGGCCGCCGGCCTGGTCGCGTCCTTCGACGGGTCGACGTCCGCCGACCCGGACGGCACCATCGCCTCCTACGCCTGGGACTTCGGCGACGGGACCGCGGGCACGGGGGTCAAGGCGTCGAGGACCTACGCCGCGGCAGGCACCTACACGGTGACCCTGACGGTGACCGACGATGCCGGGGCGTCCAACTCCGTGTCCCGCGCCGTGACCGTGACCGCCCCGGTGCAGCCGGGATCCGACCTCGCGCGCGATGCCTTCGGCCGGACCGTCACGGGCGGCTGGGGCACCGCCGACGTCGGCGGGCCCTGGGCGGTCCAGGGCTCCACGGCCAAGTACTCCGTCGACGGCAGCGCCGGGCTGATGAACCTCGCAGCGGCGGCCTCGAGCGGCACGGTACGGCTCGACACCGTGTCCTCGCTGACCACCGACACGCGGTTCACGACCAGGCTCGACAAGGTCCCCGACGGGGGAGGCCTGCACCTGACGGTGGTCGGCCGCAATGTCGCGGGGGTCGGGGACTATGGGGCCAAGCTCCTGGTCGCGGGCACCGGGATGTCACTGATCGGCGAGAAGACGGTCAACACCACCGTGACCCGCCTCGGGAGCGCATCCGTGCCCCTGGCCTTCAGCATGGCCGACACGTACACCGTGCGCGTCCGGGTGTCGGGCACCGCTCCGACGACGGTCCAGGCGAAGGTGTGGAAGGTGGGAACCGCGGAGCCGGCGGCTTGGCAGCTCACCTCGACCGACTCCGAGCCTGCCCTCCAGAAGGCAGGATCGGTGGCCGTGGAGACCTACCTCTCGGGTTCCGCGACCATGGCACCGCTGCAGGTGCGGTTCGACGACCTCCTCGTCCAGTAGTACAGGGAGGCACCCGGGTGAGGTAACACATCCGGATGGGTGAGGGCGGCCGGGTACCCGGCCGCCCTTCCTGCATCCGCCGGCCGACGACGTGACGGGGATCCAGCCATCGGACCTCCCTGCTCGGGCACAGGATGTGCTGTGGCCGGCTCCCGAGGGGCAGCAGACGACGAGGTGCCCTGGGACGTCGTCCCAGGGCACCTCACATCGGGTTCGTGGACTGTCAGGCCACGCACCCACCGAGCTGGATCTGGCCGTCGATGGCCTTGATCTGGCCCTGGACCGTGCCGAGCTTGGCCTCGAGGGTGTTCACCGTGGCGGTCTGCGCCGCGATGGCATCCCTGTTCGCCTTCTTCTGCGCCTGGAGTCCGCGGAGGACAGCCTGCGCGTCGGTGACCTGCTTGTCGAGGGTGGTCAGCTGTCCCTGCAGGGTCTTGAGCTGGGCCTCGGTGGCACTGATCTCACCGTTCATCGCGTCGAGCTGCGTGAGGAGCGGGGCCACCCGGCCCTGGAGGGCGAGCACCTCGGACTCCTTGCTGGCGATGCGGGCGTTCAGCTCGCCCAGGGCGGCGACCAGCCGGTCCACCTCGGTGTTCAGGGTGACGATCTCCGCCTGCTTGTCGGCGAGGGCCTTCGCGGAGCTGTCGGCCGCAGCCTGGAGCGTGGGCAGACGGTCCTGCAGCCCGGTGAGGTCCGCCGTCCTGGCCGCTACTGCTGCGGTGGTGGATGCGAGCTGCGCCTCGGCGTCGGCCAGGTCGGTCCGCAGCCCGGCGAGCACGCCCTTCTGGGTGGTGATGGCTGCCCTGGCTGCGTCGACCCCTTCTGTGAGGCCCGGAAGCCCGGCCTCGAGATCGGCGACGACCTTCTCCTGTGCGGTCACGGCGTCACGTGCTGCAGTTGCCGCCGTCATGAGCGCCGGCAGCTGCCCCTGCAGGGAGGTGACGGCGTCCTGCTGCGCGGAAATCGCGGCTTTCGCCTCGGCCAGCGCCGTCTGCAGCGCGGGAAGCTGACCCTGCAGCGTCCTGACCTCGGTCTCCTTGGTCGCCACGGCGGCGTTCGCCGCAGTCAGGGCGGCCTGCAGGGGTGCGGCCTCCTTCTGCAGGGTGCTGCTCTCGGTCTGCTTGGCCAGCAGCTGCGCGTTGAGCGTGTCCACCTGGCCCTGCAGGGTCCTGAGATCGCCCTGGAGGCCTGCGATCTGGGTGTTCTTGTCCGTGATCTTCGTGTTCACGGAATCGAGTTCCGTCTGCTTCGCGGCGCGCCGGTCTATCAGGATCTTCCGTTCGTCGGAACCGCCGCTGAGCTGCTTGATCTGCGCCGAGAGTGTGGCGATCTCGCCCTCGAGGGCCGTCCTTCGGCCCTGCAGTGCCGTCAACTCACCCTGGGCCGTGGTGATGGCGCCCTGCTTGGCCGTGATCTCGCCGTTCTTCGCGGTGATGTCCTTCTGCAGCGTCGAGATCTCGCCGGAGAGGGTGGCGATGCGGGTCGTGTTGGCGGCGACGGCGTCGGCGGCCGTGGCGGCGGCTGCGCGCAGGGCGACGAGCTCGCTCTCGGCGCCGGCGATGGCGGTCTGCTGCGCCGTGACGGCGTCTGCGGCCGTTGCAGCTGCGGCTTCGAGAGCGGGCAGGCCAGCCTGGGCCGCGGCGATGGCGGCGTTCTTCGCCGTGACGGCGTCGGCTGCCGTCGCGGCGTCCGCCTGCAGGGCGGTCAGCTTCCGGGTGGCAGCCTCGATCTCCGTCTGCTGGGTGTCGAGCGCGGACTGCGCCGTGGTGCCGGCGGCGACGAGCTGATCGAGGACGGCCTCGGCGTCGGTCACGGCCTGCTTCGCCGTGCCGACCGCGGTGGCTGCGTCCTGCGCCGTCGCGGTGAGGGTCGCCAGGTCGCCCTGCGCTCCTGCGATGGCGTCGTTCTGCGACGCTACAGCCGCTGCTGCCTGGTCGGCGGCGGCCTGGACGCCGGTCAACTCTCCGGTCGCGGTACGAAGCGCTTCCTGCCGGCCCTCGAGCTCGGCGGTCGCCGCGAGTGCCTGCTTCCTCAGGTCCTCCGCATCGGCCTGGGCGGCCGTCAGTTCGGTCTGGAGCGGGGTCAGCGCTGCCACGGCACCGGCGTGCTCCGACTGCAGGGTCGTCAGCTCGGCGGTGGCTTCCTCGATGGCCTTCGTGGTGCTCGCCTGCTGCTGGGTGAGGGCGGCGATTTCGCTGGTCGTGCTCGCCATGGCGGCATCCAGCCGGGCGCTTTCGGCTTCGAGGGCGGCGAGTGCCGCGTTGGCGTCCTTGATCTGCGTCTCGAGCATGGTGGCGTTCGCCTGGAGTGCCGACCGTTCGGTCTGCAGCTTGGTGATGAGTTCCGCGTTCTTGCGCGCGGCGGCCTTCAGGAGGTTCTCCTGCACGGTTCCGCGGTGCGCCAGCTGATTCACCACGCCGTTGCACACCCCCGACGTCGGCCCTGTCTGCGCGGACGCCTGCGGGGCGAGGACGAGGGCTCCACCGAGGAGCCCCGGCAGGAGGACCGCACTAGCGAGGCGGCGGGTGAGGACGGATCGGGAGGTGTTGGTTCGCACGGGTGCTCCTGGTGGCTCGGAATGGCGTCATCGCCTCCCACAAGCTACGGAGAACAGTTCGCACAGGAAACAGTGCTCCTTACGTGACTACTGAGCACGACCACTCGGTTTGGAACGCCGAACTACCCACCGGGCTCCGGGGGAAGAGGCGCATGCGCTGTCAGGCGCCCGGCGGTGCCTGAAGGGAGACTGCCGGCAACGCGGTGCTCCCCAGTGCATCCCGCGCGTCCAGGGCGTCGAGGGCGGCCAGCGGGGACAGATCGGCGAGGGCCGCCACCGTCATCAGGGGCTCACCGCCGATCAGGGCCTCCGCGACGGCATCGTGCAGCTCCGTCGTCGCATGGAGGTCCGGCAGGACCATGTGGCCGGCCGCGGCGGAGCGCCGTCCGGCGGCCTGGACCCGGTCGAGATGTCGAGAGTTCATGCGGACCTCCTGCGCTGGAATGGTGGTTCCAAGCGTGGTCTGCGAACCGCTTCCGCGAAAGTTCTCCCGCAGGGACGAAAGGACGTGCATTGCGGAGCGGGATGTGGTCAGCCCCGCCGACCCGGGGTCACGAGGCAGCTGATCCGTCGGTGAGGAGGCGCTGGATCTGCTCGGGGGCGTCGTCGTAGGTGGCCAGGATGTCCTCGAGGTCGATCATCGGGGGGAAGTCGATGACCGACTGGTGGCGGGCCAGGAACTGCGCTGTCGCCTCGACGACGGCCACCTCATCCGCGTCCGGGGTCCCCAGGCGGCCCTGCAGGTCGGGGTTCATGCGGAACAGCGATTCCACCGACTGTCCTTCCGCCTCGGTCCGTACTCGGTACTCGTTGTCACTGACACGGGTGATGTCGAAGGATGCACTCATCTGCGCAACGCTACGCGTCGGGCCCGCTGCCGCCGGCACGCTCTTTCCGGTGGACAAACCGCTCATGGCCGAGGACGCCGTCCAGCCGTCCGGTCCCCGGGCCCGTCAGGTGCCGCAGTACGTCGTGTACGCCCCGAAGTCGTCCGGCGCCCCGGCGGCGTAGCGCTCGAGCCCTGGCCGCTCCTCGAAGGGCCGCGAGACGACGTCCACCAGCGCGTCGAGCGGACCCGGGTCGCCCGTCGTCGCGGCGTCCAGGGCCTCCTCGACGAGGTGGTTCCGGGGGATGTAGGCGGGATTCACGCGGTCCATCGCGTCGGCGTCGGGTTCGGTCGCCAGCCAGCGGGCGGCCCAGGCGTCGAAGGCGGCCACGTCGAGCACCCGGTCCCGCGCCGGTCGGGCATCGCCGCGGACCACGGAGCTGAGCCCCCGGAGGAAGGACGTGTAGTCGACGTGATTGTCCTGCAGCAGGGCGAGGACGTCGTTGGCGAGGGTCGATGCGACGTCGTCCCCGACGTCGTCGGGCAGTCCGAGCTTGGCCTTCATCCCGGCCAGCCAGGCGGCGCTGTACCGGGGGCGGAAGGCCTCGAGAGAGGCGACGGCGAGCGGGACCGCCTGCTCCTGGTCGTCGTCGATGAGCGGCAGGAGGGTCTCGGCGAGTCGCGCGAGGTTCCATTCGGCGACGAGCGGCTGGTTGGCGTACGCGTAGCGGCCGCCGCGGTCGATCGAGCTGTAGAGGGCGGAGTGGTCGAAGACGTCCATGAAGGCGCACGGGCCGTAGTCGATGGTCTCGCCGGAGATGGTCATGTTGTCGGTGTTCATGACGCCGTGGACGAAACCGGTGAGCATCCACCGCGCCACGAGCGACGCCTGCGTGGAGACGACCGCCTCGAACAGGGCGAGGTAGGGGCGCTCGGCGGCCGCCGCCTCCGGGTAGTGGCGGCTGATCGCATGGTCGGCGAGGCGTGCCAGGAGTTCCCGGTTGCCGGTGGCGGCTGCGTACTGGAAACTGCCGACGCGGAGGTGGCTGCCCGCGACACGCGTGAGGACCGCGCCGGGCAGCATCCTCTCGCGGCGCACGTCGCGGCCGGTGGCGACGACCGCGAGGGAGCGCGTGGTCGGGATGCCGAGCGCGTGCATGGCCTCGCTCACGATGTATTCGCGCAGCATGGGCCCGACGGCGGCGAGGCCGTCACCGCCGCGGGCGAAGGGCGTGCGCCCGGACCCCTTGAGGTGGACGTCGCGGAGACGGCCGTCGACGTCGGTGATCTCCCCCAGCAGCAGTGCTCGCCCGTCGCCGAGCCCGGGGTTGAAGCTGCCGAACTGGTGGCCCGCGTAGGCCTGGGCGACGGGCGTCGCACCCTCCGGTACGGTCGTGCCCACGAGCAGCGACAGTCCCTCGGGGGAGCGGAGGAACTCCGGGTCCAGCCCGAGCTCCGCGGCGAGAGGTTCGTTGAGGGCGAGGAGGGCAGGATGGGGGGCGGACTCCGCCTGCCACGGGACCGCCATCTCCGGCAGTTCCCGCGCGAATCGGCCGTCGAAGCTGACCCTGGATCCTGTAGGCACGCTCATCCCTCCACCGTACGCCTGCGTGCTGCCACGCCGGCTCCCAGCGGAGGGATTGCGCGACGAGGGCGATGGTGTCGTGAAGGGGCTCCGCGAAGGGGAGGCTCCTCACGTTCTCCTCGTGCCGCACGGACGCGAGGATGCCGCCGGCCATGAAGGAGTCCCCGGCCCCGGCCTGAAGGGGGTCGACCTCGACGTCCACCAGGGGAGACGGTTGTCATCCTCGGTTCCAGCGGATCCGGCAAGAGCACGCTGCTGCGCTGCATGAACAAGCTGGAGACCATGGACAGTGGCCGGGTCCTCGTGAACGGGCACCTGGTGGGCTACGAGGAGCGGCGGGGGGGGGGGGGGGGGGGGGCGCCGGGG
>NZ_JBTNDF010000005.1:0-245132 GCF_054511115.1 Arthrobacter arabinosi
AACCAGCAAATTCAACCAATCAAAAAACAATCGGTATCAACAAACTTGGCACACTATTGAGTTCTCAAACAACAGGAGCTACCGGCACCAAACACGACCAAAACGCCGTATCCTCGCTCCGAAGCAACTTTTCAAGCCTACCCGCACCAACCCCACAACCGCAAATCTGCCGATTCCCGCTGTCCCCGCTCCCCGTCCCGATCCATACGGACAGGAGGTGAGCCTTGGTTCTGTGGTTGTCGGCCGACCAGATCACTTCGTCGGCGCGGATATAAACGATAGCACCGGTCCTGGACGGATGCAAAACAGCGGCGGACCCCCGCTCCGGGGGTCCGCCGCTGCCGTGGTGGTGCGGGTATCAGGAAGTAGCAGGCTTCAGGTACAGGACGCCGAGCGGCGGGACGCGTACGTCCCCGTACGCCGGCTGCCCGTTGTGCGCTCCCTCGCGGGCGGTCACCATGCCGGAGTTGCCGACACCGGAACCGCCGAACTCCTCGGAGTCGGTGTTGAGCACCTCTGTCCATTCCCCCGCCCAGGGCAGCCCGACGCGGAACCCTTCGTGGGGGCCGCCTGCGAAGTTCGCGATGCAGACGAGCGGGTTCCCCTGGTGGTCCCAGCGGATGAAGGACAGCGTGTTGTGCTCGCCGTCGTTCTCGTCGATCCACTGGAAACCGGCGGGCTCGTTGTCCCGGGCGTACAGCGCCGGCGTCTCGCGGTACACGGCATTCAGTGATCGGACGAGCTGCTGGACACCCTTGTGCGACGGGGTGTCGGTGAGCCACCAGTCGAGACTGTGGTGCTCGGCCCATTCGGCCTCCTGCCCGAACTCCGTGCCCATGAAGATCAGCTGCTTGCCCGGGTGCGCCCACTGGAAGGCGAGGTAGGCGCGGACGTTGGCGAGCTGCTGCCAACGGTCGCCGGGCATCTTGCGCAGGAGGGAACCCTTGCCGTGCACGACCTCGTCGTGGCTGATGGGCAGCATGAAGTTCTCCGTGTACGCGTACACCATGGAGAAGGTCGCCTTGCCGTGATGGTGCATCCGGTTGATGGGTTCCTCGGCGATGTACTCGAGGGTGTCGTGCATCCAGCCCATGTTCCACTTGATGCCGAACCCCAGGCCGCCCGCGCTGGTCGCCCTGGTGACGCCGTCGAACGCAGTCGATTCCTCGGCCACCATGACGATCCCCGGTGCCCGCTTGTAGGCGGTCGCGTTGACCTCCTGCAGGAACGAGATGGCCTCGAGGTTCTCCTGGCCGCCGAACTTGTTCGGACGCCACTGGCCTTCCTCCCTGGAGTAGTTCAGGTACAGCATCGACGCGACGGCGTCGACCCGGAGACCGTCGATGTGGAACTCCTCGAGCCAGTACAGGGCGTTCGCGACGAGGAAGTTGCGGACCTCCCGGCGCCCGAAGTCGAAGATCAGCGTCCCCCAGTCCCGGTGCTCGCCGAGGAACGGGTCGCCGTGCTCGTACAGGGTCCCGCCGTCGAAGTTGGCCAGCGCCCACGCATCCTTGGGGAAGTGCGCGGGGACCCAGTCCATGATGACGCCGATACCGGCCTGGTGGAGCTTGTCGACGAGGTACCTGAAGTCGTCGGGTGAGCCGAAACGGGAGGTCGGGGCGAAGTAGGAGGTGACCTGGTAGCCCCACGACCCGCCGAACGGGTGCTCGGCGACGGGCATGAGTTCCACGTGGGTGAAGCCCTGCCAGGAGACGTACTCCACGAGCTGCTCCGCGAGTTCCCGGTAGCTGAGGCCCTGGCGCCAGGACCCGAGGTGCACCTCGTAGACACTCATGGGCCCGTTGTGCGGATCGGTCGCGGCGCGCGCCGCCATCCACTCGTCGTCGCCGAAGACGTAGGTCGATTCGACGACCTTCGAACCGGTGAGCGGCGGGATCTCGGTGCCCCTCGCCATCGGGTCGGCCTTCTCACGCCACTGGCCGTCACTACCGAGGATCTGGAACTTGTAGCAGCTGCCGGCACCGGCCCCGGGGATGAAGATCTCCCAGATGCCGGTGCTGCCCAGCACGCGCATCGCGTTGACGCTGCCGTCCCAGCCGTTGAAATCACCCATGACGCGGACCGCCCGGGCGTTGGGAGCCCAGACCGCGAAGGACACGCCCTCGATGTCGCCGAGGACGGACGAGTAGTGGCGGACGTGCGCGCCCAGGGCGGTCCACAGCGTCTCGTGCCGTCCCTCACCGATGAGGTGCATGTCGATCTCGCCGAGGGTCGGCAGGAACCGGTACGGGTCGTCGACCGTGAGGGGGTCGCCGTCGTAGGTCACTTCGAGCCGGTAGTCGGGGACATGCCCCGGGTCCTCGGCCGGCAGGGCGCCGGCCCAGATGCCGTTGTGCTCGTGGGTCAGCTCCGTGCGTCCGCTGCGCGTCACGACGACGACCGACCGTGCGAGGCGACGCAGCGTCCGGATGGTCACGACGTCGTCGCTGGTCAGATGGGCGCCGAGCACCGCGTGTGGCTGGTGGTAGGAGCCCTCGGACACCTGCTGCAGCACCGACGGGTCGACGGCGACGGGGGTGAGGTCGGCGAGGGGCGTGACGTCGGTGGCTGCGGCCTTGGAGGAACCCTCCGCGCCCGAGGCTGCGTCCTTCGCCTTGGCGGCGATCTCCGTCGTCGCGCTCTTCGCCTTGTCGGCTACTGCCTTCGCGGTCTCCGTGACGGCCTTCGCTGCCTTGCCCGCGAGGGATTCCTTGCCTGCACCCTTGCCGGGCCCGGCCTTCTTGGGGGGATTCATGTCAGCTGCTTTCGTGGCGTCCGCGCCGGGCTGTGCACCCAGCGCGCGTCGGACATCCCGGACGGGCATCTCGACCCAGTCCGGTCTGTTGCGGATCTCGTAGACGACTTCGTACAGGGCCTTGTCGAGCCAGAGTGCCCGGAAGAGCGGACCGGCGGTGTCGACGGGTGCTCCCGATTCCTCCGCGTAGCCGGCGAGGAAGGCCTCGCGGGCGGCGTCGGACCACCGCTCCGTCTCGGCCGCCGCGGGCGAGCCCACGGGTGCGGCGCCACGGGACGCCGCGGCGTATTCGAGCGAACGGACCATGCCGACGACGTCGCGCACCGGGACGTCGGGGACGCTCCGCTCGGCGGTGGGCCGGAGGGGCTCCCCCTCGAAGTCGATGACGAGCCAGGTGCCGTCGGGCGCCTGGAGGATCTGCCCGAGGTGCAGGTCCGCGTGGATCCGCTGCAATGGTGGGATGTCCCCGAGCGTCTCCACGGCTTGGAGGATGGTCTCGACCTCCGCGCCGAGCGGCCCGACGGCGTCACCGGCTTCCTCCCAGGCCCAGCGGATGCGTGCCGTGAGGGCCTTCTTGAAGTCCTCCTGCTCGGCTTCGGTCGCCGTGCGGTGACCGAAGGCGGCGTCGAGCTGGCGGTGGATCCTCGCGACGGCGCGGCCGAGCCCCCGCGCCTCCGCGGTGAAATCGGCGGCGGTGGAGGCCGCGACGGACGCCGTGCGCCAGGCGTCGGTGCTGCCCTCCACGAAGTCGCGCAGCACGCTCACATGCCCTGTCACGTGCCGGCCCGGCTCAGCCCCGGCGTCCTGCCAGGTGCCGGTGACCCAGCCGAAGGTGTCCGGTGTGTCGGTGGAGCCGCCCGCGGTGAGCTGGGCGCTGATCTCGACGTCGGGGCTGTCGCCTGCGGCGAGTACCCGGAAGAACTTCACGATCATGGAGCCGGGGCCGGAGCCGTAGACCACGGAGGTGTTCGACTGCTCGCCCTGCAGGACCTTGACGGGCTGGGCGGCACCGGGCTCCTGGTGGGCGGGCGCCTTGATGACGACGCCGTTCAGGCGGCCGTCGGGCGTGCCGCCCGCGCCGAGCATGAAGTCCACCCAGAGACGCACGAAGTCGGCATCGTGCGTGGCGTCGTATGCCCACCGGGCGCCCAGGGCGGGGTGTTCGACCCGGCCGATCAGGCCGGCCCCGGCGTCGTCGAGCGGTTCGGCGCGGTAGCTGATCGGCACGCTGACGACGTCGGTGCGCCGCCCCGAATCGACGGCGAGGAAGTGCACCTCGAAGGCTGCGGCGCCGGCCGGGTCCTCGAGGACCGTGCCGCCGACGACCGTCAGGTCGACGGACTGCCCCCGCGCCGGGAACCACCGCTGGGTGGGAAGCCACTGCGTGAGGACCTCCGGGATGAACGGGGTGTGCGCCGCCGTCATCGGATCGCCTCCGGGACGGGGATGACCGGGATCGCCTGGGTGTTCGGTGAGGACGTGTTGGAACTGGCGGAGCGGATGCGGAGCCAGAAGAAGTCGTGACTGCCGAGCGTCAGGGTGACCTCTCCGTCCTCGCCGAACGCGGGGAAGACGGACCCTCCGAAGAGGTCCCGCAGACCGCGGCCCGCGAACTCTGGGAGGCGCATCCTCGCGGCGACCGGGTGCTGCGAGAGGTTGAAGACGCACAGGACGGACTCGGCCTGCTCGCCCTCGGCATTGCCCTCGGGGATCTCGCGAAGGAAGCCGAGTACGTGCTCGGACTCGACGGCGACATGGCGGTAGGAGCCCAGCCCGAACGCGGGGTGGGCCTTGCGCACTGCGAGCATCTGCCGCACCCAGTGGAGCAGTGAGCTCGACGTCGCCATCTGCGCTTCGACGTTCACGTGGTTGTAGTGGTAGACGAGTGACTGCACGACCGGCAGGTAGAGCTTTCCGGGATCCACCGGGGAGAAGCCCGCGTTGCGGTCGGGGTTCCACTGCATCGGCGTGCGTGATGCGTCGCGGTCCTCCAGCCAGATGTTGTCGCCCATGCCGATCTCGTCCCCGTAGTAGAGGAACGGGCTGCCCGGCAGGGACAGCAGGAGGGCGTGGATGAGTTCCACCTCGGCCCGGGAGTTGTCCAGCAGCGGGGACAGGCGGCGGCGGATACCGACGTTCGCCCGCATCCGCGGGTCGGGCGCGTACCAGCCGAGCATGGCCTCGCGTTCCTCGCTGGTGACCATCTCGAGCGTGAGCTCGTCATGGTTGCGGAGGAAGGTCCCCCACTGCGCTCCGGCCGGGATGTCGGGGGTGTCCCTCATCGTCTCGATGATCGGTGCGGCCTTCTGGTCGCGCAGCGCGTAGAAGAGCCGGGGCATGATCGGGAAGTGGAACGCCATGTGGCACTCGGCGCCGTCGCTGTCGCCGAAGTACTCGACGACCTCGTCCGGCATCTGGTTCGCCTCGGCGATGATCACGCGGCCCGGGTACGTCTCGTCGACCATCGCGCGGAGCCGTTTGAGGAACTCGTGCGTCTTCGGCAGGTTCTCGCAGTTGGTGCCCTCCTCCTCGAACAGGTAGGGGATGGCGTCGGCGCGGAAACCGTCGATGCCCTGGTCGAGCCAGAACTTCACGACGTCGAAGATGGCTTCCTGCACCTTGGGGTTCTCGAAGTTGAGGTCCGGCTGGTGGCTGAAGAACCGGTGCCAGAAGAACTGCCGGCGCACCGGATCGAACGTCCAGTTGGATTCCTCGGTGTCGACGAAGATGATGCGCGCGTCCTCGTACTTCTCGTCGGTGTCGCTCCAGACGTAGAAGTCCCCGTACGGCCCCTCGGGGTCGCGGCGCGATTCCTGGAACCAGTGGTGCTGGTCCGAGGTGTGGTTGACGGGCAGGTCGATGATGACCCGGACGCCGCGCGCGTGCGCCTCGGCGACGAGCCGCTTGAAGTCGCTGAGGGAGCCGAATTCGTCGAGGACGTCGTAGTAGTCCGAGATGTCGTAGCCGCCGTCGCGCAGCGGTGACTTGAAGAAGGGAGGCAGCCAGAGGCAGTCGACGCCGAGCCACTGCAGGTAGTCCAGTTTCTCGATCAGGCCGGAGAGGTCACCGGAGCCGTCCCCGTTCGCATCGGCGAAACCGCGGACCAGTGCCTCGTAGAAGACCGCTTTGCGGTACCAGAGGGGGTCGTGGGCCAGTCCAGGTGCATTGAGCTGGAAGGGGTAGGGCACTAGTGCTGCCTCCTGATTGAGAGAATGTGGGCCGGCTCGACGTGGGCGTCCAGCCGGACGTAGTTGTGCTCGCCCCAGGCGAAGGTCTGCCCGGTGATGAGGTCGTCGACGAGGAACGTACCGTTCCCGTCGAGGTCGGCCGCATCGACACCCAGCTTCGACAGGTCGAGCGAGACCGTGCTCTCCCGCGTGCTGTGGGGGTCGACGGTGACGACGACGATGATCGTGTCCTTGCCCCCCGCGGTCTCCTTGTGCTTGGCGAAGACCAGCGTGGCCGGGTCGGTACTGCTGTGGATGGTCAGGTTCTCGAGGTCCCCGAGCGCCGGGTGCGCACGTCGGATGGCGTTGAGCCTCGTGATGAACGGGGCGAGCGAGCGCCCCTCAGCCTCGGCGGCCGCGTAGTCCCGCGGGCGGTATTGGAACTTCTCGTTGTCGATGTACTCCTCGGCGCCCGGCCGGGCCACGTGTTCGAACAGCTCGTAGCCGGAGTAGACCCCCCACAGGGGACTCGCCATGGAGGCGAGCACGGCCCTGATCTTGAAGGCCGCCGGACCGCCGTACTGGAGGTACTCGGTGAGGATGTCCGGGGTGTTGACGAAGAAGTTGGGCCTGAAGTACGACGGCGAGACCTGGCTGATCTCCGTGAAGTACTCCTCGAGCTCCGTCTTGGTGTTGCGCCACGTGAAGTAGGAGTAGGACTGCTGGAACCCGGCGCGGCCCAGCGCGTGCATCATGGGCGGACGCGTGAACGCCTCGGCCAGGAAGATGACGTCGGGGTGCTTCCTGTTGACCCTGGCGATGAGCCACTCCCAGAATTGCACGGGCTTGGTGTGCGGGTTGTCCACACGGAAGATCTTCACGCCGTGCTGGACCCACATGAGGACGATCCGCAGGATCTCCTTCGACAGACCGGCGGGATCGTTGTCGAAGTTGATGGGGTAGATGTCCTGGTACTTCTTCGGGGGGTTCTCGGCGTAGGCGATGGAGCCGTCGACGCGCGTGGTGAACCACTCGGGGTGCGACTCGACCCAGGGGTGGTCGGGTGCGGCCTGCAGCGCGAGGTCCAGCGCGATCTCGAGACCGAGCTCGTTGGCGCGTGCGACGAAAGCGTCGAAGTCCTCGAAGGTGCCGAGGTCCGGGTGGATGGCGTCATGCCCGCCTTCCGCGGAGCCGATCGCCCAGGGCGAGCCGGGGTCGCCGGGGCCGGCCGTGAGGGTGTTGTTCGGGCCCTTGCGGTGCGTGTGGCCGATCGGGTGGATGGGCGGCAGGTAGACGACGTCGAAGTTCATGGCGGCCACGGCGTCGAGGCGCTTCGTGGCCTCCTGGAACGTGCCGGAGGTCCACTGTGCCGTCTCGGGGTCGTACGTGGCGCCTTCCGACCGCGGGAAGAACTCGTACCAGGCGGCGCGGCCGGCGAGTTCCCGCTCCACGTGGATCGGGTACGCCCGTGAGGCGGTGACCAGCGAGCGGATGGGCTGGCGGGCGATCGCCTCGTGGACCTGGGGTGACAGGCCCGCGGCGAGCCGCTCCTCGACGGTCGCGGAGGTGTCGGCGAGTGCCTGGGCGGCGCGGCGGAAGAGGGCGGCGTCGCGCGCGTTGCGCTCCCCCGCGGCGCGGGTGAAGAGGGCTGCGCCCTCCATCAGCATCAGCTCGACGTCGACGCCGGCCGCGATCTTGATGGTCGCGTCGTGCTCCCACGTCCCGTAGACGTCGGACCAGCCTTCGATGGTGAAGGTGTGGAGGCCCTTCGTGCGGGGGGTGAGCGTGCCGGCCCAGCGGTCCAGCCCCGCGCCGACCGGTGTCATGCGGACACGCTGCACCTCCTTGCCGCGGGCGTCGTACAGGACCGCCGATACACCGAGCTGGTCATGTCCTTCCCTGAAGACGGTGGCGCCCACGGCGATGTCCGAGCCGGGGATCGCCTTGGCAGGGAACCGTCCGTCCTCGACGACGGGACTGACCGCGGTGATGGGGATGCGGCCGAACCGCAGTCCTTCGGGATAAGGGGCATTTCGGTTCTGGTCGGTTGTGGTGGTCACCCGTACGACGTTAGCGAGTAATGGGCTGAATTGCTAAGGGAGCTTTGCGTAACATCGGCGCCGATAACACATCGAGCAAGCGTTTACGCAACGGTTCCGCCACACCGCTCGGCAAGTGCGCTAGCGTGATCGGGGTGAAGGCAATCCGCAGATTTACCGTCCGAACCGTCCTCCCCGAGAAGATCGCACCGCTCGGCAAACTCGCGGGCAACCTGCGCTGGTCGTGGCATCTTCCGACCTCGCGCCTGTTCGAGGAGATCGACCGCGCGGCCTGGGAGGAGAGCGGCCATGATCCGGTGTCCTTCCTCGGCTCGGTGACGCGCGAGAAGCTCGAGCAACTCGCCGGCGACACGAAGCTGGTCCAGCGCATCCAGGAACTGGGCGCGGACCTCGACGACTACCTCACCCAGCCGCGCTGGTACCAGGGGCTCGGCGACGACGCCCCCCGCAGCATCGCCTACTTCTCCCCCGAGTACGGCATCAGTGCCGTGCTCCCCCAGTACTCGGGCGGCCTCGGCATCCTGGCGGGCGACCACCTGAAGTCCGCCTCCGATCTCGGCGTCCCGCTGATCGGCGTCGGTCTCCTCTACCAGTCCGGATACTTCAAGCAGTCCCTCTCGCGTGACGCCTGGCAGCAGGAGACCTACCCCGTCCTCGACCCGGACGGCCTGCCCCTCACCCTGCTCCGCGAGCCGGACGGCTCGGCCGCGAAGGTGGTGCTGCCGCTACCCAACGGCCGGCAGCTCTCCGCGCACATCTGGCGTGCCGACGTCGGGCGCGTCCCCCTCCTCCTCCTGGACTCCAACGTCCCGGGCAACGACGAGGCGGCCCGCAACGTCACCGACCGCCTCTACGGCGGGGGCGGTGACCAGCGGCTGCAGCAGGAACTGCTCCTCGGCATGGGCGGCGTGAAGGCGCTGCGTATCTTCGAGCGCCTCACCGGCACACCGGCCCCCGAGGTGTTCCACACCAACGAGGGCCACGCCGGCTTCCTCGGCATCGAGCGCATCCGGGAGCTCATGGACCCCTCGAACGAGTCCCCCATGAGCTGGGAGGAAGCGCTCACCGCAGGCCGGGCCTCGACCGTCTTCACCACGCACACCCCGGTCCCGGCCGGCATCGACAGGTTCGACCGCGCGCAGGTCGAGCACTTCTTCCACGCGGGCCTCGCACCGGCCGTCCCCACGGACCGCGTCCTGGCCCTCGGCGCCGAGAACTACGACGACGGCGACCGCACGAAGTTCAACATGGCCGTCATGGGCCTCCGTCTCGCACAGCGCGCCAACGGTGTGGCCAAGCTGCACGGTGAGGTGTCACGTGGCATGTTCTCGGGTCTCTGGCCGGGATTCGACACCCAGGAGGTGCCGATCACGTCGGTCACCAACGGCGTGCACGTGCCGAGCTGGGTCGACCCGCAGATCGCGGACTTCGCCCGCGCACACTTCGGTGCCGAGTCCGTCCTCGACCCGCAGTGGGGCAAGGTGTACGACGTGCCCGACAGCGACGTCTGGGAGCTGCGCCGCAACCTCCGGTCCAACCTGGTGGACGACGTGCGCCAGCGCCTGCGCTCGTCGTGGAAGAAGCGCGGTGCGGCCGACGCCGCACTGAGCTGGACGGACTCCGTGCTGGACCCGGACGTCCTGACGATCGGCTTCGCCCGCCGCGTGCCGACCTACAAGCGCCTGACCCTCATGCTGCGTGACCCGGCCCGCCTGAAGGCCCTGCTGCTGCACCCTGAACACCCCATCCAGCTGGTGATCGCCGGCAAGTCGCATCCTGCGGACGAACAGGGCAAGCGGATGATCCAGGACCTGGTCCGTTTCACCGACGACCCCGAGGTCCGCCACCGCATCGTGTTCCTGCCCAACTACGACATCGCGATGGCCCGCACCCTGTTCCCCGGCTGCGACGTCTGGCTGAACAACCCGCTGCGTCCGCTCGAGGCCTGCGGTACGTCCGGCATGAAGGCCGCGATCAACGGCGGCCTCAACCTGTCCGTCCTCGACGGCTGGTGGGACGAGATGTACGACGGCGACAACGGGTGGGCGATCCCGACCGCGAACAACGGCGCCTCCGCCGACGAGCGGGACGACATCGAGGCGGCCGCCCTGTACGACCTCCTCGAGACGCAGGTCGCTCCGCGCTTCTACTCGCAGGTGCCGGCCGAGGGAGCCGGGGCCGCCGGCCCGTCGGAACCCTCGCGCGACGGCGTCCCGCACCAGTGGATCGCGATGATCAAGCACACCATGGCGACGCTCGGTCCTGCCGTCTCCGCCGAGCGCATGCTGCAGGACTACGTGGAGAAGCTGTACCGCCCGGCGTGGCGCGCCGGCCATGCGGCATCGGCCGACAACTTCTCGCTCGCCAAGAGGACCGCCGCGTGGCGTTCCCGGGTGCAGGGCAGCTGGCCGGCCGTCCAGGTGGAGCATGTCGATTCCACCGGCGTCACGGAGGACCCGCAGATCGGTGACTCGCTGACCGTCGACGCCTACGTGTCCCTCGGAGGGCTCGACCCGGACGACGTCGCGGTCGAGGTCGCCTACGGCCGTGCCCTCGAGACCGATGAGCTGAGCGACGTCACCGTCCAGGACCTGGAGGTCGCCGAGAATCTCGGCAGTGGCCGCTACCTGTTCAGGGGCGGCATCAGGATCGACCACTCCGGTTCCTTCGGCTACACGGTGCGGGTGCTGCCGAGGCACGCAACGCTCGTCACGAAGGCGGAACTGGGTCTCGTCGTCAACGCCTGACCCGCGGCCGCCCCACGCAGGACGCGACGAAGCCCGGGACCCGATGGTCCCGGGCTTCGTGCTGTTCGGGCGGTGCCTGGAGCGGTGTCAGCAGGAGTAGATACGGACCGAGTCGGCGGCGACGGTGTCGGCGTCGCCGGACCACAGCCGTACGCGGGCGGGCGTCGGCTCGCGGGAGGCGGAATCGAAGATCCGACTGAACCAGCGCAGCTGGTCCTGTTCGATCCCCTGCCCCTGCAGGATCCAGGCCGAGGGCAGGTGGATGCGGGTGTCCTCGAGCGAGCCGTTGATCACGACGAGCCCGTTGACGGTGCCGCCCGCCGAACCGAGGATCAGCTGCACGGTCCTGGTCCGCGGGTCCTCCCATTCCTGTGCGGTCATCGGGAGTCCGGCGGCGTTGAACCACAGCAGGGTCGACTGGTCGCCACGGGACGGGAAGGACGGCGGCTGCTGCGCGAGGAACGCGCGTCGGATCGCCAGCAGCGTGCGTGTCGATTCGAGCAGGCGCCGGGACGCGGCGTCGTCGGGCCAGTGCACCCAGGCGAGCTCGTTGTCCTGGCAGTAGGCGTTGTTGTTCCCGGCCTGGGTGCGTCCGAACTCGTCGCCTGCGGTGAGCATCGGGACGCCCAGCGAGATGAGCAGCGAGGCCATCATGTTGCGTGCACTGCGCTCGCGGGACGCGAGGATCGCCTCGTCCTCCGTGCGGCCCTCCGCACCGTGGTTGTAGCTGCGGTTGTCGTTGTGGCCGTCGCGGTTGTTCTCGCCGTTGGCCTCGTTGTGCTTGCGCTCGTACGCCGTCAGGTCCGCGAGCGTGAAGCCGTCGTGGGCGGTGACGAAATTGACGGAGGCGAGGGCGCTGCGGCCGGATGGTGCGAAGGTCTCCGCCGAGCCTGCCAGGCAGCCCGCCAGGCGGGCGGGCGAGGACCCGGTGCCGCCATGGGCGAGGGACGCGACGTCGCGGAGCCAGAAATCGCGCACCGTGTCGCGGAAGCCGTCGTTCCAGTCGGCCCAGCCCGGGGGGAACCGGCCGGTCTGCCAGCCGTGCGGGCCGATGTCCCACGGCTCGGCGATGAGCTTCGTGCCGCGGAGGGACTTGGACGCGCCGGCTGCGACGAGGAAGGGGTGCCGCGACGTGAAGGCGTTGCGCTCGTCGCGGGACAGCGTGACGGCGAGGTCGAACCGGAATCCGTCGACCTGGCATTCCTCCACCCAGTAGCGCAGCGAGTCCAGCGCGAACTCGACGACCCGGGGCTGGGAGAAGTCCAGGCTGTTGCCGCAGCCGGTCGTGTCCACGTAGTGCCCGGCGTGGTCGTGCCGGTAGTAGTCGAGATCTCCCAGCCCGCGCCAGCAGAGGTCCGGCCGATGCTGCTCACCCTCCGCCGTGTGGTTGTACACGACGTCGAGGATCACCTCGAGCCCGGCCTCGTGGAGCGCGCGGACCATGCCCTTGAACTCGTCGAGCACGGCGGCGGGCCCTGCGGCCCGTGCGGCGGCCGTCGCGTAGTCGGTGTGCGCCGAGAAGAACCCGAGGGTGTTGTACCCCCAGTAATTGCTGAGGCCCAAAGGTTCGAGGTGCGGCTCGTCGAGGTGGAAGTGGATGGGCAGGAGCTCGACGGCGGTCACTCCGAGGTCGCGGAGATACCCCACCATGACCGGATGCCCCAGCCCCGCGTACGTGCCGCGCAGTTCCTCGGGGATGTCCGGGTGGAGTTTCGTGAGGCCCTTGACGTGGGCCTCGTAGATGACGGTGTCCCGCCACGGGGTGTGGGGCCGCTCGCTCGCACCCCAGTCGAAGGCGTGCTCGAGGAACACGGAGTAGTAGGAACGCGACGTCGGCTCGTCCGCTCCGGGTGGCGTGTCGACGACCTCGATCGCACGGGAGTAGGGATCGAGGAGCAGCTGTGCCTCGCCGACCGTCCCCGGCAGCTCCTTGCCCGTGGGCCAGAAGGCGTAGAGCGCACCCGGCGACACCGGACCGACGACGCCGTGGTGGACGCCGCCGTCGAGTCCTACCAGCGTCTCCGAGGTCCACGAGCCGTCGGCGCGGCGCCAGTGCACGTCGATCGACGGGATGGCCGGGGCCCACACCGCGGCGTTGGCGTGGGAGTCCCGCCCCCAGGAGCCGGTGATGGCGTGGAGCCCGAGCGGGAAGTCACGGGAGGGGCGGGGCGACGGTGCGGGATCGACCATCGCCGGTCAGGCGGAGCGCTGGCGGGAGACCTCGTACAGCGTGATCCCCACCGCCATCGATGCGTTGAGCGATTCCATGGCGGAGTCGATCGGGATGGATACGATCTGGTCGCAGTTCTCGCGCACGAGGCGGGAGAGGCCCTTGCCCTCGGAGCCCACGACGATGCAGATCGGGTCGCGGCCGAGGGACAGCTCCGGGAGGGAGACGTCACCGTCGCCGTCGAGCCCGAGGACGAAGATGCCCTTGGCCTTGAAGGATTTCAGGGCCGAGTTCAGGTTGCCGACGCGGGCGACCGGGACGCGCACCGCGGCACCCGCGCTGGTCTTCCACGCCGACGCCGTCACGCCGACCGCGCGCCGTTCGGGAACGATGACGCCGTGGCTGCTGAAGGCCGACGCCGAGCGGATGATCGCGCCGAGGTTGCGGGGGTCGGTGATGCCGTCCAGGGCGACGAAGAGAGGGGCGTTGCCGATGTGCCCGCGCCGGTACCGCTCGATGGTCTCGTCGACGAGGTCCAGTGCGTCCGCGTACTCGTAGGGCGGGATCTGCAGCATGAGGCCCTGGTGCACGGCGCCGTCGGTCATCCGGTCCAGTTCGGGCTTGCCGGTCTCCATGACGGGGATCCCACGCTCGGCCGCCATCTTCAGGGAATCGCGGACGCGGTCGTCCATCTCGACGCGGATGGCGACATGCAGCGCCTTCGCAGGGATACCCGCGCGGAGCGCCTCGACGACCGAGTTGCGGCCGGTGACGACCTCCTCGGCCGCCTTGCCCTTCGTGCGGCCGGTGCCGGCGCTCTTGCCGCCGGCCCGCTTCGCCGCCGAGCGCTCGGCCAGCTCCTTGTTCTTGAACGACTTGTGGTACGGGCGGTCCTCCGCCTTCGGCGTGGGGCCCTTGCCCTCGAGCGACTTGCGGCCGTGTCCGCCGGTGCCGATGGTGGGGCCCTTTTTCGTTTTGCGAACCGCGCCTGGACGTCCGTGACTGGCCATGGGAGAACACCTTTGAATAGAAGAAGAGTGGACTCCAGTTTACGCGGAGCGCGTCCACTGCCTCAGCACGCATCGTGTGGCCGTCTTCCGGCCGGCGCGCGGCGCTCTCCCGACCGTGACGCGGAGGCACGCCGGCGGCGTCGGGTGGCGCCTCGCTAGCCCCCCGATAGTGACCAGGTGACGCCGTCGGCGGAGTCCTCGAGCGTGATGCCCGCGGCGGCCAGCGCGTCGCGGATGCCGTCCGCCCTCGCCCAGTCCCGTGCGCTGCGTGCGGCACTCCGTTCGGCGATGCGGTCGCCGACGAGGACGTCGAGGGCCGTGGCCGACGCGCTGTCGCGGATCGTGACCGGGGCTCCGGCGTCGTCGAGTCCGAGTACGCCCGTCATGGCGACGACGGCGGCGAGGCACGCGCGTACGGCGTCGTCGTCGCCCTCGGCGAGGTGGGTGTTGCCGCTGCGCACCGTGGTGTGGAGCACCGCGAGGGCCTGGGGCACATTGAGGTCGTCGTCCATGGCATCGGCGAAGGCCGCGGGCAGGTCCGCTGCGGAGATCGCGTGGCCCGGGGCACCGACCCGCGCGGACGCCTTCGCGATGAAACCGTCGATGCGGGATACGGCAGCGGCCGCCTCCTGCAGCGACGTCTCACGGTAGTCGAGTACCGAGCGGTAGTGCGCCTGGCCGAGGTAGTAGCGCACCACGCGGGGACCGGCGGCGTCGATCATCTCCTGCGGGCTGACGGTGTTGCCGATCGACTTCGACATCTTCTCGCCGCCGTAGGTGACCATGCCGTTGTGCATCCAGAAGCGGGCGAACGCATGGCCGGCCGCCTGGGACTGCGCCATCTCGTTCTCGTGGTGCGGGAAACGCAGGTCCAGCCCTCCGCCGTGGATGTCGAACTCCGTGCCGAGGTACTTGGTCACCATGCTCGAGCACTCCAGGTGCCAGCCGGGGCGGCCTGCACCCCACGGGCTGGACCAGGACGCCGTGGGCGGGTCGGACTCCTTGGAGCCCTTCCACAGCGCGAAGTCCCGCGGATCCTTCTTGCCCCGCGGGTCGGCGTCGGGCGCGGCCTGCATGTCGTCGATGTCCTGCCGCGTCAGGCTGCCGTAGGCCGGCCAGGAGCGGACGTCGAAGTAGACATCGCCCGAGCCGTCCGGCGCCGGATAGGCGTGACCGCGGTCGATGAGGCGCTGGATGAGGGCGTGCATCTCGGGGATGTGTCCCGTGGCCCGTGGCTCATAGGTGGGAGGCCGCACCCCGAGTGTGGCATACGCCCCACGGAACTCCTGCTCGAAGCGGTAGGCCAGCGCCCACCACTCCTCCTCGGGCTTCAGGGACGCGTCCTCGTCCGTGGCCCCCGGGCGGAAGGAGTCCTGGGACCGGGCGAGGATCTTGTCGTCGATGTCGGTGACGTTCCGGACGACGGTGACGCGCAGGCCGCGCGCTTCGAGCCACCGCGTGAGCTGGTCGAAGGCGATGGCGGACCGCACATGGCCCACGTGGGGCATGCCCTGCACCGTGGCGCCGCAGTAGTACAGACTCACCCTGCCCGGTTCGAGGGGTTCGAAGCGGCGCACCTCGGCGCGGGCGGTGTCATAGAATCGCAGGCTCACCGGTCCAGATTACCCGGCGGCTTCAGCCTTCCGGGCCGGACGGCGTCGGGCTTCAGCCTTCCGGGCCGGACGGCGTCGGGCGGGCCCCGGCCCGGACGACGACGGCGGTGGCGATCGCCGCGACGCCCTCTCCCCTGCCCGTGAGGCCGAGCCCATCGGTCGTGGTGGCCGAGATGCTCACGGGGGCCTGGGCGGCATCGGACAGCACGGCCTCGGCTTCGGCCCGGCGCGGTCCGAGCTTCGGCCGGTTGCCGATGAGCTGGACGGCGATGTTGCCGATGTCGAACCCGGCCGCCCTCACGATCTCCGCGGCCGCCGACAGCAGGGTGTGGCCCGGGGCGCCGGCGTACTCGGGGCGATCCGTTCCGAAATGCGTCCCGAGATCGCCGACGCCGGCGGCCGAGAAGAGGGCGTCGGCTGCGGCGTGGGCCACCACGTCGCCGTCGGAGTGACCCGACAGTCCGCGCTCGCCCTCCCACAGCAGGCCGGCGAGCCAGAGCGGGGCCGGTGCGGCCCCGGTCCCGGGCTCCGGCTTCGTCGCGGGCTCCGGCTTCGTCGCGGGCTCCGGGACGTACGCGTGGACGTCGACGCCGATACCGGTGCGGGGAAGGTGGAGGTGCTCACTCAGGTACACGGCTGCTCCTGCTGATGGTCGGGACGATGCCCGACGCGGCCGGTGCATCCTCGGCTGGTCCGGACGGGTGCGGCCCGCCCTCCGACGGTCCGACCGGGTTCGGTCGGCTCGTGGCGGGTCCGGCCAGGTCCGTTCGCTCCCGGACCGGTCCGGCCGATTCCGGCGGGTCCCCGACGGGCCCGGGGTTCGATTCGTTCCCGGGGCCGGCTGGGCTCACCTCGTGCGGGCATACCCGGACGCCGGGCGTTCCGAGGACCGGGCGCTCTGCGAGGACCGCCTCCGCGATGATGAGGTCGAGGGGCGTCGTGACCTTGAATGCCAGGGGGTCTCCCTCGACCACACGGACAGCGTGGCCCAGAGCTTCCATGAGCATGGCGTCGTCGGTGACACCCGGGTGCGCCGCCGCGGTTCCGGCGTGGGCCGCACGAAGCGCACCGGCGTCGAAACCCTGCGGGGTCTGCACAGCCCTCAGTCCTGCACGATCAGGCGTCGCGGTGACAAGGTCGCCGTCGACGACCTTGACCGTGTCGACCACGGGCAGCACCGGGATGACTGCGGGCGCCCCTTCCGCGACGGCGGTGGCGACGCGGCGGAAGACGGCAGGGGGCGTGAGGGCCCGCGCGGCGTCGTGGACCAGGACGACGTCGATCGTCGAGGGCAGGGCGTCGAGCCCGGCGCGCACCGACGCCGTGCGGGTGGGGCCTCCTGCGACGGCCGAGATCCGGACCGGAGCGTGCATCCCTGCGGCTGCACTCGGCGTCGCGCCGGAGCCGCCCGTCGCCGCCACGGCATTGCTTCCGCCAGCGGGTCGGCCGACGGGTTCGTCCACGGCACCGGCTGCGGGTCGGGCGATGCTTCCGGCAGCGCTGCGGGCGGCCGCTTCCGCGACGACGACGGCCAGGACGTCGTCGTCCTCCGGGAGGACCGCGACGACGGCGGTGGCGACGCCGGACAGCAGGACGGACTCGATCGCGTGGTCGAGGAGGGTGCGTCCGCCGCAAAGGACGCGCGCCTTGGGGATGCCGCGGCCGAGGCGCTGCCCCGAACCGGCGGCGACGATGACGATGCCGACCTCGACCGGGGCTGGGCGCTGGGAACTCATCTCGGACATTCCGTCACCCTATGGCAGTGCGACAAAAAAGAGGGACCCGGAGGTCCCTCTTCCTTGTTGGACCGCCTCCTAGGAGGCGAGTACCTCGTCGAGAACGCTTGCAGCCTTCTCCTCGTCGGTCTTCTCGGCCAGTGCGAGCTCGGAGATCAGTATCTGCCGCGCCTTGGCGAGCATCCTCTTCTCCCCGGCCGACAGACCGCGATCATGATCGCGGCGCCAGAGGTCACGGACCACCTCGGCGACCTTGATGACATCGCCGGAGGCGAGCTTCTCGAGGTTCGCCTTGTAGCGACGCGACCAGTTGGTGGGCTCTTCCGTGAATTCGGCGCGCAGGACGTCGAACACATGCTCGAGGCCCTCCTTGCCCACCACGTCGCGGACCCCTACCAGGTCAACGTTCTCTGCTGGTACCTCAATGGTCAGATCACCCT
This sequence comes from Arthrobacter arabinosi, assembly GCF_054511115.1. Lineage (NCBI taxonomy): Bacteria > Bacillati > Actinomycetota > Actinomycetes > Micrococcales > Micrococcaceae > Arthrobacter > Arthrobacter arabinosi. Next base: position 17,699 of record NZ_JBTNDF010000005.1, read on the forward strand.
GTGCCACCTTGAGCTTGAGATACATCTTCTCTTCGCCCTTGACGACGCGCATCTTGATCTCTTCGATCTTCGCCGCGCCGTGGTGAGGGTAAACAACTGTTTCGCCGACCTCAAAAACCATGTGGACTTTCCCCTTTCCCGGGAATCAGTTTATCACGGCAACGACACGCCGACCCGCGCGTTTTCGCAGGTCAGAGGCCCGAATCAAGCCCAAGTGACTATCATTCGCCTCTTGACGGACCCAGGATTAGGTGATCCAGCCGCCGAGGCGGGGCCGGAAGCGACACCACGATCGGGCGGCGTTGCCGATAGTCTGTCCTGTAGGTCCCCTCCCGGATTACGTCCTGTCCCGCCTGTTGAACCCCAGGAGTTTGTGCTGTGAATTTCGCACCGAAGAACCGAGTGCAGCTGTCCGTTGCTGCCGGCGCCGTGCTGGTCATGCTGGGCGTCTCCGGCTGCAGCTTCACCTCGGAGCAGTCGACGACGACGCAGTACGCCGCCTCGGACGGCATCGTGAAGGACGTCGGGCCTGTCCTGCTGCGCAACATCCTGATCGTGGGCAGCGACGGCGAGAGCTCAGGGCGGCTCGTCGGCACGGTGTTCAACACGAGTGATCAGCCCGTGGACCTGTCCATCCGGGCGGGTGGCGCGGAAACCAGGATCACCGTCGATGGAGAGGGTGAGTTCAGGTTCGAGGACGAGACCGAGGACGACAGCACCCTCGAGGGGCTGGACGACGCTCCTGGTTCGCTGATCGACGTCGACTTCGGGGTCGACGGCGAGGAGGCGACCTTCCAGGTACCCGTGCTCGACGGAACCCTCGCCGAGTACCGCGAATTCGTACCCGGCGGCTTCACCCCGCGTCCGAGCGAGCCTGCAGCGACCGAAGAGGCAGCCGAGGGCGAGTAGCCCTCCCCGACATGACGCTGCCCCCGCCCGATCGATCGGGCGGGGGCAGCGTCATGTCGGCGGGTTGTGGGCCGGGAGAGCCTGGACTCAGGGCTCGAACTTGTAGCCGAGCCCTCGCACCGTGATGAGGTAGCGGGGGTTCGAGGGATCGGGCTCCACCTTGCCGCGCAGCCGCTTCACATGGACGTCGAGGGTCTTTGTATCCCCCACGTAGTCGGAGCCCCAGACCCGATCGATCAGCTGTCCGCGCGTCAGCACCCTGCCCGAATTCCTGAGCAGCATCTCGAGCAGCTCGAACTCCTTCAGCGGGAGCGCCACCTGGTCGCCGGCGACGCTCACCACGTGGCGTTCGATGTCCATGCGGACCGGCCCCGCCTGGACGGTGTTCGAGATGAGTTCCTCGGGTTCGGCCTGGCGTCGCAGTACCGCGCGGACACGGGCCACGAGCTCACGCGAGGAATACGGCTTGGTCACGTAGTCGTCCGCGCCGAGTTCCAGCCCCACCACCTTGTCGATCTCGGCATCCTTGGCCGTCAGCATGATGACCGGGACGCTGGAACGCTGGCGGAGCTGCCGGCAGACCTCGGTACCGGGCAGTCCGGGCAGCTGGAGGTCGAGCAGCACGAGGTCCGCGCCCGAGCGGTCGAACTCGACGAGGGCATCGAGGCCGTTGTCCACGACGGACACCTCGTAGCCTTCCTTGCCGAGGAGATAGGACAGCGGGTCGCTGAACGACTCCTCGTCCTCAACGATCAGAATACGGCTCAAGCCTTGACTCCCTGTTCCTGGGCAGCGCTGCTGCCCTTCTTCCCTGACTTCCGTTCGACCGACTGCACGGCGCCGTCGACCACGCCGCTCGATGCGGGACCGTCCGACGCGACGTCGTCGTCGACCGTGCGCTCCATCTCGGGCAGCCTGACCGTGAACGTACTGCCCTGCCCGGGCTGCGACCAGACGGTGACCTCGCCGCCGTGGTTGGACACCACGTGCTTGACGATGCTGAGACCGAGGCCCGTGCCGCCGGTCTGTCGGGACCGGGCGGCGTCGATCCGGTAGAAGCGCTCGAAGACGCGTTCCTGCTCCTCCGGCGTGATGCCCACGCCCTGGTCGGTGACCGAGACCTGCACGAGGCCGTCACGCGACCGTATCCCGACACCGACCCGCGTGCCCTCGGGCGAATAGCGGATGGCGTTGTCGATGAGGTTGCGGAAGGCCGTCATCAGGAGGTCGCGGTCGCCGTGCACGGGCGCGGAGGCCGACCCGCCGACGACGATGTCGATCTGCTTGCTCTCGGCGGGAAGCTTGTTGCGGTCGACCGCCTCGGCGACGACGGAGTCGATGTCCACCGGCTTGCCGCGGCGCACGACGTCGGCCCCCTGGAGGCGGGAGAGCTCGATGATGTCCTGCACGAGTGCGGACAGCCTGCCGGATTCCTTGTGCATCCGCTGGGCGAAGCGGCGGACCGCCACCTCGTCCTCTGCGGCGTCGTCGATGGCCTCGGCGAGGAGGGAGATCGCACCGACGGGCGTCTTCAGCTCATGGGACACGTTCGCGACGAAGTCGTTGCGGATCTCCTCGGTGCGGGTGATCTCGGTGCGGTCGTCCGCGAGGATGAGGATGTACTCGGCGCCGAGTGCTGCGATGCGGACCTGGACCACGATCATGCCCTGGCCGAGGGGCCCGCGCGGGAGTTCGAGCTGCTGCTGCTCGATCACGCCGTCGCGCCGGACGCGTGCGGTCAGGTCCAGGAGCTCGGAATGGACCAGGGTATGTCCGCGGACGAGGCCGAACGCGTAGGCGGCCGGACTGGCCCGGACGACGCCGTCGATGGCGTCCACGATCACGTATGCCCTGCCGATGATGGAGAGGACCTCAGCGGCGCCGTCGGGCAGGGACGGCTCGTCCTCGTCGAGGAGCCGGAGCCGCTGCGTCTCGCTCGCACGGAACGCCGCCATGCCGATCACGCCGAGGGCGAGGCCTACCAGCCCGGCCGCGAGCGTCAGGAGAAGGGGGTCCACGGACCTAGCTTATGCTCTGGCGTTTCCAGCCCCACCCGATCCGGTGGCAATAGGCAGGGGGTTCAACTAACGTTCACACAAAGCGGAGAAACAGTTCACCGCTGGCTGGAAGGGTCGTCGGCAGAACTGTGGGAACGGTTCGAATCGAAACTTCCAGGGAAGGACGCCCACGTGCGTAAGGTTTTTCAGGCCGAGCTCCACCAGATCGGCGAGGAGCTCATCGAGATCTCGCGGCTGGTGACGGAAGCCATACAGAAGGCCAACAGTGCTTTCCAGGGTGCCGACACGGAGCTCGCTCAGGAAGTGATCGCCGCCGACGCACGTATCGATTTCCTGCAGAACTCCCTCGACGAGCGGGCTATCGACATCCTCGCCCTCCAAGGGCCGGTGGCATCCGATCTCCGCATGATCGTGGGCGCGCTGCGGATGAGTGCGTCGCTCGAGCGGATGGGCGATCTCGCCCGCCATGTGGCCCAGCTCGCCCGGCTGCGCTTCCCCGAGAACGTGATCCCGGAAAGTATCCGCGCGACGTTCGACGAACTCGCGGAACTCGACGTGCAGATCGCGATGAAGGTCAAGGAGCTCCTCGAGACGCGCAACCTCGACCTGAGCAACGAGATCAGTGCCGCCAACGCGCGGGTGAACGAGCTCCACGCGAGTGTCTTCAAGGCCGTTGCGGCCGAGGGCTGGACCGAGAGTGCACCCACCACGGTGGACGTCACCCTTGCGAGCCGCTACTACGAACGCTTCGCGGATCACGGCGTCTCGGTGGCCCGGAAGGTCACCTATCTCGTCACGGGAGAGTGGCACCCCGTCGCGCCGCTGATCTGACCTACCGACACGACAGGACGACGGCGGCCCCGCAGGGACCGCCGTCGTTCTGTCGGTGCGGGTGTGCGACTAGTGCTTGCCCTGGTTCGCGACGGCCTCGATCGCGGCGGCGGCGGCGTCGGCGTCCAGGTAGGTGCCACCCGCCTTGACGGGCTTGAGGTCCTCGTCCAGCTCGTACACGAGGGGGATGCCCGTGGGGATGTTCAGTGCGGCGATGTCCTTGTCGCTGATGCCGTCGAGGTGCTTGACGAGGGCGCGGAGCGAGTTGCCGTGGGCGGCGATGAGGACGGTCTTGCCGGCCCTGATGTCCGCTGTGATGTCCGATTCCCAGTACGGCAGGAAGCGCTCGAGGACGTCCTTGAGGCACTCGGTGCGCGGCACGGCGTCGCCGAGGTCGGCGTAGCGCGGATCGTCGGCCTGCGAGAACTCGCTGGCGTCGTCGAGCGGGGGCGGCGGGGTGTCGTAGGACCGGCGCCACTCCATGAACTGCTGCTCGCCGTACTCGGCGAGGGTCTGGGCCTTGTCCTTGCCCTGCAGCGCTCCGTAGTGGCGTTCGTTGAGGCGCCAGTTCCGCTTGACGTCGATCCAGCTGCGGTCCGCTGCCTCGAGGGCGAGGTTGGCGGTGATGATCGCGCGCTTCTGCCGGGACGTGTACACGATGTCCGGAAGGATGCCGGCTTCCGTCAGGAGGTGACCGCCGCGGATCGCTTCCTCGCGTCCCTTCTCGGTGAGGTCGACGTCCACCCACCCGGTGAAGAGGTTCTTCTCGTTCCATTCGCTCTGGCCATGGCGCAGCAGGATCAGTGTGTAGGTCATGGGTCCTAGTCTGCCGTATCGCCCTGCGGCGGGTCATACCGGAACGCCGGAGGACAGCCGGGTGGCTGCAGCACCGGGGTCCGGCCGCCCGGCGCGGCGGCCCTCCCGCTGTGCCCTAGTGTTGATGGGTGCCTTCGCGATCCCGTCCCCCCAAGCCTCTGGGGACCATCACCCGCGGCACCACCAACCCGAACCGCCTGCGCCGCGTCGATCGCTGGCTCGCCGGATCCCACGGCTCGCGCCTGCGTCGGGCCGCCGACCCGCTCGTGGTCGACCTCGGCTATGGAGCGGCTCCCGTCACCGCCGTCGAACTGTTCACCCGCCTGCGGTCGGTCCGCGACGACGTCGAGGTGGTGGGCATGGAGATCGATCCGGCGCGGGTGGCGGGCGCAGAACCGCTGACACGCCCTGGCCTCAGCTTCCGGCAGGGCGGTTTCGAGTTGCCGCTCGCGGGCCGGCGCCCCGTCGTCGTGCGCGCATTCAATGTGCTGCGGCAGTACGACGAGGACGAGTACGGGGCGTACTGGGACGAGGTCCGTGGGCGGCTGGCTCCGGATGGGCTGCTCATCGACGGGACCTGTGACGAGATCGGACGGCGCTCCACCTGGGCTGCCGTCGCGCCGGCGGGACCGGTGTCGCTCAGCATCTCGCTGCGGTTCGGTGCGTTCAGCCTCCCGTCCGATGTGGCGGAGAGGCTGCCCAAGGCGTTGATCCACCGGAACGTGGAGGGCGAGCGGGTGCACGGTTACCTGCAGGCGCTGGACCGGGCATGGCTCGATGCCGCTGCCCTTGCATCCTTCGGCAACCAGCAGCGGTGGGTGGCGACGTGTGCGGCGATGAAGGCCGCCGGCTGGCCGCTGCACGACGGTCCTTCACGCTGGCGCCTCGGTGAGGTCACCGTGGGCTGGGACGCTGTCGCTCCGCGGTGAGAGTGCTACCAGGGGCCGTAGGGACCCTGGCTCCCGCCTCGGCCCGAGGTCTGACTGACGGCAGGCTTGACGTCGGCGAGGTACACACAGGCCGCGATGATCGCGACCAACTGGAAGAGGTTGAAGCCACCCCGGCTGCTCAGCGCGGACAGCAGGCCGACGACGACCGCTCCCCCTGTGAGCGCCAGCCAGAAGCCCTTGGTCCGCTTGAAGGCGGCTTCGAAGGCCGTACCTGGACGGCGCACGCAGTCGGAGAGGGCCCACAACTCGATACCGAGGGCCACGACGCCGAGGGCGAGGTACAGGTAGTACTGGATTGCGTAAACGAGAGCCACAGGATCAGCTTAGCTGGCTCTCCCCGGGCCCGGCGCGGATGACGCTGTGGTGGGAGCTGCGACCAGCCGGTACCCGCCCGATGCCTGCCGGAGGGCGCGGTCGAGGTCCGCCCACAGGTCCTCGGGGTTCTCGATCCCGACGGAGAGGCGCACAAGTGCCTCCGGGACAGTCTTCGGTTCGGCCGGCTGGCGCCGACGCCGTTCGATGAGCGATTCGACGCCGCCCAGCGAGGTTGCCGGGAGCCAGAGGCGGACGGCGGCGACGAGTGCATCGGCCGTGGCGACGTCGTCGAGCTCGATGCTGACGATCCCGCCAAAACCGTTGAACTGGTCAGCCGCACGCTTGTGCCCGGGATCCGACGGCAGACCCGGGTACCGTACGCGGCGGACGGACGGGTGACCGACGAGGCGATGCGCGAGGGACGCCGCGGTGGCCTGGCTCCGCTCCATACGGAGGGCGAGGGTGCGCAGCCCGCGCAGCGCGAGCCAGACCTCGAAGGGTCCCGCGATCGCGCCATGCAGGGTACGGTGCGCCAGCAGCCGCTCGCGAAGCGCCGGATCGGAGGTGACCAGCGCGCCGAGAACGACATCGGAATGCCCGGACAACCACTTCGTCACGGAGTGGAGGACGACGTCGACGCCGGACTCCAGGGGCCGGTGCACGATGGGGGTGTTGAAGGTGTTGTCGGCGACGACGACCGCGCCCGTCGTGTGGGCGGCCTCGGTCAGGACAGCCAGTTCGGCGACCTCGAGCATCGGGTTGGTGGGGCTCTCGAGCCACAGCATCATCTGGCCGGCATCGAATCGCGCGGCGAGCGCGTCGAGCTCGGCGAGGACCCCGGCAGTGTCGGCGATATCGACGGTACGCAGTTCGAACCGCCCCTGTGCTGCCAGATCTGCGGCAAGACTGATCGACCCGGCGTAGGCATGGCGTGGCATCACGACCGCTCCCCCGGTCGGGACGAGCGACAGCGCGGCGGCTGCCGCGCCGAGCCCGGAACCGAAGACGAGGGCCGGTAGGTCCGCCCCCTCGAGCGCACCGAGTGCTTCCTCGAACGGATCCCAGGTGGGGTTCGAACCACGCGCATAGATGCGGTCACCGGGCACGGGCGCGCCCGTCTCGTGGAACGTCGTCGAGAGCACGATCGGTGCATTGACCGGGGCGTCGTGTTCGCGGGGAGGCCGACCTGCGGCGACGGTGAGCGTGTCCGGGGCGAACCCGGCGTGCGGCGGGTCCTCGCGAGATGTCGTCATGGGGTCAGCGTAGGTCGGACAGCGCGTGCCCGGAAAAAGGGTGTCACAATCGCCTGCCCCTCGGACGTCGGACGCTGTGCCCCCGGGCATGACGAGTGCCATCATGGCGCCCCGCACTGGGGGAGTTCCCGGTGCCTGTTCCGCCGGGGAGTGCGATCGGGGTCGATGTAGGCCGGTGGGGTGAACCACGGGATCCCGTGCTTCATCTCGATGATCCAGTTACCCCGCTCGATGAGCCGGTGGTGGAAGGAACACAGGAGGCACCCGTTGGAGACGTCGGTTCTTCCGCCGAGGACCCACGGAGTGACGTGGTGTGCTTCCGCCCAGACGGCGGGAACGGTGCAATCGGGGAACGCGCACCCCCGGTCCCGAGCAACCATTGCCCGCCGTTGCGCCACACCGAAGAGCCTGCGAGCGCGCCCGACGTCGAGGACCTCCCCTCGGTCCCCCAGGACAACGGGGATGATGTCCGCGTCGCAGGCGATCTTGCGTACGGTCCTCGCGGTGACGGGCCCTCCGAAGACGCTGTAACCGCCTGCGGGGTGCGCCCTCGAAGCGCCGGAGGGGCCACCGAAGGCACCTGCCCCCGCGTCGGTCACCAGCAACCCGAGCTGTGACCACTCCTCCCCCCACTCCTCCCCCCGCGCCTGCCGCCCGTCCTGACCCGACGGTCCGTCCTGGGAGCACTGCCCGTCCCGCGCCTGCCCGTCCCACGCTCGATGACCGTTCTGCGCCTGCTGCGCCTGCTGCGCCTGCTGCCCGTGCTGCCCGTTCTGCGCAGACAATCCGTCCTCCGCGCGGCGGTCGTCCCGCCATACACCCGACAGGCGAATACCGGACGGGCGGATCCCCGATCCGCCGATTCTTCTCCGGGCGACTCCCGCATGGCGCAGGTCTTCGACGAGGGCACGGTAATCGATGGTGACCATCACCTGCGGCCGATGGCCACCGGTGGCAGGAAGAGTGTCCGTAGCCAGGGCGACCTGGCAGGCACCGACCAACCCGTCCAGCTGGCGCTGGGGCCGGGTCCTGCGCTCCCAGCTCGGCTGAGCGTCGCCGTGGTCGGCCTCGTCCGGATCGATGCCGTTCCGATCGATGCCGTTCCGATCGGCGCCATTCCGCTCGGCATCGAAGGGGTCGGCGCCATCGGCGACCGTCTCACGCGGGGTGGCATGGACCGGGTCCGTATCACTCTGCGCTGTGCCGCTCGGGTCCACGTCGCTGCACAGGCCACCGCCGCAGTCGGTATCGGTATCGGTGGCGTCACCGGCACCGTCACTCCCGGCCCGCCGGGCGTCCGCCCCTGCCGGACCACCGCCCCGAGCAAGGGGCAGGTTGGTGCGCGGGTTGGTCGCGGTGTTCATGACGGTGAGGAGGTACTCGAACTGTTCGTCGTCCGCAGCGATCTCCAACCGGTGCAGTCCACGTCGCCTGCCCCTCAGGAACACGCCCTGCTGCGCCTTCAGCAATTCCTCCGTGGGCTCGGCCCCGTCGGGATCGAGCGCTGCTTCCCAGCGTCGGATGATCACGTTCAGCAGGTCGGCGTCGGATTCCATGGCCTGGGTCGTCAGGGACTCCTCCATGAACTGCAGTTGGTCAGCCGACGCACAGGGCCGTACACGTTCCACCGCATCGCTGATCCGGACGGCGGCGTGGGAGCTGATCGCACCCGACCCGAACGCATCCCCGACGAGTTCGAGCAGAGCCGGGCATGGCTCGCCGGTCACTGCGGCCCGTGGGAGCACGTACTTCCCCAGGCGGACCCGCCGCTGCGCTTCCTGCCGGGTGATCCCCAGGCGAGCGCGGAGGTACTCGGCAGTGTCCTTGAACTCGTGGGCATCCTCGGGAACGGCCAGAGGACCACTCCAGTCCAGGCCCCTCCGTGTTTCCCCGACCCTGGCGATCTCCTGCTGGTCCGCCGCTGCCGCACCCACGACCTGCAGGTACTCGACCAGGTGGAAGATACGCTCCGCGGCACCGAGGGCTGCGGCGAGATCGGCCGTGGAGGCGAGGCGGGCGTCGGTCTCGAACTGCTTGACGATGCCCGCGAGGTGCGAGTGGACGAGGCCGAGAGCCTGCACCGTCGTCGACTGCTCCTCCGCTACGTCTGTGGCCATGGAACGAGCGTATTAGTACGTGTATTCGAACACCTGGGAGGAGGTCCGTATGTGGATAACTCCGAGCACAGCGGGCATCGGGTGCGCCGGCAGCGCTCCCGGATCCGCGGCGCAGCACGCAGCGCTCCCCCATGGCCTCAATGTCACGGCCACTCGGTAGTCTTGGCGCGTGACCTTTCCCCTCCCGCACGGGCTTCCCGGGCTCTTCATCGCGCTCGAAGGCGGCGACGGCGCAGGCAAGTCCACGCAGGCCGCACTGCTCGTCGAGGCCCTCGAGAAGGACGGCCGCACGGTCATCCGCACGCGCGAACCGGGGGGCACGCCCATCGGCGAGAAACTGCGCTCGCTCGTCCTCGAGCATGGCCACGGCGACATCGACGCGCGGACCGAAGCCCTCATGTTCGCCGCCTCGCGGTCAGCCCACGTGCATCAGGTGATCGTGCCCGCGCTGGAACGGGGCGACGTCGTCGTGTGCGACCGCTTCGTCGACTCCTCGGTCGCCTATCAGGGCGCCGGCCGCGGACTGGGTGCGCAGGCCGTCCTCGACGTGAATCTGTGGGCCACCGACGGCCTCCGCCCCGATCTCACCGTCCTGCTCGACGTCGCGCCGGAGGAGGGCCGAAGCCGCCGCACGAGGGGTGCTGCCGCGGAGGACCGCCTCGAGGCGGAACCCGACACCTTCCACGCCAGTATCCGCTCCGCGTTCCTGGACCTGGCGCGCGCGGAACCCGAACGCTACCTGGTCCTTGCCGCCGCCGGGACACCCGAGGATCTCCACCGGTCCATCCTCGGCGCACTGGCCCGGAGGTCGGCGTGAGCACCGCGACGCCGGGCCTTCCCGCCACCGGTGTGTGGGCCGAACTCCGGGGGCAGGAACAGGTGGTCGAGCAACTGCGCCGTGCAGCACAGTCCGGTACGCCGACGCACGCCTGGCTCTTCACCGGCCCGCCAGGCTCGGGCAGGTCCAACGCCGCCCGCGCCTTCGCCGCTGCCCTGCTCTGCGAGCGCGAAGCCCTCACCGAGCGGGGCTGCGGCACGTGCAAGGCCTGCCGGACCGTCCTCTCGGGCGCGCACGCCGATCTCACCAACGTCACCACCGAGAAGGTGACGATCACCATCGACGAGGCGCGTGAACTCGTCCGCAAGGCACAGGACAAGCCGTCGACAGGGCGCTGGCGCATCATCATCGTCGAGGACGCCGACCGCATGCAGGAGCGCAGCACCAACGTACTGCTGAAGGCCATCGAGGAACCGCCGCCGCGGACCATCTGGCTGCTGTGCGCTCCGAGTCCGGGCGACGTGCTGATCACCATCCGCTCCCGATGCCGGTCGGTCGGCCTCCGACTGCCACCGGTCCAGGACGTCGCGGACCTGCTCGTCGCCCGCGACGGGATCGACGCAGTGACGGCAGAGGCTGCCGCCCGCGCCGCCCAGAGCCACATCGGCATCGCGAAGAGGCTCGCCACGGACGACGGCGCCCGCGAGCGCCGCAATCAGATCGTCCGGCTCCCCCTGACGCTTCGCTCGGTGGCCGGCGCCATGCGGGCTGCAGCGGATCTCGTGAAGCTCGCCGAAGCGGAAGCTCAGAGTTCCTTCGAGCAGCGCGACGCCGAGGAGAGGGCCGCGCTGCTCGCGACCCTCGGCGCACCCGAGACGGGTGTCCTGCCGCCGTCGATGCGTGCACAGATCAAGCGGCTCGAGGATGACCAGACGCGGCGGGCGAAACGCTCGAAGAACGACTACTTCGATCGCGCGCTGACCGACCTCATCTCCTTCTACCGGGACGTGCTGATGCTCCAGGTCTCCAGCGGACAGATGCTCGTCAACGAGCCCCTGCGACCGGAACTCGAGGAGTTCGCCCGCCGGGAGGGCCCCGAGGACACCCTGCTGCGGCTCGAGTCCATCAACGAGGTCCGCACGCGTCTGGTCAGTACCAACGTGTCCCCGCTGCTCGCGATCGAGGCGATGACGGTGAGCCTCCTGTCCCGGAAGGACCTCGACCGATGACCGGCGGACCGTACCGCCTCCCCGACAGCGACGGCTCGAGCGACCGCCGCGGCCCCTTCCGCCGGGCCACGGCACTCCTCGCCGCGTCCACCGCCGTCGTGCTGGGGCTTTCCGGATGTACGCTGCTCGCGCCCGAGAGCCGCCCGGCGCCGCCCGCGGGCGAGGTGGCCACCGCGGACCCTGCGGCCATAGGTGACGTGTCGGGAGACCTCCGCCCCTTCTACACGCAGGACGTGCAGTGGGAGAGCTGCGAGGCATCCTTCGTCTGCGCGACGATCGACGTGCCACTGGACTACACGGATCCGGGTCGGGACAGCATCGAGATCGCGGCGATCCGCGCCGACGCCTCCGGTGAGGCGCGGGGGACGATCCTCATCAATCCGGGCGGCCCGGGCGGGTCCGGCTTCGATATCGTGAAGGACTCCCTCGACTACGTGACCAGCGACCGCCTGCGGGAGGACTACGACGTCGTCGGCTTCGATCCGAGGGGCGTCAACAGGTCCAGTGCCGTGGAGTGCTACAGCGATGCCGAGCAGGACGAGGCGCGGCAGGAGAGCTACCCGGCCGAGGCCTCCCCCGACGAGCTCCTCGACCTCATGTCCGCGGACGCCAGGGAGTTCGCGGATGTGTGTGCCGAGCGCACGGGTGAGTTGCTGGGTTTCGTGGACACCGTGTCCGCCGCACGGGACATGGATGTTCTCCGGGCGCTCGTCAGCGACCAGAAGCTGAACTACCTGGGCTTCTCCTACGGGACGCAGCTCGGGGCGACCTACGCGGAGTTGTTCCCCGAGCGGGTCGGGCGGCTCGTGCTCGACGGCGCGATCGACCCGTCACTGAGCAACGAGGACATCACCCTCGGTCAGGCCGTCGGCTTCGAGAAGGCCCTGCGCGCCTATGTCGCCGACTGCCAGCAGGGCGGGGACTGCCCCTACACCGGGACGGTGGACGACGGCGTCCTGCAGATCCAGGAACTGTTCGCCGCCGTCGAGCGTGAGCCGATGACGGCCGACGACGGTCGCCGGGTGCCCGTCTCCACTTTCGTCCAGGGCTTCATCCTGCCGCTGTACGACAACGGCAACTGGCCCATGCTCACGCAGGCCGTCTCGGATGCCCTCGACGGCGACGTGTCCAGCATCCTCCGCCTCGCGGATCTCTCGTCGGAACGCCAGCCGGACGGCAGCTACGCGGGCAACTCGACGGCCGCGTTCCTCGCCGTCAACTGCCTCGACTACCCGATGACGAGCGACCCGGCGCAGATGCGCGCCGATGAACAGGAACTCGTCGCGGCGTCGCCCACGTTCGGCCGTTTCCTGGCGTTCGGCGGCGTGACCTGCGCCCCGTGGAAGTATCCGCCCGTCCCCGGGCCCGCGCCCGTGCGGGCTGCGGGCGCCGCCCCGATCGTCGTCATCGGCACCACCGGCGACCCGGCGACACCGTACGAGTGGTCCACGGCCCTGGCCGACCAACTCGAGTCCGGTGTCCACGTGACGTGGGAAGGCGAGGGCCACACGGCGTACGGCCGCTCCAACGGCTGCATCCTGGACCTGGTCGATGATTTCTTCGTCGACGGGAGAGTCCCGGAGGACGGCGCCCGCTGCTGAGGAGCCGGCAGCGCGCCCTCGCGGTGATCGGGGACACCGCCCCACCCCAGGTCGGTCGATCGCGGATCGGAGACGGGGGCCTGACACAGGGGCCGCGTCCGGCGCCGGAACGCGTCACGGGGCAGGTGGCAGGCGAGGGCCGACACGACGGCGGGCACCAGGGCGCACTCTGCTGACGCGACGCCATTTTGACCGCGGCCGACCCCTCCTATAAAGTTGTGACTTGTGGATCGGCCCCGGGCGACATTCGGGACCAGGAAGCATTGCCTCCTTAGCTCAGTCGGTAGAGCGTCTCACTCGTAATGAGAAGGTCGCCAGTTCGACTCTGGCAGGAGGCTCCACGATCGCCCCGGTTGGTTCACCACCGGGGCTTTTCCGTGTCCGGGACGAAACGAGCGGCCACCCGCGGGGCAGGCACGGTGGGAGGCGCCCCCTGGAACCGGACGGGCCTCAGCTGTCGGGTTGGCCGACGCTGTCGGTCGAGACTGTCGCACCGGATTGCAGCAGGGCCTTCAGGGCATCGGCATCGTCCGCCCCGGCTGCCGCCGCCGCGAGGTTCGCTTCGGTGACGGCACGGAGGACCTCCTCGCGCTGGATCTTCACACCCCGGGGAGCATCGATGCCGATGCGCACACCATCGCCACGGGAATCGAGCACCGTGATGACGATGTCGTCGCCGATCAGGATCTGCTCGCCGACCTTTCGTGTGAGTACAAGCACCGTGTCACTCTATCCCGACAGGCACGGCACGACGTCGACCGCCGGGCCTGCGCGGCCCGGGTGCCGTCGTCGTCGCGGTCGCTGGGGCGTCGGCCGGGGTGTGTCCGGCCGGGCGACCCTCCAGCCATCCGATGGGAAGGCCGAGCGCCTGAACGGTCTCCGGCGTCGCCGTCGTCGCCGATCCGACGACGGCAAGCCCTGCCGGCGCGAGCCCTGCACGCTCCATGCTGCGCACCAGCGCCCCGACCCAGGCTGCGGTGTCCGCTTCCTTGCGTCCGGCGTCCACGGCGAGCCACACCTGATCGGGCCGCAGTGCGATCAGGGCGTCTCCGTCCGCGAGGGGCTCCTCCGACGACAGCGCGACGAACACGGCGTGGCCGCCGTCCACCCCCGCGGCGCGAGCGGCGTTCACCGCGAGACGGTCGTCGATCGACCGAGCGTCCGGGTGCGTCCAGCCCGGCGGCCCCGAGACCGCCACTGCCGTGGGTGCTCCCCGGCCGAGGACGGTGGCCATCGAGGATGCGACCGGCCAGACAACAGTGGGCGCTCCGACGACGACGACGAGATCGCCAGGTGCCCGCAGCACAGACGGCGCGGGAGATGCGCCGGCGGGTGCGCGGAGGACCTGGCCCCGGACATCGGGCAGGTCGGTCGGATCGCCCGGACCCTCCCGGAGGAACGTGGAGTCGGGCCCGGTGTCGGATGCATTGGATGCGCCGGATGCGGTGGATGCGCCGAATACATCGGATGCGCCGGATGCATCGGATGCGCCGGATGCGGTGGTCCCGGCAGTCCGGGTCGCGTCGTCGGTGCGGGCAGTCCCTGCAGCCGCGGCCCCGGCGGCACCCGACCCGGCCCGGGTGGAAGCCGGCGTCGGCGCCGACGGGGGTGCAGGGGTAGTGGCGAAGGTGAGATCGTCCATGAGTGCTGCGAAGAGACCGGAGTCCGTCGACACCGTAGCCGCGAAGGCGGTGCGGGGCTCCGGGGACCGGTCGACGCCGGTCCCTCGCAGGATGTGGGCTTCGTCGAGTTCGGCCTGCTCGAGGAGCGCGTCGAGGCCCGCCGCCGAGGCAGCCGCACTCCGGCGCCCCCGGGGCCGGCCGGTGCCGGGAGCACCGCCAGTGGAACTTCCGGGGGGCCCACCGGGCGAGCCCCCGCGGTTCCCGCCGACAGGACCCCCGGTGGCCCCGCCGACAGGACCCCCGGTGGCCCCGTCGAGGGACCCCCCGGAGACCCCACCAGGAGAACCGTCCCGGTAACCCGGACGGGAGCCGGAACGGGACGCTTCCCGCGAGCCGGAACGGGACGCGTCCCGCGAGCCGGCCACCTCGGAGAGACCCGAGCCTCCGTGTCGGCCGCGGTCGCCGTCGTGCTCCGGCACTTCGACCACGATCTCGTAGTGCTTCCGGGCGAGGACGCCGCGGATCCCCCCGACGGTCACGAGTTCCGCGGACACGATGAGGGCACGCGGCCCGTACAGGGCCGCTGCCTTCGCCTTCAGCTCCTCGAGGGAGGAACCTTCAAGATGAAATAACTGCGGTGCCACGGACCACTCCTACTGTTTCGATCGCGACGCCGGCGCTCGTGACCTCCTGGTAGGAGAGCACGGGCAGGTTCGCTGCCTGCGGTCCGACGAGCCGCCGGAGGGCGGGTCGCAGTGCGGGCGCACACACGAGCACCGCCGAGTTCCCGGCACCCTCGATGTCGGCGACCGTCGAGCGGACGGATGAGAGCACGGCTTCGGTCCGCGCGGGATCGAGCAGGATCTGCGTGCCCTGATCGGAGGGCCGGAGCCCCTCGAGCATCGACTGCTCGAGCAGCGGGTCGATCATGATGACCCGCAGCAGCGTGCCGTCCAGATACTGCTGGACGACGGCCGGACCGAGGGCCAGCCGCGCCGCCTCGATGAGGCCCTCGGGATCCGACGACGCCTTGGCCCTGAGCGTGAGTGCCTCGTAGATGCGGGCGAGGTCGTTGATCGGCACCTGTTCCGACAGCAGGCCCTGCAGGACCCGCTGCACCTCGGCGAGGGACAGCAGCCCGGGCACGAGCTCCTCGACGGCCGACGGGTTCACCTGGCGGACGCCGTCCGTGAGGACCCGGACGTCCTCGCGGGACAGCAGGCGCGCAGCGTTCGCCGTGATGACCGACGACAGGTGCGTCACGAGCACGGACACGCGGTCGATCACGGTGGCCCCGGCGAGCTCTGCGTTGTGCCGGAGTTCGGCGGGCACCCACTTCCCTGCCAGGCCGAAGACCGGCTCGACGACGGCGGTGCCCGGCAGGTGCGTGAGGTGGTCGCCGAGCGCAAGGACCTTCCCGCGCGGCGCTTCACCCCGCCCGGCCTCGACGCCGGCGATCTTGATGACGTAGGTGGCGGGCGGCAGCTCCACGCTGTCACGCGTACGCACGGGAGGAACCACGACGCCGAGCTCCAGGGCGATCTTGCGCCGGAGGGCGCGGACACGGCCGAGGAGATCGTCCGGTGCCCCGGTGACCACGTCCACCAGATCGGGTGCGAGCAGCACCTCCAGGGAATGGACGCGCATCTGCTCCAGCAGGTCGTCGGTGCTGTCGGTCGATGGGCGGGTCTGCTCGGCCTCGAGCGCGGCGGCAGCCGTCCGGGCGTCGGCCTCGGACTTCCTGATGCTCTGCGCGATGACGATCAGGCCCGCACCCACCACGATGAACGGCAGCTTCGGCATGCCCGGGATCAGCGCCATGACGACCGCCGCCGCACCCGCGATCCGCAGCGCGTTCTGAGACTGGCCGAGCTGCTGCGCCGCGGTGGAACCCATGTCCGCCTCGGCGTTGGAGCGTGTGACGATCATGCCGGTGGACACGGCCATGAGCAGCGCCGGGATCTGGGTGACGAGGCCGTCGCCGATGGTGAGCAGGCCGTAGGTGGTGAGTGCCTCCGAGATCGGCAGGCCGTCCTGCAGCATCCCGATCGCGATGCCGCCCACGAGGTTGATGACGATGATGATGATGCCGGCGATCGCATCGCCCTTCACGAACTTTGACGCGCCGTCCATGGCCCCGTAGAAGTCGGCCTCCGCCGACACCTCGGCGCGCCGCTCGCGGGCCTGGGTGTCCGTGATCAGCCCGGCGTTGAGGTCGGCGTCGATGGCCATCTGCTTGCCGGGCATCGCATCGAGGGTGAAGCGGGCTCCCACCTCGGCGACGCGCTCGGCGCCCTTGGTGACCACCACGAACTGGATGACCACGAGGATGAGGAAGACCACCGCACCGATGATGATCGAACCGCCGACCGCGACGTGCCCGAATGCGGCGATGACTTCGCCGGCGTAGCCCTCGCCGAGGACGAGACGCGTCGAGGCGACGTTGAGTCCCAGGCGGAACAGCGTGGCGACGAGCAGCAGGGACGGGAACACCGAGAAGTCCAGCGGCTTGCGGATGAACATGGTGTTCAGCAGGATCACCAGCGCGAGCAGGATGTTCACGATGATGAGCAGGTCCAGCAGTACCGAGGGCACCGGCACCACGAGGAGCAGGATGATCCCGACGACCCCGACGGGCACCAGGAACTTGGGGGCGGATGAGCGCATGGTCTAGAGGCCTCCGGCGGTTGCGGGACGGACGGGCAGGGTGTGGACGCCGCGTGCGGCCCCCCTGGTCTTCAGGGACATGACGAACGCCAGGATGCGGGCCACCTGGTCGTAGTTCTCGAACGGGATCTCCTGCCCCAGCTCGCATGCGGCGTGCAGCGCGCGGGCGAGGGGGATGTCGGAGACCATCGGGACGTGCTTCTTCTCCGCCTCCTCGCGGATCTTCGCGGCGATCACGCCTGCGCCCTTCGCGACGACGCGTGGCGCGGACCGCCCGGGTTCGTACGTGAGGGCGACGGCGACGTGCGTCGGGTTGACGAGGACGACGTCGGCACCTCCCACGGCGGCGATCATGCGGTTCCGGCTCATCGCGAGTTGCCGCGAGCGCCGCTGGGACTTGATGAGGGGGTCGCCGTCGGAGTTCTTGTTCTCGTCCTTGACCTCCTTCTTCGTCATGCGGGTCTTCTTGCGGTTGCGGCGCATGACCACGAGGACGTCCATCGCCGCGAGGGCGAGGCCGGCGACGACCGCGGCCTGCAGGAGGGCTGCCGTCCCCTCGCCCGCGGTGTTCAGGAGGGCCGCCACCGACAGCCCGCCGGCCGCCATGAGCACGGGCGTCAGGTTCTGCACGACGACGAAGAGCACCAGGCCGACGACGCCCGTCTTCAGGAGCGCTTTCGCGCCCTGCCACAATGCCTGCCCTCCGAGGATCCGCTTGAGTCCGTTGACCACGTTGAACTGCTCGAACTTGCCGGCGAACTTCTTGACGTGGATCCCGCCCTGCAAGGCGGCGGTCCCGAGGACGGCGACCAGCAGCACCCCGAGGAAGGGACCGAGAGTCACGGCGAGGGAGGTGCCGCCGTCGGCCAGGGCGTCCAGGGCGGTCGCGGGGTCGGGGCTGGCGATGGTGTCCGTCACCCGGACGAGCTGCTCGGTGGCGGCGTCGGCCGAGCGGGAGATGAGGGAGGGCAGCAGGAGGGCTGCAGCCCCGACGCCGATCCACGCCGTGAAGTCCTCGGACCTGGCGAGCTGACCCTTCGAGCGGACGTCCTTCATCCGCTTGTCGGTGGCCTGTTCGGTCTTCTCCCCGGAGTCCTCCGCCATGTCAGCCCACCCCCATCAGGAGGCCGGCGGCGTCCTCCGCGAGGGTCGAGACGACGCGCGGGAGGGCCACGAACACCACGCTGCCGAGGCTGAGCGTGATGAAGATCTTGAGCGGGAACCCGAGCGCGAAGGCGTTCAGGGCGGGGGCGACGCGCGTGAGGAGCCCGAGCCCGACGTCGGCCAGGAAGAGCACCACGATGAGCGGCCCGGCGATCTGCACCGAGGCGAGGAAGAGTCCCGTGACGGCACCGGTGAGGGCTTCGGCGGGCTCCCCGAGGTCCAGGTCACCGCCGAGCGGCAGGGCGTCGAAGGTGCGCACCAGCCCGCCGATGATGAGCTGGTAGCCGTCGGAGGTGAAGAGCAGCGTCAGGGCGGTCAGCTGGAACAGGCGGGTGAACTGGGCGCCGTTGACCATCGACTGCGGGTCGAACCCCTGGGCCAGCGAGAAGCCGCCGAAGAGGTCGATGAGGCTGCCGGCGGACTGGACGGCGGAGAACACGACCAGCACGAGGAAGCCCAGCGCGGCACCCACCACGAGTTCGAGGACCAGCGCGCCGATGTACTGGCCCGTCCCGCCGGTCGCGTAACCGGCGTCGACCGTCGGGGACACCGCGAGGGCGAGCCCGACGGCGAGCATCGCCTTCACGCGCGCCGGGATGCCCTTGTAGGAGAAGGGCGGGGCGATCACGAGGAACGCGACGATCCGCACGCCGGCGAGCATGATCGCCTCGATGCGGGACTGGTCCAGGACGATCTCCATGTCAGCCGCCCCCGAGGAGCCCGGGGATGCGCTCGAACATCTCGTGCGTGAAGGAGATCATCTCGGAGATCATCCAGTGGCCGCAGACGAGCAGGGCCATGCACACCGCTGCGGCCTTCGGCACGAAGGAGAGCGTGACCTCCTGGATCTGCGTGATGGACTGCAGCAGCGAGATCGCGAACCCGACCACGAGGGCCGTCAGGAGTACGGGTGCGGACAGCTTCGCGGCAACCCAGATCCCTGCCAGTCCGATGTCGAGGACGGCGGAGGTATCCACGTCAGCCGCCCTGGTAGCTGTTGATGAGGGCCGTGATGATGAGGCCCCACCCGTCGACGAGGACGAACAGCAGGATCTTGAAGGGCAGCGAGATCATGACCGGCGGCAGCATCATCATGCCCATGGACATGAGCGCCGCGGACACCACGAGGTCGATCACGAGGAACGGCACGAAGATCACGAAGCCGATGATGAAGGCGGCCCGCAGTTCGGAGATCATGAACGCCGGGATCAGGGTGGTCAGCGGGACGCTCGCGGCATCCTGGGGGTTCGGCTGCCCGGCCGCCCGCGTCATGAGGGCCACGTCCTCCTCGCGCGTGTGCGCCAGCATGAAGGTCTGCAGCGGCACGGCGCCGTCCGTGAGCGCCTCCGTGAACGTCGTCGCACCGTCGAGGTAGGGCTGCACGGCGAGGTCGTTGATCTGGGTGAGGACCGGCGCCATGATGAACAGCGACAGGAACAGGGCGAGGCCCGCGAGCACCTGGTTGGGCGGGATGGACGGCAGGGACAGGGCGTTCCGTGTCATCGCGAGCACCACGAAGATCTTCGTGAAGGACGTCATCATCAGCAGCAGGGCCGGGGCCACGGACAGCAGGGTGATGCCGATGAGGGTCAGGACCGCCGAGCTCGGTGCGCCGTTGACGCCGTTGATCTCGACCGACAGGCCGTCGTCGCCGCCCGGGGCCGCAGGTGCGGTGGGATCGGCGGGCGCGGACGGCGCGGTGGGTGCGGGGACGCCGGGGTCGAGTTCGCCCGCGTGGCCGGCGGTGGCACCGAGGAGGACGACGACGACGGCGAGCAGCAGGGCCGCCAGGATCGCGAGTGCCCGGGACGCGTGTGCCGACCGGTGAGCCGGAGCAGTGGGGAGGATCGCCGTCGTCACCCGGCCCGTCCCTGGCGCAGGAACGCTGCGGTCTGCTTCCAGGTCGCGGGCGCGAGGATCGAGCCCTGCAGCGCAGTGGTGGTGTGCGCGGTGCCTGCGGCCTGGGCGGCCCGGGCAGCGCGGCGCGTGGCGGGCACCGGGTCGTGCCCCGCAGTGGCGAGACGCAGCGATGCGGCGAAGTCGGCATCGGGGGTGGGGGCGAGGGACGGTGCCGGACGGGCGGAGTCGACCGGGGCGAAGGACGATGCCGGACCGGAGGAGGTGGTCGCGCCGTCGGACCCGGACCGGGCAGCGCGACGCGAGGACGCGGCGTCGTCGGACGCGGGAACGGCCTGCAGTGCGCGCGGGGCGACCGCGGAGTGCAGGACCGACACGGACTGCTCGGTGACCCCGAGGTAGAACCGCGTGCCCTCGGCCTCGACCACCACGAGGGAGGCCTTCGGGCCGAGGCCCTGACGGGCGACGACGGACACGAGCCCCGCGCCGGCCCGGTTGCCGTTGAGCTTCGAGACCTTGCGGTGCAGCACGAAGAGCAGCGCGAGGACGACCCCGAGGGACAGCAGCACCCGCAGCGCGAGGACCACGACGTCCACTAGAGGGCGCCGTCGGTGACGTCGAGGATCTGCGTGATGCGCACCGCGTAGTCCTGGTCGACGACCACGACCTCGCCGTGCGCGACGAGCCGGCCGTTCAGCAGGACGTCGGCGGGAGCGCCGGCGGAGCGGTCGAGTTCGATGACGGCGCCGGGCTCGAGGTCGAGGACGTCCCGCACGGACATGCGGGTACGGCCGATCTCGACCGTCATGGCCATCTCCACGTTGCTGATGCGCCCGAGGTTGGCCGCACCGGCGGAGGCGGAGGAGCGGCGGGGGGCGGCACCGGGCCGCGCGCCGCGCAGGCGCAGGGCGAACCAGCCCACGGTGCCCGAGGGCCCGGCGAGACGGAATACGGAGGTCTCGGCGTCGCGGAACAGCGGCAGGGCGTCCTGCACGGCAGGGGTGCCGAGCACGCCGTCGCCGAGGGACGAGGAGGCGGCCTCGAGTGCCGGCACGAGGACGTCGGCCGGGGAGACGAGGGGCGACGACGTGCCGGCGGCCGCAGCGAGGGGCTGGGTATCGATCAGGACGACGGCGAGGTCGGCCGAGGACGCCCCCACGAAGGACGCGACGACGGCGGTCGAGGCGCTGGCGGACGGAACCTCGGAGGCGTTGCAGGACTGGGCCGTGAGCGGCCCGGGGAGGGGCAGGCGCGCGGCGAGGGATGCGGCGGCGTCGAGCTCGGCGGTGATGGTGTTCATGGTGCGGGGTTCTCCTCGGTGGTCACTACTACGCAGGCAAGACGGGATCCGTTCTGGCCCAGGGCGGCCTCGCCGAGCCGCTGCCCGTTGATGGCGAGCTCGAAGGGCCGGTGCTGCGGATGGGGCAGCTTCAGGACGTCCCCGACGGCGAGGTCGAGGATGCGTGAGGGCAGGACGGGCAGCGCGGCGAGCTGCACCGCGACATCGACGGGCACGTGCGCTACCTGCTGCTCGATCAGCTCGCGGGCGTCCTCGCCGGTGGCGGTGGGATTCGTGTCACCGAGCTGCGCGAGCAGGAGCTGCGCGGGGATGGCGACCGTCGCGGGGCAGGATGGCTCGCCGACCCGGATCTCGAAGGTGCCCACGATCATGAGCTCCGTGGTGGAGGCCGCCTGCGCGAACTGCGAGTTGTACTGGAGGGAGTCGATCCCCAACTGGTGCGTCAGCACGGATCCGAGCGAGTAGTGGAGTCCCTCGAGGGCGTCGTCCATGAGCCGCCGGATCAGGGCCTGCTCGATCTGCGTGAACTTCCGCTCACCCGCAGGCACCGTCCCGTGGCCACCGAGCATGGAGTCGACCCAGAAGAGGCCGGCTGAGGCGGGGAACTGGATCACGGCCTTGCTCGAATGATCCGGGATGGTGCACAGGACCATCGCCGTCGTCGCCGGCAGCGAGGCCGCGTACTCGTTGTAGGTCTGCATGAGGACCTGCTCGCTCGTCACCTGCGAGATCACGCGTACCTTCGCGGTGAGCTGGGTACCCCACTGGCGGGCGAACGTCTCGAACGCGAGTTCGAGCACGCGGGAGTGCTCGCGGGCGAGCGTGGTGGGCCGGCGGAAGTCATAGACATCCACCGCCCTGGGGGGTGCCGAGGGCACGCCAAAGGAGAGTTGTTCCTGGACCGTCACGCCAGCGACTATCGGACGACGACGGCCGGGTGTTAGCGGTCGGTCAGCCTGCGGCGATCCCCGGGATGAGGGCGCGCACGCTCTCGGGCTCGTCGGAGTGCACGACGACGTCCACGCGGCGGTTCAGTTCGAGTTCCGCCTCGGTGGTGCCCGGTGCCAGCGGCCGGGACTCGCCGTAGCCGATGGCCGACAGCCGGGGCGCGGGGACGCCGCCGGTGTCGATGAGGTTCCGGACCACGTTGACGGCCCGCTCGGTGGACAGTTCCCAGTCGAGGGGCCGCGGCACGGAGTCGGGCAGTCGCGCGGTGTGTCCCTCGACGCCCACCTCGTTGGGGATCGTCGCCAGGATCGGCCCCACGCTCTCGAGCACGCGCTGCGTCTGCTCGGTCAGCTGCGCGCTGTCCGGCAGGAAGAAGGTCTCGGAACCGACGAGCCGGATGGTGAGGCCACGCTCGTCGATCACGTAGCGGACGGCCGTCGCGAGGTCCCGCTCGCGCAGCCCGGCATCGATCCGCTTTTGGAGGGCACGGAGGTTCTCCACTTCCGCCGTCGCGCGCTCGCGGTCCGTCGTCGGCTCCGCAGCGTCCCCGCCGGCCGACGGCGACGGCGTCGGCGTGGGCGCGGTGGTCGCGGATGCGCCACCGGCGGACGGCGCGGGCGGTGGCGTCGGGACGGCGACGTCGGCGGTGCCGGGTTCGTCCTTCGGCGTCTCCGGGGCGACATCCGCGAGTGCGGCTCCCCCGGTGAAGGACTCCCCCTCCGCGTTGACGTTCTCCGCGGCGACGACGGTTCCCTCCGCCGTGTCCACCGTTGCGGTCTCGACCGCGCCGAAGCCCGTGGCGAGCGAGGCACGCAGCTGTTCGAACTTCTGCTGGTCCACACTGGACATCGCGTACAGGACGATGAACATGCACATCAGCACCGTGACCATGTCCATGTAGGACGCCATCCAGCGCTCGTCCGGATGCTCCTCCCCGTGCTCCTCGCCGTGCCGCCGGCGGTGCGGGCGCCTGCTCACGCCGCGGCCTTGCCCTGCGCGGCCGTCCCGTCGGCGGCGCCCTTCGCGCCCTTGCCGGAATCCTTGCCGCCCTTGCCCTGCGCGTGCTGCGGCACCATCGCCTTCAGGCGCTCACCGAGCAGTCGGGGCTGGCTACCGGCCTGCACCGCGAGGACTCCCTCCATCAGGAG
This sequence comes from Arthrobacter arabinosi, assembly GCF_054511115.1. Classification (NCBI taxonomy): domain Bacteria; kingdom Bacillati; phylum Actinomycetota; class Actinomycetes; order Micrococcales; family Micrococcaceae; genus Arthrobacter; species Arthrobacter arabinosi. The sequence goes on from NZ_JBTNDF010000005.1 coordinate 41,222, forward strand.
GGTCATGCGTGCTGTCTCCATCTCACCCAGGCGCTTGATGCGGGTGCCGATGGGCAGCCACAGGAAGTTCGCCGAGAGCAGCCCCCACAGCGTCGCGACGAACGCCGCGGCGATCATGGGCCCCAGCTTGTCGGGGCTGGAGAGGTTCTCCAGCACGTGGGTCAGCGAGACGACCGTCCCGATGATGCCGACCGTCGGGGCGTACCCGCCGAGGCTCGCGAAGAACTTCGACGCGGTGCGGTGCGTCTGGGAGGCGGAGTCGATCTCGTCCTCGAGGATCTCGCGCAGCTCTTCCCCGTCCGTCCCGTCCGCGATGTTCTGGAGAGCCCCGCGCAGGAAGGGATCACTCACGGTGTTGGCTTCCTCCTCGAGTGCCAGCAGCCCCTCACTGCGGGCCTTCTCGGCGAGGACCACCACGCTGTCGATCGTCTCCTGGGGCGGTACCGTCTTGCCCATCATCGCCGGCGGGACGGCCTTCACCGCGACCAGGAAATCCTTGAAGGTGCCACCGGCGATCCCGATGGCGATCGTGGCACCGAACACGAGGATCATGGGCGCCGGCAGCAGGAGCGCCTCGACGCTCGCGTGCTCCAGGGTGATCATCGCGTACAGCGCGCCGAAGGCGACGAGGATACCGATGATTGTTGCGGGATCCATTACGTGGTCCTTGGTCTGAACTGGATGGGCGGACCTGCGCTGTCGGCACCGGTCTGCCCGCTCTGGCTGGAGCCGGCCGCGTCGGCGGGAGCCTCGCGCACGAGGCCGAGTGGACGTTGGGCTGTCTGGTCCCCGACGTCGGGCGTGTCACCGGACGGGTCGCCGGGCATGAACCGTGCGAGCGAGATGATGCGCGCGCGGTACGCGGCGATGAGCCCGATCACCTCGACGAGGGACTCCGTGACGATGTACTTCGCGCCGTCGACCATCACGAGCGTGGTGTCCGGATTCTCATGGATACGCTCGATGAGGTCAGGGTTCACCGCGAACTGGCTCTCGTTGAGCCGGGTCACCACGATCATCGGACATCCTGGGGTCGGGACACCCCGGCGGGGCCTCTTCCTCCCACTGTCGGCAGGGCCGCCGGCTTCGTAAGGGCCGGTGCCCCCGGGGAAGGCGGGGACCGCATCACTGGCCCATGAGTCGTCCGACCCGTCGCCGAATCGGCCGGGTCGTTCTCCTACTGATCACCGCAGCATCGGGTCCGCCCGCGCCGATGCTGCGTTCGGTCGCCACACCGCAGAGTGATGATCCAGTCGATTCCGCCGCCGGCGGGTATCCGCGGGTGAGGCCGGCGCGGCCGTCACGGACCTCCAGGCGACTGGAGGACAGCCTGGAGGTCCGACTCATCAGCGCTTCAGGTTCGTGAGCTCCTGGAGCACTTCGTCCGACGTCGTGATGATTCGCGCGTTCGCCTGGAAACCGCGCTGCGCGACGATGAGGTTCGTGAACTCCTGTGAGAGGTCCACGTTGGACATCTCGAGCGATCCGGCGTCGAGCGATCCGAGGCCGTTGCTGTCGGCGGTACCGATCTCCGCCGCTCCCGAGTTCGCCGTCGAGCGGTAGGAGGAGCCACCCGCCTTCTCCAGGCCCGCGGGGTTCGTGAAACCGGCAAGTGCCACGCGTCCGAGGGGCTGGCGGGAGCCGTCGCTGAACGCACCCATCAGGGTGCCGTCGGGGCCGAGCGTGAAGGACTCGAGGGTACCGTTCGCTGAGACCTCGCCGTTCCGGGGCATCCGCAGATCGCTGACCGGGCCACCCTCCTGAAGGACGCCGTTGACAGCGGGCCAGCCCTGGACGATGGAGCCGTCCGGTGTGACGAGCCTCCCGTCCGCGTCCGGGGTGAAGGCGCCCGCACGGGTGTAGAGCGTCTCCGTGCCGTTGCGGACCACGAAGAAGCCGTCGCCGGAGATCATCATGTCCGTGGCGCGGCCCGTCGCCTGGGTGGAGCCCTGCGAGAAGTTGGTGACGATACCCGCCACCTGCGCGCCGAGGCCCACCTGCGCGGGGTTGGTGCCGCCGAGGGCTTCCTGCGGGGCACCTGCCCCCTGTGTCAGCTGGGACAGCGTGTCCTGGAACTGGGTGGCGGAAGCCTTGTAGCCCGTGGTGTTCACGTTGGCGATGTTGTTGCCGGTGACGTCGAGCATGGTCTGGTGGGAGCGGAGCCCCGAGATGCCGGAGTAGAGCGAGCGAAGCATGATGATGCCTTTCGGAAGCGGAGCGGGCGGATCAGGATGTGGGGTGCGGGATCAGTGAACGGGCGCCGGCGCAGGGACTGTGCCCACGCCGGACACGAGGTCCAGGGCGATGCTCTTTCCCCCGATGGTCACGGTGGGAACCGGCCCGCTGTAGGAGACGGCGGTCGCCAGGCCCCGGGCCTCGACGCCGTCCGCCGCCGTGTAGGAGACCTCGTTGCCGATCAGCGCGGCCGCGGAGGAGCGCATCTGGAGGTGGAAGTTCTCCTCGCTGACGCCGGTCATCTGCGTGATCTTCTCCATCATGGCCAGCTGGGTGGTCTGCGAGATCATCTGGTTGGTGTCCATGGGGGCGCTGGGATCCTGGTTGCGGAGCTGGCTGACGAGCAGGGACATGAACACCTCGGAGTCCATGGTCTGCTTCCGGGTTCCGGTGGCCGGGGTCTCGGTGGGGGCGAAGGTCGCGGACGCGACGGGGTCGATGGGCATGGTGTCCTTCCGGATCAGGCGAACAGATCGAGGGTGGAGGAGCCCGCGGCGGGGCTGGGGGTCCAGGCGGTGCCCTGCACGGGTCGGGAGACCGCTGTGGCGGCGTGGCCGGACGGCTCCTCGCGCCGGCCGTCCCGGCGGTCCTCGGGTGTGCCGGTCCCGAGATCGAGCGACGCGGACAGGCCCGACGACGACGCCTCGCGCCGCAGATCCGGCATCGCCTGCTTGAGGGCCTCGCGCCCGCCGTCCGTGGAGGAGAAGAACTCGAGCCGCGTGCCGTCCGGGGCGAAGCTGGCGCGGATGGTGATGGGGCCGAGATCGTCGGGTGCGACGGTCACGGTGATGGTGCTCGTCCCGCCAGGCGCGTCAGCCACTGACTGTGCCAGCGCGAACGCGTGGCCGCCGAGCTGCTGCGGCAGGAGTGCCGCAGCCGGCCGGACCGGCGCCGCTGGTACCGCATCGGCGGCTCCGACGACGGCGCTGCCGGACACCAGCTGCAGGGGTGCGGGCAGATCGGCGCGACCGTGTACGGGCTGCAGGGCCGAACCGGACTGCTCGGCCGTTCCATCAGCGGTCCTTCCGCCGGCAACCGTTCCGTCAGCGGCCGGGGGCGGCGTGCCGGGATCGGTGGTGTCCTCCGTGCCGGCCTCTGCCGCGGGGGCGGTCGCCTCGGGTATCGGATCGGATGCAGTCACGACACCGTCCGCCGGAGCGGCAGGAGCAGGCGCGGCGCCCGAGCCGGGTGGGGCAGTCCCAGAGCCCGCACCGGGTGGAGCTGCTGCGGCGCCCATGTGGGCGGAACCCGCCGCAGTACGAAGATCCGACGACGACGACGCCGCGGTGACGGTGTCGGTGATGATGCCTGTGCCTGTCGAGGGCGCCCCTGTGTCCGTACCCGACGGCGCAGCACCGGGAACGGCTGGTGCAGCAGGCACCCCCGATGCCGCGCTCAGGACCGGCGTGGCCTCGCTCTCAGCCCCCGTCGGCGCCGCCCCGGTGACCGTTCCCGGCATCGCCTGTGCAGAGGACACCGTGCTTCCGGGTACGCCGGCATCGCCGCCGGACGACGCTGCGCCTACCGGGACGGCATCGCCGCCGGACGACGCCACGTCTCCGGGGACCGAAGAGCCGGTGTCCGCATCGACGTCAGGGGGGACCGCGGGCCCCGGGCGTGTCTGCGTGACCGGTCCGTGCCCGGGTTCCGAGGCGGACGCCGCCGGGGAGGCGGTGACGCTCGGCGTCGTCCCCTCCGTGGACCCGGCGCCCGCAACCGATACTGCAACCGATCCCGCAGGGACAGCGTCGGTTCCCTCCGCGGCGGACGCTGCCGGCACCCTCGAGGTGGCGCCGTCACGACGGATCGTGGAAGGGACGCCGCCCCTGCCGTCGCGATCCGCGCGATCCGCTTCGGCGTGGGTGGTCGGGCGAGCTCGGCTTCCGGCCGGGATCGGGCCCGGTCCGGCTGCCGTGCCTGCTGCAGTACCGGCGACACCGTGAGGACCAGGGCCGGAGGTGCGGCCGACGACAGGGGTGGCGGCGCGGTCCGCCCCACGACCCGCGACACCGCCCGCGGCATCGCCGACACGGCCGGCCCCGCGCTCGCCCGGGCGCTCCCCCGCATGCCTCCGGTACAGATCGCCGAAGGACGACGCCGGATGCGTGTCGCGGGGACCTGCACTTGGGCGCGACGGATCCGTTGCCGCGCGCGGAACGGCTGCTGCGGGAAGCCCCTGAACGGGAGTCATCGCGCCATGCTCGCGAGGAAGGCCGCCTGGCCCGCGTACGCCGGTTCGGCAGGCTCCGGAGCCACGGCGGCGGCGACCACCGGGGCCGCCACTGACGCGGCTCCGGCGGGAGCTGCAGGCAGGATGCGGCGGATGGTGGTGATGTTCGCGTCGGTCTCCCACATGTCGCGGACCGCGACGGTCTTGCCGGGTTGCGGGGCGTCGATCGCCTTGCCTCCTCCGAGGTACATCGACACGTGGCCGCCCTCGAGGCTGAACAGCAGGTCGCCGGGCTGGGCCTCCGCGAGTGACGGGACGTGGGTCCCGGCGTTCATCTGGTCCCAGGTCACGCGCGGGATCTGGATGCCGATATCCGCGTATGCGCGCTGGACGAAGCCCGAACAGTCGAGGCCGGACGCCGGGTCGGTGCCTCCCCACACATACGGGATGCCCTCGTAGGACCGCGCGGCCTCGATGAGACGGGCTGCATCCGACGAGGCAGGAACAGGCAGCGGGGTGGTGTCCGCGCCGACGACGGGCGCCGGGGACCCGGTGACCGGGACGACGGCGGGCGGCGCCGCGTCGGCGACCTCGACGGCCGCTGCGGGCGACCCGGCACCGGACGCACCCGAAGCACCGGACGCACCTGACGTACCTGACGTACCTGACGCACCCGACGCCGCGGACGCACCCGCGAGTGCGTCCGCGAACAGGCCGGCGGAGGTGCTCGATGCGGCCTTCGACGAACCCGCCGAGGCTCCGGCCGCCGTCGTCACCCCTGCTGCTGCACTGCCCTGCGTCCGGGCCGCGGGGGCGGAGAGCATCGTGAGCGTGGACTGGATCTGCTGGATGCGGCCTACCGCGTCGGTGATGGTCATGATCTCTCCCCTGCACCGCGCCGGGCACTGCTGACCGAGGCGAGTTCGTCGAGGACACGCTGTTCGGCACCGATCAGTGCGGCAGCCTCCGTGTCCCGGTGGCGGTCCTCGAGCTTCTCGAGGCCCATGGTCGCCGCGCGTGCCGCGCGGTACTGGTCCTGGGCGCGGTGCTGCTCACCCTGCAGGTGCGCTTCGAGGGCGTGCAGGTCGGCGAACATGCTGCGTGCCGACGCCCGGGCCGCGGCCACCGCATACAGGGACGCCGAGCCGGCGGGGCTGATGTCCGTGCCGTCGAGGGCGTCGCTGAGGACATCCGCGCGGTCGCGCGATGCCCGGAGGCGTTCGTTCGCTGCGGCCAGGGATCCCGCGGCTTCGTCCTCGCGCAGCTGGCGCAGCCGGAGCAGGCCCGCGAGGGGGAACTGTCGTGCCATCAGGAGACTCCCATCGATGCGGTGAGGTGTGTCAGGCGGTTCCAGGCGTCGCCGGACGGGGTCTGCTCGTCCATCCGCTGCTGCAGGAACGCGTTGATCCCGACCTCGTGGTTCAGTGCGGCGTCCACCAGCGGATTCGACCCGCGGGCGTACGCACCGACGTCGATGAGGTCCTGGGCGGCCTTCCGCGCGGCGAGGGTCCTGCGCAGCAGGCCGGCGACCGCGGCCTGCTCGCGCGTGGTGACGCGGGACGCCACCCGGGAGATCGAGGCCAGCGGGTCGATCGACGGGAAATGCCCGGCGACGGCGAGTTTGCGGTCGAGCACCACATGCCCGTCGAGGATGGACCGTGCAGCGTCGGCGACCGGCTCGTTGTGGTCGTCGCCGTCCACGAGCACGGTGTACATGCCGGTCACGGATCCTGATGCTCCCGTCCCCGCGCGTTCCAGGAGCTGCGCGAGGAGGGAGAAGGTGGACGGCGGGTAACCGCGGGTCGCGGGGGGTTCGCCGACGCTGAGTCCGATCTCACGCTGCGCCATCGCGACGCGGGTGAGCGAGTCCATCATGAGCATGACGTCGGCGCCGCCGTCGCGGAACGCCTCCGCGATCCGTGTGGCGACGAACGCCGCGCGCAGGCGCAGGAGTGCCGGTTCGTCCGACGTCGAGACCACCACGATCGACCGGGCGAGGCCTTCGGCACCGAGATCGTCCTCGAGGAACTCCCGGACCTCGCGGCCGCGCTCGCCCACCAGGGCGATCACCGAGACGGCGGCGTCCGTGCCCCGGGCGATCATCGACAGCAGCGAGGACTTCCCGACCCCTGACCCGGCGAACAGACCCATGCGCTGCCCGCGTCCCACCGTGGTGAGCGTGTCCATCACCCGCACGCCGAGCTGGAGGGGTTCGGTGATGCGCGTGCGTTCCAGGGCGGGCGGCGGGGTGTTGCCCAGGGACACCCAAATGACGTCGGTCAGCGGGCCGCGCCCGTCGATGGGCCGCCCCACGCCGTCGAGCACGCGCCCCAGCAGCCCCGGTCCCACAGGTACCAGCAGTGGCCCCCCGTGGGCGCGCACGGGGGCTCCCGCCTGGATTCCGGCGAGGTGGGAGTACGGCATGCAGCGCAGGCCGGTGAGCGAGGCGGCGACCACCTCGGCGTCGACGGTTCCCGAACCGTCGTCGGGATCGCCGATCGTGACGACGTCCCCGATGGCGCAGTCGAGGCCGGCGACGTCGATGCCGAGGCCCACCACGGAGGCGACCCTGCCGAACCGCTGGGGTGCGGCGGCGGCGAGCGCATGCCCGACGGCGTCCTCGAGGGTGAGGCTCACGCGGTACCCCCGGCGAGGGCCGACCGCACGCGGGCGAGGGCAGTACCCAGGCGGGCGTCCACATGCCCGTTCGGGCACTCCGCCACGGCGTCGCCCCGCTGGAGGGACGCATCGGGGACAAGGGTGACAGCAGCCGGAGTGTCGCGCGGTGCGAGGACGGCCAGGTCCGCGGGATGCAGGCGTACAACGCGCACCTCCTCGCCGTCCGCCCCCCGGAGGGCGCGCGCGACGGCGGCGCGCGCCGAGGACGGGCCGTCCTCGAGGGCGCGGCCGAGCAGGGCCTCGGTGATGTGGACAGCGGCGTCGAGGATGCGGGTGCGGGCCTCGTCGAGGACCGGGGCGATCCGCGCGTCGAGGGCCCGCGCAGCTGTGTCGAGGACCTCCAGGCGCTGCGCGAGGACGGCGTCCGCGTGTGCGCGGGCGGCGGCCTGCTCGGCGTCGAGCCGTGCCCGGTGCTCCGCGAGTTCGGCGCGGGCGAGGGCCAACCCGTCGGCGTAACCGGCGGCGTGGCCCTGAGCGACGGCCACGTGGGAGGACTGGCCGGTGCCGAGGCGGGGGAAGGCGAAGGGGGTCAGGGCGTCAGTCGACATATTCGTCCTCGTCCCCGCGCTGGATGGTGATGGTGCCCAGTGCCTCGAGGTCGCGGATGGCACGCACCACCTCCGCACGGGCTTCCTCGACCTGCGACATGCGGACCGGCCCGATGGCACGGATCTCGTCGTCGAGGAGCTCCCGGTTGCGCTCCGACACGTTGGAGCGGATCACGGTCACCACGGCTTCGGCGGCACCCTTCATCGCGAGCGCGAGGACCGCGGAGTCGATGCCGCGGAGCACCTGCTGGACGTCGCGGCGCTCGAGGTTGACGATGTCCGCGAAGGTCAGCATGCGGGCGCGGACCTCCTCGGCCAGCGCCGGGTCGCGGTGTTCGAGGCCCTCGAGCAGCGCGCGTTCGGTGCTGATGTCGGCCCGGTTGATGATGTCGACCAGGGGCTGGATGCCGCCGATCGCCGTCGTGCCCCGGCGCGGTGCCGCGACGGCGCCGGCCCTGATCTTGATGGTGTCGGCCACGATGGCCACGGCCTCGGGTGTCGCGGAACCCATGGTGGCGATGCACTGGGCCACGTCGGTTCCGGTGTCCTGGTTCAGCCCGGCGAGGACGGTCGACGCGCGTTCGGGCTTGAGGTGCGCGAGGACCAGGGCGATGGTCTGCGGCAGCTCGCCCTCGAGGACCGTCTGGATCTGACCGGGTTCCACGCTGTCGAGGAATTCGAAGGACTTGCCGGCCGCCGTCGAGGCCAGGCGCCCCACCACGCCTGCCGCGCGCTCCGTGCCGAACGAGGATTCGAGGAGGCCGATGGCCACGTCCATGCCGCCGCGCGTCCGGCGTCGGCCGCTGGTGGAGAGCTCGTGGAACTCGGCGAGCGCCTCCTCGGCCGCGGCGGGTTCGACGCGGCGCAGGCGGACGATCTCCGCGACGATCTCCTCGGCCTCGGCCTCGGACATCTGCTTGAGGACGTCCGCCGCCCGGTGCTGGTCCAGCTGCATGAGCACCATCGCCGCCTTCTGGGTCCCGGTCAGGGAGGTGCGGGCGAGGGTGCTCATACGCTCTGCCTGTCATCCATCATGCTGCGCAGGAACTCGGCCGTCTTCGCCGGGTCCTGGGAGGCGAGGGCGTCGACCTCCGCACGCATGCGCTCGAGGTCGGATTCCGCCGCGGTGGCCGCCAGTGCGTTCTGCACCGCGGCGACATCGATCGTGGTGGTGTTCGGGGCCGGCTCCAGCGGGGTGAGGAGGGCGATGGCGGGGTCGACCACGGGCGCAGCCGGCGCAGGGATCGCCGGGTAGACGCCCTGCAGCTCCCCGAGGTCGAGCGGTTCGCGCCGCTGGCGGCGGGACCGGCGTGCGTAGATGATGAGCGCCACGATGGCGACGAAGAGGATGGCCGCCACGATGGACAGGGTCCGGATGAGGTCGGCGCGCTGCTGGGCGGCGTCGGCCGCTTTCGCGTCGGCGAGAGCATCCGCGGCGGCTTTCGATCCGGTGTCGCTGAACGGCAGCTCCTCGACCGTCACCACGTCTCCGCGCGCCGTGTCGATCCCGGCGGCGCTCGAGACGACCGCGGTGAGCGCCGCGACGTCCATGTTGGCGGTGGCGCCGCGGTTCACCGCGACCGAGATGGTCTGGCGGTTGACGCCGCCGGCGGGCACCGTGGTGGACTCCGTGGTCTTGTTCACCGCGTTGTTGCGCGTGCTCGTCACGGAGTTGAAGGTGCCGTCGCCGTCGGTGGTGCCCTCCGGCACGGCGATGTTGTCCGGTCCCAGGACACCGGCCTGGCCGCCTCCGGCTCCCTCGTACTCCTCGGTGGAGGTGGACTCGTTGAGCGCGGGTGCGTTCTCCGGCGTCGTGAAGCTCTCCTCGACGCGCTCGGCACTCTCACGCTTCATGTCCGCGGCGACGGCGACGGTGGCGTTGCCGACCCCGACCACGCGGTCGAGCATGGCCTGCACGGACGCCTGGATGCGCTGCTCGTAGTCCGATGCCTGCTGGTCGCTGCCGCCCGTCGCACCGACGCCGACTGCGGAGAGCACCCGGCCCTCGGAGTCGATCACGGCGACGTCCGCGGCGTCCATGCGGTCGATCGAGGCGGAGGTGAGGTGCGTGATCGCCTGCACCTGGTCGCTCGACAGGCTGGCACCCGGGTTGGTCTCGACGAAGACCGACGCCGTCGGCTTGCCCTGTTCGGCCACGAACACGGTGTCCTCGGGGATGGCGAGGCGGACCGTCGCAGCCTTGACGCCGTCGATCGCGGAGACCGTCGCGGCGAGCTCCCCCTCGAGCGCCCGCTTGTAGGTGGTGGACTGCTGGAACTCGGAGGACGTGACCCCCATGTCGTCGAGCAGTGAGTAGCCTCCGGTGGAGGACGACGGCAGGCCCGCGGAGGCCGCCTTGATCCGCTGGTCGTACACGGCGCCCTCGGGGACGAGGATGGTGCCCCCGCCCTGGGTCAGTTCGTAGGGCACGCCGTCGGTCTGCAGCTGGTCGACGATGGTGCTGGCGTCCTCCCCGCTCAGACCGGAGAACAGCGGCGTGTAGGAGGGCTTGGACAGCCAGGAGGTCAGGGCGATCCCGCCGAGTACGAGCACGGCGACGCCGATGATGGCGATGGTGCGCTGGGCGATGGTGAAGGCTTTCACGGCGTCACCCAGGCGGGTGGCGGCGGCGGACAGGGGCGTGGGCATCAGGCCTGCATCCTCATGATCTCGTTGAAGGCGTCGACGCCCTTGTTCCGGACGGCCGCGACGAGTTCCAGGGTGACCTGGGCGCGTGTCGAGGCGAGCGTCGCATTGTGGATGTCGGTGAGGTCACCGGTGACGGCCTGCACGGCGAGCTCGTTCGACGTCGACTGCAGGCCCTGCAGGTCGTCGACGGCGGAGGTGAGGGAGGTCGCGAACCCCTCGCCGCCGGCGTCGGACACGGCACCGACGGACGGCAGGTAGGAGGTGGCGGCGGGCTGGACGGCGCCGATGGCGGGGACGGGCATCAGGAGCGTCCGATCTGGAGGGCTGCTTCGTAGGTGGCTTTGGCGCGGTCGACGACGGCGGCGTTGGCCTGGTAGCCGCGCTGCGCCATGATGAGCTGCCCCATCTGGGCGCTCATGTCGATGTCGGGGTAGCGGACGTAGCCGTCCGCATCCGCGAGGGGGTGGGTGGGTTCGTGGACCAGGCGGCCCTCGGCGCTGCCGAACTCGGTCCCGGCGACGTACGCGCCCTGCCCGTTCCCGTCGGCGCGCGCCGTGACGTAGCGCTGCTGGAAGGCGGCGCCGTCGGTCGAGGTGACCGTGTTGGCGTTGGCCATGTTGTCGGCGACGGCGTCGAGCCACTTGCGGTGCAGGGTGAGCCCCGTGCCGGAGATGCCGATGGCGTCGAAGGTCATCAGTTGGTCCTCAGGGCGGTGCGGATGCTGGTGAAGGGGCCCTCCACGGCGCGGGCCGCGAACTGGAAGCGCAGCACGGTGTCGATGTTGGAGAGGGTCTCCGTGTCCATGTTGACGTTGCTGCCGTTGAGCCGGGTGGGTTCGAGGGAGGTGTCAGTGGTGGCCTGCACGCTGCCGTTGCCCATCGACACGGACCGTGCGAGGGCGTCCTCGAAGCTGACCCGCTGCGCATGGAAGCCGGGGGTGTTGACGTTGGCGATGTTGTTCGCTGTGACGCGCTGGCGCAGGGCGAGCCCGTCGAGGGCGCTGCGCAGGGCGAGCGAGGACACGGAATCGAGCACGGCGGCAGAACCTCTTCTTGCACGGCTGAGCGGCCGATCCATGGCCTGGGGGTGAGCGATCCATGCTCACCGGGAACTATCGGACATGTGCCCGGCAGTTGTAAGGCGCTTGCGAAGAAGCTTTCAGCCCGTGACGTCGAGGTAGACGGCGGACTGCCGCGGCGCTGTCGCCGCCTGCACGGATCCGAGGGCGGACCGGTGGCGCCGCAGGGTGTCGGCGTCTGCGGTCAGCTGTGCAAGAGCCGCCCGCTGACGTTCGCTGATGCGCCGAGCCCGCGGCAGGAGTTCGGCGGGGATGGGGCCGTCGACCTGCGGTGGTGTCCAGCCGGCGAGGACGGCGGTCTGGCGTCTGATGTCACCGGCTGCGATGTCTCCCGCGGCGGTGTCGTCGCCCGCGGCGTCGAGTGCAGTCCCGAGCGCGGCCTCGAGCGCGTCGAGGACGGCCGTCCAGGCTGTGAGGGCTGCGGTCGCCGTCGGGCTGTCGGGGTCAGCCGGCGCCGTCGGGTTGTCGGGCTCAGCCGACACCGAGCACTCCGAGGGAGCGGGGCGCGTCCTGGTCCTGAGGGAACAGTGGTGCGGTGCCGGCGGGAGCCTGGCCGGTGCTGGCCGCTTCGTGCCAGGCCTGGCGCAGCGGCTCGAGGATCTCGGCACACTCCGCCGTCCTGGTGCGGTCCCGCCGGGTGTTGGCCTCGATCAGGGTCTGCCGCACATAGGTGTAGACGGACATGAGCCCGGCCGCGCCGTCCCAGACATCGGTGCGCAGCGAGGACATCAGCTCGCCGACGATGTCCTGGGCATGCAGCAGGTTCTCCGAAGCCACCGACCATTCCCCCGTCTCCTGAGCGACGCCGGCGCGCGCGAGGTCGAGCAGCAGCCGGTCGTAGAGCATGGTCAGCAGCCCGGCGGGCGTCGCCGAGAGCACGGCGTCCTGCACGTACTGCGAGCGCTTGGCCTGGTATCCGTTCATCTGCAGCATCTAGAGCCCGCTTCCCGTGGGGAGGCCTGCCAGCTGGGACGACAGCCAGTCCCCCTGTGATTGAAGTTGTGAGAGTTGGACCTCGAGCGCCGAGTAGGTGCGCTCCAGGGTCGCCCGGCGTTTCTCGAGCCGGGAGTCCCAGCCGGACACCTGGTCGTTGAGGCTGCGGACCGTCGATTCCTGGCTCTTGATCCGCCGTGTGAGCTCGCCGTCGTACTTGTCCGACGCTGCCTTGCCGGCCTCCGCGACGCGCGTCGAGAGCTGCGTGAGGGCGTCCTTCACGGCCGCCGGGTCCTTCGCGAGCGCTGCGGCGAACTTCTCGGCGTCGAACTCGACGGTCCCGGAGCGCGTGAGCGTGATGCCGAGTTCCGACGTCGACCGGCTGTTGACGGGCGCCGTCGCCGCGGTGAGCATCGACTGGGTGATTCCGCGGACGGCGCTGTCGCCGGTGAACCGGCCCGACGTCGGGGCGGCACTGGCCGTCGCACCCGGTGTGACCTTCGTGTTCGTCTCCACGAAGGAGAAGACGCTGCGCAGGGCGTCCACGAGCTCCTTCGCCTTCGTGGTGGTGGCCTCGGCGTCGCGGGAGACCGTCACGGACACCGGGTCGGTGGTGGTCTTGGCGACGGTGACGGAGACGCCCGGGAGGATGTCCGTGAAGGTGTTCGACGACGACGTGACGATCTGCTCGGCGGCGGTGCCGCCCCAGAGGACCACCTCGGCGTCCTGTGCGGCGCGGACGGTGGCCGCGCCGGGTTCGGCGAAGAGGTCGGTCGCGGTGCCGGCGGTGACGTCGGCGGCTGTCCCGCGGAAGACCGCGAAGCCGTGCCCGGCGCCGGGTTCCCGCGCCGTGAACTGGAGGCGGTACTGCTGGACGCCGGCGGCGTCGGTCCCGGCGCTGACCTTCGTGGCGGTGATGCCGACGCCGGCCTTGTTGACGGAGGCGACGACGTCGTCGAGGGTGCCGCTGGTGGCGATCTCGGTGGTGGTGCCGTCCTTCGCCCGCAGGGTCAGGCTGGAAGCGGCCGGCGAGAAGGTCGTCATGGCCACAGTGACGGAGGACTGTGATTGCGCGAGCTGCCGGATGGTGAAGTCGAGGGTGCCGGCGCCTGCCGACGACGTGGCCGTGGCGGTGGCGGCGTCGGAGCTGCTGGCGACCTTGTAGAGGTCGAGGGCTGCGGGCTTCGCGGTCTTCGTGGCGAGCTCGGTCAGGGAGCTCAGGCGGGTGTTGAGCTGCTGCAGGGCGGTGACGAAGCCCTGGGTCGAGGTGGCCTTCGCCCTGAGGATGGTCTGCGGGCGGGCTTCCAGCTGCATGAGCTGGTTGATCATGTTCGTGGTGTCCAGCCCGCTCGCGATGCCGTCGATGGAGAACGCCATGGGTCTACCTCTCGGGTGGAACGGGTCTGTGCTGGAAGCCTGTCGGAGGGGTGGTGCCGTGCAGGCGAATGCACGGTGGCGGGACCTCTCGGTCCAGGATCGGTCCCGCCACCGTGCACTCTTCGCCTACATACTCACCGTCTAGCGGAGGAGCTGAAGGACACCCTGGTTCATCTGGTTGGCCTGCGCGAGCATCGCGGTACCGGCCTGCGAGAGGATGTTCGCACGAGTGAAGTCCGCCATCTCCTTCGCCATGTCGGTGTCGGTGATGCGGGACTTGGCCGCCGAGAGGTTCTCCTGCGAGACGTTGATGCTGTTGATCGCGGACTCGAAGCGGTTCTGCACGGCACCGAGCTTGGAGCGCTCCGTCGAGACAGTCTCGATCTGGGTGTCGAGAGCCGCGATGGATGTCAGCGCATCGGCTGCGCTGGTGAAGGTCAGGCCCTTGACGGCCGTTGCGACTGCCTCGATGTCGGTCCTTGCGACAGTGATCTGATCGTTTGCAGCGTCCGAACCCGCACCTACCTGGAACGTCAAGGCACCCTCGGTCGCGCCTGCCGCGCTCAGCAGGTCCGTCCCGTTGAAGTTGGTGGACTTCGCGATCCTCGTGAGCTCCTCACCCAGAGCATCGACCTCGGTCTTGATGGCCTCGCGTGCCTTGTCGTTGTTCGAGTCGTTGCCCGACTGGACAGCCAGGTCGCGGACACGCTGCAGGATGCTGTGGACCTCGGACAGTGCACCTTCAGCGGTCTGGACCACGCTGATGCCGTCCTGGGCGTTGCGGGCTGCAACCCCCAGGCCACCGATCTGCGAGCGCAGGCCCTCGGAGATCGCCAGGCCGGCGGCGTCGTCGGCTGCACGGTTGATACGGAGACCGCTGGACAGCTTCTCGAGCGACTTGGACATGTCGCCCTGGGTGCTGGAGAGGTTGCGGTATGCGGTGTTGGCCGCGGTGTTGGTGTTGATCTGGAAACCCATGATGTATTCCTCCGTGAAAGGGTCGCTATCGCCGGCCCATCCATGGGCCTGCACCGGTAGCTATCGGAACGGACCCCTCAGGGTGTTAGCACTTGACGGAACTTTTTTGCGGCGCCCTCGGTCAGGTGCCGTGTGACGCAGCAAATCGCCAGTTTTCCCCGTGGGTTCGGCCGTAGCAGCCCGTATCGCGGTTCGGGGCACGGCGACGGCCGTAGGCTCGAGCTTCCACGGTCAGGGCCCTGATGGTGAAGGAAAGGAAGTACCTGATGCGTGCTGACACCCGTGCGCCCCGCAGGACTGGCCGGTTCCGGATGGGGATCTCCCGGGTCCCGGTGATCGCGACGATCGTCCTGGCGGCGCTGTACCTCGTGGGCCTCCTGCTCGGGGACCTCGTCCACGTCGACATCGCCGGCACACGGCTCGGCATCATCGTGGAAGTCGCCGCCGTCGCCGTGTGCGCCGGCGCGCTCCTGCGGACACGCCTGGCGCAGTGGCAGGTGGTGTTCGGCGCCGCGGCCGTGACTGCACGCGCGGTCGGCGACGTCTATTATCTCTCCGTGCTGGACGGGCAGCAGGCCCTCACCGACGTATCCGCCGCCGATATCGCGTACTTCTCCTTCTACCCGCTGATGTTCGGCGCCCTCTCGGTGATCGTGCGGAAGCTCAAGCGCGTGACGTGGTCCCTGCTGCTGGACAGCCTGGTGGGAGCGCTGGCCGCCGCATCCCTCATGGCCATGATCCTCACGCCGGTCCTGCACGCAGGGGCCGGAGGGGGCACGACGTTCGGGGTGGTCGTCGTCGTCATCTATCCCCTGCTCGATCTCCTGCTCATCACCGTTGTCGGCGGCCTGCTGGCCTCCCGCGGGCTCGATCTCGGGCCACGCTGGCTGCTGCTGGTCGCCGGACTGACACTCTTCGCCGCGGCGGACATCGCCTACGCCGCGGGCGTCCAGGAGTACACCGTCGGCTCCGTGGTCGACGCCGGCTGGATACTGGGGGCCGCTGCCATCGCCCTCTGGGTGGACGGCGTCGCGCGGAGCGGCACCGCGGATTTCCGCCAACGGAACCGCGGTCTCCCCGCTGCCACCGCCCTGCTGCTGTCCACCACCTCGGCCGTCGCCGTCCTGCTCATCGGCTGCCAGGTCCCGATCGCGCCCCTCGCGCAGGCCTTCGCCGCCCTCGCCCTCCTGCTGGCCGCGGTGCCTCTCCTGTTCCGGAACCGCATGCTCACCGCCCTCGCCACCACGGATGATCTGACCGGTCTGCCGAACCGCCGCGGGCTCGTCACCGATCTCCGCGGGCGGCTGGGTGGACGGCGCTCCGGCGCCCTGTTCTTCCTGGACCTCGACCGCTTCAAGGACGTCAATGACGCACTGGGGCACAATGTCGGGGACGCCCTCCTCGTCCAGGTTGCTGAGCGCTTCGCCAGGCCGCTGAGACCGAACGACCTCCTCGCACGCCTCGGCGGCGACGAGTTCGCTGTGTTCCTCGACGGGGTGGAGACGGATCAGGCACTCAAAGTGGCGCGGCGCCTGGAGGCCGAACTCTCGGAACCGGTCCGGATCGGCACGGCCTCACTGAAGACCAGCGTGAGTATCGGCATCGCACTCACGCCGGAGAACGGCACGGACATCGAACTCCTGATGCGCAAGGCGGATATCGCCATGTTCCGGGCCAAGTCCAGCCGCAGCGGTCACCACGTCTACGACGCGATGGACGACGACGGCGGCGCGCGGAAGCTGAGGACCCTCCAGGAGCTGCGCACTGCGTTGGCCGAGAACCAGTTCGAGCTGCACTACCAGCCCAAGGTCCACCTGACCGACGACGCCGTGACCAGCGTGGAGGCCCTGATCCGCTGGAACCATCCCGTGCTCGGTCAGCTGCCGCCGACGTCGTTCCTGCCCCTGGCCGAGGAGGCCGGCCTGATACCGAAACTGTCCACACTCGTACTCGAGGCCGCCGTGGGGCAAGTCGCGCACTGGCACGCCGACGGACTCACGGTCAGCGTCGCCGTGAACCTGTCCGGATCCTGCATCCAGCACGGTCTGCCCCGCCAGGTCCGCACCCTCCTCGCCCAGCACGGTATGCCGGCCGACTGCCTCATGCTCGAGATCACCGAAGACATGCTGATGGCCGACCCGGCGCACTCCGCGAAGATCCTCGCGCAGCTTCGCGCCGACGGCATCCAGGTGTCGATCGACGACTTCGGGACCGGTTACAGCTCCTTGGCGTACCTGCGTGACCTCCCCGCCGACGAGCTCAAGCTGGACCGCTCGTTCATCACTGCCATGCGCACGGATCGGCGCGCGAGCGGGCTCGTGGGCTCGATCATCGAGCTGGCGCACAGCCTCGATCTGCGCGTGGTCGCCGAGGGAGTCGACAACGAGGAGACCCTGATGGAACTGCGGGCGCTCGGGTGCGATCTCGCCCAGGGGTTCCACTTCGCCAAGCCGCTGCCGGCCGCGAAGCTGGTCCCCTGGATCACCCGGAACACACCGGTCGTGAAGGTCACCGCCGTTTCCGGATGAGCCCTGCCGGCAGGTTGTCGACGACGCGCCTGACGACGATCCCTTACATCGCGGCAGGCACCGCCGATAGTTCCCCCGGTTCCACCGTCCGTGGCACCGGGGAGGAGGTACGACCGTGAGCGCGCAGAATCTGTCCGCCCTGCTGTGGCAGGAGCGTGAACTGCTCGAGCTCCTCGTGTTCAAGCTCGAGGAGGAGCAACTCCTCCTCACCTCGGGCAAGACCCGCTGGCTGCAGCACGCGACCCGCGAGGTGGAGCGGGTGCTCGAACGGCTCCGCGACACGGGGCTGGCGCGGGCCGTGCACGCCACCGCCGTCGCGAAGGAATGGGGCATCGACGGCACCGCCACCCTCCGGGAGCTGGCTGCAGCAGCCCCCGACGAACCCTGGGGTGAACTGCTGACCGCGCACCTCCAGGCGATGACGGTCCTCGTGGCGCAGATCGGCGCCCTGCGCGACAGCAACCAGCACTTCCTGAAAGCGGCCAGCCGGTCCGCCCAGGAGACCCTTGCGGAGATCGGCACCGGCGCGGGCACCTATGCCGCGGACGGCGCCGCGAGCCGTGGCCACCGCCAGGGCCACGGACAACCCACCCTCCTCGACAAGGACATGTAGCGGGACCATGAGCACATTCAGCGGACTCACCACGGCGTACTCCGGACTCGCCGCAGCGCGTGCCGGCCTCGACGTCACCGGGCAGAACATCGCCAACGCGACCACGCAGGGGTACACGAGACAACGCCTCGAGACCTCGGCCGCCGCCCCGGCCCGGCCGTCACTCTTCACCACCGGTGCCCGCCCCGGGGAAGGCGTCCTCGCCACGGGCATCGCCCGCCTCGGCGATGCCCAGCTCGAGGCCCGCGTCCGGATCACGGCCGGCGCCGCCGGCTACACCGCCGTCCGCGCGCAGGCCTTCGCCACACTCGAGGACGGGCTGCGGGAGCCCGGCGCCCACGGCATCTCGGCGTCCCTCCAGGACTTCTGGGCCGGCTGGCAGGAGGTGTCCAACGCACCCGAGAAGGACGCCCCGGCATCCACACTGCTCGCCGCGGCAGGGCAGCTCACCTCCCGCATCGCCGCCGGCCACCGCGAGGTCGAGACCCAGTGGGCGACCGCACGCTCCTCGGCCACCACTCTCGTCACGGAGGTCAACGCCGCCGCCGCGCAGGTCGCCGACCTGAACCGGCAGATTCGCTCCGCCGTCAACGTCGGCACCTCCGCCAACGAGCTCGTGGACCGCCGCACCACCCTGACGACAGCACTTGCCGGACTGACCGGCGCCACGGTCCGCGACAACGCGGACGGCACGGCCGACGTCCTCGTGGCCGGCAACCCCCTCGTCTCGGGCACCACCGCCCGCACCCTGCAGGTCACCGGACCGGCGGGGATCGGTGACCCCGGGAGGGTGCAGGTCGAGTGGACATACCGGCCGGGCGCTTCGGCCGGCGTCGAGAGCGGCGAACTCGCAGCGACGCTCTCCCTCCTCGCTCCTGCCGACGACGGCGGCCCCCTCGCGCAGGCCGCGGCCGAGTACGACGCGTTCGCCACGACGCTCGCCGACCAGGTGAACACACTCCACAGCGGCGCAGGCAAGGGTCCGTTCTTCGCGTACCAGCCGGGTCGCGCCGCCTCGTCCCTCGACGTGCTGCCGACCGGCCGCGCGGACCTCGCCACCGGTGCACCGGGCGCGGGCGGCTTCGACGGCTCCGTGGCCGACAGGATCTCGAGGATCGGCATGGGCCCGGGATCGCCCGACGCCGCGTGGTCGGCCTTCGTGGTCGGTCTCGGCACCGTCACGCGCAGCGAGCGGCAGGCCGATGCGCTCGCGGAGGTCTCCGCCAGCAGCGCCCTCCAGCAGCACCTGGGTGCCACCTCGGTCAGCATGGACGAGGAACAGGTCAACCTGCTGCAGTACCAGCACGCCTACCAGGGCGCCGCGCGCGTGATGACGGCCGTCGACGAGATGCTCGACGTCCTCATCAATCGCATGGGAATCGTCGGACGCTAGGGAAAGGCCACCATGATCACGCGCGTCACCAACCAGACCATGATGCAGGGAGCCCAGCGCTCACTGCAGCACAATCTTGCACGACTCGCCGAACTGCAGGAGAAGGCGTCGAGCCAGAAGGCGATGAGCCGACCGTCCGACGATCCGGCCGCCGCGGGCGAGGCGCTGCGCGTCCGCGCCGAGATCCGCGCGAACGAGCAGTACTCCCGGAACATCGCCAACGGCGAGGGATGGCTCTCGCAGCTCGACAACGCGATGACGTCGTCGAAGCGCGCGCTGGACCGCGTCAACGACCTCACGCTGCAGGGCGCCAACTCGGCCCTGCCCCCTGCCGCACGGGAGGCCCTGGCACTCGACATCGAGTCCCTGCGCGCCGGACTCGCCGGCCAGGCGAACGCCACCTACGCAGGCCGGTTCCTGTTCGCCGGGAACACCGACGCACCCGCCGCGCTCCGCCCGGACCTCAGCTTCGCGGACGGCGGCACGGTGGAGCGTCGGATCGGGCCGGGCCGGGGCGTGCGCGTCGACGCGGACGGCGCGGCCGTCTTCGGCAGCGGCAGCACCTCGGCGTTCGCCCTGCTGGACACCATCGCCGCGGACCTGCGCGCCGGCAAGGACGTCTCGGTACACCTCGCGCCGCTCCAGCAGCGCATCCAGGACCTCACCGCCCAGCACAGCGAGATCGGCACACGCCATGCGCGTCTGCTCGAAGCCAAGGACGCCGTCGCCGATGCCTCGCTGGCCCTCGAAGGAGAACGCGCCACGGTGGAAGACGTGGACCTCGCATCCGTCATCCTGGACCTCAAGCTCCAGGAGACCGCCTACCAGAGCGCGCTCGCCGTCTCGGCCCGCGTGCTGCAGCCCTCCCTGATGGACTTCCTGCGATGAGGGCCGCGTTCGTCACACCTCCCCCCGGGCTCGCGCCGCTCACGGAGTTCGACCTCGAGCAGGTGCAGGGCGCGACAGGCCTGTTCAGCCTCACTGCGGCGGAGAACGCAGGCGTGCGCCTGTTCCTCCTCGATGCCGCAACCTACGTTCCGCAATACAGTCCCCGCTTCACGGACGCGCAGCGCGACGTCCTCGGACCGGACGTACCGGGGGCCCACCTGTTCGTCGTCGCGAATCCCGGCCCGGGCGGTACGACCGTCAACCTGGCAGCGCCGATCGTCCTGGACCCGACGACGGGACGCTGCGTGCAGCTCATCCTCGAGGGAACCGACTACCCGCTCCGGGCGTCGCTGGCCCAGGCCGCCTGACGCCCGCCGGACATGCGAAGAGCCGCCCGGCGATGCCGGGCGGCTCCTGACGGGGTGCGGAGGTTACGCGAAGTCGGCCGTCGCGGGATCGGCTCCGATGCGCCCGGCCTCGCCCTTGTCGAGCCCGTTGATGGCCTCGATGTCCTCGTCCTCGAGCGTGACGTCGAGTGACTCCCAGTTCTCGATGATGCGGGACTCCGTGACGGACTTCGGGATGACCACGTTGCCGAGCGCGAGGTGCCAGGCGATGACGACCTGCGCGGGAGTGGCATTGCGCTTCTGTGCGATGTCCTGCAGCACGGCGTCGTCGAGCAGCCCCTTGCCGGACCCGATGGGCGACCACGATTCGTGGAGGATGCCCTTCTCGGCCTCGAACGCACGGAGCTCGGACTGGTTCAGGTAGGGGTGCGTCTCCACCTGGTTGATGACGGGGACCACTCCGGTCGCGTCGATGATCTCGCTGAGGGCCTCGACGGTGAAGTTCGAGACACCGATGCTCCTCACGCGTCCCTGCTTCTGCAGCTCGATGAGGGCCTTCCAGGTGTCCAGGTACTTGCCCTGCTTGGGCTGCAGCCAGTGGATGAGGTAGAGGTCGAGGGTCTCGAGGCCGAGGCGCTCCATGGACTCCTCGAACGCCTTCAGCGTGCTCTCGTAGCCCTGGTCGGCGTTCCACAGCTTGGTGGTGATGAACATTTCGTCGTGGCTCAGGCCCGACGACGCGATGGCGCGACCCACGCCGGCTTCGTTCCCGTAGATCTTGGCGGTGTCGATGTGGCGGTAGCCGGCCTTGAAGGCCTTGGCGACGACGTCCTCGGCCACGTTGTCCTCGACCTGCCACACGCCGTAGCCGAGCTGCGGGATGGTGTGGCCGTCGTTGAACGTAAGGTTTGGTGATGTAGTCATACAGGCGGGAACCAACGGCGCAGCCCGTTTATTTCGGTTTCCACCGACAACTATCAGCCAACGTAGTGTCGGACCGGCCGTGGCGGCCGCGCCGATGGTCCGGGGGAACGGGGTGGGACGTGCTCGGCGACGACCGCATCACCCTGCACGACGCCTCCTACCGGTACGCCTTCCGCCGCTCGCTCTCGACACGGCTCGCGTCCTCCGCTGCCCAGGAGGCCGTCGAGTCGGTGGAGATGGACCCCACCGGCCGGGACTCGGACCCTGAAGCCGCCCGCGTCGCCGTCCTGCGCGCGACCAGGACCGCTTTGGAGCGCTACCTCCCGTCGACGCTGCCGCCCCGAGTGACCGGCGACTCCCGCCTGCAGGCAGCGCTCGCCGACCTCGCCCCCGCCGACCGCGAACTCCTCCTCCTGCACCACTGGGACGGGCTCCCGGTCGAGGACGCAGCACGGATGGCAGCGCGCGAGCCGGGACGCCTCCCTGCCGTCGAGGCCGTCTGCGCGCTGACGGTCCTGGGCGGTGGTTCTGCGGCCGGTGGTGGGACGACCGGCGCGACGGCCGGCAACGGGACGGCCGACGATGCGACGACGGGCGATACAGCAGCCGGGCCGGCAGGGGCAATGCCTGGAATAGCTGCCTTCGCCGCCGCGCTGGCCGCCGCCGACCCCGCCGAGGCGGTCACCGGGGAGGACCTGGCCCGCAGCCGGCGGAGTCTCGTCGGGACCGGGGCCCGGGAGACTCCGCCGGCCGGCGGACAGCGTCCCACCGCTCCGACCCGGACAGCAGCAGCGACCGCACCGGCCGGGGTCACCGGGGTCACCGCGGTCACCGCCGCCCGGGCCGCGCCGACTGCCTCCGAGCCCCCAGCGCACGACGACCGCCCCCGCCGTCAGCCCCGCTGGCCCGGCCGACGGGCGCAGGCGATCCTCGGGACCCTCTGCCTGCTCGCCGTCGTGGCGGGCCTCGCCGTGGCACTCATCCCGCGCGCCGATCCCGGCCCGGCGGGCGACGTCGAGCGGTTGTTCGCCCTCGCCGATGTCGTCGCCGTCGTGGCCGTCGGCAGCGTGGAACCCACGCAGGTCGCGGGTGAACTGCGGATGCTGCAGCCCGCTTCGGTCGTGCAGATCGTGAAGGGCGGTGCGGAGGGGACGACGCTCATGATCGACGTCACGGGGCGGAGCACGCTCGAGCGCCCCTACAGCCGGGAGCTCTTCCCGCCGGACCGCATCCTGTTCCTGGTGCGCGACGGCGACGGCGTCCTCTCACCGATCGAGGGCGAAGGGTCCGTCCTGATGCTGGTCGACCGGCGCTCACCGGAGACGACGACGATCGCGGGAGACCCTGCGCCGTTGCCCGACGAACTGCGCGGCGCCATCGATGCCCTTCCCGCGGAGGAGCTTCCGCTGGACACGAGCGGGGCGCCGGCGGGGTCGCTCGCAGCGGAATCCGTCGTCGGGACCCGCCCGGCCGAGGGCCGCAATGTGCAGAATCTGCCCGCGGACCGACTCGGCACCTTCCACGTCCTCCGCTCGGGGGCGGGGGGCGACCGGGCGTGCGTGGTGTTCGAGTACAACAGCCGGTCGGTGCTGCTCCGATGGCCGGACGGCTTCTCCGCCTACGAGCGCGAAGAGGTCCTGTCCTATCCGGACGAGGACCCCCAGCGGGGCCGGCAGGTGCTGACGGTCCTGAACGAACGCGGCTACCCCTACGTGGACGAGAGTCGGCGGGCGCCGTTCATCAGCGGCACGCCGACCGGCGGGCGGGGGGAGTGCGGCGGGCAGGACCTCGAGATCTGGGACATCGCCGTCGCGCCGGGGACCACGCTGCTGTCCTACTGACGGTCCGGCATCGCCCGCTCGGCCTCTTCGACGTCCTCGCCCACCAGCTGGGCGCGCCGGCGCACGTTGTCCAGGCCCGACGACGCCACTCCCCACCGTTCGCCGTCGAGCCTCGTCATCGCTGCGGCCTCCGCGGTGGTCGCGAGGGTGTTGCCCGCCCGGGACAGCGCGCGGTGCACCGGCAGGAGGGCGCCGGGGATGTCGAGTCCCGTACTCGGGGACGAGGCCTGGGCGTCCACGCAGATGGCCCGCACGCGCGGCAGGAGCGCACCCAGGACATCGGCGACGGCCACGAGTTCGTTGTAGACGTCGTCGTCCTCGATGCCCTCGAGGATCTGGTGATAGCGGTCCAGGCCCCGGCGGAAGCGGTCGTGGGCGCGGCGCCACACCCCGGTGCCGAGCTCGGCGTCGTCCCTCCGGCCCTGCCGCGCCGCTGCGAAGAATGCCACCGGGCCGTCAGAGGTACTGGCCGGGGCCGGAGGTCTGGCGGCCGGGCAGGGTGCGCTTCGGCTCGCCGTCCTCGCCGATGACGACGCCGGGGGCTATGACGGTGCCGGGAGGGAGCTGGCGGAGCTGGAGGCGGGCTGCCAGCTGCTGGTTGGCCATCTGCTGCGCCGCGAGCGCCGTCTGGATGCCGTGGAAGAGTCCTTCGAGCCAGCCCACGAGTTGCGCCTGCGCGACGCGCAGCTCCGCATCGGTGGGCACCGACTCGGCGTCGAAGGGCAGGTTGATGCGGTGCAGCTCCTCGACGAGCTCCGGGGCGAGGCCGTCCTCGAGCTCACGCACCGAGCGCTCGTGGATGGAGGCGAGCCTGGTCCGGCCGGCGTCGTCGAGCGGTGCGCTGCGGACCTCCTCCAGCAACTGCTTGAGCATGGTGCCGATCCGCATGACCTTCGCCGGTTCGTCGACGAGGTCCGCGAGCGACGCCGTGCGCCCGTCCCCGGGGGCAGCTGTGGTGTCGGCGGGAGCACCACCGACCGGGTCACCATCGACCGGGGCAGTACCTGCCGGGGCGGGCGCCGCACCCGCCGGGGCCGGCGCGGGAGCCGGGGGCTGCGTCCGGCCCGGGGTACCGGGCACGATCGCGGGCACCGCTTCGGACGGACTGCCCGGCTGCTGTTCGGTCATCCCGCTATGCTCCCACAACCCTCGGGGGCCGGGCAGGTCGGCCGCCCCCTTGCCCCGGCATCACCGCGGCCCTCCCGGTCGACCGGGAGGGCCCCCGGGGAGACCCGTGGACGACGAAGCCCGACGCCGTTCCTCCGGCGTCGGGCTTCGTGGACGGATTCCCGCCTAGCAGCAGCGGCCCTCCGGGTTGGCATCCTGGCGGTCCGTCCTGTCCCGCCAGAACTCCCGCTCGGTCATGGGCAGGCCGTCGGCGTGCGTGCGTTCATGGTGATCGAGGTATGCCTGGTAGGCGTTCTCCCCCATGATCCCCCTGAACACCCAGGCCAGTTCCCGGGCAGTGTCCCGCGCCCGGGTGAGGACCTGCGACGCCGTCATCAGTGGCCCGTCCTCGCCGGACGTCGGCGCGAGTCGAGGGCCGCCCACCGGGCCTCCAGTTCCTTCTCCGCAGGGGTGGCGATCAGGCCGGCCGGGGCGAAGACGCGGGACGCCACGGGAGCATCCTCCGCATCAGCCCCGCCACCGCGCCGGTAGGCCTTGATGGTGGCGATGATCGAGGTGGTGATGACGATGATGGCCAGCACCACGAAGACGATCGACAGTGTGCCCTGGATGAAGGTGTTGCGGACCACCGCCTCCATGGCGGCGACGGTCTTCGCTGCGCCGAAGCTCTCCTCCCCTGCGGCGAGCGCATCGCGGAACGCCGTGTGCTGCGCCCAGTAGCCGATGGCCGGGACCGGCGAGAAGATCTTCAGGAACGACGCCGTGATGGTCACGACGGCGGCGAACGCCAACGGCAATGCC
Source organism: Arthrobacter arabinosi (assembly GCF_054511115.1). NCBI lineage: Bacteria > Bacillati > Actinomycetota > Actinomycetes > Micrococcales > Micrococcaceae > Arthrobacter > Arthrobacter arabinosi. The sequence continues at coordinate 66,332 of NZ_JBTNDF010000005.1, forward strand.
GGGATCCACAGGAACGTGAAGTACCCGCGCTTCGCGCAGATCGCCATACAGACCGCGAGCGCGATCGCCGCCAGCAGCTGGTTCGCGATGCCGAACAGCGGGAACAGCGTATTGATGCCGCCCAACGGATCCGTGACGCCCATGATGAGGATCGCGCCCCAGCCGGCCACCATGATCGCGGTGCAGAGCCAGGCCCCGGCACGCCAGGAGGTGTCGCGGAAGCGGGGAACGAAGTTGCCGATGCTGTCCTGCAGCATGAAGCGCGCCACGCGGGTACCGGCGTCGACCGCCGTGAGGATGAACAGGGCCTCGAACATGATCGCGAAGTGGTACCAGAACGCCATCATCCCCGCGCCGCCGAAGACGCCCTGCATGATCTGGGCGATGCCGACGGCCAGGGTCGGGGCGCCACCCGTCCGCGAGACGATCGACTCCTCGCCGACGTTGGAGGCCATGGTGCTGAGGGCCTCGGGGGTCAGGCTGACGCCGGTCAGGCCGAGGCCGTTGACGAACGCGACCGCACCCTCGATGGTGCCGCCCGTCGCCGCGGCCGAGGAGTTCATGGCGAAGTAGATGCCGCGGTCGATGGACAGCGCCGCGACGAGCGCCATGATGGCCACGAAGGACTCCATGAGCATGCCGCCGTAGCCGATGAAGCGCGTCTGGCGCTCCTTCTCGATCATCTTGGGGGTGGTGCCGGAGGCGATGAGCGCGTGGAAGCCGGAGAGGGCGCCACAGGCGATCGTGACGAAGAGGAAGGGGAACAGCGTGCCCGCGACGACCGGGCCCGTCCCGGAGGTCGCGTACTGGGTGACCGCGGGGACGCTGATCTCCGGGCGCGTGATGACGATCGCGACGGCGAGCATGATGATCGTGCCGATCTTCATGAACGTGGACAGGTAGTCGCGCGGGGCGAGCAGCAGCCAGACCGGCAGGACGGCGGCGATGAACCCGTAGATGATGATGCCCCACGCGATGGTGATGCGGTCGAGGGTGAAGAGTTCGGTCCCCCAGGCGGTCTCGGAGATCCAGCCGCCGCCGACGATGGCGAGCAGCAGCAGCACGAACCCGATCACCGACACCTCGGTGACCTTGCCGGGCCGCAGGTGGCGCAGGTAGATGCCCATGAAGAGCGCGATCGGGATGGTCATGGAGACGGAGAAGACACCCCACGGGCTCTCGCCGAGGGCGTTCACGACGACGAGGGCGAGGATCGCGACGATGATGATCATGATCGCCAGCGTGGCGATGAGGGCCGCGGTCCCGCCGATGACACCGAGCTCCTCGCGAGCCATCTGGCCGAGCGAGCGTCCGCCGCGGCGCATGGAGAAGAACAGCACGAGGTAGTCCTGGACCGCTCCGGCGAAGATCACGCCGATGATGATCCACAGCGTCCCGGGAAGGTAGCCCATCTGGGCGGCGAGCACGGGTCCCACGAGGGGGCCGGCTCCGGCGATGGCGGCGAAGTGGTGACCGAAGAGGACCCGCCGGTCGGTGGCCGCGTGATCCTTGCCGTCGCCCTTGTACTCGGCGGGCGTCGCACGCCGGTCGTCGGGCCTGAGGAGGTTCCGCTCGATGAACTTCGCGTAGAACCTGTAGGCGATCAGGTACGTGCAGACCGCCGCGAAGACGAACCAGATGGCGTTGACTGTCTCACCGCGGATGATCGCGAGGATCGTCCAGGAGACACCGCCGAGGAGGGCGATGCCCACCCAGAGGGCGATCTTCGCCGGCGTCCACCGGCGGTCTTCTGCTTCGGCCTGCTGCGGGTCGACGGCGACCGGCAGCAGGTCCGGATCCGTCACCAGCACGTCGGCGTGCCGGTGGGATCCGTTCTGCTTCTTGCTCATGGTGCTCCTCGGATGCGAGAGTGTGATCCCCTCGAAGGTAGCAACCCGATGAGGCCTGCGTCACAGGGCAGGCCGGAGCAACCGGGGGTTGCGCCGAACGAACCGGCGGCTGCGGCGAGCGGCCGGCGTTGTCAGCATTCCCGGCGAGCGCCGTCGGTCCCGGTGCGTCCCGTATCTCCCTCGCTGCCGGCTTCCCGGCGCGTACCGGTCAGGACGAGGTGGGGTGTCCTCCGTCGTGCCCGTCGCCGAGCACTGCGGGCGGCTCGTCGTCGTTGGCATTCATGCCCTCGCTGATGCTCGAGTGCGTCCGGGTGCGCCCGTCGGCGGGCTCGTCGGCGTCGTCGGTCGGTCCGTTGTCGATGCCGTCGGGCACCTGGTCGCCGAGGTTCTCCGCGAAACTGTCGGCCGCCTGCGCAAGGCCGGCCTCGTGGTCGTCGTCGCCGTGGTCTGTGCTGGTCACGGTGGTGCTCCTTCCGGGTGATCGTCCTGCCAGCCTTGCACAGCACGACGTCGATCGAAAGCCTGCTGATGATTCGTCCGGCCGCTTGCACCGATGCTGGCGGTCCACGTCCACGTCCACGTCCACGTCCACCGAGGATCCCGCACCACCGAGCCTGACTGTCCGAAGGGCCACCCTCGGCGCCCGGTGACGACCGGCGCCGTATCACTCCGGACCGGTGGTCAGCAGGATCTTGCCGATGTGCTCCCCGGAGTCGAAGTAGCTGTGCGCCTCCGCGACCTCCGCGAGCGTGAAGGTCCGGTCCACGAAGGGCTTCACCGCACCGGAGGCCACGAGGGGCCAGACGTGCTCCTCCACCGCGCGCATGATCGTCGCCTTCTCCGCGACGGGACGTGACCGCAGCGTGGTCCCGGCGACGCTCGCACGCCTGCCCATGAGTGCCGCGAGGTCGAGTTCCGCGGTCGCGCCACCCTGCAACCCGATCACCATGAGCCGCCCACCGGTCGCGAGGGACTCGATGTTGCGTGCCAGGTACTTCGCCCCGACGACGTCGAGGATGACGTCCACTCCCCGCCCGTCCGTCGCCGCCCTGACTTCCGCGACGAAATCGGAATCCCGATAGTTGATCAGTGACGTCACCCCGAGCGATCGGGCGACGTCGAGCTTGGCGGCAGATCCCGCGGTCACATGAGGGACCGCTCCGAGGGCGAGGGCCACCTGGATCGCCATCAGGCCGATCCCGCCGGACGCCCCGTGGATGAGGACGTGGTCGCCGCCGCGCAGGCCGGCCTGCAGCACGAGGTTGGACCAGACGGTCGCGGCCGTCTCGGGGAACGCCGCCGCCTCCACGAGTCCCACGCCCGACGGCGCGCGGACCACCTGTCCCGCCGGCACCGCGACCTGGTCGGCGTACCCGCCGCCTGCCAGCAGGGCGACGACGGCATCCCCCACCGCGAAGCCCGAACCACCCGGGTCGGCGACGTGCCCCGAGACCTCCAGCCCCGGGACGGTGGATGCACCGGCGGGCGGCGGGTAGAAACCACGCCGCTGCTGCACATCGGCGCGGTTGAGGCCGGCCGCGACGACGTCGATGAGCACCTCGCCTGCCGCCGGCACCAGTGCCGGGACTTCCGTCACGGAGAGGACCTCCGGGCCGCCCGCCCCCTCGATCACGACTGCGCGCACGCCGTCCTCCGCTCTGTCCTGGGTATTTGGGCGGCACCCGCCCCGCATGAAACACTAACGGCGGGAAGGTTGTCCGAGCGGCCGAAGGAGCTGGTCTTGAAAACCAGTGGGCGGTTACCCCGTCTCAAGGGTTCGAATCCCTTACCTTCCGCAGGAGAGCAGTGTGCGCTGAACCAGGGCCGGCCGGCCGATCGAAGGATCGGTTCGACCGGCCTCTGTCGTTGCACAGGCCCCTCCGGAACGCCCGGGCCGTCGGACTAGACGGCGTCGGACGCCTCGATGCGGCCCGAACCGATCGCCTTCGCGAAGGCCTCGTAGTCGCGTTCGTTCTGGTCCGCGTAGCGCTCGGAGAAGTCGGTGATGGACCGGTCGAACTTGTCGTTCTTGCCCAGATAAGCAGCGATCGCGACCGGGTCACCGGAGCGGGCATGAGCCCGTGCCAGGGTCCAACCGCAGACGTCGGCGTAGATCGTCATGTTGAGCGGTTTCATTCCCTCCACGACGGCCGAGCCCTTCATGTCGCGCAGTTGGCGCCAGTACAGGTACCGGTTGTCCTGCACGCCCTTGGTCCACCCCAGGAAGATGTCGCTCGCAGCCTGCATCATCCGCTGGCCCTGCACCACCCGCTCGCCGGGCTGCTTGAACCGGCTCTTCGGCAGGTGGTCCTCGAGCACGGAGCGCGTGGCCTCCTTCACCTGCAGGAACAGGGGATCCTCCTCGTCGCGGCCCTGGAGCAGAGCGATGAACGCCCGGGTACCGACACTGCCGACCCCGACGACCTTGCGGGCGATGTCGACGACCTCGAAGCGTTCCAGCAGCTGGCGCCGGTCAGGAGGCAGGGTGGCCCGGTAGGACCGCAGCTGCCGACGGATCGCGGGTTCCACCTGGTCGGGAGACATCCCGTATGCGTCTCCCAGCTCACGGAGGGGGATGACGATCGGCGGCTGACTGACGATCCGGTATTTCCCGTCGACGAGCTCGGCGAGCTTGGAGAGTGCCTGCAGGCTGTCCCGGGTGCGGGCCTTGGCGATGTTCTTCCGCGCCGTCTTCTCCAGGCCCTCGGCTTTCTTCAGGGTCTTGCCCTTCGGCGTCGACACAGCCATGGTGATGGTTTCCAGCAGCTGTTCCTCGGACAGCCGGGCGTACCAGATGTCCAGGGTGCGCATCTGCGCGAACTGGGCCATCGCTTCCCGGTAGGCCCTGACCGCGTTCAGCGTCACATCGCGTGTTTCCGTCCTGGTGAAGGCATTGTTCCGGGCCGCGATGGTGAAGCTCGCGGACATGCGCTTGACGTCGTACTCGAACGGCCCCGGAAGCGTCTCGTCGAAGTCGTTGAGGTCGAACAACAGGTTCCGCTCCGGGGAGGCGAAGACGCCGAAGTTGGACAGATGGGCATCCCCGCACAGTTGGGAGACCAGGCCTGCCCGCGGGGTGTCCTTCAGGTCCGCAGCCATGATCTTGGCCGCACCCCGGTAGAACGTGAACGGCGAGACCAGCATCCGCCCGTGCCGCACCGGCACGAGGTCCTGGTCCCGGGTGAGGTTCTGTTCCTCGAGCAATGCGATCGGGTCGGGCCGGTCGGACGCGGGGACCCAGCCCTTGTGGCCGGAGACCGGCGACTTCTCCCGACACTGCTTGCCCTTCGCGGTACGCTCCTCGACACTTCGGTGCTTGATCTTGATCTCGGCCATGATCGGCGACCTCTCCTCACCTCGGGAAACCGGCGCGGGTCGTCCGGGGCCGGTCCGTACTCAGCGCGCGAAAGCGCCCTGTCCTGGTATCCGACGGCGGACCCGCCTGACGGGTCCGCGTCGCGGTCACCGTATCGTCGGTCGTCGTCCCGTACCTCCTCCCCCGGGGGTGATCGCCTCGACCACGTGCCGCGCCTTCCCCGACACCGCGCCGTCGTGCGGTACTGTCCCGAGGGCAGCCGGTGTGCCACGGATCCGTGGCCTGAGATGGGGTTCGATGCGTACTGGACAGGACGGATGGGCGCTGCAGCGCCGTCGGGGTGCGACGGCGCTCGCGGGAGCGATCGCGGCGATCGCGGTCCTGGCGGGGTGCGGCGCCTTCGGAGCGGAGGAGCCGGAACGCCTTCCGGAAGGCACCGCCGACGCCGGGACGGACGCCTCCCCGATCGCCGTGGGGGACTGCATGAACGACCCCGGGATGAAGAAGCGGCCGGACATCCCCGTCATCCCCTGCGACGAGCTGCACGTGTTCGAGGCCTTCGCCTCCACCCGAATGCCCGACGGCGACTACCCGGGCCAGGGCGAGGTGAACGCCGCGGCCTCCGATTACTGCGCCGAGGAGTTCGAGGGCTTCATCGGCGTCGACTATGACGCCTCCGTCCTCGAACTGCTGTCCTTCTACCCCGTCGAGGAGAGCTGGACCGCCGAGGAGGACCGCGAGATCCTGTGCTTCGTCGCCGAGCAGGAGGAGACCCCGGTGACAGGAACTCTCCGTGATGCGGGCCGATAGCTCCATCCGTCCATGAATAGCGGCCAGTGGCCCCGGATCTTCCGGGGCCACTGGTGTTTTGGTAACCCAGAGTTAAGGATGTTCTGGTTGGCTACTCCTGGGGATAGGAATGTCACCTGCGTCACATACGGTGCACAAAGCCGACACGCCCACCCACCACGGGTCGGCGGGCTTCACTCGCGGCCGCTCGCGCGGCCATCGTCAAGGAGAAGAACGAACGAATGGCTAATTCGTCATGGAGGGGAGCGCTCGGTGCGGCGCTGTCGGCGGGGCTCATGGCCTCCCCGATGATCGCACTGCCGGCCTACGCGGTCGAGACACCCCCGGGCACGGCGTCCGTCGCGGGAGACGGCGTCATCATCAACGAGGCGTTCCTCACGGGCGGTTCCACGGGAACGCCCTTCGTCAACAAGTACGTGGAGCTCTACAACCCGACCGATGCTCCGGTGAACCTCGAGGGCTGGTCGCTGCAGTACCGCTCGCCCACCGGGACCACCAGCACGCCGACCGCGACCGCCCTCCGCGGGACCATTCCCGCCAAGGGCTACTTCCTGATCCAGGGCGGCAGCAACGGTACGGCCGGTGCCGGGCTGCCCACCCCTGACCTCGTGACCGGCCTCAACCCGGGTGCCGCGGGCGGCGTGATCGTCCTGGCGAACCGGTCCACCAGCGTCGGGGCACTTCCGGTCGGCAATGCCGCCGGCGTCCCCGGGGTGGTGGATCTCCTCGGCTACGGCACGGCGAACGCCTTCGAGGGCACCGCGGCCACCACACCGGGCGCGGGCAGCGCGAAGTCCACGAACCGCACCGCGTTCACCGACACCGACAACAACGGCACCGACTTCACGCTGCAGGACACCACGCCGATGAACGCGTCCGCCCACGGCAGCACGCCCACACCGACGCCCACGCCGACGCCGACGCCCACCAACCCTCCGGTGCCAGGCGTCGTCACCCCCATCCGTGACATCCAGGGCACCGGCTCCGCCACGCCGCTGGCCGGACAGACCGTCACCACGCGTGGCAAGGTCACGGCGGCGTACCCGACGGGCGGCTTCGCGGGCTTCTATCTGCAGGCCGCCGGCAGTTCGGCGGCCGGGGACCAGGCGGCGTCGGACGCCATCTTCGTCTTCTCCCCCGCGACCGTCGGTTCCGTCGCCGTGGGCGACCACGTGGAGGTCACCGGCACCGCCGGCGAGTTCTTCAACCTGACGCAGCTCACCGTCGCCGCAGGCGGCACGGTGAAGCTCACCGAGCCCGCCGAGGAACCGAAGGCCTCCGCCATCGCGCTCCCCGCCACCGACGCCGCACGTGAAGCGGTGGAGGGCATGCTCTTCCAGCCCTCCGGGGCCTTCACCGTGGCCGACAACTACGCGCTGAACCAGTACGGCGAGCTCACCCTCGCCGCCGGTACCGAGCGCCTCCGCCAGCCCACCGACGTCGCTCGCCCGGGCACGCCCGAGAACGCTGCGGTCATCGCCGACAACGCCGCCCGCAGCATCAGGCTCGACGACGGCGCATCGACCAACTTCTTCACCCAGGTCAACCGCGGCAAGGCGCTGCCGTACCTCACCCCGGCACAGCCGGTCCGCGTCGGCTACAGCGCGCAGTTCACCTCCCCGGTGGTCCTGGACTACCGCAACAGCGCCTGGAAGTTCCAGCCGCTCGCCGAGCTCGACGGCGCCGGCCCCGACGGCGTCCAGCCCGTGCAGTTCGCCGGCGAGCGCCCTGCCGCCCCGGAGGAGGTCGGCGGGAACGTCAAGATCGCCTCGTTCAACGTGCTGAACTACTTCGCGACGACCGGTGAGCAGCTCACGGGCTGCACCTACAACACCGACCGCGCCGGGAACCCCATCACGGTGAGAGGCGGATGCGACGCCCGCGGCGCCGCGAACCAGGAGAACCTCGAGCGCCAGGAGGCGAAGATCGTCTCGGCGATCAACGCACTCGACGCCGATGTCGTCACCCTCATGGAGATCGAGAACTCCGCGAAGTTCGGCAAGGATCGCGACTTCGCACTCAAGACCCTCACCGACGCGCTCAACGAGAAGGCGCCGGGCACCTGGGACTACGTCCGCTCCCCCGCGGCGCTGCCGGCCCTGGAGAACGAAGACGTCATCCGCACGGCCCTGATCTACAAGAAGGCCACCGCCGAGCCCGTGGGCGAGTCCGTCATCCTCGATGACAACGTGGTGTTCACCAACGCGCGCAAGCCCCTGGCGCAGGCCTTCAAGCCCGTCGGCGGGACCGGGAACGAGACCTTCCTCGCCATCGTCAACCACTTCAAGTCCAAGGGCTCCGGCCCGAGCTCGGGCACCAACGCCGACTCCGGTGACGGCCAGGGCGCCTGGAACGCCGCGCGCGTGGACCAGGCCCGGGCCCTCGTCGCGTTCGCCGAGTCCATGAAGACGGCGGCGAAGACGGACAAGGTCTTCCTGACCGGGGACTTCAACTCCTACACGCAGGAGGACCCCATGCAGGTCCTCTACGAGGCCGGGTACGTCAACCAGGGCGAGAAGGACGGCAGCTTCTCCTACGTCTTCTCGGGCCTCAGCGGCTCCCTCGACCACATCCTGGCGTCGCCGACAGCGGACGCCACGGTGTCCGGAGTGGACACGTGGAACATCAACTCCGTCGAGTCGGTCGCCCTCGAGTACAGCCGGTACAACAACAACGTCACCGACTACTACCGGGCGGATCCGTACCGCGCCAGCGACCACGATCCCGTGATCGTCGGCCTGGACCTCGCACCGGCCGACACCACAGCGGAACTCAACCTGCTGAACATCAACGACTTCCACGGCCGCATCGACTCAAACACGGTGCGCTTCGCCGGGACCGTCGAGAAGCTCCGTGCCGAGTTCGGCGATGACAAGACCGCCTTCCTCTCGGCCGGCGACAACATCGGCGCGTCCCTGTTCGCCTCGGCGCTCCAGGACGACAAGCCGACGATCGACGTCCTGAACACCCTGGAACTCCGCGCATCCGCCGTGGGCAACCACGAGTTCGACAAGGGCTTCGAGGACCTGACAGGCCGCGTCTCCGACGCGGCGGGCTTCCCCTACCTGGGCGCGAACGTGTACACCAAGGGCACCACCGAGCCCGCCCTCGACGAGTACTCGATCATCACGGTCGACGGCGTCGACGTCGCGGTGATCGGTGTCGTCACCGAGGAGACACCCGGCCTGGTGACTCCGAGCGGAGTGTCCGGCCTCGAGTTCGGGGATCCCGTCGAGGCCGTGAACCGTGTCGCCAAGGAGATCGAGGCACAGGACCTCGCCGACGTCATCGTCGCCGAGTACCACGAGGGCGCCGGGGACGGCGTCGTCGAGGGTGCCACGCTCGAGCAGGAAGTCGCGGCCGGCGGGGTGTTCGCCGAGATCGTCACGGAAACGACGCCCCTCGTGGATGCCATCTTCACCGGTCACACGCACAAGCAGTACGCGTGGGACGCCCCCGTCCCCGGTGCAGCAGGCGAGACCCGGCCGATCCTCCAGACCGGGTCCTACGGCGCATTCGTCGGCCAGATCACGCTGACCGTCGACACCGCGACCGGCGACGTCGAGTCCTACACGGCCCGCAACGTCGCACGCACCACCGAGACGGATGCAGCACTCGTGGGCACCTACCCGCGCGTCGCCGCCGTGAAGACCATCGTGGATGCAGCGCTGGCGCAGGCCGCCGTCATCGGCAACCAGCCGGTCGGCACGGTCACCAGCGACATCACGACGGCCTTCGCGGGTGCCGCCCGCGACGACCGCGCCAGCGAGTCCACCCTCGGCAACCTCGTCGCCGACTCGCTGCGGGCCAGCCTCGCGCCGGCCGAGCGTGGCGGTGCGCAGATCGGCGTCGTCAACCCGGGCGGGCTCCGCAACGAGCTCTACTACGCTCCGGATGGCGTCGTGACGTTCGCCGAGGCGAATGCGGTGCTGCCGTTCGTCAATGACCTCTGGACCACCACCCTGACCGGTGCGCAGTTCAGGGCGATGCTCGAGCAGCAGTGGCAGCCGGACGGCAGTTCGCGGTCCTTCCTGGCCCTCGGCCTGTCGGACAACGTGAGCGTCACCTACGATCCGGCCCTCGCGCGGGGTTCGAGGATCACCTCGGTCATGATCGACGGTGCACCCCTCGACCCGGCGAAGGACTACCGGATCGGCACGTTCAGCTTCCTGGCGCAGGGTGGCGACAACTTCACGGTCTTCCGTGAGGGCACCGACACCCGCGAGTCGGGTCTCGTGGACCGCGACGCGTGGATCGACTACATCAAGGCGAACAGCCCGCTGTCGCCGTCGTTCGACCGCCGCAGCGTCCAGGTACAGGGCGCCCCGACCACGGTGAAGGCCGGCACCGCCGTCTCCTTCACCGTGTCGAAGCTCGATCTCACGTCACTCGGCAGCCCGGCCAACACCACGCTCGCCGCGCGCTACGTGGCTGCGGACGGGACCAGCACCGAGCTGGGCAGCGTCCCGGTCGCGGACGGCAGCGCCACGGTGAACCTCACCGTTCCGGCGACGGCCGGCGGACAGGGGCGCATCGTCCTGACTGCTGCTCCGAGCTCGACGACGGTCACCCTGCCGGTCACGGTCGAGGCCGCCATCCCGACCGAACCGCCCGCTCCCGTGAAGCCGGGGAAGCCTGAGAAGCCCGGCAAGCCGATCAAGCCCGGAAAGCCGGCCTGCTCCAAGCCGACCGCGCCGGCCGAGGGCGCGAACAACGGAGCCTGGGTCAGCTACCGCGCGCACCTGGCGAACTACGACCGCTGCCTCGAAGGCTAGGTCGGTGACCGGTCGCACCGCGACCGGTCGGGCATGACGGAGGGATCCCCACCAGTTCGATACAGGTGGGGGTCCCTCCGTCGTTCGGCGCGTGGGTGGCGGGCCCGGTCGTCCGTCCGGCGGTCAACCCCTGGCGGCGGCCCGGCGGCAGTCGCCATCGATGCCTCAGGCGGCGGTCGAGGGCGCGTTCACCGTGGCCGCCGTGCGCCGCTCGGCAGGGGGCGGGACCGAGCCGGGCATCGGTCCCGACGCCCGGTCGAGGATCGCGCCGGCGATCGCATCGGCGTCGAGCAAGGTCCTGCTGCCGGCTTCGAGCGGCGCGCCGGCCTGGGCGGCGATGGCGGTACCCCACTGTACGGACGCCAGCTGGAGACCGATCACGAAGAGGGACGCCTGGTCCCGGCCGGCGCTGTCGACGGCCCGGTAGGGAGGCCGGGTGACGTCCAGCCCGCTGGAGGTGACGGGGGTGCCGTCCGCGCCCATGGATGTCGCCGGCCGGACCACGCCCTGGTGCAGCATCTGGCGCATCAGCGGGGAGAGGCTCGTGGACACCCGGTTCGCGGGCATCATCGCCTCGACGAGATAGCGTGCCGTGAACGAGTCCCCCCGGACCCACGGCGAGGCCGCCCGGAACAGTCCGGTCTCCGGGTCGAACCCGAACGCGGGGTTCGGCCCGACGAAGCGGACGACGCCCGCGCGGACGAGTGCCGCGAGCTGTTCGATGCGCTGAGGGGGCGGTCCGCTCGCGAGGCCCTCGACGAGCGGCTCGAACCATCCGCGCAGCTCCGCGTTCCAGGAGGAGTCCGAGATCCCTCCGTCTGCGACGGTCTGCTTGATCACCGTGCGCCCCGCATTCAGGGCCCCGATCGCCATCTTCAGGGGATCGTCCTCGCCCTTCGCCGACCCCGCGGCGTCCGCCTCCAGATAGGCGAGCACGGCTGCGGTGAAGGCCTCACCGTCCGCGAAGCGACGTCCGGCGAAGGGGTGGGCGAGTGCTTCGACGTCGACCCGCAGGTCTGCCGGCACGGCCCGCGCGACGGCGTCACCGGCCGCGGCTGCCCAGCCCGTGTCGTCCCCCGCGAGGGCGGCGTCGAGTTCGGAGAGGAACGCCGCCGGCTGCGTGCGGAGTGCCCGGGGCGCGGTGCGGCAGAGCGTCGAGTAGTAGGCCCACAGCACGTCGCGGTGCAGGAGGGGCCACAGGTCGTGGTCGAAGCCGGGCTGGACGCCGGACGCCCTGAACGAGAGGACGCGTTCGGCGGTGCAGAAGCGCAGGACGACGCTGCGCGGGAGGTACGAGTCGAGGGAGGCCTTGGCCCGGTAGGGGACGCCCCGTCGGGAGGCGGCCACGAGGCGGGGTTCCTTCCCGGAGGGCGTGTAGACGAGCCGCCCGCCGTCTCCCCGGGAGAACCGGCCGCCGCGACCCTCCGTCACCTGGATCATGGCGTCGAAGAAGTTGAGCCCGAGCCCCCGGACCAGGACGGTCTTCCCCGCCGGGAGCCGGTTCCAGGAGACGTCGGCCGGGACGGCAGGCGGCCAGTACTGCAGTCCGTGCCGTGCCGCGGCGTCCTGCAGCCGACCCTGTTCCGGGGTCAGGGTCGCGGCGATATGACCGAGTGCCAGGACGACGTCGTCGGCGACGAACTGCGACCCGTCGTCGAGGGTGATGCGCCATTCCCACCCGTCGGAGCGGGGCGTGCCGCGGTCGAGGCTCACGGCCTCGTTGCGGCGGTGGATCACGGTGACACCGGCCGGCGCTGCCCGCACCGCTTCCGCGAAGACCCAGGCGAGGTACCGGCCGTAGAGCGCCCTGCTCGGGAAGTCCCGTGCCGCGAGTCGGGCGCATTCCGCGAGGTCGTCGTCGTCGATCCCCGGGACGAGGCCCGCGCCCGCACGCTCGCGCCACGCGTCGAAGGACAGCCCCACGGGCGACGCGGAGATGCTCGCGGCCGGGGCGCCGACGGGCACCACCGTCGGATACAGGCAGGGCGTGTTCATCAGGAAGAGCCGCGACTGGTCCGTCCGCCAGACGTGCCCGGGTCCGGGTTCCTCCGGTTCGACGACGTGGACGACGAGCGCCGGAGCCGATGCTCCGAGGGCTCGGTGCCCGGCGATCAGCCGCTCGACCACGGAGGTGCCGCGGGGCCCCCCGCCGATGACCGCGACCTGCCGTGCGTCCTGATTCTCCACCGGTCCAGAGTATCCAACGCGGCGCCCGGGCCTGATCCACCGGTCGCTCCCCGCGTGCGCGGGGCTTCCGGCTCCCTGCATAGGATGGGCCCATGACGCTGCATACGGACGACCCCGCCATGACGGACGACCCCTTCCTCTGGCTGGAGGACATCTACGGTGAGCGGCAACTCGACTGGGTGCGGGCCGAGAACGCGCTGACGGAGGACGCCCTCGTCACGCCCGGGTTCGAGGGCCGCGAGCGCGGGATCCTCGAGGTGCTCGACTCCACGGAGCGCATCCCCATGGTGGGCAAGCACGGCGACTTCTACTACAACTTCTGGCGCGACGCCGGGCATCGGCAGGGCATCTGGCGCCGCACGACGTGGGAGAGCTATGCCTCCGACGCCCCGGCGTGGGAGCTCCTCCTCGACGTCGACGCCCTGAGCGCCACCGACGGCACGGAATGGGTCTGGGGCGGTGCGCTGTTCCTGCGCCCTGCGGAGGGTCAGCCCCACCAGCGGGTGCTCGTGGTGCTCTCCCCCGATGGCGGCGACGCCGCACGGTACCGGGAGTTCGACCTCGGCACGCTGGCCTTCGTGGACGGTGGGTTCGACATCCCCGCGGCCAAGAGCCGCATCACGTGGGCGGGGCCGGACACCCTGTACGTCGGCACCGACTTCGGGCCCGGCTCCATGACGTCGAGTTCCTACCCGCGCACCGTCCGCATCCTGCAGCGCGGTGGGAGCCTGGACGACGCCGAGGAGTACTTCGGGGTGGACCAGGACCACATGATGGCCCTCGTCCTGCACGACTCCACGCCCGGCTTCGAACGCGACATCGCCGTCGACACGCTCGACTTCTACACGCGCCGAACCTACCTCCGGCGGGACGGGGCCTGGCAGCTGATCGAGGTGCCCGAGGACGCGGGCATCTCCCTGCACCGCGAATGGCTGATCGTACGGCCCCGCACGGACTGGGCCGTCGCCGGCACCACGCACACCGCCGGTTCGCTGCTCGTCATCGGGTTCGAGGCCTTCCTCGCGGGCGCGCGCTCCTTCGCCACCGTGTTCGCCCCGGACGCCTCGACGTCCCTGCAGTCCTGGAGCTGGACCCGGGACCACCTGCTGTTGAACCTGCTCCGCGATGTGTCCTCCGAGATCCGGATCCTCGACCCCGCGCGGGACTGGGCAGCGGAGCTCCTCGACGCCTGCCCGCCGCTCCATTCCGTGGACGCCTACGCGGTCGACGACGAGGACGACGACGCCGGCAACGACTACTGGCTGATCGCCACCGGCTTCCTCACGCCGTCGACGCTCTACCGGGGGACGATCGGCGGTGACCACACCGCCGTCAAGTCGTCGCCGTCCTATTTCGACGAGCACCGCTTCGCGGTCGAGCAGCACTTCGCGGTCTCCAGCGACGGCACGCGCGTCCCGTACTTCCAGATCGCCGCGAAGGACCTCGTGCTCGACGGCGGCAACCCCACCCTGCTCTCCGGCTACGGCGGCTTCGAGCACTCCATGACACCCGCGTACAGCGGTGTGATCGGCCGCGGCTGGCTGGACCGCGTCACCGACGACGGCCGCCCGGGTGTCTACGTGCTGGCGAACATCCGCGGCGGCGGCGAGTACGGGCCGGAATGGCACCGCGCCGCCCTGCACGCCGACCGGCACCGCGCGTACGAGGACTTCGCGGCGATCGCCGAGGATCTGGTGCAGCGCGGCGTGACGACACCGGCGCTCCTGGGCTGCGCCGGCCGGAGCAACGGCGGCCTGCTCGTGGGAAACATGCTCACCACGTACCCGCACCTGTTCGGCGCCATCTCCTGCGGTGTCCCGCTGCTGGACATGCGCCGGTACACGAAGCTCTCCGCAGGGTATTCGTGGATCGCCGAGTACGGCGACCCGGACAAGCCTGAGGAATGGGAGTACGTCCGGACGTTCTCCCCGTACCACCTGCTGCGCGAGGACGTGGACTACCCCAGGGCCCTCATCTGGACGGCGACGAGCGACGACCGCGTGGGGCCGGTCCAGGCCCGCAAGATGGCCGCGAGGATGAAGGACCTGGGCGTCCGGGACGTCTGGTTCCACGAGGCGCTCGAGGGCGGGCATGCGGGCGCGGCGGACAACCGGCAGGCCGCGAGGATGCACGCGATGAGCTTCGAGTTCCTGTGGCGGGCCCTGACGGGCTCCCTCTGACGGCCGGCAGGACGTGACCGGAGTCCGAGCGGGCCACCCGGTGAACAGCCCGTCCGGGCCCCGTCGGCTGTTTTGCTCTTGCCGTCACCTTCTGGGTAACCTTGGGAAGCTAGAGATAGCCGATGGAGACGTGCCAGAGCGGCCGAATGGGCTTCACTGCTAATGAAGTGTGGGCCTAAAGCCTACCGGGGGTTCAAATCCCCCCGTCTCCGCGTTGAGGGGCCCGTGTTCACGGGCCCCTTTTTCGTGACCTTCCCGTGCGAGTGACGACGCCGGACCCTACGTCGCGGGTCGGGGACGCATCCCGTGGGTGGCCGGTCCTTCGCCTGATCGGGTCGCATCCCCGGCCAGGGACCCCGCCAGCAGCAGCGTCAGTGCCACGAGGTAGGCCACCAGGATGGGCGGCTCGTCGGGGTCAGAGGCCGTGGCACCCGGGATGCCGGCTCGGGCCTGAGCGGCGAGCTGAGCAAGATAGCCCACCTGCTGCAGCGTGCCGGAGGCCAGGAGCGTCCCGCCCAGGAGATAGCCCCAGGGTCGCTGTCGCCACAGGTGGACAGCCGCGACCAGGTAGGCCGGCACGATCAGCACGAGGTCTGCGGCGTAGGACAGGTGCAGGCCGGCAGCGGGCTGGACGACCAGGCCGTCCGGCGGGACTGTGCCCGTCAGGGCGAACCGGGAGGCGTGGTACGTCCAGATGCCGCCCAGGCCCAGGCCGAGCAGACCCAGGATGATCGCTGCTCCTCGGGCGGGAATGCGATGCCGGAACCGCCGGGCGAGCTCCTGATGGTCCACGCTGCCCACCGCGAGGACGAGGGCGTAGACGGCCATGGCCAGGACGGCGACGTGGAGCAGGAAGGTCGTGGTGAAGCCCAGCCCGAACACGTAGAGCGTGTAGGTGTACAGGGTGTAGGCCAGCGTCCCGGTCCAGAGGATCCAGCCCCGCAGCGATCCCCGGCCGGCCAGCCACAACGATCCCAGGAGCGCCGGCACGGCCACAGCGAGGTTGACCGCGTCCAGGCCCCGGTACATCGCCATTACTGACGGCGGCTCCTGGTACACGCCACGCACCGTCAGGCCCACCAGGCTGGACACCAGCATCAGAGCGCCGATGGCGACGGACAGCAGCCGAGGGACCCGCCCGGGAGAAGCCGGCCTGATGGTACCCGGCGGGTCCGTCAGGGCGGGCGCGCGGCCCTCGGCACCACCACGGGCACGGCCGGTGTCTCCGTGCGTGTTCGCCGGTCTGCTGACACGCGAAGCGACCCACCGGACGACATCTGTTGCCGTGGCGGCCGCCCTGCGGCACAGGGCGCTCACGCGTCGCACCGGCGATTCTCTCGGGATGGGAGGGAAGCTCATACGGATCACGCTCCAGATGCAGGTGACAGCACGGAGTCCAACCGCTCCGACGGGACAGACCTCAGCATCACCGGCCTCCGATCCTCCTGGCAGGGCCCAACGTCCCGATCCGCACCCGGCCGACGCCCCGGGTGCTACGCCCTGAGCCCCGCTCCGCCCAGCTCCGCCCAGCTCCGCCGACGATCCGATCCGGCACTGCACCCGGCTCTGCCGATGCCTCGGCACCGGGCTGGACACCCTGCCTGAGCGCTACGCCTTCAGCGCCAGCGCGAACGGCAGGACACCTGACGCCCCGGCAGCGCGCAGCGCCCGCCCGGCCTCCGTGATGGTCCAGCGGCTGTCCGCGAAGTCGTCGACCAGCAGCACCGGCCCCGGATTCGCCGCGAACCACGCGGCGCCCTCGTCCGGCACGGCGAAGTGGTCCCACACCGAGGCGAGGCGGAAGGCGCTGTTACCGCCGGGCTGCCCCTGCGGGAACCCGTGCGGCGTGGTCAGCTGCCCCAGGTAGGGGATGCGGCCCACGCCGGCGAGAGCCTGCGCCAGAGAGCCGACGAGCTGGGGGCGCCGCCTGGAAGGGACGCTGACCACGGCCACGGGCCGCTCCTCCCAGCCCCACTGCGCGAGGACGCGGACGACGGCGTCGACGACCGCAGGATCGAGCGGGGCGTCGGGGGTTGCGTCCGCCAGGAGTTCCCGGAGCCTGTTGCCCCAGCCGAGATCGGTGAGGCGGGCGAGTGCCCGGCCCGGCAGACTGGCCTCCCCCGGCTTCAGCTTCCCCTTCAGCGGCACACCCAGCTTGTCCATGCCGGAGGGCCACTGGCCGCGGGGCTCGAGTTCCACCCCCACCCTGCTGAGGGCCTGGTTGGCGGAGTCGGATGCCTCGTGGGCCACCTCGTCCGAGTACCAGGGGGTGGTGCAGTTGTCGCAGCGGCCACAGGGGGTGGCGGCAGGATCGTCGAGGGACCTGGACAGGAACTCCATGCGGCAGGCCGTGGTGTTCTCGTAGTCGAGCATGGCCTTCTGTTCCACGACGCGCGCCTCGCTGATCCGGCGGTACCGTTCGGCGTCGTAGTCCCAGGGTGCCCCGGTGCCCTCCCACCCGCCGGTGACCTTGCGGACCGCGCCGTCGACGTCAAGGACCTTGAGCAGCAGTTCGAGCGGCGAGCGCTTGAGGTTCACCCGTGTCTCGAGCGCGGGCGTGGACAGGACGACACCGGGCTGGAGGGCCTCGATCACCCGGAGGGCGG
Organism: Arthrobacter arabinosi; assembly: GCF_054511115.1. Taxonomy (NCBI): domain Bacteria; kingdom Bacillati; phylum Actinomycetota; class Actinomycetes; order Micrococcales; family Micrococcaceae; genus Arthrobacter; species Arthrobacter arabinosi. Next base: position 84,056 of record NZ_JBTNDF010000005.1, read on the forward strand.
CATCCTGGGACGGCATCGAGGCGGTGGCGAAGTACTCCCAGATGTCGCGGTCCTCGGCGCCGGGCAGCAGCAGGACGTCGGCGTTCGGCGTCCCGCGCCCGGCGCGACCGACCTGCTGGTAGTACGCGACCGGGGACGAGGGCGCCCCGAGGTGCACCACGAAGCCGAGGTCGGGCTTGTCGAAGCCCATGCCGAGGGCGCTCGTGGCCACCAGGGCCTTCACCTCGTTGTTCTTGAGGGCGGCTTCCGCGGCCTCCCGGTCGGCCGGGTCCGTGCGCCCGGTGTAGGCGCGGACCGCGTGGCCGTTCTCCCGCAGCAGTCGGGCGGTGTCCTCCGCGGCGGAGACCGTGAGGGCGTAGATGATGCCGCTCCCCGGCAGGTCCGACAGGTGGGTGAGGAGCCAGGCGAGACGCGACCGTGGGCTCGGCAACCGCAGCACCCCGAGCCGGAGCGACTTCCTGGCGAGTTCGCCGCGCAGCGTGAAGACGTCGGTGCCGCCCGCGCCCAGCTGCTCCTCGACGTCCTCGACCACGCGCGAGTTGGCCGTCGCCGTCGTGGCCAGCACGGGCACACCTGCGGGCAGGCCCATGATCAGCTCGCGCAGACGGCGGTAGTCCGGCCGGAAGTCGTGGCCCCAGTCGGAGATGCAGTGCGCCTCGTCGATCACGAGCAGACCGGTGCGCCGCATGAGCTCCGGAAGGTACAGCTCACGGAAGGACGGGTTGTTGAGGCGCTCGGGTGAGACGAGGAGGACGTCCACCTCGTCGGCCTGCAGCTTCGCGGTGATGTCCTGCCACTCCGTCTGGTTGGCCGAATTGATGGCCTCCGCCCGGACGCCGGCCCGCGCCGCGGCGGCGACCTGGTCACGCATGAGCGCGAGGAGGGGGGAGACGATCAGGGTGGGGCCTGCGCCGCGCGCCCGCAGGAGCAGGCTCGCGACGAAGTACACGGCCGACTTGCCCCACCCGGTGCGCTGGACGACGAGTGCTCGTCGTCCGCCCTCCACGAGGGCCTCGATGGCCTCGAACTGTCCCTCGTGGAAGCGGGCGTCCGGCGACCCGACGAGGGTGCTCAGGATTCCGGTGGCTTGCTCGTTCAGCGTGGTGGTCGGCAACATCTCCCCAGTATCCCAGCCGCCTCCCCCACTCCCCGTGGGAGGACCGCTATGTGCACAGCGGTCGCTCCGACACCACCCGATACACTTCCAGACGTGACTACACTCCTCGATCTCTCTGCATCCTTCAAGGCCTACGACGTCCGCGGCATCGTCGGCGAGACCATCACGGTCGACTCGGTCCGGGCAGTCGGCGCGGCCTTCGTCGACTCGCTGGAGCTGGGCGGGGAGACGATTCTCGTGGGCGGGGACATGCGGCCGTCCTCGCCGGAGTTCTCGAAGGCGTTCTCGGAGGGTGCCACCCTCCGCGGGGCGAACGTGGTCCTCCTCGACCTCATCTCCACCGATGAGCTCTACTACGCCAGCGGCACCCTGAACGCTGCCGGCGTGACGTTCACGGCCAGCCACAACCCCGCCCAGTACAACGGCATGAAGATGACGCGTCCCGGCGCCGTGCCCGTGTCCTCGGAGACGGGCCTCAAGGACGTGCAGGAGCGCGCCGAGCGCTACCTGGCCGACGGCTCCATCCCCGCTGCTCCCGTGCGGGGCACCATCGGCGTGCGCGACATCCTCGAGCAGTACTCACGGTTCCTGCGCGCCCAGGTGGACCTCTCGTCGTCGCGCCCGATGAAGGTGGTGGTCGACGCCGGCAACGGGATGGCGGGTCTCACCACTCCCGCCGTCCTCGGGGACCGGCTCCTGCCCGCGCTGCCGTTCGAGATCGTCCCCCTCTACTTCGAGCTCGACGGCTCGTTCCCCAACCACCCCGCGAACCCGCTCGAGCCGGAGAACCTCCGCGACCTGCAGGCCGCCGTCGTCGAGCACGGCGCGGACATCGGGATCGCGTTCGACGGCGACGCCGACCGCTGCTTCATCATCGACGAACGGGGCGAACCTGTGTCGCCCAGTGCCATCACCGCAATGGTGGCGCGCCGTGAGATCGCCCGCGCGCAGGCCGCCGGCGAAGCCGAACCCGTGATCATCCACAACCTCATCACCTCCCGCGCGGTGCCGGAACTGATCCGACAGGACGGCGGCCGCCCGGTCCGTACGCGCGTGGGCCACTCCTTCATCAAGGCCGTCATGGCCGAGGAGGGCGCCGTGTTCGGCGGCGAGCACTCCGCCCACTACTACTTCCGGGACTTCTGGAACGCCGACACGGGGATGCTCGCTGCGATGCACGTCCTCGCGGCCCTCGGCGAGCAGGACGGGCCGCTCTCGGAGCTGGGCCGCGAGTACGAGCCCTACTTCTCCTCGGGGGAGGTCAACTCGAAGGTCGAGGACCTCACGGCGTCGATCGCCCGGGCGCGCACCGAGTTCGAGCAGGACGGCGTCGTCGTCGACGACCTCGACGGGCTGACCTTCACACCGGAGCACGGGAACTGGTGGTTCAACCTGCGCCCCTCGAACACGGAGCCCTACCTCCGGCTCAACGCCGAGGCCGTGGATCCGCAGACCCTGGAGGACCTCGTGCAGCGCGTGCTCGCGGTCATCCGCGACTGACCGCGTGACCGAGTCGTCCGGCATGCCCGCCGGTGCCCTGCAGCCGACGGACCCGGGCGGGGACTCCTCGCGCGGGACGGTACCGTCCGGGAGCGCCACGGACCTCGAGACCCTGCTCGGCACCGGGCTGGCGTCTGCCCAGGAGTCGCTGGAGCGCGACGGCGGGCTCCTGCCGTTCGCCCTGGTGGTGGAGAACGACGGCGGGGTACGCCTCGTAGCGGTCGCCCCTGCCGATGCGACGACGGACGGCGGTGACGTCGATGCGGACGGCATGATCAGCGACCTCACGGAGCTCCTGCGGCAGCACCGCGACGAGTTCCGTGCCGCCGCGATCGTCTGTGACATCACACTGCTGGACGAGCAGTCCGACGCCGTCCACGTCGCCGCCGAGCATCAGGACGGCTCTGTCTTCGCAGCCGTGCTGCCGTACCGCCACGATCCCGGGACGAACGGGCCGGCGTTCGGCGAACTGTCGGCCGACACCATCGAACCTGCCGTCTGGGTGGACTAGGCCGAGCCGGACACCACGCCGAGCTTCTCGGCCCGGACATCCTGCCCGCGGACCGACGAGCCGATCGGGACGGACGACGGCGGCACCCTGCGGAAGGGGGCCTCCGCCGTCGGACCGCCGGCGGTCAGTGCGCGGACAGGCGTTCCTGCAGGGAGGCGAGCTCGGCGCGCAGAGCGTCCGGGAGCGAGTCCCCGAACCTGGCGTACCACTCCTCGATCGAGGCGAGTTCGACGTCCCATTCCTCCCGGTCGACGCGTACCGCGGCCTCCACCTCGGCGGGCGTCATGTCCAGTCCCGTCAGATCGAGCGCGTCCCCCGTGGGGACGAACCCGATGGGCGTCTCGACGGCGTCCGCCGTGCCCTCCAGCCGCTCGATCACCCACTTCAGCACGCGCGCATTGTCACCGAAGCCGGGCCACGCGAAGCCGCCGGACGCGGTGCGGCGGAACCAGTTGACCAGGAAGATCTTCGGCAACCGTGCCTGGTCCGCGCTGGCACTGAGCGTGAGCCAGTGCTGCAGGTAATCACCGGCGTCGTAGCCGATGAAGGGCAGCATGGCCATGGGGTCGCGGCGCACCCGGCCCACCTCACCCGCGGCGGCAGCGGTGGTCTCCGACGACAGCGTCGAGCCCATGAAGATGCCGTTCGCCCAGCTGCGGGCCTGCGTGACGAGCGGGACCGTCGTCTTGCGGCGCCCGCCGAAGAGGATGGCGGAGAGCTCGACGCCGTCGGGCCGGTTGAACTCCTCGGCGAGCATGTCGATCTGGTCGATCGGCGTGCAGAAGCGGGCGTTGGGGTGCGCGGCGGTGCGGTCCATGTCCGGCGTCCAGTCGCGGCCCTGCCAGTCCGTGAGGTGGGCGGGCACCTCGTCGGTCATGCCCTCCCACCAGACTCCGCCGTCATCGGTCAGGGCGACATTGGTGAAGACCGAGTTGCCCTTGGCGATGGCGCGCATCGCATTCGGGTTGGTGTTCCAGCCGGTCCCGGGCGCGACGCCGAAGAGGCCCGCCTCGGGGTTCACGGCCCGCAGCTCACCTTCCTTGCCGAAGCGCATCCAGGTGATGTCGTCGCCCAGGGTCTCGACCTTCCAGCCGTCGATCGTGGGGTCGAGCAGCGCCAGGTTCGTCTTGCCGCAGGCAGACGGGAACGCCGCGGAGAGGTAGTAGGTCCTGTCCTGGGGTGAGGTGAGCTTGAGGATCAGCATGTGCTCCGCGAGCCAGCCCTCGTCGCGGGCCATGACGGACGCGATGCGCAGCGCGTAGCACTTCTTGCCGAGCAGGGCGTTGCCGCCGTATCCGGAGCCGTAGGACCAGATGGAGCGTTCCTCGGGGAAGTGGACGATCCACTTCTCCTCGTTGCAGGGCCAGGGGACGTCGGCCTCACCGTCGGCGAGGGGTGCACCGACCGAATGGAGGGCAGGCACGAACCCGGCGTCGAGTTCGGTCATGCGGTCCAGGACGGAGGTGCCGATCGTCGCCATGATGCGCATGGACGTCACCACGTAGGCACTGTCGGTGATCTCGACGCCGAACTTGGGGTCCTCGGCGTCGAGGTGCCCCATGACGAACGGGATGACGTACATCGTGCGGCCGCGCATGGCGCCGGAGAACAGGCCGGTGAGCTTCGCCTTCATCTCGGCCGGGTCCATCCAGTTGTTCGTGAAGCCCGCTTCCCGCTTCTCGGCGGAGCAGATGAAGGTCTGCTCCTCGACCCGGGCCACGTCCCTGGGGTCCGAGAACGCCGCGAAGGAGTTCGGGAACGTCTCGGGGTTGAGGCGGGTGAAGGTCCCGCTCTCGACCAGTTCGTCCGTGAGGCGCCGGTTCTCCGCCTCCGACCCGTCGACCCAGACGACGTCGGCGGGTTGCGTCAGGGTCCGCACCTCGTCGACCCACGCGAGCAGGGCCCGATGGGTCGTCGGCGCAGTGGGGGGTGTGTCGACCACAAGCTGTCGTACAGGTTCTCCCATTACTCTTCCCTTCGTTGGGTGCCTGGTGTGTACCGATGCTAGGGGCGGGATATTTCATGCAAGGGACCGATCGACGAGAGATGCGACCGGGACGTGGGGTGTTCCGCGTCACCGCGCCGATGTCCAGCGCTTACGTTACGCCTTTGTGTGACGAAGGTCACATAGACCGGTCTAGTAACCGCGATGGACCCGGCTGATTAGGCGCCGCAGCCAATCCGCGCTAGAGTTGTTTTCGGCCAAACGGCCAGCTTGTAGGACTCATCCGCACTGCGGATCGACGGACTACGGATGCGTGCGTAGCTCAACGGATAGAGCATCTGACTACGGATCAGAAGGTTGGGGGTTCGAATCCCTTCGCGCGCACCACGGTCGGCATAGACCACGAAAGGCCCCGACTGCGGTCGGGGCCTTTTTGCATGCGGGTTGCTCCCCCCGCCGGGTGGGTGGGAGGCTCAGCCTATGAGCGAACCCCAGAGCATCGATGTCATCGTGATCGGCGCCGGCGCCGTCGGAGAGAACGTAGCGGGACGGGTGGTCGAGAAGGGCCTCTCGGCGGTGCTCGTCGAGTCCGACCTCATCGGGGGTGAATGCTCCTACTGGGCCTGCATGCCGAGCAAGGCCCTCCTCCGCCCGGGTACCGTCCTCAACGCCGCGCGCGGTGTGGCCGGCGCTCGCGAAGCCGTCACGGGTTCTCTCGACCCGCAGCAGGTGCTCGCCCGCCGCACGTCCTTCACCTCCGACTGGGACGACTCCTCGCAGGAGGAATGGGTCGCCTCGGCGGGCATCACCCTGGAGCGAGGCTGGGCCAAGCTCATCGGCGAACGTGAGGTCGCCATCCGCCACGACGACGGATCCGTGAGCACCTACCGCGCGGACCACGCCGTCGTGCTCGCCACGGGCTCGACGCCGACCGTCCCGCCCATCGACGGGCTCGCCGACCTCGACTACTGGACCACCCGCGACGCGACCTCGGCGAAGGAGGTCCCCGCGAGCCTCGCCGTGCTCGGCGGCGGCGTGGCCGGCGTCGAACTGGCCCAGGCCTACGCGCGGCTCGGCGCGGAGGTCACCGTCATCGCCCGCAGCGGGATCCTCGGCAACTACCCGAAGGAAGCCTCCGACCTCGTGCTCGATGCCCTCCGCGGCGAGGGACTCACCATCCTGACGGACACGGCGACCAACGCCGTGCGCGTGGAGGGCGGCCGGTTCGTGCTCGACGTCGGCGAGGGCCAGACCGTCACGGCCGAGAAGCTCCTCGTCTCGACGGGACGGCACCCGCACACCTCCGGCCTCGGACTCGAGAGCATCGGCCTGGATCCGACGACTCTGACCCGGGACGACACCGGGCGCGTCCCGGACACCGGAGGGTGGCTGTACGCCGTGGGCGACGCGGGCGGCGTCGTCCAGCTGACGCATCAGGGCAAGTACGAGGCCCGCATGACGGGTGACGCCATCGCCGCCCGCGCGCAGGGCACCCTCGGCGACTCCGCCGCGGACTGGAGCACCTACACGTCGACGGCGGACCGGGGCGCCGTCCCCCAGGTGGTGTTCACCGACCCCGAGATCGCCATGGTGGGCCGCACCCTCGACCAGGCCCGGAAGGACGGCGTCAACGCCTCCGAGACATCCCTCGAGATCGCCGTCGCCGGGTCCTCGCTGCACTCCGACGGGTACAAGGGCTGGGCTCAGATGGTCGTCGACGAGGACAAGAAGGTGATCGTGGGCGTCACCTTCGCCGGGCCGGAGGTGTCGGAGATGCTGCACGCCGCCACGATCGCGATCGTCGGTCAGGTCCCCCTCGACCGGCTGTGGCATGCCGTACCCGCCTATCCCACCGTGAGCGAGGTGTGGCTGCGACTGCTGGAGAAGTACGGGCTGTAGACGGCGGGGAGCGTTCACGTAGTCCCGCGGACAAGTCGAGTGTGACCTGCCGAATCTAGGGTGGACGCTACTCCTGCGTCCATTCGGCGGTGGCGGTAGGCTACGACCCCTCAGGCGCACGGGTGGGTGGATGACATGGACATCACGAGACGAACACTGATCGAGGCCGGGGCTGCGGCAGGCGCAGGGTGGGCGTTGGCACCGCACCTCACCTCCGCAGCCACCGCGGCCGTCCTGCCGGGGGTCACTCCCTTCACCGAGCAACTGCCCACCCTGACGGAACTGGGCGTCATCGACGCGACGGGCGGGGGCGCTGCAACCCTCGAGATGGTCAACGCCCGCCATCGATTCCATCGTTCGATGGCCGCGACACCGACGTTCGCTTATCGCGGCGCCGCCGCGCAGAACTACCTCGGCCCCGTCATCGTGGCGAAGCAGGGTGTCCCGTTCGACCTGACGATGGTGAACCGTCTCGGCGTCCATCCGCTGGCCTCCGCTCTCGACTACGACCTCGAGGGCACCGTGGAGGCCGACGCCACCACCCCCCGCGCCTCGACACACCTCCATGGCGGGAACACCAGTCCGGGCAACGACGGCGATCCGACCGACATCGTTGCGCCCGGCGCATCGAAGACCTACCACTACGGGAACACGCAGGAAGCTGCCGGTCTCTGGTACCACGATCACGCCCTGGGCATCACACGGCTGAACGTGTACGCGGGACTGGCCGGCGGCTATCTGATCCGCAACGGCGACGACCCGGGCGACGGCACCACCGGCCTGCCCCCCGCCCCGTTCGAGCAGCCGCTGGTGATCCAGGATCGTATGTTCAACGGCGACGGCACGTTCCTCTACCCGCCCAACGCCAATCCCGGGACGGCCGGCCGCCCCTGGGCGCCCGAATTCTTCGGTGACGTCGCCACCGTCAACGGCAAGGTGTGGCCGAACCTCGATGTCGCCCGGGGCAAGTACCGGTTCCGTGTCTACAACGGGTCGAACGCCCGTTTCTACAATCTCAGGATCAGGTCCGCCGGCCCCGCCAACAGGTTCTCCCAGATCGGTTCGGACGGCGGCCTGCTCAATGCCCCCGTTCCCCTGACCGCACTGCTGCTCGGCCCGGGCGAGCGGGCGGACATCGTGATCGATTTCGCCGGGCTGAGGCCCGGCACGAAGGTCCTCCTCATCAACGACGCCCGAGCACCGTTCCCTTCCGGTCCACGCACCGTGCAACAAGGCGGATCACCCCTTCCACGGATCATGCAGTTCACGGTGACGGGCGCTCCCGGGTGGACAGCACCGCTGCCCGCAAGGCTGCGCACCGCGCCCATCACTCCGCTGGCCACCCCCGCCCGACCCGTTACCGCCCTCCGCACCATGACGCTGGTCGAGAACCTCAACGCCCTCGGCTCCCCCCTCATGGCGTTGCTGAACAACAGGACCTTTGAGGCCGACGGCGCCACGACCACCGTCGGCGCAGGCAGCCTCGAACAGTGGGAGCTGGTCAACACCACCGTGGATGCGCACCCGATCCACCTGCACTTCACCCAGTTCCAGGTGCTCAACCGGCAGAAGGTCGACTCCGCCGGCTATTTGGCCGCCAATTACGGACCCCAACCTCTGGCGCCGAACACCGGCGCGTTCCCGCCGGCACCGGTTGCCGCGTTCCTAAGGGGCGGCGCGCAGGCACCACCCGCCAATGAACGGGGATGGAAGGACACGGTCGTCGCCATGCCGGGGGAGGTCACGCGGATCGTCATCCCCTTCGGCGCGAACGCGCGCGGCTCCGTGACCGCCTTCCAGTCGTCGTTCACCGGACCCTATGTGTGGCACTGCCATGTCCTCGAGCACGAGGACAACGACATGATGCAGCGCTACTTCATCGCCTAGACACCGGGAAGGGTCGAGGCCCGGCGCACCACGAAGTCCGTGACGTCGGCGTCGCGCCCGTCGAGCTCGGACCAGGCGCCGTCGAACGTCATCACGGTGAGCCCCGACGTCGGGTAGTCCGTCGCGAGGTCCATGACCGCGTGCTCGCTGGAGCGGACGGAGGCCAGGCGCATCGCCAGGTCCTGGATACCGGGATTGTGCCCGATGACGAGAAGGCTGGTCACGGTCTGCGGCACGTGGTTGATGAGGGCGAGCATCTCCGAGGGACGGGCCGCATAGAGCTCGTCCTCCAGTTTGGGCGTGGGCGCCTTGTCCCCCAGCTCCTTGCACACCCAGGTGCACGTCTGGCGGGTGCGCAGGGCGGTGGAGACGAGGATGAAGTCGGGGACGGCGTCGTGCTCCAGCATCCAGCGGCCGACGAGCGGTGCGTCGGCATGGCCGCGCGAACTGAGCGACCGCTCGTGGTCGGGGAGGCCCGCCTGGAACTCGGCCTTCGCGTGGCGCAGCAGCATGAGTCGTTTCAGGTGGGAGGCCATTCCCGCAGTCTAGGGCTTCCCCGGCACGCGCAGCTGCCTAGATGGAGTACTCGGGAGCTGCCCAGACCACGACTTCGGGGTGGTCGTAGAAGCGGTAGCCCTGGCCGCGGACGGTACGCACCGTGTTGGCCAGGCGGCCGAGCTTGGAGCGGAGGCGGCGGATGTGCACGTCGATGGTGCGTTCGTTGGGCACCTCGTCTGCGTTCCGCCACAGGCCGCTGAGGAGTTCCTCCCGGCCCACCGTGCGGGTCGCGTTCTCCACGAGGTAGTTCAGGAGTTCGAACTCCTTGAAGGTGAGGTTCAGGGTCTCACCGTCGAGGTGGACCTCGCGCCGCGAGAGGTCGATGAGCACGCCCGTGGGCCTGGACTGCTGTGCCCGGGACGGCGTGGTGGCCGCCTCGGGACGCGGACGGCGGGCGACCGTGGGATCACCGAGCGCGGCGCGGACGACGTCGATGTCGGACCCGGGAGCATCCGCCGGGGCGAGGGCGACGGCGGCGTGGCTCTCGGCGGTCGGCACGAGGGAGCGCACGTAGGCCCGGACGTCCTGCGCAAGCTTGGTGAAGGTGGTGCCCGCGGCGGCGGCGGTGGCCTCATCGAGGGCGACGTAGAGCACGAAGCCCCGCGCAGTGGTGTCGCCGGTGACCGCCTGCGGGCCCGGCACGCCGTTGGGCGCGACGACGGGGACGGGAGCGGTCATGGTGGACCCGATGTCCCCGCCGGGAACGGACTGGAGGCGGGACTGGGCGGCCGGAGGCTGCTGCGGGTGACCGGGAAGAGGGTGTCCGAAGGGAGGTCGCGCCTGGCGGTTCTGGGGTGAGCGGAGTGAGATGTGGACGTAACCCGGATTTACTGACATGGAACCAACCTCGTGAAGTGTGCCGTCATCGCGGCTCGAATGCGGGATGTGCCCGGTCGGGATGAAGAGGATCGCCCGCCGTTGGGCTCGAGAATGCGTAAGAAGGGTCGGGGTGTAACCGTTACGCGTGCATTCGAAGACAGCAGCGGTCCGCTCCGGACACGACGCCCGGGAAGGAGACTGCGGCTGCACATGCGAGTGAAGGGGTGTTCACGTGACGAATTATTGCACGTAACAATCGGCTACGCGCAAGTAACAAAGGTGGATAGTCCAGCATGCGGACGCCCCGCTCGGAAGACGGAAGGCGCAGGGACGGGGCCCGCTCCGTCAGGATGGCGCAGAATATCTACGCGCCTCACCGGATGGAGTCGATTCGTCCGATTGCAAACCCTCACGAGGGCTGCCGGCGAGGCACGCCGAGCCATCAAGAGACGAAGCGGTTCGGTGGAGGTCCTAGCCGACGACGCCGTAGAGGCGGTCCCCGGCGTCGCCGAGGCCCGGGACGATGTACGACTTCTCGTTGAGCCGCTCGTCGATCGAGGCCAGGACGATCGTGACGTTGTGGCCCTCGAGCTCCTCCTTCAAGGTGGCGAGCCCCTCGGGCGCGGCGAGCAGGCAGATGCAGGTGATGTCCGCGGCTCCCCGGGCGAACAGGAACTTGATGGCCTCGCGGAGGGTACCTCCCGTGGCGAGCATCGGGTCGAGCACGAACACCTGGCGCCCCGTGAGGTCGTCGGGCAGCCGCTCGGCGTAGGTGATGGCCTCGAGGGTCTCCTCGTTGCGGGCCATCCCGAGGAAGCCCACCTCGGCCGTGGGCACGAGGCGCGTCATGCCCTCGAGCATGCCGAGGCCGGCGCGGAGGATGGGGACCACGAGGGGGGTCGGCTTCACGAGCCCCACGCCCTCGGTCCTCGTGACCGGCGTCTCGATGGACACGGTCTCCACGCGGACATCACGCGTGGCCTCGTAGGCCAGCAGGGTGACGAGCTCCTCGGTGAGGAGCCGGAACACCGGCGACGACGTGTCCTTGTCCCGGAGAACCGTGAGTTTGTGGGCTACCAGGGGGTGGTCGACTACCAGTACACGCATACCCCAAAAGTACCATTGGAGCCATGACCTCCTCCCTCCCCGCCTCCCCCGCGCACCGGGCATGGATGGGGCTGGCCCTGGAAGCAGCCGCCCTGACCCGCCCGAGCGCGGACGTGCCGATCGGCGCCGTCGTCGTCGGGCCCGACGACGAGGTGCTCGGCACCGGCTGGAACCAGCGCGAGGAGCTCGGAGATCCGACGGCGCACGCCGAGGTGCAGGCCATCCGGGCCGCCGCGGCACGCCTGGGCGGATGGCGCCTCGCGGGCTGCACGCTGGTGGTGACGCTCGAGCCGTGCGCCATGTGCGCGGGCGCCTCCGTGCTGGCGCGCATCCCCCGCGTGGTCTTCGGGGCCTGGGACGAGAAAGCGGGAGCGTCGGGCTCGGTGTTCGACGTGCTGCGCGAGCGACGGCTCAACCACTGGACCGAGGTCTTCTCGGGGGTCCGCGAGGGAGAGTGCGCCCTGCTGCTCACGGAGTTCTTCGCCGCCCAGCGGTCCGGTACCGGCCCCGGTGATGGCTCGGGGTGATTCTGCGTAGGCTGATGAGATCCGCAGCATCCCCCTCGAAGGAGTAGACGTGGCAGACCAGCAGGACGGCTTGAAGGAAGTACAGGACATCCTCGGCAGGACCGACATCGCGATCCTCACCACGGTGAGCCTCGACGGCCGCCTGGTGAGCAGGCCCCTCGCGCTCCAGGCGAAGGACTTCGACGGCGACCTCTGGTTCTTCACGGAGGACCCCTCCCCCAAGGCCGACGAGATCCGCGCCAACCCGCAGGTCAACGTCTCCGCGAGCACGGGCAAGGGCTACGTCTCGATCGCGGGCACGGCCACCCTGACGAAGGACCAGGCGAAGATCGACGAACTGTGGGGGCCGTCGGTGTCCGCGTGGTTCGAGAACGGTCGCGAGGATCCCGCCGTCGCCCTCATCCACGTCGACGCCGACACCGCCGAGTACTGGTCCATGGACGCGCCGCGCGTCGTCTCGGCCGTGAAGATGGTCAAGGGCCTCGTGACCGGGAGCAAGCCCGACGGCGGCAGGAACGACGTCGTCGAGCTCCCCTAGAGTGTCCGCCGGGCCCGTTTTGGGCCTGGGGCGGTGCACCCGGTAACGTAGTGGCGTTGGTGACGTGTCCGAGCGGCCGAAGGTGCAACACTCGAAATGTTGTTTGGTGTAAAAGCCAACGTGGGTTCAAATCCCACCGTCACCGCCACATGACAGAACCCCTGCCCCCTCCAGCTGGAGGGAAAGCAGGGGTTCTGTCGTTCCCGGGGTCAGCCCTCGTCGGCAGCGGCGGCGGCGGCAGCCTTGAGCGCGTCCTTCTCGGCGCGCAGGGCCTCGGTCTCGTGCTGCTCCTCGGCCTTCTCCTGGTGGATGACCTCCGCGAAGAGCTTCTCCATCTCCTTGGCCACACCGGCGGCCGACGCCGGGTTCTGGCCGGTCACCAGTCGCTCGTCGACGACGACCTTCTCCTCGAAGACATCGGCGGAAACGTGCGTGGCACCCTGTTCCTCGAGCCGGTCCGCCAGGAAGAACGGGATCACCGTGTCCTTGCCTGCGGCGACCTCCTCCTCGTTGGTGAAGGCGGCCACCTTCCGGCCCTCGACGAGGCGGAGCCCGTTCTCCAGTTCCACGCCCAGCAGGCCCGCTGGTCCGTGGCAGACCGCACCGACGAGGCCGCCCGCGTTGTACACGCCGGCGACGAGCTTCTGCAGGCCCGCGCTGTCCGGGAAGTCCCACATCGTGCCGTGACCGCCGACGAGGTAGACGGCGTCGTACTGGCCGGGATCCACGACGTCCACGCGGGCGGTGTTGTAGAGGCCCGCCCGGGTGGTCTCGTCCTCGGTGAAGGCCACCTGGATGGGATCGGTGGTGTCCACCTCGTCGCGCGGGGGCTGGCCGCCCTGGATCGAGGCGAAGTCGACGAAGTGCCCGGAATCCTTGAACACCTTCCAGGGATGCGCGGCCTCGGCCACGTTGTAGCCGGTCTTCTCCCCCGTGTCGCCGAGCTCGGAAACGCTGGTCAGAACCATGAGGATCTTCTTCATGTCGTGCTCCTTTCGTCTCCTTTCCACCCTACGGGGCTCGTTCTCGCACGGCGTCACCCGGGCGATAGCCTGAGGGGATGGCAATCCGGGTGCTCGCAGTGGGCCGCAAGCATGAGAGCTGGGTGTCCGAGGGCATCGAGCGGTACTCCAGGCGGCTGAAGAAGCCCTTCGACCTCTCCTGGCAGCTCATCGCCCACTCGGCGAGGGAGCACGATCCGGCGCGCAAGGAGGAATCGGAGCGACTCCTCTCGAGGCTGGGGACCGACTATGTGGTCCTCCTCGACGAGCGCGGCAAGCCCATCGACTCGCCCACCCTCTCCCGGACCCTCCTGAAACCACTCGAGGCCTCGCGCAGCGTCACGGTGATCATCGGCGGCGCCTACGGCGTCGACCAGCAGGTGCACCAGCGGGCCGACTTCACCTGGTCCCTCTCGCCCCTGGTCTTCCCCCACCAGCTGGTGCGCCTCATCCTCGCCGAGCAGGTGTACCGGGCGCAGGAGATCGCGGGCGGGCGCGCCTACCACCACGAATAGGCGTCCGAGGTAACGATCTCGGTACGACGCGGCGCACCGCTGTGGCGCCGGGGGCCGCGGCCGTAGGGTGAGCCCATGACTACACTGCTGGGGAGCAAGCGTTGGATCGCGGCCGTTGCGGCCGCTGGAGCACTCGTCGCCGTGAGCGGCTGCGCGGCGTCGGATTCGGGGACCGGGGAACCGGCGTCGTCGTCGTCCGGGACCACGAGCGACGCTCCGACGGCGGCCGGACCGTCCGCGGAATCGACGTCCCCGACGACGACTCCGGCACCTTCCGCTGCGGCCACGGCCTCGCCGTCGGCTACCCCCGCGCCCGCACGCCCGGCGGATCCCGCGCCGAGCGCGTCGCCGTCGTCGTCGCCGGCGGTGTCCTCGCCGGCTGCGGCCGGCACCTGCACGGCCGCCCAGCTGACCGCGGCAGTCCAGGACCAGCTGGGCGGCGGGGCCGCGGGGAGCGTGTACCGCACCCTGGTGCTGACCAACGCCTCGGATCAGGGGTGCACGGTCGCGGGATACCCGGGAGTGTCCTTCGTGGACGGTGCCGGCACCCAGCTCGGCGCCCCTGCGGACCGCGACGGTGCGGCCTCCGCGCCCGTGCTCCTCGCCCCCGGCGCGTCCGCCGCTGCCACCCTCCGCCAGACCAACGCCCAGAACTACGGGGCGGACTGCGGACTCACCCCCGCGTCCGGTCTCCGCGTCTACCCGCCCGGGGCCACCGATTCGCTCGTCCTGCCCCAGGAGATCCCGGCCTGTTCGGCGGCGTCGATCGTGCTGATGACGGTCGGCCCCCTGCAGGCCGCCTCCTAGCCCGTCCCGGCATGCCGTCGTCCTGACCGAGTGTCGGTGCGCTGGGGCATGATGAGGGAGTGACCCCGGTCCTGACGAGATTCACCCCCGCAACCCACGAGTGGTTCGCGGGTGCCTTCTCCGAACCCACCCCGGCCCAGGAGGGCGCCTGGTCCGCGATCTCCGCGGGCTCCAACGCGCTCGTCGTCGCGCCCACCGGGTCGGGCAAGACCCTCGCCGCGTTCCTCTGGGCCCTGGACCGCCTGATCGCCTCGGGCGAGGGCAGTGGCGACGTCGACCCCGATCCTCCTGCCCCCGCGACGGGCCGGAAGGCCCCGGCGAAGCCGAAGCGCAGCACCCGTGTCCTCTACATCTCACCGCTGAAGGCGCTCGGCGTCGACGTCGAGCGGAACCTGCGCGCGCCCCTGATCGGCATCACGCAGACCGCGAAACGCCTCGGCCTGCCGGCGCCGAGCATCACGGTCGGCGTCCGCTCGGGTGACACCCCGCAGGCCGAACGCCGGGCCATGCTGACGCGGCCACCGGACATCCTCATCACCACGCCCGAGTCCCTCTTCCTCATGCTGACCTCGAAGGCGCGCGAGACGCTCCTGGAGGTGGACACCGTCATCATCGACGAGGTCCACGCCGTCGCCGGCACCAAGCGCGGGGCGCACCTCGCGGTGTCGCTGTCCCGACTCGATGCCCTGCTGGACAAGCCCGTGCAGCGCATCGGGCTCTCGGCCACGGTGGAGCCGAAGGAGACGGTGGCCCGGTTCCTCTCGGGCAACGCCCCCGTGGAGATCGTCGCCCCGCCGTCGAAGAAGCAGTGGGACCTGACCGTCACCGTACCGGTGGAGGACATGACGGAGCTCGGCGGCGCGGCGGCCAACACGGACGACGACGGCGACGCCGTGCCGCAGGCGAGCATCTGGCCGCACGTCGAGGAGAAGATCGTCGACCTGATCCAGCAGAACCGGTCCACGATCGTGTTCGCCAACTCGCGCCGGCTCGCCGAGCGTCTGACCGCACGGCTCAACGAGATCCACGCCGAGCGCCGCGAGCGCGACGCCGTGTGGGCGGCGGGTGGCGACCCGGCCGCCGTCGAGCCCGCCGCGGCGCCGACGTTCGCGCACACCACGGCCACGCCGGCGCAGATGATGGCGCAGGCGGGGCAGAGCACCGGCGCCGAGCCGCTCCTCGCGCGGGCCCACCACGGGTCCGTGTCGAAGGACCAGCGCGCCCTCATCGAGGACGACCTCAAGTCGGGACGGCTGCGCTGCGTCGTCGCCACCAGTTCGCTGGAGCTCGGCATCGACATGGGTGCCGTGGACCTCGTGGTGCAGGTCGAGTCGCCGCACTCGGTGGCGAGCGGCCTGCAGCGCGTGGGGCGTGCCGGCCACCAGGTGGGTGAGGTATCGCAGGGCGTGCTCTTCCCCAAGCACCGCGGGGACCTCGTCAACACCACGGTCACGGTGGAGCGCATGCTCGCCGGGCAGATCGAACCCCTCTACATCCCCACCAACCCGCTCGACATCCTCGCGCAGCAGACCGTCGCGGCCGCGGCGCTCGGCACCATCGACGTCGAGGAGTGGTTCGACGTCGTCCGGACCTCCGCGCCGTTCGCCACCCTGCCCCGCTCGGCCTTCGACGCGACCCTCGACCTGCTCGCCGGGCGCTACCCCTCGGACGAGTTCGCCGAACTGCGCCCGCGCATCATCTGGGACCGCGTGGAGGGCACCATCACCGGACGCCCCGGGGCACAGCGCCTCGCCGTCACCTCCGGCGGCACCATCCCCGACCGCGGACTGTTCGGCGTGTTCCTCGTCGGCTCGGAAGGCGAGGGCCCGCGCGCCGGTGGCCGCCGCGTGGGCGAGCTCGACGAGGAGATGGTCTACGAATCGCGCGTGGGCGACGTCTTCGCGCTCGGCGCCACCAGCTGGCGCATCGAGGAGATCACGCACGACCGCGTGCTGGTCTCCCCCGCCTTCGGCCAGCCCGGCAAGCTCCCGTTCTGGAAGGGCGACTCCCTCGGCCGGCCCGTCGAACTGGGCCGTGCCCTCGGTGCCTTCCGGCGCGAGATGTCAGGAGCGACGCCGGAGAAGGCACAGGAGCGGTGCGGGAGCATCGGGCTCGACGCCTGGGCGTCGGGGAACCTCATCACCTACCTCACCGAGCAGCGCGAGGCCACCGAGGTGGTGCCGAACGACAGGACGCTCGTCGTCGAACGGTTCCACGACGAGCTCGGGGACTGGCGCGTGATCCTGCACAGCCCCTTCGGCATGCCCGTGCACGCACCGTGGGCGCTCGCCGTCGGCGCCCGGCTCGAACAGCGCTACGGCATGGACGGCTCCGCGATGGCCTCCGACGACGGCATCGTGCTGCGCGTCCCCCTCATGGACGACGAACCGCCCGGCGCCGACCTGTTCCTGTTCGACGCCGAGGAGCTCGACGGCATCGTCACGGCCGAGGTGGGCGGGTCCGCGCTCTTCGCCTCCCGCTTCCGCGAATGCGCGGCCCGCGCCCTGCTGCTGCCCCGCCAGAACCCGAGCAAGCGCACGCCCCTGTGGCAGCAGCGGCAGCGGTCGGCGCAGCTGCTCGACGTCGCCAAGAAGTACCCGACGTTCCCGATCGTCCTGGAGACCGTGCGCGAGGTCCTGCAGGACGTCTACGACCTGCCCGCCCTGAAGGACCTCGCGGCCTCGCTCGAACGCCGGGAGCTGCGGATCGTCGAGGTCACCACGCAGCAGCCCTCCCCGTTCGCGCGTTCCATGCTGTTCGGGTACGTCGCGTCCTTCCTGTACGAGGGCGACTCCCCGCTGGCCGAACGCCGGGCTGCCGCTCTGTCGCTCGACCCGACCCTCCTCAACGAGCTGCTCGGACGGGCCGAACTGCGGGAGCTGCTGGACGCCCGGGTCATCGCCGACACCGAACTCGAACTGCAGCGCCTCAAGCCGGACCGCCTGGCCCGCGGACTCGAAGGCGTGGCGGACCTGCTGCGCCTGCTCGGACCGCTCACCGTCGAGGAGATCGCCGAGCGCCTCGCGGCGCCGGCCGACGAGGCGGCCGGCGTCGCCCTCGCCGACGCCCCCCTCGCCGACGCCGTCCCGCTCGCCGTAGCACCCCACGACGGTGCGGCCCTCCGGCCCACGGAGGAGAATCCGGGCGACGGCGAATCCGACCACGACCCCTCGGACGAGGAGCTGCTGGCCGGGAACGCCCCGGCCGCCCCGGACCCCGTCAGGGCCTCCCCCGCGATGGTGCGGGAGCATGTGGCGGCGCTCGTGAAGACGAACCGCGCGCTCACCGTCACCATCGCCGGCGTCGTGCGCATCGCGGCCGTGGAGGACGCCGCCCGCCTCAGGGATGCCCTCGGGGTCCCCCTGCCCATGGGCATCCCCCTGGCCTTCATCGAGCCCGTCGCCGATCCGCTCGGGGACCTCGTGGGGCGCTACGCGCGCACGCACGGGCCCTTCACCGCCGCCGAGGCCGCGTCCCGCCTGGGGCTGGGCGTCGCCGTCGTCGCCGGCTCGCTGCAGCGCCTCGCCGGTGCCGGCCGGGTGGTGGAGGGCGAGTTCCGCCCCGCCGAATCCGTTCCCGTCCTCGACATCTCGGCGGCGTCCGGCGCCGAGCCCGGCACCATCACCGTGCACGCCCCGGCCGCCAGCGAGTGGTGCGACGCCGAGGTCCTGCGCCGCCTGCGCCGCCGGTCGCTGGCCGCCCTCCGGCAGGAGGTCGAACCGGTGGACCCCGCCGCCTACGGGCGGTTCCTGCCCGCCTGGCAGCACATCGGCTCCGGTCTGCGCGGCCTCGACGGCGTGCTCACCGTCATCGACCAGCTCTCCGGCGTCCCCGTCCCCGCTTCCGCCTGGGAGCCGCTGATCCTCGCCCAGCGCGTGGACAACTACGCGCCCGCCATGCTCGACGAACTGACCGCGACCGGCGAGGTGCTGTGGTCCGGTGCCGGGTCGCTGGCCGGCAACGACGGCTGGATCGCCCTGCACCTGGCCGAGAACGCGCCCCTGACCCTCCGCCTTGATCCCACCTTCGAACCGACGGCCCTGCACACGGGACTGCTCGACCTGCTCGCCGGCGGCGGCGGATACTTCCTGCGGCAGCTCACCAATCAGCTCGACGTGCAGGAGGCGACCTCGGACACCGCCGTCGTCACCGCGCTCTGGGATCTCGTGTGGGCGGGCAGGATCAGCAACGACACGTTCTCCCCGGTGCGGGCACTCCTCGCCCACGGCAGGACCGCCCACAAGCAGCGCTCGGTCCCGGCACGGGCGCGGACCCCGCGGGCCGGGCGGCTGGGCCGAGCCCCGGGCAAGTCGCTCACCGGCGCCTCGATGCGCCTGGGTCTCGCCGGTGACGACGGCGCGACGGGCGGCTACCAGCGGGCCACCCCACCCCTCGCGGCCGGGCGCTGGAACATGCTGCCCGCCGTCGAGGGGGAGACCACCCTGCACGCGCACGCGCAGGCGGAACTGCTGCTGGACCGGTACGGCGTTGTCACCCGCGGCGCCGTCGGCAACGAGGGCATCCCCGGCGGGTTCGGCCTCATGTACAAGGTACTGGCGCGGCTCGAGGAGATGGGCCGGTGCCGGCGTGGCTACTTCATCGAACACCTCGGCGCCGCGCAGTTCGCCGTCCCCGCCACCGTGGACCGCCTGCGCTCCTTCAGCGCCGACAACCAGCTGCCCACCGCCCAGGACGTGCTCGGCGGTGAGGCACCTCCACTGAAGGCGGTGGCCCTCGCGGCCACCGATCCCGCCAACCCCTACGGCGCGGCGCTGAGCTGGCCGCAGGCCGACGGCGGCCACCGTGCCGGACGGAAGGCGGGCGCCCTCGTGGTCCTCGTGGACGGAGCGCTCGCCCTCTACGTGGAGCGCGGCGGGAAGACCCTGCTCGCGTTCACTGAGAACACCGACGTCCTGCGGGCGGCAGCACTGGCCCTCGTCACGATCATCCGCCGGGGGGCCGCGGACAAGATGGCCCTCGAGAAGGTCAACGGCGGGGAGATCCTGGACACGGACATCGGCCGCGCCCTCGCGGACGCCGGCTTCCACTCCACGCCGAAGGGGCTGAGGATCCGTGCCTGAGGGGGATACCGTCTGGCGGGCTGCCCGCGAGCTGCACCGTGCCCTCGCCGGGAAGACGCTGACGCGCTGCGACATCCGCGTGCCCCGCTTCGCCACGGTGGACTTCACGGGTGACACCGTGCAGGAGGCGGTGTCCCGCGGGAAGCACCTGCTCATCCGGGGCGGGGGCGACGACGGCTGGGACATCCACTCCCACCTCAAGATGGAGGGCCTCTGGCACGTGTACGCGCGCGGGGAGAAGTGGCGGAGGCCGGCGTTCAAGGCGCGCTGCATCCTGGAGACCGCGGACGCCGTCGTCGTCGGCTTCGAACTCGGCTTCCTGCGCGTGATCACCCGTGCGGAGGAGGACGACGCCGTCGGGTACCTGGGACCCGACCTGCTCGGTCCCGACTGGGACGCGGACGAGGCCCTGCGACGCCTGAGGGAGCAGCCGGAGCGGCCCATAGGCCTGGCACTGCTCGACCAGCGGAACCTCGCCGGGATCGGCAACGTGTACCGGTGCGAGCTGTGCTTCCTCGCCGGCGTCCACCCGCTCACCCCGGTGGGAGAGGTCCCGAACCTGCCGCGCATGGTCGAGCTGTCGAAGAAGCTCCTCGAGGCGAACAAGGAACGCAGCACCCGGGCGACGACGGGACAGCTCCGCGGCAACACCCTCTGGGTGTACGGGCGGTCCCGGCGGGGCTGCCTGCGCTGCGGCACGCCCGTCGCACTCGAACAGCTCGGCGACCGGGAGACCGAGCTGCGGGAGCTCTACTACTGTCCGCACTGCCAGCCGCGATTGGAAGCCCCGGCGGGGGCGGCACTACCCTGACCAGGTGGACGGAATCCGACGGGTGATGCGCTGATGGCGATGAAATCACCCCTGCCCGTGCGCAACGGCGTCAACGCGACACGGCTCCGTCTGCCCGTGGAGGGTCCGTGGGAGACCGCCCTCGCCTACATCCTCGACCGGTTCGACCACGTGGATCCGGAGGGCATCGGCGAGCGCTTCGACCGCGGCGAGGTGGTCGCGCTGGGCGGCGAGGTCCTGACGCGGTCCACCCCGCTCGGTGAGCACACGTTCGTCTGGTACTACCGTGAACTGCCGGTCGAGGAGCGGCTGCCCGTCGAACTGTCGATCCTGCACCAGGACGATCACCTGCTCGTCGTCGACAAGCCGCACTTCCTGCCGACCACACCGGGCGGCATGTACGTGGCGGAATCGGCCCTCGTACGGCTGCGCGTGACGCTCGGCCTCCCCGACCTCATCCCCATGCACCGGCTGGACCGCATGACGGCGGGTATCCTCATGTTCTCGGTCGATCCGGACACCCGCGGCGCGTACCAGCTGCTCTTCGAGAACAGGCGGATCAGCAAGGAGTACCGGGCCGTGGCGCCCGTCCGGCCGGAGCTGCGGCTCGACGAGGGCCCCCTGGACGTGCGCAGCCGGATCGTGAAGTCCCGGACCTACCTGCTGGCCCAGGAGGTCGAGGGACCGGCGAACACCCACACCACCGTGAGCCTGCTGGACCAGCGCGGCGAGCGGGGCCTGTACCGGCTGCAGCCCCACACCGGGAAGACGCATCAGCTCCGGCTGCACATGGCGTCCCTCGGACTCGGCATCGTCAACGACCCGTTCTACCCGGTCCTGCACCCCCAGGCGCCGGACGACTACACCCGGCCGCTGCAGCTCCTCGCACACAGCATCGCGTTCACCGACCCGGTGGACGGCACGGAGCGGCGCTTCGAGTCCGGCCTCACGCTGAGAGAATTCGCCTGACTCCTCCGGGTCCTGTCCGGCCCGAGTTCGCCTGACTCCTCCGGGTCCTGCCGGGTCCTGTCCGGGTCCTGTCCGGCTCCCGGGCCTGCTCCTGCCCCCGGGTCTGCCCCGGCTCCTACCCCTGTTCCGGCCCGTCCCCTCCAGGTGCCCCAGCGGCACGCGGGTCCTGACGGTACATTTGCGGTGTGGACCTGCCCGGAACGGACATCCCCGCCCCGCTCTACCTCCTCGTCATGCTGGCCGTCGTCGTCGTCGATGTGGTCCTCCCCGTGGTGCCGTCGGAACTGCTCGTGATCGGCGCCGGCACGATGGCCGCCGACGGCATGCTCCTGCTGCCCCTCGTGGCCCTCACCGCCCTGACCGGCAGCTGGCTCGGTGATGTCGCACTGTTCCTGCTGTTCCGGCGCCGGCTCACGCACCTCCTCGACCGCTTCGCCTGGGGGCGCCGCATCCACCGCGGGCTGCGCGAAGCCATCGACAAGGCCGGGTCGTCGCCCACCTACGCCGCCGTCGTCGCCGTCCGCTTCCTGCCCGGCGGTCGCACCGCGAGCACGGCCGCGGCGGGCATCGCGGAACTGCCTCTCCGCCCGTTCATGCTCGCGGCCGCCGCCGGCGGCGCCCTGTGGACGGCCTGGCTGGTCGGGCTCGGCTACGTCGCCGGTGCTTCGACGGGGTTGCCCGCCTGGGTGGGTGCCCTGCTCGGAATGGCGGTCGGTACGCTTGTGGGAGCCATCACAGCGGCGATCCTGACCCTGAAGAAACACCGGAAGGCCAAGAAAGCGCATGAGCACCCCGAAGAACCCGGGTCCGAGGCTCCCTGACAAGCCGGCCAGGCCCCCGATGGTCGCACAGGAAGTCCCTGCGGCCACCCCCTCCGCCGACACGGCAAGTGTCCTCGATCGCCTCAAGGCTGCTCGGCCACGCATCGCTGCGGCCGCTGACCACGACGACGCCGGCCAGCCACCGGCGGCGGGCACCGGGGCGCGTGGCGGGAGCCGGAGCGGAAGCGGCAACCGTGCAGCGTCCGCAGGCAGCTCCCCCAGGGCCGGAGACGCGGGCAACCCTCACACGGCCGGCGGCGCGGGTACGACGGGCGGCAGCGACGCACGCTCGCGCACCACGGGCGTGGCGGTCGGGGCCGCGGACGGCGCAGGAGCCCCGGGCGGCCAGGGCGGCAAGGGCGGGAACGCCGGCGGCCCCGACGCGGCGGAGCGGCTACGCGTCGCTGCCGCCCGGGCGAGGGCAGCGGCGGGCGTGACCGGCAAGGCCATCAACCGGGGCAGCAGCGCGACGGTCAGCCACGTCTCCTCCTGGGATCCCGACGTCGTCCGGCAGGTCGCCGTGACGGTCTGCGCCGTCGTCTGCATCCTCGGATCGGCTGCGGGTGTCGGGGCGTTCGGCGGCCCGTCGATCCGGGACGCCGCCGGCGGACTGTTCGCCCCGGATGCGACGCTGCTGGCGCCGTCCTCGGTGGCCTTCTCGATCTGGAGCGTGATCTACGCGGGCCTCGTGGCGTACACGGCGTTCCAGTGGCTGCCGTCGCAGCGGAGGACCGAACGCCAGCGGAGCCTGGGCTGGTCCGTCGCGGCCTCCATGATCCTGAACCTCGCCTGGATCCTGAGCGCGCAGGCCGGCCGCCTGACCCTGAGCCTCGTGGTGATCATGCTGCTGTTCTTCACGCTCCTGGCCGCGGTCCGCGCCATGAACGACCACCCCACCCAGACGCGGCTCGAGGGTGCCCTCGTGGATGTGCCGATCGGCCTCTACCTGGGCTGGGTCCTGCTGGCAGCGGCCGCGAACTGGGCGGCGTTCCTCACGGATCGGGAAGCGGACCTCTTCGGATGGTCCGGTGTCACGTGGTCCATCCTCGGGATCAGCGCCGTCCTGGTCACGGCCGCGGTCATCTGCTCGACGGACCGCGGACGGCTGTCCGTGGCCCTGGCCACCACGTGGGGGCTGCTGTGGATCGCCGTCGAACGGGTGATGGGCCAGCCGGTGGCGATCAACCTCGCGTTCTTCGCGGCGCTGGCGATCTTCCTCCTGCTCATCACGGCCGGCTCCCGCCGGCACCGCGTGGACCACGAGTACCGGCACTGGCTCCGCGCCCAGCAGGATGCCCAGCGCGAGCCCGTCCACCTGCTCGGCGACGACTACGAGGACTCGCGCTACTAGCCCTGATCGCCCACGGTGACGGCGATCTTGCCGCGCACGTGGCCGTCGATGCTGCTGCGGAACGCGTCCGCCGCGCGCTCCAGCGGGAAGGTCGCCGCGAGGACGGGCGTGACGCTCCCTGCTTCGACGAGCTCCGTGAGGGCGAGCAGGTCCTCCGGGTTCGGCCGGACGAAGACGTACCGGCCGCCCTTGTCCTTCACCCCGGCGTCCGTCACGGAGGCGACCCGGGTGGGGTCCGACAGGTGGGCGAGGGACGCCACCAGGTCGTCGCCGCCCACGAAGTCGACGACGGCGTCGAGCCCCTCCGGTGCCGCCGCGGAGATGCGCTCCCCGAGCCCCTCACCGTAGGTCAGCGGCTCCGCGCCGAGCGAGCGCAGGAGGTCGTGGTTCTTCCCGGACGCCGTGGCCAGCACGCGGGCGCCCCAGGCCTTCGCGATCTGGATCGCATAGGTCCCCACGCCGCCGGCGCCGTTGTGGACCAGGACGGTCTCGCCGTCGGACACGCCGACGGCCCGGAGCGCCTGATACGCGGTGAGCCCGGCCAGCGGCATGGTGGCCGCCTCCGCCCAGGACACGTTGCGTGGTTTCCGGGCGAGGGTCCTGACGGGGGCGGCGACCTGCTCCGCGAAGGTGCCCAGGCCCACGGTGTCCATGCGGACGTAGCCGATGACCTCGTCCCCGGCCTGGAACTCCGTCACCGACGGCCCGGGCCTGACGACGACGCCGGCCACGTCCCATCCCGGGATGACCGGGAAGTAGGTCGGCAGCGCGCCGTCGAGGTACCCGGCCGTGACCTTCCAGTCCACCGGGTTGACCGAGGACGCCCGCACGTCGACGAGCACGGAGTCCGGGCCCACCTTCGGCTCCGGCCGCTCCCCGTACTGGAGGACGTCGGGGTCGCCGTACTGCTCGTAGAACACTGCCTTCATGGGGTCTCCTCCTCGTAGGGCGGCCCGCCTGGTCGCGGCGGCCGGTCGCCTTCCGGCGTCCTCAGGCGGCAACGGGCGCGCCGCCGGGTCTATTCCGGACCGACCCCCGGCAGGCAGCGCCCTGGTGGGGCTCAGCCGGTGTTGCGCATCCCGGCCGCGACGCCGTTGATGGTGATGAGCATCGCGCGCTGGAGCTGAACGTCGGTCCGTCCGCCGTCCGCCTCGGACCGCACGCGCCGCAGCAGTTCCACCTGGAGGTAGGAGATGGGGTCGAGGTACTGGTCGCGGACCGCGAGGGACCGCTTGAGGACCGGCTGGTCGTCGAGCAGTTCGTGTTCGCCCGTCAGCAGCCTGATCTCGGCGAGCGTGAGCTCGTACTCCTCCCGGATCACGCCGAAGAGGTGCTGCAGTTCACTCGGGACGAGGGCCTCGACGTAGTGCGCGGCGATCTCCAGGTCGGTCTTCGCGAGGGTCATCTCCACGTTCGAGACGACGGTGCGGAAGAAGTGCCAGCGGTCCAGCATCTCCGTCAGCAGTCCCTCGTGGCCGGCCTCCCGCGCAGCGCGCAGTCCGGAGCCCACGCCGAACCAGCCGGGGACGATCTGCCGGGACTGGGTCCAGCCGAAGACCCACGGGATGGCACGGAGCCCGCCGAGTCCGCTGCCCGAATCGGGCCGCTTGGCGGGCCGCGAGCCGATGTTCAGCGAACCGAGCTGCTCCACCGGGGTGGAGGCGAGGAAGTACGCGGGCAGGTCCTCGTGGTCGATGAGCGAACGGTAGCGGGCGAACGCGGCGTCCGACACCGTCTCCATGACCTCCGCCCAGCGGTCCCGCTCGTCGTCGGACGATCGCGGCGTGCGGTGCAGTGCGGACCCCTGCATGACCGCGGCCAGGGACAGCTCGAGGTTCTCCCGGGCGAGGGCGGGCAGCGAGTACTTGTCGCTGATGACCTCGCCCTGCTCGGTGAACTTGATCTCGCCCTCGAGGACGCCGTTGGGCTGCGCGACGATGGCGTCGTACGTGGGGCCGCCGCCGCGGCCCACAGATCCGCCGCGGCCGTGGAACAGCCGGAGCCGGACCCCGTGCTTCGCGGCGACGTCGCGCAGGAGCCGCTGCGTCTTGTGGATCTCCCAGAGGCTCGTGAGGACGCCCGATTCCTTGTTGGAGTCGGAGTAGCCGAGCATCACCTCCTGCACGTCCCCGCGCAGGCGCACCACCTCACGGTAGGTGGGGTCGGAGAGCAGGGTATCGACGATCCGGGCGGAGACCCGCAGCTCGTCGACCGTCTCGAGGAGCGGCGCGAAGCCGATCTTCGCGAACGCGCCGGAGTCCGCGCCCCCGGAGCCGCTCCCGACCACGTCGACCAGTCCTGCCTCGCGGGCGAGCACCACCGGGGCGAGGACGTCGTCCGCGCCGCGCGTCATGGAGACGATGTAGGTCTCGATGACGTCCGGGCCGTAGGTCTGCAGCGCGGACGCGATCTCGCGGAAGACGTCGAAGGTGCGGCGTGCGCCGTCGTCCAGGGGAGGATTCGCCGTCGCCAGCGGACGCCGGGACGCCAGTTCGTGCGACAGCGTCCGGAGCCGGTCGGCGCGGGACTGGTCGAGGTAGGGGACCTCCAGCTCGCCCAGCCGGTCGGTCAGCTGGGCGATCGCCTCGTGGTGCATGTCCGCGTGTTCGCGGACGTCGAGGGTCGCGAGGTGCAGCCCGAAGGAGGAGATGACGCGCGACGCGGTGGCCAGCGCCCCGTCCGCGGCGAGGCCCGCCGCGTGCTCCCGGAGGGAGTCCCCGACGAGCTCGAGATCCGCCAGCACCTGCGCGGTGTCGTTGTAGTCGCGGCCGGGCTCGTGCGCGGTGTGGTTCTGCACGCGGGTCGCGGTGTTGAGCAGTTTGGCCTTCACGCAGGTCAGCTTGAGGCGGTAGGGCTCCTGCGCGTTGAGCTCGAGGATCCGCTTGTCGAGCCGCGGGAGGTTCGCCAGGTCACGCCGGATGGACGCCGTCAGCTCCTCGGACGCCGCGACGATGGCCGTCGAGGACGAGAGCGACGAGATGAGCCGGTCGACGAAGTGGATGGCGATGCGGACGGCCTGCTGGTTCTGGATCTGCAGGATCTCGCGGGTCACGGCCGCGGTGACGTTGGGGTTGCCGTCGCGGTCGCCTCCGATCCACGAGCCGAACCGGAGGGGCGCTCCTTCGCGGGGCAGGGCCACGCCGTGCTCGGCCAGGAGGTCGGTGAGATCCTCGAGCAGTTCCGGCATGGACGTGGTGAGGATGTTGCCGAGGTAGTAGATGGCGTTCCGGGCCTCGTCGATGGGCGTGGGCCGCACCTGCCGCAGTTCGTCCGTCTGCCAGATCAGGTCGATGACCTCCGCGAGCCGCCGGTCCTGACGGCGGCGGCGCTGGGAGCCCTCCGGCGTGGGCTCGGCGAGGATGTCCGAGAGCCGACGGAGCTTGTCCAGGACCGACCGCCGCGAGGCCTCGGTGGGGTGCGCCGTGAAGACGGGGCGCACGTCGAGGGACGCGACGACGTCGGCCAGCGCGTCGGGACCGGCGTCGGTGGCGATGCGGGACACGGTCTGCGCGAGCCAGCCGTCCTCCTCGGGCCGCGCCCGCAGGCCCCGCACGCGGTGGACCTGCTCCGCGGCGTTGGCCAGGTGGAAGTACGCGGCGAACGCGCGCACCAGGTCCGTCGCCTGGTCGATGGGCAGCGCGGCCAACAGTTCCCGTACGCGCCCGGCGAGCTCCGCCCGTTCACCGGCGTCGCCGACCGTGCCCGATTCCTTGGACTGCTTCGTGAGCAGGCGGACGCGCTCCACGAGGTCCAGCAGTTCCTGTCCGTGCTGCCGGACGAGCGATTCGCCGAGCAGCGTGCTGACGCGCCGCACGTCGGCGCGGAGTTCGGCACTGATGTCTCCTGCCGCGTCGCGGGACCGCTCACTGGCGGGAGGGGCGATCACTTCGGGGGGCACTGTCACAACGGCCTGCTTTCAGGTCACGGAGAACGGGCGTATGCGACATTGGATACGACGGATGATGGTCGGATTTTACCCGGCGCTGTGGCGTGCGCCTCACCCGGTCCGTCATATGAAGCGGCTCCGTCCGGCGTCAGGCGCGGCGGTCAGCGCAGGGGCAGGGCGACGACGACGAACAGTGCCAGCGCACCGAGCAGCGCCACTGCTGCGGCGGTCCCCACGACGCCGACGACGTCGGCCTCGATCCGCCCGTCCCGGATCCCGCGGGCGCTGCGGTGGTAGCGGCGGGCCTGCCCGGCGGTGATCGCGAGGGCCGTCACGGCGGTCAGCAGGGTCAGCCCGAGGGGGAACCAGCCGTGGCTGGGCACCCAGCGGAGCAGGAGGACGCCCGCGACGACCAGGGCGAGCATGGTCCGGTTCCAGGCCAGCGTGGTCCGTTCGGGCTGCAGCCCGGGATCCGCGTGCGGTCTCGACACCGGGTCGTCCTGCGGGGCGCGCACGGTCAGGCGTTGCCCAGGACGACGACGAGGAACGCCGCGGCGACGAGCGCGCCCCCGCCGGCGAGGACCGGCACGAGGACCGTGAGCGGCAGGGGTGCCTGCCGGCGCATGGCGCGTTCCACCGCGAGCCAGCGGACGCCGGCCGCCACGGCGAGGACCATCGCGAGCAGCAGGAGCACGACGGCGAGCCCGGTCCGGACCGGCTGCGCGAACGTGTCCGTGGTGAAGGCCTCGACGGCGACGCCCCCGGCGAGGAGTGCGAGCGCCGTCCGGATCCACGCGAGGAACGTCCGTTCATTGGCGAGGGTGAACCGGGGATCCGGCTCCGTCCCGCCGCCGAGGATCCGCGCGGAACCGCGCGGGCGTCCCGGGCCACGCCCGGGCTGGTCGTCGCTGGAAGAGGTCACGCGCCCATGGTAGGTCCGCCGGCCGGTCTGCTGCTGCTGCAGTTCAGGCGAAGGCCGAGATGCCCGTCAGCGCCCTGCCCACGATCAGGCTGTTGATCTCGTAGGAGCCCTCGTAGGTGTAGACGGCTTCCGCGTCGGCGAAGATCTTCGCCATGCCGAAGTCCGTCAGGATCCCGTTCCCGCCGAGGATGCCGCGCCCGAGCGCCACGGTCTCGCGCATCCGGGCCGTCGTGAAGGACTTGGCGAAGGCGGCCTGCGCCATGTCGGACGCGCCCTGCTCCTGCAGCTGGGCGATGCGCGCCATGACCCCGAGGCTCGCCGTCGTGTTGCCCATCATCGTGACGAGCTGGTCCTGGACGAGCTGGAAGCCCGCGATCGGCCGCCCGAACTGGTGCCGTTCGACGGCGTACCGGCGGGCGACGTCGAACGCCGCCAGTTGCTGGCCTACGGCCTGCCAGCCGACGAGGATCCGGCTGCCGAGCAGGAGCTGCCGGGTGTCGCCGAAGGATTCGATGCCCGCGAAGCGGTCGGTCTCGTCGATGCGAACGCCCGTCAGGGTGATGTCCGCGTTCTGGACCGTCCGGAGCGCGGTCTTGTTCGCGATGACGGTGCGCGTCACCCCGGGCAGGGTCGCGTCGAGGATGAAGCCCCGCACGCCCCCGGTCTCGGTGTCCCGCGCCCACAGGAGCATGTAGTCGCAGAACGTCCCGTTGCCGATCCACCGCTTCGCGCCGTCGATCACCCAGGTGTCGCCGTCGCGCGTGGCGGTGGTCGCCATGCCGCCGGCGACGTCGGAGCCGTGCAGCGGTTCGGTGAGCGCGAACGCCCCGGTGATCGTCAGGTCCATGGCGTCCTGCAGGAGCCGCGCCTTCTGCTCCGCGCTGCCGAAGGTGTGCAGGGCCTCGACGAAGAGGTCGTGGTGGACCATGAAGAACGTCGCGATCGACGTGTCCGCGCGGGTCATCTCGGCGATCACGAGGCCGCTGAACAGACTGCTGTAGCCCTGCTGCACCGGCGTGCTGAGGCGCAGCTCCGCCAGTTTCGGCAGGAGCTCGTGGGGGAACTCGGCCTTGTTCCACCACTCGACGGCGCGCGGCGAGACCTCCTTGTCCAGGAAGTCCCGGACCTCCTGCAGTTTCGCGCGCTCATGGGTGGGCAGGAGGGATTCGAAGCCGAGGAAATCGGCGGTGGGCAGCTGGCTCATCTTCGAGCCGTCCTTTCGATGGGGCTGAGACCGGGAGCGGCGCTATCTCGGCGCCATGCGGATGGCGCCGTCGAGGCGGATCGTCTCGCCGTTGAGCATCTGGTTCCCGACGATGTGCGCCGCGAGCGCCGCGTACTCGACGGGCTTGCCGAGGCGGGACGGGTGCGGCACCTGGGCCCCGAGGGAGTCCTGCGCCTCCTGCGGCAGTCCGGCCATCATGGGCGTCTCGAAGATGCCGGGGGCGATCGTGACCACGCGGATCAGGGACCGCGCGAGTTCCCGCGCGATCGGCAGCGTCATGGCCGCGACACCGCCCTTGGACGCGGCGTAGGCGGGCTGCCCGATCTGGCCGTCGAACGCCGCGACGGACGCGGTGTTGATGATGACGCCGCGCTCGTCCGAGCCGCCGAGGCCCGTCACGGTGGGGGTGGCGGCCATCGCTTCGGCGGCGAGGCGGATGACGTTGAAGGTCCCCACGAGATTGACGGTGATGACGCGCGCGAACTGCTCGAGCGGCAGGACGCCGTCTCGCCCGAGGACCTTCCCCGGCGTCGCGATGCCCGCGCAGTTGACGACGATCCGCAGCGGACCGAGGCCGGCGGCGGCATCGACGGCGGTCTGGACCTGGGCGGGGTCGGCGACGTCGGCGGCGACGAACCGCACCCGCTCGCCCCTCGGGTCCAGCTCCGCGGCAGCATCGGCGCCGGCGGAGTGCGGGAGGTCCACGAGCACCACTGCCGCTCCGTCCTCGAACAGCCTGCGGGCCGTGGCGAACCCGAGCCCGGAGGCGCCGCCGGTGACGAGGGCCACTGCTCCCCTGATGTCCATGCCTGGTCCTTCCACCTCCGGAGGACCGCCGTTGGTCCATCCCCGCGCCCAGCGTACTGTGACGTGGCCCACTGCGCACCCGGCGCGGCATCCGCTGCGCATCCTGCCCAATCCTGCAGCGCACGGCCGTGACTAGGGTGGTCACATGCCCATCCCCGACGACGCCCCCGCCGCCGCTGCCCGGAGCGTGCGGCACCTGTTCGCCCGTCGGAGCCTGCGGGTGCCCGGCACGCGCCTCGCGGCGATCGCTCTCCCGGCTCCGACCGGTCCCCGGAGCCACTGGCACTACTGGTGGCAGGCCCACTACCTCGACTGCCTGCTGGACGAGCACCTACGCGACGCCGGGACGGGAGCACTGGCCGAGGCACGGAAGCTGGCCCGCGGCATCTGGCTGAGGAACGGTGCCCGCTGGCGGAACGCCTACTACGACGACATGGCCTGGCTCGCGCTCGCCCTGCAGCGCCTCGACGCGCTGGACGGGCGGCATCGCCCGCGGCGCCGGGTCCGGGTGCTCGGTGCCGCGCTCCGGTCGGCGCACACCCCCGACCTGGGCGGCGGCGTCTACTGGAACACCACGCGGGACTACAAGAACACCCCCAGCACCGCGCCCGCCGCGCTCTTCTTCGCGCGGGCGGGCGAGACCGGGCGGGCGCAGGAGCTCCTCGACTGGCTGAGGGAGCGCCTGATCGATCCCTCGACCGGTCTCTACCTCGACGGGGTCACGGCCGACGGCCGGGTGGAACGGTCCCTGCACACGTACAACCAGGGCACGGTGCTCGGCGCGCTGCTCGCCGCCGGCGGACCGGACAACCTGCGGCACGCGGCCGGGCTCGCCGTCGCGGTGGCCCGGGAGGTCGCCGACGACGACGGCGTGCTGCCGCTGGCCGCCGCCGGGGACGCGGGCCTCTTCACGGGGATCCTCGCCCGCTACCTCGCCCAAGCCGCTCCGGCGGAGATCGGCGCGCCCGCGGCGACGGGGGTCAGGGCCGTCCTCGACGCGACGGCGGACCACGTCTGGTCCGGCCGCCGCACGGACCCTTCCGGCCTGCTCACGTTCCCGCCGCACCAGGACGGCCCCGTCAGCCTGTCCTCCCAGATCCAGGCCTGGGCGATCCTGGAAGCCGCCCACGCGGCAGGTTCCCGGGCCGTCCGAGGGCCCGGGTGACAGACTGCTCCCATGGAGACCTCACCCCGCGACCATGACCTCGTCCTCTACGGCGCGACCGGTTTCGTCGGCGAACTGATCGCCGCCCACCTCGCCACGCACGCCCCGGCCGGCCTGCGGATCGGACTCGCGGGCCGTTCGACGGGCAGGCTCGAGGCGGTCCGGTCGCGGTTGCCTGCCGCCGCCCACGCGTGGCCCCTCATCGAGGCCGACTCGGCGGACACCGGCTCGATCACCGCCCTGGCCGAAAGCACGCGGGTGCTCTTCACGACCGTCGGCCCGTACGCCAGGTACGGGCTGCCCGTCGTCGAGGCCTGCGCGCGGGCCGGCACGCACTACGGTGACCTCACCGGTGAGGTGGCCTTCGTCCGCGAGGCGATCGACCGCTGCGACACCCCGGCCAGGGCCAGCGGCGCGCGGATCGTCCACTCGTGCGGTTACGACTCCGTGCCGTCCGATCTCGCGGTGCTGCTGCTCCACGAGGCGGCGGCAGCCGACGGCGCCGGCGCCCTGACCGAGGTCCAGCTCGTCGCGACGGCCAGGGGCGGCATCAGCGGAGGCACCCTCGAGTCGATGCGCGGGCAGCTGGACGGGATGCGCTCGAGCGCCGCCCTGCGGTCGCTCATCGCCGACCCCTACGCGCTCAGCCCGGACCGGGCACGGGAGCCGGTGATACCGCAGCCCGCCGACGCGGGTCCTGTGCGCCGCACCGGCGAGGGCCTGTGGACCGCACCCTTCATCATGGCCGCCGCCAACACCCGCCTCGTGCGCCGCAGCAACGCGCTGCAGAACTGGGCCTACGGCCGGTCCCTGCGATACGGCGAGGTGATGGGGGTTGCCCGCGGCCCGGCGGGCGCGGTCCTCGCCGGTGCGACGGCGCTCGGACTCGGCGCGTTCGCCCGCGCGATGGCGTTCCCGGCCACCCGGCGCCTGCTCGACCGCGTGCTGCCCGCACCAGGGACGGGCCCCAGTGCCGACACGCAGCGCAAGGGCTGGTTCCGCTCCGAGGTGACGGCCCGCACCGAGGGCGGGCACCGTTACCGGGCGATCGCCGCCGGCCCGGGTGACCCCGGCTATGCGGCCACCGCCGTCATGGCCGGCGAGTCGGCGCTGGCCCTGGCGCTGGACGGCGACCGGCTCCCGCCGGCGAGCGGATCCCTGACACCCGCCACCGCGCTCGGCGACGTCCTCGTGCAACGGCTCCGTGCGGCCGGGCACACCTACGAGGTGACCAGGCTGGCCTGACCCGGCGTCAGTCGCTCGTCGTCGAGCCCTTCCCCTGCGGGTAGAGCGTCTCCCCGCGCGCCAGCATGGCGGCGAACTTCGCCATGTTGCGCTCCTTCGCCGCCTCGGTCTTCAGCTGGGACAGCCGGAAGATCATGGCGTAGCGGTTCTGCGAGGACAGGGTGCGGTAGGTGGCGAGCGCGGCGTCGTCGGCCTCGATCGCGGCCAGGAGTTCGGGGGGCATCTCGGCGTTCGCCGGCCCGGAATAGGCCCGCTCCCACCGGCCGTCGGCCTGCGCCGCCGCCACCGCCCGCTCACCGGCGTCCCGCATGCGTCCCTCGGCGCGGAGCCGCTCGATGTGGCCCTGGTTGCGGACGGACCAGATGCTCCGTGGGCCGCGTGGCGTGAAGCGCTGGAAGTAGCTGTGCTCGTCCCGGGATCTCGCCTGGCCGTCGATCCAGCCGAAGCAGAGGGCCTCGTCGAGGGCCTCCGCGTAGGAGAGCTGCGTCGTCGTCCCGCCCTTCTTGTGCTCGATCAGCCAGACGCCGGGAGAGGTCGCGTGGTTCTCCTCGAGCCACGACCGCCACGCCGCGGCATCGGGCAGGAGGAGTTCGGGGAGTTCGGCCTTCATGCGACCACCCTAGGGCGCACCGTGCCATTCCGGAACGGGGTTGCTGGCATGCTGGGCAGGCCCCGCCGACTACGTGAAGGAGGTTCGATGCTCCGCGTCAGACCGCTCGTCCACACATCCGATCCCGCCGCCGCGGCCGGCTTCCTCCGCGCGCTCGGGCTCAGCCCCGCACTGGACCCTGCACCGAACGGCTCCTTCGCCGTGTTCGACGCCGGAAGCGGGCGCCTCGCCCTGCACCGCTGCGTCCCGGGCAGCCCGGCGGACGGCACCACGGCCCTCGGGTTCGAGGTCGGCGACGTGCGGGAGTTCGCGCGCCGGACGGCGGAGGCGGGGACCGCCGTCGTGCTCACCGAGGAGGGCGGCAACCTCGCCGCGCGCGTCACGGCGCCGGACGGCACGTCCTTCTCCGCAGGCGCCGGTCCGCGAGAGACGCGTGGGCCGGCGTCGCCGCTGTCCGTCCTCGCCGTGTGGTCCACGCCCGACGTCGGGCCTGCCGCGACGGTGCTCGAGGACATCGGGGCGAAGCCGCGGACCGGCCCCGGGACATGGCGCGACTTCCGGGCCAAGAACGGAGGCCTCGCCGCCGCGCGCAGGGCAGACCGCATCGACGTCGCCCTGGCCTTCGAGTACGGCGGCGACGTGCGGGACCTCCTTGCAGGGCTCATCGGGGACGGCTTCGGGCCCGTCGTCGTCGAGGGCGCGACCGGGCGCTCGCTGTGCGTACCCTCCCCGTGGGGCGCGGAGGTGCGGATCAGCGAGGCCGCGCCCTGACACCCGCACCTCTCCGCCGATTCAGCCACGGGCCGAAGAACAGCGCGCCGCCTGCCCCGTGCGGGGCCTCTGCGATAGAACTGGGGTATGAACGTTCGCACCCCTGACCCCAATCCGGGCTGGCTCTCCGAAGATGACCTGTACGAGGCCCGCCGCCGCCTGCCCATGGTGTACGTGGAGGCGATTCCCGTGCGGTGCGACGCCCTCGGCTACGTGAACGAGGTCGGCCTGCTGCTGCAGGCGAGCGAGCAGGGCGAGATGGAGCGCACCTTCGTCTCCGGACGCGTCATGTACCGGGAGACCATCAGGGCCGCGCTGCTGCGACACCTCGAGAAGGACCTGGGGCCGCTGGCCCTGCCGCAGCTGCCGCCGTCGCCCGTGCCCTTCACGATCGCGGAGTACTTCCCGTCCCCCTCGGAGACGGGGCTGACCGACGACCGCCAGCACGCGGTCGCCCTCGCGTACCTCATCCCCGTCACGGGCGAGTGCGACCCGCGGCAGGACGCCCTGGAGCTGTCCTGGCTGACGCCGTCCGAGGCGCTGAGCCCGTCGATCCAGGCCGAGTTCTCGGGCGGGCGCGCGGACCTGCTGCGCCAGGCCCTGGCCCACGCCGGCTGGGGGCGCTGACCCGGCGGCGCCCGCCGGGCCCCGCGTTCCCGTATCGTTCTATGGGCGCGCTGGGGCGTCGGTGAACATCCAGGGGGCTACAGGCAGAGGTTGGCACGACGTACATGATGGTGAACAGGGTGGACAGGACAGGGCTGCGCGCGGTCCCGGCGGAGATGCTGGCGACCGGCGACGTGCTGGCACTCCCCGACGGCGGGGACACGGCCGAGGTCACGGCGGTCGGGGTCGAGAACGACGCCTTCGGGGTGCCCGCGCTCGTCGTGGCTACCGTCGCCGGGGATCGCCGCGTCACGATCGCCACGGGTTCGATGGTCTACGTGGAGCCCGCCGACGCCGAGATCGGGGTCTCCGCCGTCGCCGCCGACCACGGATCCCCGGAAGCGCTCGTCGCCCAGGTGGCCCAGGCGCACCCCGACAGCACGGGCATCCAGGACGTCGCCGGGCGGCTCGCCCGGGGGATCAACCTCAAGTCCGGCAGCAACCTGCAGGACCTGCACCAGCTGGCGCTCGCCCTGTTCGTGGACGAGGGCGACGCCGCGGCGGCCCTGAGCATCGCCGACCTCCTGGCGGAGCTCCCGTTCGACGGGAACTTCGGCCGCTGGAAGTGGATCGAGGGCGGCCTCGCGATCGCCGCCTACCTCACCCGTCACGACGAGGACCGCTCCCGCCGGTACTCGGCCGCGATCCGCGCGGCCGACGACGCCGAGACGGATCCGCTGCGCGCGAAGACCAGCGCCGTGTACCGGCAGCGGCAGCTCAACGAACCCAACGTCTACGACCCCGAGATCCTGCGCGCCTCCACGGCGGGTCGGATCGACGTCGAACGCGACTGGCGCGTCCTCCGCATCGGCGTCCTCCTGTACCTGCGGGCGCACGGCGGGTCGGAGACGCTGGGCCGGGACGTCCTGGAGCGGCGGATCGCCGCGGAGCTCGCCGCCGTCGCCGCCCTCAACGCGGAGCTCGCCGCCCGGTAGCCGTCGGGCCGGCCGCCGTCGGGCTGGCAAAATGGGGTGGTGCACCCACAATCCCAGCAGTCCTCGTTCTCGTTCACCGTCCACAGTCGCATCGAGGACACGACGCCGGGAGCCGGGAGCGGCGGGCCGCGGCACGGGCGGACCGGGACGATCAGCACCCCGCACGGGGAGATCCGCACCCCCGCGTTCATCCCGGTGGGCACCAAGGCGACCGTGAAGGCCGTACTGCCCGGGTCCATGGCCGAGCTCGGCGCCCAGGCGCTGCTCGCCAACGCCTACCACCTGTACCTGCAGCCGGGGGCCGACATCCTCGACGAGGCCGGCGGGCTCGGTGCGTTCATGAACTGGCCCGGGCCCACGTTCACGGATTCCGGCGGCTTCCAGGTGATGAGCCTGGGATCGGGCTTCAAGAAGGTCATCACCATGGACGTCCCGGTGGACGCCGACAAGGCCGGCGCCGATGATCGCGTCGCCGTCGGCAAGGAGCGCCTCGCGCACATCGACGACGACGGCGTCTGGTTCAAGAGCCACCTCAACGGCGACCGCCACCGCTTCTCGCCGGAGATCTCCATGCAGGTGCAGCACCAGCTCGGGGCGGACATCATGTTCGCCTTCGACGAGCTGACCACCCTCATGAACTCGCGCAACTACCAGGAGGAGTCCCTGGAACGGACCCGGCTCTGGGCCGTGCGCTGCATCGCCGAACACCAGCGGCTCACCGATGAGCGCAGCCACCGTCCCTACCAGGCCCTGTTCGGGGTCATCCAGGGTGCCCAGTACGAGGACCTCCGCCGGAAGGCGTCCGCCGATCTCGGTGCCATGGACTTCGACGGGTTCGGGATCGGCGGTGCCCTCGAGAAGGAAAACCTCGGGACGATCCTCGGCTGGTGCAGCGACGAACTGCCCGAGAACAAGCCGCGCCATCTGCTCGGCATCTCCGAGCCCGACGACCTCTTCACGGGCATCGAGAACGGTGCCGACACCTTCGACTGCGTCTCGCCCACCCGGGTTGCGCGGAACTCCGCGTTCTACACCCCGGACGGACGGTGGAACCTCTCCAACGCACGCTTCCGCCGGGACTTCACGCCGCTGGTCGAGGGCTGCGACTGCTACACCTGCACCCACTACACGCGTGCGTACATCCACCACCTGTTCAAGGCGAAGGAGATGGTCTCGGCGACGCTCATCTCGATCCACAACGAGCGCTTCGTGGTGCGCATGGTCGACGACGCCCGGGCCGCGATCGGCGACGGCACCTTCTACGACCTGAAGGCCGAGGTGCTGGGCCGGTACTACTCCTGAGGCCCGGACGTGCGGGACCGGCGTCCCGGGCGCCCGGAAGCGCCCCAGCAGATGTCAAGTCCACCGGAGGGTGCGCAGGAGGAAAAGACAAGTAGCCTTATTATCAGTAGGGTTAGGACTTGCAGGTGGAGGCTGTGCCTCCGCGAAGGAGTCATGAAGAGGCTCTCTTACCGCCCAATCCGGGCGAACGATCATCGTGCCGCTGTCATGGCCTTCCACAGGTGGGTTCCCGACGCTCCGTCGGGGCGCACCCCGGAGAAGGTTCCCGCGGAGCGGCACGTGCATGACTGAGATGAAAGAAGATCTGACATGGCAGAGAACACTTCCGGGGCGAGTACGCCCAAGAGCCGCAGGAACGACGTCGTCGCTGCGGAGAAGGAACGTTTCGGCGGCATCAAGTGGGGCTCGGCGTTCTTCGGCTGGCTCACCGCGATCGGACTGACCGTCCTGCTCAGCGCCCTGGCCACCGCCGTCGGCGCAGGCGTGGGAGCCGCGAACACCAGCGGGGCCTCGGACGCCGCCAACCAGGCCACCCAGAACGCGGAGACCATAGGGATCGTCAGCGGCATCGTCCTCGCGATCGTCCTGTTCCTCGCGTACTACTGCGGCGGGTACGTCGCAGGCCGCATGGCCCGCTTCGACGGCGTGAAGCAGGGCGTCGCCGTGTGGGTGTGGGGCATCATCATCGCGATCGTCGTCGCCATCCTCGCCGCCATCGCCGGTGACCGGTTCAACGTCCTCTCGAGCATCGGCGGCGCCCCCCAGATCCCCGTCGACGGCAGCCTGCTGACCGCCAGCGGCCTCATCGCCCTGGCGATCGCCGTTGTCGTCCCCCTGATCGGGGCCATCCTCGGCGGCAAGGCCGGCATGCGCTTCCACCGCAAGGTCGACCAGGCGGGCATCAACCACCAGGCCGGCATCAACGGCTGACAGCCGGCACGAGCAGCGGACAGCAAGACCATCACCGTCACACTAGAAGGAGCTTTTCATGATCACGCAGACTGACATCGACACCATCCTCTCCGGCCGCGGACACGTCCTCGACTCCCAGGGCTCCAAGATCGGCTCGATCGGCCAGGTGTACCTGGACGACCAGACGCAGGACCCGAGCTGGGTCACCGTCAAGACCGGCCTGTTCGGCACCTCGGAGTCCTTCGCGCCCCTCCAGGGGGCGAACATCAACGGCAACGACGTGACCATCGGGTACAGCAAGGACCAGGTCAAGGACGCGCCCCGCATCGAATCCGATGGCGACCTCAGCCCCGAGGAAGAGGACCGCCTCTACCGCCACTACGGGCTCTCCGGCCACACCGCGCAGACCACGGGCACGTCCGGCGGCGACTTCCTCGACACGGACACCACCCGCACCACGACGGCCAACGCCGGGACGAGCGGATACGAGCCCGGCTTCCAGGCCGGCGATGAGCGTCACGACCGCTCGGACACCACGGTGGGCCACGACACCTCCGGCCCGACCACCGATGATGCGATGACCCGCTCGGAGGAGCAGCTCCGTGTCGGTACCGAGCGCCGCGAAGCCGGCCGGGCACGCCTGCGGAAGTACGTCGTCACCGAGAACGTCACCACGACCGTCCCCGTGACCCACGAAGAGGTGCGCGTCCAGCGTGAACCCATCACGGACGCCAACCGTGGCGATGCCCTCGCCGGCCCCTCGATCAGCGAGGAGGAACACGAAGTGGTCCTCCACGCCGAGCGTCCCGTGGTCCAGAAGGAAGCCGTCCCGGTCGAGCGCGTCCGCCTCGACAAGGAGACCGTCACCGCCCAGGAGACCGTCACCGAAGAGGTCCGCAAGGAGAAGATCGAGATCCTCGACGCCGACGGCACCGACGTCGACAACACCACGAGGAACAAGCGCTAGAACCCAGCGCTCACCACACGAACCACACCGACGGTGGGGTGCTGCGATCGCAGCACCCCACCGTTCGTCGTCGAGCCCGTCACCCACGCTCCGACGGCACGGGTCCCCGGGAACGGGGGTGCGCTGACCTGCCGGTCCCGGACGCAGCGACGGCTCTTCGAACGCGTTCACTTCCGGGCTACACTGCGAATCGAACACGTTCGAAAAGGAGACCCGTGCCCTCGTCCACCGCCAAGAGCGAGGCAACCCGCGGGTTGCTGGTCTCCACCGCGCTCCGGCTGTTCCGCGAGACCGGTTACGAGAGGACGACCATGCGGGCCATCGCCACAGCAGCGGACGTCTCCACCGGCAGTGCCTACTACTACTTCGCCTCGAAGGACGACCTCGTCCACGAGCTGTACCGCAGCCTCCAGGAGGAACACCGCTCCCGCGCCCTCCCCCGTCTCCGCGACGGCCAGAATCTCGGCGAACTCCTGCGGATCGTCCTGAACACGGGGATCGACGTCCTGGGGCCGTATCACGACTTCGGCCCGAACTTCATCCGCATCGCGGTCAGGCCGTCCACGACGACGAGCCCGTCCGGCGGTGAACCCGCCGTCGCGCGGGCCCGCGCCATCGCACTCTTCCGGCAGGCCGTGGCGATGTCCCGGCCGCAACCGCCCCTGGCCATCCGCGACGACCTCCCCGAACTCCTCCGGTACGCCTCCCTGGCCATCACCCTCTTCTGGGTGTACGACTCGTCCCCCGGCCAGGTCCGCACCCGGCGGCTCATCGACCAGGCGGCGCCGCTCATCTCGAAGGTCGTGATCCTCTCCCGGCTTCCCGTGGTGCGCAAGATCGTCGAGGACATCGTGCAGTTGATCCGGGGGACCCGGCAGTGACGTCCGAGGACGGCGCCGGAGACGTCACCACGGGTCCCCGCCACCGGGTGACGTTCGGTCCGGGCGCCGTCGCCGTGGGGTTCCTCGTGGGGCTCGTGACCCTCGCCCTCGCGTTCGCCGTGCCCTGGGGGCCGCAGGCACCGGGCGTCTTCCTCCTGGCGCTCTGGTACGGCGCCGGCATCGGCATCCTCACCGGCCTGCCCCTCGGCGTCGTGCTCGGGCTCCTGCTGCGCCCTGTCGTGAACCAGTGGGTGCACGTCGGGGTCTTCTTCGCGGGGTTCGCCGCGGCCGCCTTCCTCATCGCGACCCTGCTCTCCCCCTCCACCCTCCTGGGGGACAGCCTGCCCACCGCACTCGTCATCGGAGGCGCAGCCGCCCTGGCCCGGGCCAGCGTCTGGAAGCTGGTCCGCGTGCAATGAACCCCGCCGGGATCGCCCTCGCCGGGACCTCGGATACCGTCCCCGTCCCGGATCGGGTGGCCGCCGTCGAGCCGGGTCGGGCAGACTAGGGAGATGTCCGAGACCCAGCTTTCCGCAGCCCCCGCCGTCACCCTCACCGTCGCCGGCTCCGAGGCGACAGGCGGCGCCGGAGCCCAGGCCGACCTCAAGACGTTCCAGGAACTCGGCGTCTACGGCATCGTGGCCCTGACCTGCATCGTGTCCTTCGACCCGAAGAACGAGTGGCAGCACCGGTTCGTACCCGTGGACCAGCAGGTGATCGCCGACCAGCTCGAGGCCATCCAGTCCTGCTACCCCCTCCGCACCGTGAAGCTGGGCATGCTCGGGACGCCGGCCACCATCGACACCGTGGCCTCGGCACTGAAGAGCCAGGAGTGGGACAACGTGGTCCTCGACCCGGTGCTCATCTGCAAGGGGCAGGAGCCGGGTGCCGCCCTCGACACCGATGAAGCACTCAAGGCGACGATCCTGCCGCTGGCCACCTTCGTGACCCCCAACCACTTCGAGGCCGAGTCCCTCTCCGGCATCACCATCGGATCACTCGACGACCTGAAGGAGGCCGCCCGCATCATCCACCGCGACAGCGGCGCGGTGGTCCTCGCCAAGGGCGGCGTGCGGATCGAGGGCCCCGACGCCGTCGACGTCTACTTCGACGGCGAGACACTCGAGGTCCTGGCCTCCCCCAAGGTGGGCGAGGTCGCCGTCAGCGGCGCCGGCTGCACGCTCGCGGCGGCGATCGCGGCGGAGCTCGCGAAGGGCTCGACCCCGCTGGAGGCCGCCCGCACCGCCAAGGCCTTCGTGACCGAGGGCATCCGCCACCGCGTCGCCTCCAACGCCCCCTTCGACGCCGTCTGGCAGGGCGGCGCGGGGTCCGTCCGGTAGCCGGCACGCCATGGACGCCGCAGGGCAGGGGAGCGCCGGGGCAGGGGACACCCCGGCTCCGGACGGTGCCCCCGGCGGGCGGGGTTCTTCCGTGCAGCGGGAGCACCGGCGCGACGACGGACGCGGCGAGAGCCAGAACCAGCGCCTGGACCGCAACTGGCAGGAGATGCTGCAGGAGCTGCGCGTCATGCAGGCGGGCATCCAGATCCTCGCGGGGTTCCTGCTGATCCTGCCCTTCCAGCGCCGCTTCGAGGAGCTCGACGATCTCCAGGTGACCGTCTATCTGTGCCTGCTGTGCCTGTCCGTGCTGATCCAGGTCCTGTTGCTGTCCACCGTCAATCTGCACCGGACCCTGTTCGGCCTCCATCTGAAGGGGACGCTGGTGCAGCACACCTCCGCCATCATCCCGATCGCGACGGCGCTCGTGGGAGTGGTGCTCGCGGGAAGCCTCGGGCTGGTCTTCGATCTCGTGCTGGGCAGGACTGCCAGTCTCGCCGTGACGGGCACGCTTCTCGGCGTGGAGGCGATCCTCTGGGTCGTCTACCCGCTGGGGCTCCGCCGACGTGCGCTCAGGCAGCGGCACTGACCCGCCGCCGTCGAGCTCGGGAAGCGCACCGCCGTCGAGCTCCGGAAGCGCACCGCCGTCAGCGCGGGTGGGCCGACCTCAGCCCGAATGCGTCGCGAGGAACGCGTACACCTCGGTCTCGTCGACGCCCGGGAAGGCCCCCGGCGGCATGGCCGCGAGCAGGTGCGAGTGGGCACGCGCGCTCGGCCAGGCGTGTCCGGCCCATTCCCGCGCGAGGTCGGCCGGCGGCTGGCGGCAGCATGACTCGTCGGGGCAGAAGGACTTCTCGCGGATGTCCGTGTCCCGCCCGCGGAACCATTTCACGTGCGCGTACGGCACCCCGATGCTGAGGGAGAACTCCCCGCTGGCCGACCGCTCGGTGCGTGCCGTGCACCAGTAGGTGCCGCTCGGGGTGTCCGTGTACTGGTTGTACGCGCGGAACTTGTCCTGCACGTCGAACACCACGCGGGAGGTCCAGCGGCGGCAGGAGGGCTGGCCCTCGATGGCGCCCGTATGGTCCTGCGGGAAGGTCACGCCGTCGTTCTCGTAGGCCTTGTAGATGATCCCGCTCTTGTGCGTCTTCTGGAAGTGGGTGGGGATGTCGAGGTGCTCGGTGGCGAGGTTGGTGAACCGGTGCGCTGCGGTCTCGTAGGACACGGCGAAGTTGTCGCGGATGTCCTCCACGGAGATCTCCTTCGCCGCCTTCGCCCGCGTCAGGAACTCGACCGTGGGCCGCTCGGGAAGCAGGAGCGCCGCGGCGAAGTAGTTGGTGGCCACCCGCTGGCGCAGGAACTCGCCGTAGTTCTCGGGCGTCCTGTGCTCCAGGACGTAATGCCCGAGCGCCTGCAGCAGCACCGAGCGGGGATCGTGGTCGGTGCGCTGCGACTGCGTGAGGTAGATGCGGCGGTTCTTGAGGTCCGTGACGGACCGGGTGGAGTGCGGGAGGTCGCCCACGTGGTGCAGGGAGAAGCCGAGGTGCGCGGCGATATCCGCGATCAGGTGCTGGGAGACCGGGCCCGTGCTGTACCCGACGGCATCGAGCACGGCCTGCGCCTGGACCTCGATCTCCTGGAAGTAGTTGTTCCGCTCCCGCATGACGGCGCGGAGCTCGGCGTTCGCCCGCCGCGCCTCCTCCGGGGTGGCCACCTGCTCGTTCAGCCGGCGTTCGAGCTCCCCCTGCAGACCCACGAGGGACTCCAGCACCTCCAGCGGCAGCCTCGACGAGACGCGGACCTTCGGCAGCCCCAGTGATTCATAGAGGGGGCCGCGCTGCGCACGCTCGAGGGCGATCTCCAGGGCGGCACGGCGTGACGGCGGTTCCGCGCCCAGCAGCTCGTCGATCGTCACGCCGAGCGCCGCCGCGAGGCGCTGGAGCATGCCGAGCTTGGGTTCCCGCTTGCCGTTCTCGACGAGGGACAGCTGTGATGCCACGCTGCCGACGGCGGCGCCCAGGTCATCGAGGGTCAGGCCCTTGGCCTTCCGGAGATGCCGCACGCGCCGCCCGAGGCTGATGAGGTCCAGGGCCTCGCCCTCCGCGTGCGGGGCGACGGGGGTCGCGGAGGAGGGCTTGGCCCAGGCGGGAGTCGTCATTTCTTGACGATAGGCGAAGAAGTGCGTTTCTTGCCAGGCCTACGGGGTAGGAACTCCAAGAGAAAGAGCGAATCGTTGTCTCCACACCCGCCGGGACATCCGGTCACCGACCAAGGAGACAGCAATGACGCAGGAACCCTCACTTTCGACTCCCTTCTCCGCCGGCCTGCAGGGCGCGGCAGCGGACGCCGCCCGGGATCTGGACCTCGAGTGGTCGGCGGACCCGCGCTGGGCCGGCGTCCGGCGCGACTACTCGTCGTCCGACGTCGTCCGCCTGCGCGGCAGCGTCCAGGAGGAGCACACGCTCGCGCGGCGCGGCGCAGAAAAGCTGTGGCGCCAGCTCACCGCCGAGGCCGGCACCGGCGGGTACACCAACGCCCTCGGTGCCCTGACCGGCAACCAGGCCGTGCAGCAGGTCAAGGCCGGGCTGCGCGCCATCTACCTGTCCGGCTGGCAGGTCGCCGCGGATGCCAACAACTCCGGGCACACCTACCCGGACCAGTCGCTGTACCCGGCGAACTCCGTGCCCACCGTCGTCCGCCGCATCAACAACGCACTGCTGCGCGCCGACCAGATCGAATGGGCGGAGGGCGCCCCGACCGTCGAGGACTGGCTGGTGCCGATCGTCGCCGACGCCGAGGCGGGTTTCGGCGGACCGCTCAACGCCTACGAGCTGATGAAGTCGATGATCCAGGCCGGCGCCGCCGGCATCCACTGGGAGGACCAGCTCGCCTCGGAGAAGAAGTGCGGGCACCTCGGGGGCAAGGTCCTGATCCCCACCCAGCAGCACGTGCGCACCCTGAACGCCGCGCGTCTGGCGGCCGACGTCGCGGGGACGCCGTCGGT
This sequence comes from Arthrobacter arabinosi, assembly GCF_054511115.1. Lineage (NCBI taxonomy): Bacteria > Bacillati > Actinomycetota > Actinomycetes > Micrococcales > Micrococcaceae > Arthrobacter > Arthrobacter arabinosi. The sequence goes on from NZ_JBTNDF010000005.1 coordinate 128,434, forward strand.
CATCGTCGCCCGCACCGACGCCGAGGCCGCCACCCTCATCACGTCCGACGTCGACGAGCGCGACCAGCCGTTCGTCACCGGCGAGCGCACCCCCGAGGGTTTCTACCACGTGCGCAACGGCCTCGAGGCGTGCATCGCCCGCGGCCGGGCCTACGCCCCGTACGCGGACCTGCTCTGGATGGAGACCGGCACGCCGGACCTCGACCTGGCGCGGCGCTTCGCCGAGGGGATCAAGGCGGAGTTCCCGGACCAGATGCTCGCGTACAACTGCTCGCCGTCGTTCAACTGGCGCAAGCACCTCGACGACGCCACCATCGCCAGGTTCCAGCGCGAACTCGGCGCCATGGGGTTCACGTTCCAGTTCATCACCCTCGCCGGCTTCCACGCGCTCAACTACTCGATGTTCGACCTCGCCCACGGCTACGCCCGCGACGGCATGAGCGCCTACGTGGACCTGCAGGAGCGCGAGTTCGCCGCCGAGTCCCGCGGCTACACCGCCACCAAGCACCAGCGCGAGGTCGGCACGGGCTACTTCGACCAGGTGGCCACCGCCCTCAACCCCGGCGGCAGCACGCTCGCGCTCGCCGGGTCCACCGAGGCGCAGCAGTTCCACTGACCCCCCTCCCCCGCCGAGAGGGCAGAAGACCACGACACCCGGGTACGGGCGGTCTCCTCCGCCCTCTCGGCACCCCGCAACGGCACCAGAACCCCCAGGAGCACCCCATGAACGACACCTACACCCTGAACGGCATCACCCTCACGGCGCCGCCCATCCCGCGCCAGGGCGAGATCCTGACCCGCGAGGCCCTCGACTTCGTGAAGGCCCTGCACCGGGCGACCTACAGGCGCCGCGAGGAGCTCCTCGATCACCGGTGCCGCCAGCGCAAGGCCGTGGCGTCCGGCGTCGACCCGCACTTCCTGCCCGAGACCCGCCACCTCCGCGAGGACGCGTCGTGGCGGGTGGCCCCGACGGCGCCGGGGCTCGAGGACCGCCGCGTGGAGATCACCGGCCCCGTGGACCGCAAGATGACCATCAACGCCCTGAACTCCGGCGCGAAGGTCTGGCTCGCGGACATGGAGGACTCCTCGACGCCGTCGTGGTCCAACGTGATCAACGGCCAGCTGAACCTCAAGGACGCCCTCGCCGGGCGGATCGGGTTCACCTCGCCCGAGGGCAAGGAATACCGGGTCCAGGGACCGGCGGAGGCACTGCCGACGATCGTCGTACGGCCCCGGGGCTGGCACCTGCCGGAGAGGCACGTCCTCATCCAGGACGTCGCCGTCGCGGGCGGCCTGTTCGACTTCGCCCTCTACTTCTTCCACAATGCCCGCACGCTGATCACACAGGGACGCGGCCCCTACTTCTACCTCCCGAAGATCGAGAACCACCTCGAGGCGCGGCTGTGGAACGACATCTTCGTCCAGGCGCAGCATCTGCTCGGCATCCCGCAGGGCACCATCCGCGCCACCGTGCTGATCGAGACCATCACGGCGGCGTTCGAGATGGAGGAGATCCTGTACGAACTCCGGGACCACGCGGCAGGGCTGAACGCCGGCCGGTGGGACTACATCTTCTCGGTCATCAAGAACTTCCGCACCCGCGGACCGCGCTTCGTCCTGCCGGACCGCAATGCCGTCACCATGACGGCGCCCTTCATGCGCGCCTACACGGAGCAGCTCGTCCGCACCTGCCACCGCCGGGGCGCCCACGCGATCGGCGGGATGGCCGCATTCATCCCGAACCGGCGCGACGAGCAGGCCAACGCCCTCGCCCTGGAGAAGGTCCGCGCGGACAAGACCCGGGAGGCGGCCGACGGCTTCGACGGATCCTGGGTGGCGCACCCGGATCTCGTCCCCGTGGCCCGGGAGGTCTTCGACGCGGCGTTCGGGGACCGCCCGAACCAGCTCGACCGCCTGCGGGAGGACGTCCGGCCGGACGACGCCGCCCTGCTGGACATCGCCGCGACGCCGGGCACCATCACGGAACGGGGCATCCGCGAGAACCTGGAGGTCGGGGTGCGGTACATCGAGTCCTGGCTGCGGGGCAACGGCGCCGCGGCCATCAACAACCTGATGGAGGACGCCGCGACGGCCGAGATCTCGCGTTCGCAGATCTGGCAGTGGATCTACACGAGCGCCCTCACCGACGACGGCGAGGTGATCACCCGGGAGCGGGTGACGGATCTGCTCGACGAGGAGTTCGCGGCCCTGGACCGGTTCGACGGAGACAGGTACGACGAGGCGCGTGAGGTCTTCGAGGAGGTGGCGCTCGGCACGGAGTTCCCGGCCTTTTTGACGGTGACTGCGTACTCGAAGTACCTGCGGGACGAGAGGGCACTCACCGCGGCATGACCCTTACGCAGGAGGGGGACGGCGCCGGGCGTCGTCCCCCTTGTCCGCCCTACGGGGCCGTCGTGGGCGCGGGTGCCGTACTGCCCTCCGAACCGCAGGACAACGCGGCGGGCGTGACGTCGACCTTCTCGGGCGGGACGACGCCCGCGTACGTGGAGCCGAGGATGACGTCCACCGTGCGGTCCTCGCGCTCGTCGGCCACGTAGACGGATCCCGGGATGGTGCGCTGCAGGGTGAAGGCGTTGGCCCGGCCGGCCTCGCCCGAGATGACGAGCGCCGTCATGCCGCTCCTCCCGGCCGGCTTGTTGCCCACCTCGCGCACGGCGAAGGCACGGCCGCGGAGCTGGTCGGCGGCGGTGCCGGCCAACCCGTCGATGCTGGTGCTGTTGTAGACGTTGACCGTGATGGCGCTCGGGTCCTGGTAATCGAACGGGCCCGCGGGGCACGTGGACGTCGGTTCGGGGGTCGCCTCGGGCGCCCCGGTCCTGATGTCACCGCGCGCGATGCCGAGGGCGACGTACACGGCCGCGGTCAGCAGCCCGACGAGCAGCACCAGGACGACGCCGTGGCGTACCCGCCGCAGCGTCACCCGGCGGCGACGGTCGGCGTCGTCCTCCGTGAAGACGGCACCGAGATCCGTCTCGGTGACGATCCGCTGGCCGTGCCACTCGGTCGGGTCGCGGCGGGCCCTCGCCCGCTGGTGGCGCGGCGAGCCCTGCTCACTCATCGAGCACGAGGACTCTCGCATGCAGGATGGTGCGCTGGTGCAGCGCGGTCCGGACGGCGCGGTGCAGGCCGTCCTCGAGGTACATCGTCTCGTTCCACTGCACCACGTGCGGGAAGAGGTCGCCGAAGAACGTCGAGTCCTCGGCGAGGAGCGCCCCGAGGTCGAGCGTGGTCTTGGTGGTCACCAGTTCGTCGAGCCGCACCTGCCGGGGAGGCACCTCCGCCCAGTCCTTGGGTGTCACGCATCCGTGGTCGGGGTACGGCCTGCCGTCGCTCACTGCTTTGAAGATCACCTCTCTAGGGTAGGTAATTGCTTCGGCCAATGGAACGCGGATGTCCCGGAGGCGGGCATCTCGTGGCCCAATGGTTACGCCGCGGGTCCCCGCGGTGGCAGGGGGAGCTCGTCGCCGTGCCGCGGGTAGGAGGGCTGTGCGCCCGGGCGCTGCACCGTGTAGGAGCCGACGCGCACGGCGAGACGGACGGCGTCCTCGAGCGATTCGCCCGCCGCGAGCCGCGCAGCGAGTGCGCCGACGAAGGCGTCCCCGGCGCCCGTCGTATCGACCGCCGTCACCTGCGGGGCGGGCACGCCGCGGACCGCGGCGTCGCCTGCGGCGGCGACGAGGGCCCCGCCGCTGCCGAGCGTCATCACCACCGACGCGACGCCGAGGGCGAGCAGGCCCTTGACGACGGCACCGTGGTCCGCTGACACCGGACCGCCGAGGTGCTCGAGGACCAGCGCCCCCTCGTGCTCGTTGACCACCAGGGGGTCGGCGCGGAGGAGCGTGGGGCCGTCGACGGCGATGACGGGTGCGAGGTTGATGATGACCCGCCCCGTGGCGAGCCGGACGGCGGCGGCCGTGGCGTGAGCCGGCAGTTCACCCTGGACGACGACGACGCCCGCGTCCCGGATGATGGCGCCGGAGGTTTCGACGAGGTCCGGTGTGACCTCGGCGTTGGCGCCGGGCAGCACCACGATGGTGTTCTCGCCGTCGTCGCTCACCTGGATGACGGCGATTCCGGTGGCGCCCCCGGTGCGCCGGACGGCCCGCAGGCCGACACCGGCCGTCCTCAGCATCGACAGGGCGACGTCGGCGTACGCGTCGGCCCCCACGGCGCCGATCAGGATGACCTCGGCGCCGAGCAGCGCGGCGGCGACGGCCTGGTTGGCGCCCTTGCCGCCGGGCAGCACCGTCATCGAGCGGCCCTGCACCGTCTCGCCCGGCCGGGGGTGCCTGTCGACGGTGACGACGAGGTCCACGTTGATGGACCCGACGACGACGATGCCCGCTCCGGTGCTCATGCCGTGAGTCTTCCACGCCCGTCGAGCGCCCGCACCGACGGACGCGAATGGAGGGACTGCGCGAGGCGGAACATAATGGATCCATGCCTACGGACGCCCCGATCGACCTGCTGCCCGATGCCCCCGCTTCGACGACCCCCCGCAGGGGCGGGCCCGCCCGGGGCCTCCTGCTCGACGTCGACGGGCCGGTGGCCAGCCCCGTCACCCGGACGGTGCCCGCCGGGATCATCGCCGACCTGCTCACGCTCGCCGCGGCGGGCTGGCCCGTGGTGTTCAACACGGGCCGCTCGGACGCCTTCATCCGCGAGCAGGTGATGAAGCCGATGCTCGCCGCGGGCCTGCCTGCGGGGGTGACCTTCCACGCGGTCTGCGAGAAGGGTGCCACCTGGTTCTCCTTCACGGCCGACGGCGCCGGGGAGGTCTTCCTCGACCCCGGGCTCGCGCTGCCCACGAGCTTCGCCGACGACGTACGGGACCTCGTGGAGGAGAAGTACTCCCACCTCATGTTCTTCGACGAGACGAAACTCGCCATGGTGTCGGTGGAGCAGTCCCTCGAAGCGGCGAACGCCGAGTACCTGGCGGGCCAGCCGTCCTTCGACGACGACGCGCTGGACATCATGCACAGCCACGACATGGGCGCCTGCCGGCTGGACCGGGAGGAACCGGACAGCAACGGGGACATCGACTACCGCGTGGATCCCACCATCATCTCGACCGACATCGAGTCGGTCCGCGTGGGCAAGGACCTGGGCGCGGAGCGGGCACTCACCCTCGTGGCGCCGCTCATGGACCTCCCCCGCACGTGGCGCACCGTCGGTGACTCCAGGACGGACTACGCCATGGCCGACTACCTGCACGAGCAGGGGTACGACGTCGCGCACATCGACGTCCGCCCGGCCGACGGCGTGCCCGCGAAGCCGTACGAGATCCTGACGGAGGGCTCACTCATCCACGAGGAGGCGGGCGCCGCCTTCCTCGCGCGCTGCGTCGCCTCCCTGGGCTAGGCGGCCCGGCTCAGGCTGCGGGCCGCGCCAGGGCGTCCTCGATCGCGGCGATCACCTCGGGTGCATCCGGCTCGACGGTCGGGGCGAACCGCGCGACGACGTCGCCGTCGCGGCCGACCAGGAACTTCTCGAAGTTCCACTTCACGAGCCCGGGCAGGACACCGCTCCTGAACGTCGTCAGCTGCCCGTAGAGCGGGTGCTGGTCCTTGCCGCGCACGTCGCCCTTGGCCAGGAGCGGGAACGTGACGCCGAACGTCGTCGAGCAGAACTCGGCGATCTCGCCGTCGCTCCCGGGTTCCTGTCCCATGAACTGGTTGCAGGGCATGCCGAGCACCACGAGGCCCTCCGCGGCGTACCGGCCGTACAGCGCCTCGAGGCCCGCGTACTGCGGGGTGAAGCCGCACTTCGATGCGACGTTGACCACCAGGACGGGGTGGCCGCGGAAATCGCCGAAGGACCTGGTGCTGCCGTCGTTCATGGTGAGGTCGATCCCGTACAGGCCGGACGCGGACATGGCTGCTCCCTGGTGGTCGGTGGTGCTCGTGCTTCGTATCGTCGCACGCCGCGGATGGCCCACCGTGCGGACGGAGCAAAACGGGCGGGGGGTACGTTGAAAGGAACGGCGGCCCGGAGGCCGGCCGCAGGACACCGACAGGACGGGTCGCCGGATGGGAATCATCGATACGTGGAAGACGCAGCTCCGAACGACCTTCACGGACGGTGATCCGACCATCCCCCAGTGGCAGTTCGAGTTCGAGAAGGGCGACGACGTCGGGTACTTCCCGGTGGACTCGGCCGTGTGGACGGTGCACAGCTCGATGACGCCGACCGTCGCCGGCATCCGCGCCCTGCTGCTCCAGACGCTGCACCCGGGCGCCATGGCCGGCGTGCACGCCCACTCGAACTTCCGCGAGGAGCCGCTCGGACGGCTCGCCAACACCATCCGCTGGATCTTCACGGTGACGTACGGCTCGAAGGTCGCGGCCCGGGAGGGCTCGGCGTTCGTCCAGCGCCTCCACACCCGGGTCACCGGGACGTACACCGACAGCCGGGGCGTCGAGACGCCCTATTCCGCGGCGGACCCGGATCTGATCCGCTGGGTGCACCTCGCATTCACCGACGCCTTCGTGGCCGCGCATTCCGCGTACGGCGGGCCCATCCCGAATGGTGTGGACCAGTACGTGGCGGAATGGGCGCAGGCCGGTGAGCTGATGGGGCTCGAGGACCCGCCGCGATCCGCCGCCGAACTGCGGGCGCAGCTCGCGGCGTTCGACCGCGACCTCAGGGACAGCGAGCAGGTGCAGGAGACGCTGACGTACATCCGCCGTCCGCCCCTGCCCCGGTCCCAGCGCCTCGGGTACCGGATCCTGTTCGCCGGAGCCGTGGCGACGCTCGAGCCGCGCCACCGCGAGATGCTCGGTCTGCGGGTGCCGTCGCTGGGGCCGGTCCCACTGCCGATCCGGCCGGCGGTGCGGCTGGTCCTCGGGATGATCCGTCTGGGGCTGGGGCCGGAGGGCCCCGCGGAGACCGCGGCGAGGACGCGCATCCGCCGGGTGTCCGCTGCCGCGGACCCGTCCACGGCTTAACGCAGCAGGACCCCGGCCGGAGCCGGGGTCCTGCTGATCGAACCGTGCAGCGGAGGATGGGGGATTTGAACCCCCGAGGGCGTGAACCCAACACGCGTTCCAGGCGTGCGCCATAGGCCGCTAGGCGAATCCTCCTCCTTTGGAGCAGATACCAGAATACCCATACAACGGGTTCCTGCCGAATCGCGGCGGTCGGGCAGGAGGATCCGTCGGCCCTGCCGGGAGGATTCGAAGGCCACGCGGTCCACTGTGTAGACTATTTCCCGGCCCCTCATGTGGTGTCATCCTGTGAACTCCCCCAGGACCGGAAGGTAGCAAGGGTAAGCGGGCTCTGGCAGGTGCATGGGGGGTCTTCACTTTAAGGGCGCGGGAGGTTCGACGGTGGCAGACACGGGCGGCGGCCGCTTCGCCCCGAGCCCCTCCGGCCCACTGCATGTCGGCAACCTCCGCACGGCCGTCCTCGCGTGGCTCTTCGCCCGCTCCACCGGACGCCGTTTCCTGATCAGGGTGGAGGACCTGGACCGCGTCCGTGCCGGCGCCGAAGCTGAACAACTCGCGGAACTGGCGGCCCTGGGCCTCTCCCCCGACGAACCGGTCCTGCGCCAGAGCGGGCGAATCCCCCGGTACACCTCGGCGCTCGATCAGCTCATCGCCCGGGACCTCGCCTACGAGTGCTTCTGCACGCGGCGCGACGTCGCCGAGGCAGCGAGCGCCCCGCACGGCCGGCCCGGCTTCTACCCCGGCACGTGCCGTGCGCTCCGCGAGGACGAGCGGGCACGACGACGCCTCGACCGCCGTCCTGCCCTGCGGCTGCGCTCCGCCGTCGAGAGCTGGACCGTCGAGGACCTGCTCGCCGGGCCCGTCTCGGCGCCCGTCGACGACCTCGTCCTGCGGCGGAACGACGGCGTGATCGCCTACAACCTCGCCGTCGTGGTCGACGACGCGGCGCAGGGCATCGACCAGGTGGTGCGCGGCGACGACCTCCTCGAGTCCGCCCCACGGCAGGCCTACCTCGCCTCCCTGCTCGGACTCCCCGTGCCTGCCTACGCGCACGTGCCCCTGGCCGTGACGGGAGAGGGCCGCCGTTTGGCAAAGCGGGACGGCGCTGTGACACTGGAGGACCTCGCCGGGCAGGGCTGGCCCGCTGCCGCGGTGCTGGACGTGATCCTGGCGTCGCTCGGCCTCCCCGGCGGGAGCCTGGACGCCGCTCTGGCGGTGTTCGATCCCGGGCGGCTGCCGCGCGACCCCTGGGTGGTCGACCCCGCCGTCCTGTTCCCCGCCGCCGGCCCGGCATGCAAACCGTCAGCACCAACCGATAAGGTTCATCCGTGAGTACAGCCCTCTACCGCCGCTACCGTCCCGAGACCTTCGCGGACGTCATCGGCCAGGAGCATGTCACGGAACCCCTGATGGCGGCCATCGACAAGGACCGCATCAATCACGCCTACCTGTTCTCCGGGCCCCGCGGCTGTGGCAAGACCACCTCGGCGCGGATCCTCGCCCGCTGCCTCAACTGCGCCCAGGGGCCCACCTCCACGCCGTGCGGTGTCTGCGACAGCTGCGTGGAACTCGCCCGGAACGGCTCGGGCAGCCTCGACGTCATCGAGATCGATGCCGCGAGCCACGGTGGCGTCGACGACGCACGCGACCTGCGCGAGCGCGCCACCTTCGCCCCCGTCCGCGACCGGTTCAAGATCTTCATCATCGACGAGGCCCACATGGTCACGTCGGCGGGCTTCAACGCCCTGCTGAAGATCGTGGAGGAGCCGCCGGAGCACATCCTGTTCATCTTCGCGACCACCGAGCCGGACAAGGTGATCGGCACCATCCGTTCGCGGACCCACCACTATCCCTTCCGGCTCGTCCCGCCCGAACCCCTCATGGCCTACCTCGACCTGCTGTGCCGTCAGGAGAACGTGCCGGTGGCGCCCGGCGTCCTCTCGCTCGTGGTCCGGGCCGGCGGCGGGTCCGTCCGCGACTCCCTCTCCGTGCTCGACCAGCTCATGGCCGGCGCGGGCGCAGCCGGGCTCGACTACGAGCTCGCCGTCTCGCTCCTCGGTTACACGCACGCGACCCTGCTCGACGACGTCGTCGACTCCGTGGCGGCCGGCGACGCCGCGACGGTGTTCAACGCCGTGGACCGCGTCATCCAGACCGGGCACGACCCCCGGCGTTTCGTGGAGGACCTGCTGGAGCGGTTCCGCGACCTGATCGTCATCAACGCGGTCCCCGAGGGCGCCGCGTCCATCCTGCGCGGCGTCCCCGACGACCAGCTCAACCGGATGCGGACGCAGGCGAACCAGCTCGGCGCCGGAGAATTGTCCCGCGCCGCCGACGTCACCAATGCGGCCCTGAACGAGATGACCGGTGCCACGTCGCCACGCCTGCACCTCGAACTGCTGTGCGCCCGCCTGCTGCTGCCCGCCGCCGATGCCTCGGTGCGCGGCACCCTCGCGCGGGTCGACCGCATCGAGCGTCGCCTCGAGTATGCCGCCGGGACGCCCGCTGCCGACGGCGGCAGCGAGCCCATCGCCGGCCCCGGGTCGGTCGCCGCGGCCGAGCCCTCGAAGCCTCCGCGTCCACGGCTCGACGGCGTCCCCCGGACCGCCGAGGAGGCTGCCGCCCGTTGGTCGTTGCCCACCGCGGACCCGGCCGGTCCTGCAGTACCCGCAGCACTCACGGGTCCGCAGTCCCCCGCGGTCCCGGCAGTTGGGCGCGATCAGCAGCACCCGAAGGCACCCGCTGCGGACTCCTCGCCCGACTGGGGTGGCAACTGGGGTGTCTCCACCGACTCCGCCTTCGCCGACCCTGTACCGGCGGCAAGCACGCCGGCGCGTCCGGCGGCAAGCACGCCCGGTCCCGCCGGCGCCCCGACGGCTTCAGGTACCCCGACGGACGCAGGCGCACCTGAGGCCCCCGGCACTGCCGGCACTCCGGATGCGCCCGACTCCCCGGGCGTCGGGACCGCAGAGGGGACACCGCTGGGCGCCCCGGCGCCGGCCGCTCCGGACGGTGCTCCGGACGGTGCTCCGGCTCAGGGCGGGCCCGAAGGCGGGCCCGACGGGGCAGAGCACGCGGCTTCTGCCGAGCGCCGGGCGGACGGACAGCCCGGGACGACCGAGGTCAGCCGCGAGGCCCCTGGAGCCTCTGCGGATGGGAGCGCGCAGCACCCCGGCGAGCGGGCCCGGCAACCGCACGGCCAGCAGCCACAGCAGGCACAGGCACAGCATCGCGCCGAATCCCGCGCTGAGGCGGGTGCCGGTTCGGGTCGGCAGGCGGGGCCGCAGCCCGGAGCCGACCCCCAGCGGCAGCCCGACACTGCCCCCAACCGGCAACCGGCACCACAGCAGCACGCACCGCAGCAACCCGCACCGCAGCAGCCGGCACCGCAGCAACCCGCACCGCAGCAACCCGCACCGCAGCAGCCGGCTCCTGCGGCGGGCGGACCGGTCCAGCCGCAGCAGGAGTCCCGCCGGCCCGAAGCCGGCCGGCAGGGGCAGTCCGCCGCGTCCGGCGGCAACGTCGAGATGATCCGACGCGCCTGGCCCGAGATCATGGACGAGGTCGCGCACATCAAGCGAGCCACCTGGCTCATCGTGAACGTCTCGGCCAAGCCGCGGTCGTTCGAGGGCAATCAACTGGTCCTCGCCTTCGTGAACCAGGGCAATGCCATCGGATTCCAGCGCGGGCCCCACATGGATAACCTGAAGCAGGCGATCTACAAGGTCCTCGGCCTCACCTGCTCCATCGAAGCGGTCCACGACGCCGGCGGGTCGGGTGAGTCGGGCCCAAAAGTACCGGCCGGCACGGCGGCCCCGGGTAGCACCCCGGGCCCTGCTTCCTCGGTGTCGGGTCCGAGCGGCCAGCCCCTGAGACCCGGAGAGGATACCCGCCCCCCTGCGGGAGCCGAGGTCGCCCGGTCTGCGGAGCCCGAGGGCAGGCCATCAGCGGGCGTTCCCGCTCCGTCATCGCCCGCCGCACCCACGCCGTCGTCCCGCGCCGGCGCTGCGCCCCGCCCCGCCGAGCCCACCGATTCCGTCGCGCCCGCAGACGCGGCCGCTGCATCGTCACCCGGGCCGCGCATGGACGACACCCGCACCCCCGACCGGGCCGTCACCGCCGGAACATCCGGCGTCGTCGGGAATGCCGTCCGCCCGGAAGCCGACAGTGCGCCCGCGTCCGAGCCGGCCGGGCCTGCCTCCGACACCCGCCCGACACCGCCCAGGGACGCCGACCGGCCGAGCACCACGACTCCGGCTGCCGCACCTGCACGGGGCGGGAACGCGCCCGCAGCACCCGGATCTCGGTCGGCGGCTCGTGATACCTCCACCTCCGACCGCGCGAAGACCCCCGCTCCGGCCTCGGGCGCCAGCCGTGGCACCCGCTCGGCGTCGTCCGACGCCGAGGCCGTCAGCGCCTGGGACCCGTCCATGGCGGACGACTCCTGGGCGCTCGTGGAGCCCCCCGAGGAAGCATTCGATCCCGGGCCGGGCTGGGGCTCCGTCCCGGAGGATCCCTACGCCCGGCAGGCCGCAGGACCCAGCGGGACCGGAGGAGCCCAGCCGCCCACGGCGCGCGTACCCGACACGGCGAGCAGCCCCGGCCCCGATGCCCAGCGCACCGGACAGGGCGCGGGCCGCGGTCCGTCGACTCCGGATCCCCGCCCCGGGTTCGAGACAGCCCCCGCGGGTTCGGCTCCTGCACCGACGGCGTCCCGCTCCGTCGTCTGGAGCCCCCCCGGCACGGCGACGCCGGCCCCGGCGCCCGGCGACCGGTCGGAGGCCCCGGCGTCGGGCGCGGCAACCACCGACGCAGGTGCTGCACACCAGGACGCCGCACACCAGGACGCCGCACGCGCGACCGCCCGGCGCAGGGGGCCGGTCGTGCCCCGGTTCGCGGCTCCAGCACCCGTGGCGGCCGGCACCCCGGCGCCGGCACCCGATCCGGGGGCAACCGCTCCCGGCCCGGCGGCGACCGACGGCGGAGCCGGACAGGACCGGCCTGCTGCGGCCGACACCGCCCGGCGGAAACCGGTCAGCCGCTACCAGCAGCTGCTCGACGAAGCGGAACGGAAACGCGCCGAGGAGGCGGCTGCGGCGCGGGGCGCGGTCGATCTGCGCTTCGTGGAGGACGAGCCCAGTGCCGACGACGAGACCATCGAGGAATCGGGGCTCGTGGGACGGACCGCGATCGAGCGGATCCTCAACGGGCGCCTCGTCGAGGAACGCAGCGTCGACGGCCAATAGTCCGCACCCCATGTCGCCTGTGCCCGGCCCATGCTCAGGGCGTAACGACGCAGCGGCGCCACGCGCGCTTCGCGGCCACGGCAGGGCGGACAATGGAAGGGCACTCCCACTCGCCCAGGCAGCGGGAGTCCGCCGACCACGCACCGGCACCGGGACACCGGCACCATCACCCCAGGCAGAAGAGGACACACCGTGTACGAAGGCGCAGTGCAGGAGCTTATCGACGAGCTCGGACGCCTGCCCGGGGTCGGCCCGAAATCGGCCCAGCGCCTCGCGTTCCACATCCTGGAAGCGGACGGCGAGGACATGCAGCGCCTCGTCACCGCGATCACCACGGTGAAGGAACGCGTGAAGTTCTGCACCATCTGCGGCAACGTCGCCGAGCAGGAACAGTGCGCCATCTGCCGCGATCCCCGCCGGGATGCGTCGATGATCTGCGTCGTCGAGGAATCGAAGGACGTGATCGCCGTCGAGCGCACACGCTCCTTCCGCGGCAGGTACCACGTCCTCGGAGGGGCCATCAATCCCATCGCCGGCGTGGGCCCGGACCAGCTGCGTATCCGCGAACTGCTCGCCCGCCTGTCGGACGCCCAGATCCAGGAGATCATCATCGCCACGGATCCGAACCTGGAAGGGGAAGCGACGGCGACCTACCTGGTGCGCATGCTCAAGACCATCGGCATCCCGGTGACGCGCCTCGCCTCCGGGCTCCCGGTGGGCGGGGATCTCGAGTACGCGGACGAGGTCACCCTCGGGCGGGCTTTCGAGGGCCGCCGCGCCATGTCCTGACGCCGGCGGCCCCGGCAGGCTCCCCTAGGCGATCCGCGTCCCCTGCGCGAGCCGCTTCGCGGGCATCGTCAGCCTCCGCCGGGCGCCCGCCAGGAGCGCCCCCGCCAGGACCAGCTGAACCCCCAGCCCCAGCGGCCAGAACGGTGTCTCCTGCGGCAGCGGCCGAAGAGCCTGGGTGGCCTCCTCGCAGGTCTGATCGGTGTCGGGCCCGGCCTGCGCCGAGCGCACCCCCTGGCTGATCGTCTCCATGACGCCGGGCGTGTAGTACGGCCCTCCGCTCGCCCCGTAGGGGTCCTGCGTTCCGGGCTCCGGCAGGTCCTCGATGCTGTAGGGCACGGCGTCGGCCACCACCACGAACGGATTCGCGGCCAGGATCCAGGTGATGTACTGCGTATTCGGGACCTCCGACGTGTAGGTCTGCGTCATGCACTCCATCTCGGCGCCCGGCTCGGGAGCGCCCATGCTGTCGAGGCTGGAATCCGGGTAGGTGTAGTAGGACGACGTGATCGTCCGCTCCTCCATCACCAGCAGCGTGCTCAGCCCGAAGACGATCACCGTCCCGATGGCGAGCAGCGCCACCAGCATGTAGGTGCTGACGATGGAGAAAAGGGGCCGGTTCGCGAGCGCCGAGACGCCCACCCCGATCGCACACACGACGCCGAGTTCCACCGCGAGCATCAGCAGCGAGACGACCGCCTCCTGGCCGTTCACGCCGCCGAGGGCCAGCGCCCAGAAGATGAAGGGGCTGCTGAGGACGAGGAACACCAGCGATCCCACCCATGAGGCGAGCCACTTCCCCGCGAGCAGCTGCCCCGGCGTCAGCAGGGTGACCTGGAGGATCGCGAGGGTGCCGCCTGCACGGTCACCGTTGACGGCGTTCGCGGAGAGCCCGGGAGACACCAGGAGCCCGAAGAACAGGACGAAGCCGACGATCAGGTCGAAGAGGATCCCGCCCTCGTTGTCGGTGGTCCCCAGGACGCCGAGACCGAGGACGAAGATGAAGCCGATCACCACGAACCAGGTGCCGAGCATCCAGTACCAGCCCCGGCCCCGGAGGCGCTGCTTCATCTCCAGGGCGAACACCGTCCGGACCGCCGTGCGGAAGGGCAGGGAGGTCGCGGGGCGGACGGGTCCAGGGGTCGACGGTTCGGTCACTGTGCTCATCGTCTGTCCGTATCCAGGCTCATGTAGGTCTCTTCGAGCGCACCACCAGCGGGTGCGAAAGCGGTGACGACGACGTCGGCCATCACCAGGGTGCGCAGCAGCCAGGAGGCCTCCGCGGTGCTGCCGAGCTGGACGAGGAACTCCTCCCGGCGCGAGTCACGGCGCGCCTCGAAGCGCACCCCGTGGCTCTGCAGCGCAGCGGCAAGGGCGCTCATCGGCTCCGCCTGGATGTAGTAGCGGCGGAGCTGGCTGCCCGCCTCATCGAGGGTCTGGCTCTTGACGGACTCCCCCCGGCTGACGAAGACGGCGCGGTCGGCGATCTCGTCCAGCTCGGACAGGACGTGGCTCGACACCACGACGGTCTTGCCCTCGGCAGCGAGGGAGCGCAGCAGCGACCTCAGATCCACCCGGGACCCGGGATCGAGGCCCGACGCCGGCTCGTCCAGGAGGAGGACCTGGGGGTCGTGGATGAGCGCGCGGGCCAGGCTGAGCCGCTGCTGCTGACCGCGGGAGAGGACCCGGGCCGGCTGGTGGCCGAAGTCGGTGAGCTTCACGGCGTCGAGCAGTTCCCCGGCGCGCCGGGTCCGGTCCGCCGGGCCCATCCCGTACAGCGCACCGAGCGTCGTCAGCACCTCCAGGGCCGTCAGTGATTCCCACACCCCCAGGGTGTCCGGCATCCACCCGGTCCTGCTCCGCACCTCCGCGGGCTGCGCGACGGGGTCGAAACCCGCCACACGGATGCTGCCGTGATCGGGAGCCAGGAGGCTCGCCATCATCAGCAGCAGGGTTGTCTTGCCGGAGCCGTTCGGACCGATCAGAGCGGTCACTTCCCCGGGCGGAGCCTCGAAATCGATATCGCGGACGGCCTGCACCGAGCCGAAGCTCCGCGCCAGCCCCTCGACGACGATTCCCCCAGATTCGTTGGTCATGCTCCGAGGGTAGGCGACGCAGGACCATTCGGACCGGAAACCGGGACGGCAATCCGTGGGTAAACGCGGGTTCTCATTCGGACCCGGACTTTTGGGGGGACCAATCCCCCGCCGCTAGACTGGCACGGGCGTAGGATCCCGGTCCTCCGCCCCTTCAGGCGCCGATGCTGCCGCCCGTTCCAGCAAGCACGGCCGGCTCACGCCGCCGTCGTCCTTCTCCAGTGAGCGAGTGCATGAGCCTCATAGTCCAGAAATTCGGCGGATCGTCGGTGGCCGACGCCGAAGGAATCAAGCGCGTCGCGCAGCGGGTCGTCGACACCCAGTCCGCAGGCCACCAGGTCGTCGTCGTCGTCTCCGCGATGGGTGACAGCACCGACGAACTGCTCGACCTCGCCGCGCAGGTGAGCCCGACGTCGTCGGACGCCCGTGAGATGGACATGCTCCTCAGCGCCGGCGAACGCATCTCCATGGCCCTCCTGGCGATGGCGATCCACGCGACCGGCGCCTCCGCGCAGTCCTTCACAGGCAGCCAGGCCGGCATGATCACCGATGCCATCCACGGGAAGGCGCGAATCATCGACGTCTCCCCGCACCGCATCCGGACGGCCATCGAGAAGGGTGACGTCGCGATCGTCGCCGGTTTCCAGGGCATGAGCCGCGACAGCAACGACATCACGACCCTCGGCCGCGGCGGATCGGACACCACCGCCGTCGCCCTCGCCGCGGCACTCGACGCCGACGTCTGCGAGATCTACACCGACGTGGACGGCGTCTACACCGCCGACCCCCGGGTGGTCCCGTCGGCGCAGAAGATCGACACCATCTCGAGCGAGGAGATGCTCGAGCTGGCGGCGTCGGGGGCCAAGATCCTGCACCTGCGCTGCGTCGAGTACGCGCGCCGGTTCGGCGTCCCCCTGCACGTCCGCTCCTCCTTCAGCCATAACGAGGGCACGTGGGTACTCCCCAGCCCCGACGACCAGATCAAGATTCAAGAGGGAGAACCCTTGGAACAGCCCATCATCTCCGGCGTCGCGCACGACCGCTCCGAAGCGAAGGTCACCGTGGTCGGCGTCCCCGACATCCCCGGCAAGGCCGCCGAGATCTTCGGGATCGTCGCGGGCGCCAACACGAACATCGACATGATCGTGCAGAACGTCTCGACGCACGGTTCCGGCCGCACGGACATCTCCTTCACCCTCCCGATCGTCGACGGCGCCGACGCGCTCGCCGCGCTCGGCGCCGCGCAGGACCGCGTCGGCTTCGAGTCGGTCGACTACAACGAGACGATCGGAAAGCTCTCGCTGATCGGCGCCGGGATGCGATCCAACCCCGGCGTCTCCTACCGCTTCTTCCGCGCCCTGTCCGACGCCGGCGTGAACATCGACATGATCTCGACGTCGGAGATCCGCATCTCCGTGGTCACCGGCGCGGAGCTGCTCGACACCGCGGTGCGTGCCGTGCACGCGGCGTTCGAGCTCGACGGCGAGACCACCGCGACCGTGTACGCCGGGACGGGCCGCTAGCCGCACGGCCGTCCCCGTCCGACCACCCCACTCATCGGTCCCGCTGGGCGGGAGTGTCCGAACCTCCCCACTGGTCGACACCGAACAGTGGGGAGGGATGATCGCGGGCAGCACCCCGGTACGGGTCGTGCAGGTACCCGGAGCATGCAGAAGGCCGGTGGATCGGTGATCCACCGGCCTTCTGCCTGTCATTCTGCGGGTGTTACTTCACGACGACCGTCACGTAGGTGACCGCCGAGGATCCGGCGTAGGTCACGCGGCCCACGTAGGAGCCGGGCGTCAGGCCCTTCCAGGCGAGGGTCACCTTGCCCGTGGTGCCGTTCGTCAGGACGAGCGGATTCGGGGTCAGCGTCGCGTTGTTCTCGCCGCTCTTCAGGATGGCCGCGTCGATGGTGCCGGCGGTCGGCCGGTTGTCGGTGCTGCCGTAGAGCGAGGCGACGATCCGGTAGGTTCCCGGCGCCGGGTTCGGAATGGTCAGCGTCTCGCTCGCGTCGGCGGTTGCCACCACCCGGCGGGCGCCCGAAGGAGTGATGACCTCCATGTCGAAGTCGGCCGTCGGGTCGCTGGACAGGACGGAGAACTTCGCCACGGGAGCTCCCGCGGGGACGGTGACGTCCTTGGTGGTCTCGGCACCGACCGCGAGTTCGATCGGTGTGGAGTCCGCCTTGGACAGACCATCGAGCGTCATCTGGATCGGGGTGTTGGTGCCCGAGGTGACGTCGAAGGTGCCGCTGCCATCGGGACCGGTCGAGGTGAATGCTGCCTCGGCCGGAGCCTTGACGGCCTGCGGGCGGACGGCCACCGGGGAGGTGACGGTCTTGCCCTGGCCGGACCAGGTGAGGGACCCGGCCGCGAACGTGCCGAACGGCGCGCTCTCGTTCTCGAAGGACACCTTGAAGGTGCGCTTCTCGCCGGGTGCGCTGAAGTTCAGGACGGCCGGCGTGACGGTGACCTTCACTCCGGGGACGTTGGCGGTTGCACGGTAGAGGCCGGGGGTGAGTGCGGTCACCGTGCGGGTGACCTCGATGCGCCCTGTCAGGTTGCCGAGGCCGAAGGACGGCACGTTGGTGTCCTTCGCCGCGACGGGCTCGATGCCCTCGATGCCGACGTCGATTCCGGTGCCGGCGATGAAACGCAGGTAGTCGTCCACGGTCTGGTCGTAGACCAGTCCGGGGCTGAGGACGGTCGCCGGGTTGATGTGGCCCGCGCCCACGGCGAGGACGTCGGTCTCGACGGCGCCGGTGGCGGTCTTCAGCGGGTAGGCGGTGGTCATCATCGCCGACTTCACGGTCGCCGGGGACCAGGCAGGGTTCTTGCCGAGGACCAGCGCAGCGAAGCCTGCGACGTGGGGCGATGCCATGGAGGTTCCGGAGAGGAACCCGAACTGGGCGCCCTTGGAACCGATGGTGGAGACGCCAGCGAGGACGGCGACGCCGGGAGCCGCGATGTCCGGCTTCAGGAGGTCGGACCCGGTGGCCAGCAGCGGGCCTCGCGAGGAGAAGCCTGCGACCTGGGGGGTCGGAGGCAGGGGCTTGCCCGTGGTGTCCGTGGGCTGCAGGGCGACGGTGATCGCCGGGTCGGCCGCGACCTTCGCCTTGAGCTCGAGGGCCTCCGGGGCGTTGACGTGCACGGTCGGTACGACGTGCTGGTCGGTGTCGGTCGACGAATCGACGAGATTGACGAGGATCATGCCCACGCCTCCGGCGCGGAGCACCTCGGCGCTCTTCGCGGTGCGGTCGATGACGCCGCGGTCACAGACGACGATCCTGCCGGCGACCTTCGCGGGATCCAGGGTGTTGGGGCCGCACAGGTTAGGGCTCGCCGCTCCTGCCGCCGCCGCGTTCGCCGCGAGGACGACCGGGCTGGCGGGCACCCCGGTGCGCATGATGGACGCGCCGCGGTACTTGGTGCCGTCCGAGAATTCGGCGGTGCCCTGCAGCTCGTAGTTGAAGGTGCTGGCAGCGACCGTGGTCATCCACGGGGCGCCGTGGTTCACGGTGCTCGCCGTGGGCCCGGAGTTGCCGGCCGAGGCGGCGACGAAGATGCCCGCGGACGTAGCGGAGAGGAAGGCGAGGGACACGGGGTCCGTCGTCGTCGTCGTGCTGCCCGAGATCGAGTAGTTCAGCACATCCACGCCGTCGAGGATGGCCTGGTTGATGGCGTCGACCGAAGCCGAGGAGTAGCAGCCGCCCGTGTTGGGGTCCTTGTCCTCCCAGCAGGTCTTGTAGACGGAGATCTTCGCCTCGGGGGCGACGCCGGAGGACACACCGAAGTTCCGGCCGTCGACGGTCTGGGTGACCCCGGCCTTGCCGGCGGCCGTGCTCGCGGTATGCGTGCCGTGGTTGTCGATGTCGACCGGGGAGAGGACTTCCTCGGGCGCGCGCTTGTCGGCGGGCACGCTGGCGATGAAGGCGTCGGCGAAGTACTGCGCGGAGACGACCTTGGAGTTGCAGAGGCTGCCGTCGAAGTCCTGGCCGACCTGGCAATCCCCCACGAACGTGGTTCCGTCGGCCTTCAGCACGGCGATCTCGCCGGCTGCGTCGAGGTAGGGTTCGCCGACCTTGGGCTTGGCGTTGCCGGGCAGTGCCTTGACGGGCGTGCCGGCGAAGAAGGGGTTGTCAGGGGCGTAGCCGGTGTCGATGACGCCGACGACCGTTCCCTTGCCCGCGTTCTTCTCGCCGCCGAACTGGGTCTTCCACGCTCCCTTGTTGCCGTTGAGGCCGAGGAAGTCGATGGTGGAGTAGTCCGGAGCGTTCTCCACGTCCGGCGCGACCATCAGGACCTTGTCGCTCTTGGCCAGCTCGATGGCCTGGTCGGCGCTGAGATCCGCGGCGAAGCCGTTGATCGCCGCCGTGTAGGTGCGGTTGATCTCGATGTTCTCCGCGGCAGCGACCTCCTGCTGCTTGGCCTCGAGGAACTTCGAGTACTGCTTGACGTTATTGGCCTGGGCGTCGAGCTTGTTGCCACGCTCGGGCTTCGTCGGGGCGATGCCCTGGACGCCGCCGTCATAGGTGGCGAGCGGCTTGTCGGCGAGTACCACGATGTACCTGCCGGCCGGGTACTGCGCCGGATCCAGGTTCTTTGCCGGCGCCTTCTGCGGCGTCACCGAGGTGGCCGGGGCGGGTGCTGCGAAGGCAGCGGGCGCCACAGCCGTGGATGAGACCAGTAGCGGCAGACCCAGGACGATCGCCGCGGCAGTGCGCAGACTCGTGCGCCCCTGCCCGGCATTTCTCCGTTGTGTCATATGAAGGTTTTGCCTCTCGTAAAAAGTGCGGTCCGGCCGAAGCCGTTCCCCCGATGCCGCGACCTCCCGTATGGGACCCCACACCTGTGAGAAGGCTCACAGACGCCACGGCGAGCACAAACTTACCCGAGGCAACACACCCTGACCAGACGGATCGCGGAGCGCTTCACAGAAACTTCGGAGGGTATTTACCAAAAAGCGCCCGGGTGATAATGGAACAATGGCCCGCGCTCCGCTCCGTCTTCCCGAGGCCGCGTGGCAGGACCGTGAGCAGCGGCACCAGGAACGCGTCGGCCGCTTCGCCGAGCCCTACCTCAGCAGGCGGTCCCGCGGGGTCAGGCACCCGGTGGAGGACTTCCTCTTCACCTACTACAGCCAGAAGCCGGGCCAGTTGACGCGCTGGCATCCGGGAGCGGGCGTGGTGCTGACCGGACCGGCGGCACTGGAGCGGGTCGGCTGGAAGCACTACACCGAGGCCGACGGCGGAGTCCGGGTGGACACGCAGGGCTTCGCCGTGGAGAGGCGCGACGCCGTCGACTTCGCCCGCCTGATCCTCGCCCGGACCGCGGCGCGGCCGGCGCAGTTCCGCTGCTTCGGGCTCCACGAATGGGCGATGGCCTACCGCTCCGCCGTCAACGGCGTACGCCACGAGTACCTGCAGTTGCGCCTCGGCGCGCACGGGACCGACGACGTCGTGGAGGCCTCCCGGATCCGCTGCACGCACTTCGACGCCTTCCGTTTCTACACCCCGGAGGCGGTCCCCCTCAACGAGCACACGCCCACCCGCCAGACGCAGCGGGACCTCGAGCAGCCGGGCTGCCTCCACGCGAACATGGACCTGTACAAGTGGGCGTACAAGCTCACGCCGCTGCTGCCCAGCGAGATCGTCATGGACTGCTTCGAACTGTCCTGGCGGATCCGGACCATGGACATGCGGGCGTCCCCGTACGATCTCGCGGACTGGGGCTACGCGCCGATCGCGATCGAGACGGCCGAGGGCAAGGCCGAGTACGTCCGGCTGCAGCGCGGCTTCGCCGAGGAGTCGCAGGCGCTCCGGACGCGGCTCCTCGGGCTTCTCGACACAGCGCTCGACACTCCCTGACCACCCTGGCGGGACGTACCGCCGTCGTCATGCGTTGTCCCACAACCAGCCCTTACGCTGGGAAGCCTGCCGAAGGGGACGCCATGACCAGCACCGATCCGACGCGGGCCGCCGCCCGTGCACGCGGGGCGGCCGGCTGGGTCCTGCTGCCCCTCGCGGCGCTCGCCCTCGCCCTCTCCGCATGCAGCCCGGGCGGCCCGCCCTCCGAACCCGATGGACAGGAGTCCGCCGTGCAGTCCGCCACTCCCTCATCCACGCCGGACGGGACCGCGACGCCCGGCCCGGCATCGTCCGCCCCGTCCGCGCCCCCGTCCTCTCCGTCCCCGTCCTCTCCCACCGCGTCCTCTCCACCCCCGTCCTCCCCGCCCGCGTCCTCTCCGTCCGCGACGAACGCCATGCTGACCATCACCATGCAGCAGGACCCCTCCTCGGATCCCGTGCAGTACGTGCTCGAATGCGTCGACGGCGCACCCGGCCCCGCCACCACGCTCCCGAACGCCGACGCCGCGTGCGCGACCCTCTCGCGGCTCGGCACCGCCTTCTTCACGGCACGCCCGAACAAGGACGTCGTCTGCACCCAGCAGTACGGCGGGCCGCAGACCGCGAGCATCACCGGCCAGCTCGACGGGACCCCGGTGGCGGGATCGTTCGCGCTGACGGACGGTTGCCAGATCTCGCGGTGGAACACCGTGAAGGACCTGCTGGGGGCGCCGGGCGCGCAATAGGGAGCCCACCGACCGACGCCGTCCGGTGGGAATGGTTCCTCACCCCCACCGGTCGGGCCCGTCGGGTGGGGGCGAGGGTGAAGACGGTGGCTCCTGAGCGGCAGGGGTCCGGACGGGGGCGCAGGGAATGCCCGTTAGACTTGGACCGCAAGCTCGCGGAGCGCCGGTATCGACCCTGATGCGGCGTGAGACGGCACTCCCGGGCTCCTGCATGCAATGCTGGAACCCCCAGCACTCGCCGCTCACGCACAGGAGTTGCCGGATGCCCCGGATCGTTGTCGACGTCATGCCCAAGCCCGAGATCCTCGACCCGCAGGGTAAGGCGATCGCCGGAGCGCTCCCCCGGATCGGGCTCACCGGCTTCGCCGGCGTCCGCCAGGGCAAGCGCTTCGAACTGACCGTGGACGGTGACGTCACGGAGGAGATCCTCGAACAGGCCCGCCACGCCGCCACCACGCTGCTCTCCAACCCGGTCATCGAGGACGTCACGCGCGTGGAGGTTCTCGAGGAGGACGGCCAGTGACCGCGTCCGGCTTCGAGACCCCGCTCATCGGCGGCCCCCAGCCCGTCCCTGCCGGCGCCGACGCCGCGCTCGACGGCGTGAGGGTCGGCGTCGTCACGTTCCCCGGCTCGCTCGACGACCGCGACGCCGTCCGCGCCGTCCGCCTCGCCGGCGGCAGCGCCACCCAGCTGTGGCACGGCGACCACGACCTGCAGGGCGTCGACGCCGTCATCATCCCCGGCGGCTTCTCCTACGGCGACTACCTCCGCGCCGGCGCCATCTCCCGGTTCGCGCCGCTCATGGAGCAGATCACGGCGGCCGCCTCGGGCGGGGCGGACGCCCTTCCCGTGCTCGGCATCTGCAACGGATTCCAGGTCCTCACGGAGGCGCACCTGCTACCCGGCTCCATGATCAAGAACAACTCGCTGCACTTCATCTGCCGCGACCAGCGACTGCGGGTCGAGAACGCCGACACCTCCTGGACGTCGGACTACGCGGACGGCGAGGAGATCGTCATCCCGCTCAAGAACCAGGACGGCCAGTTCGTCGCCGACACCCGCACCCTCGACGAGCTCGAGGGCGAGGGCCGTGTGGTGTTCCGCTACGTCGGAGGCAACCCCAACGGCTCGCGCCGCGACATCGCCGGCATCTCCAACAAGGCGGGCAACGTCGTCGGGCTCATGCCGCACCCCGAGCACGCCGTCGAGCCGGGCTTCGGCCCCGACTCCTCGGCCCGCGGCGCCGTCGAGGTTTGCGGCGGCACCGACGGCCTCGGCATCTTCACCTCGGTACTCAAGAAACTGGTGGGCTAAATGACTGCAGAGACGACGTCCCGGACGTTCAACATCGACACGGTCGCGAACGCGGAGGCCACACCCGGCCAGGCTCTGCCCTGGGCCGAGCTCGGGCTCAAGGAGAACGAGTACCGGCGCGTCGAGGAGATCCTCGGGCGACGGCCCACAGCGGCCGAGCTCGCCATGTACTCGGTGATGTGGAGCGAGCACTGCTCCTACAAGTCCTCCAAGGTGCACCTGCGCCAGTTCGGCGAGAAGGTCACCGACGCCATGAAGGAGCACCTCCTCGTGGGCATCGGCGAGAACGCCGGCGTCGTCGACATCGGGGACGGCTGGGCCGTGACGTTCAAGGTGGAGAGCCACAACCACCCGTCCTTCGTGGAGCCCTACCAGGGGGCGGCCACCGGTGTCGGCGGGATCGTCCGCGACATCATCTCCATGGGCGCCCGGCCCGTCGCCGTCATGGACCCGCTGCGCTTCGGGGCGATCGACCACCCCGACACCGCGCGCCTCGTGCACGGCATCGTCGCGGGGATCGGCGGCTACGGGAACTCCCTCGGCCTGCCGAACATCGGCGGCGAGGTGGTCTTCGACGCCGTCTACCAGGGCAACCCGCTGGTCAACGCCCTCGCGGTGGGCGTGCTGCGCCATGAGGACATCCGCCTGGCGAACGCGTCCGGCGCCGGCAACAAGGTGGTCCTCTTCGGTGCCCGCACCGGCGGCGACGGCATCGGCGGAGCCTCCGTGCTGGCCTCCGAGTCCTTCGACTCCTCGAAGCCGTCCAAGCGCCCCGCCGTCCAGGTGGGCGATCCGTTCGCCGAGAAGGTCCTCATCGAGTGCTGCCTCGAGCTGTTCAAGGCGTCCGTGGTCGAAGGCATCCAGGACCTCGGCGCGGCCGGCATCTCCTGCGCGACGTCGGAGCTCGCCTCCAACGGCGACGGCGGCATGCACGTGGAACTCACCAACGTGCTGCTCCGCGACCCGTCGCTCACCCCCGGCGAGATCCTGATGTCGGAGTCGCAGGAACGCATGATGGCGGTCGTGACGCCCGGGAACGTGGAGGCGTTCGAGGCCATCATGGACAAGTGGGCCGTCGAGTACTCCTGGTTGGGCGAGGTCACCGACACGGGCCGGCTCATCATCGAATGGGCCGGCGAGAAGATCGTCGACGTCGACCCCCGCACTGTCGCCCACGAGGGCCCCGTCTACGAGCGCCCCTACCACCGGCCCGCATGGCTCGACGGCGTCCAGGCCGACGGCTTCGGTCCCGAGCGGCCCGCCGACCTGCGCGAGGCCGTGCTCGAACTCATGGCGTCACCCAACATGTGCGCGAAGAACTGGGTGACCGACCAGTTCGACCGCTACGTCCAGGGCAACACGGCCCTCGCCATGCCCGACGACGCCGGCGTGGTCCGGGTCGACGAGGAGACCGGCCTCGGCATCGCCGTCTCCACGGACGCGAACGGCCGCTACTCCTACCTCAACCCGTACGAGGGTGCGCGCCTGGCCCTCGCGGAGGCATACCGGAACGTGGCGACGTCGGGTGCCGCGCCGCTCGCCGTCACCGACTGCCTGAACTTCGGCTCCCCCGAGGACCCCGAGGTCATGTGGCAGTTCGCCGAGACCGTCCGCGGCCTCGCCGACGCCTGCCAGGAGCTCGGCGTGCCCGTGACCGGCGGCAACGTCTCGCTCTACAACCAGACCGGCGGGGTGGCCATCCACCCCACCCCGGTGGTCGGCGTCCTCGGCGTGTTCGACGACGTCGCCCGGCGCACCCCGTCGGGCTGGCGGGAGGACGGGCAGGCCATCTACCTGCTGGGCACGACGGCGGACGAGCTCGACGGTTCCGAGTGGGCGAACCTGCGCGGCCACCTCGGCGGGCAGCCTCCGGCACTGGACCTCGCCGCCGAGAAGACGCTCGCGGCGATCCTCGTCAACTGCTCGCGGGACGGCATGATCGACGGCGCCCACGACCTCTCCGAGGGCGGGCTCGCCGCCGGCCTGAGCGAGATGTCGCTCCGCTTCGGCGTCGGTGCGCGGATCGGGATCGACGAGCTGTGCGAGCGCGACGGCATCGACGCGTTCACCGCGCTGTTCAGTGAGAGCCAGGCCCGCGCCGTCGTCAGCGTGCCCCGCTCCGAGGAGGTCCGCTTCAACGACATGTGCACGGCGCGGAACTTCCCCACGATCCGGATCGGCGTGGTGGACACGGAGAACCAGGCGCTCGACGTGCAGGGCTGTTTCACCCTGCCGCTGGACCTGCTGCGCGAGGCCCACGAGGGGACGCTGCCGAAGCACTTCGGCTGAGAGGGCGCCGCCGCGGACGAGTCGGCCGCGGCGGTGTGCCGCTGGGCCTCAGGCGGCCTTCGGCATCGCGGTGACCACGACGTTCTTGCCCCACGGGTCCTCCGTGTAGCAGCTGATGAGGACTACGCGGTTCGGGACGATGTTCCAGATGTCGCTGTCCTTCAGCGTGTCCTTGTCGTGGGTCGTCACCGAGTCGACGACGTAGGTGAGGTCGCCCGTCTCGACGGTGAGCGTGAATTCGGTACCCACGAGGGTCTCGTCGCTCAGCGCGTTGAACGGTGCGTCCCTGCCGTCCCAGCTGTGGCCGGCGATGTAGGTGGTGTTGCTCGATCCGCCCCCGGGGATCCCGTAGGACGTCAGCCAGTAGGCATCGACGGTGAGCGGCGGGACGAGGGCCTGCGCGGCGAGGTCCGCGTCGCTCGGTGTGAGCGGCAGGACGGCCATCTCGATTCCGGCGGCCGGGAAGGACAGGGCTCGGGGCTGCGACGCCACGGGGCCGGTGGCGACGGCGGGTGCGGCAGGCGCCACCGTGGCTGGGACGGCGACGGGTGACGGCGTCGCGGCGGCGGACAGGGTGCTCGACGGCGACGGCGCGGAGGACGGAACGCCGGAGGAATCCGAGGGGGAAAGAGAGACGGCGACGGCGACGGCGGCCGCTACGAAGGGCAGCGCGAGCCATGGCCGGCTGCGCGGCCCGCGCGGCTGGTCGATGGGGGACGTCTCAGGGCGCTGCTCGGCCGCTGGTTCCGGGGTCCGGGCCTGTTCCATGGCTGCAGTCCTGAATTCGAAGGTGATGGTGCACCGCTCCGGCCCGGAGCCGCGGTCCTTCGACCACGACTCCAGGCCGGGCGGCGAGGTTCTAGTGCTGTGCGCGCTCGAGGCGACGCATGCGGGCGGCGGTGGCCGCGGGAACGGCCACACCCAGGGCCAGCAGGGCCGCGATGAGCGTCACTGCCGCACTGTTGTCCTCGGTCGCGACGGCTGTCTGGACATTGAGGCCCTTGTTGGTGCCGGTCGGCGCGGTGACGACGGGCCCGGGGGTCGCCGGAACCGCCACTGGCGCGGGAGGAACGGCCACCGGGACGACCGGCGCCGGGACCACCGGCGTGACGCCCGGTCCGGTCGGCACGACCGGAGCCGGATCGACGCCGATCGCGCCGGCGTCACACGCCGTGAGGAACGCCTCGAACAGGGCGAGGATCTCGTTCGCGAGGGCCTCATCCATGTTGAGCTGGGCGAGGAGGTCGGACGCCGCGCCGTCTGCGGTAGCGAAGGCTTCCTCCGCACGCTGGACCTCGGGGGTGTAGGTCGCCTCGAGGTAAGCGGTCTCAGCGAGCTCAGCGAGGTTGAGAGCCTCGGCCTGGGCTGCCAGGGCAAGTGTCAGCTGACGTTGGGCCTCGACGACGGCCGGGTCCTCCAGGTCTCCCTCAGCAAGCAGGACCGCGTCGTCGTACTCTCCCTGCTCGGTCGCGACGAGCGCGACTGCCGCTTCGTAGTCGTCCTCGGCCACCACCAGTGCGGCCTCGGCGTCGACGGCGACCTGCGAGGTCAGAGCAGCCTGAGTGACTGCCTCGAGGTTCGCCGCAGCCTCCACGACCGCCGCCGTCGCCAGCTCGAACTGGTCGACGAAGCGGATATCGACGCCGGCGAGTCCGAGAGCCGTATTGAACTGCGTCGAGGCCTGGAGGCAGGCAGCGTCACCCGGCGCTGCCGACGCCATCGGAGCGCCGAGGAAGAGTCCGCCGGCGAGGAGGGTGGCCGTCGAACCGGCAGCTACCCATGTCTTGGTACTGATCATGTATGCGCGTCTCCTGAACACGTAGTTCCCCCCGGGCTTTCCCGACGGCGCAGCTTGCGGCCCCACACGCAAGCAGCGCCCCCATGGAGGGCGCCGCGAACAAGATCGCTATGATCCGCTGATCGTCGAGGGGCAGGATGCGGGACCCTGTGATCCCCCTGAATGATCGCTGTGAATTCAACCTAAAGCGGTTGTATGGCAGAAGCAATGAATTCGGGGACCGTGAATGTAACACTTCGGTATCGGCCGGAGCCCTGCACCGGACCGCCGCGCCGGGTGCCCGAACCCGTGGGAACGTGTCCCCGCGATGGGTGCTAGGCGCCCGCGAGCTCCCGTGCGGCCTTCACGTACCGTGCCAGGACGTACCGCTGCGTCAGCCGGGTGACCGGTGTCGCGAGCCGGAAGAGGAGGCTCGCCGGCACGCTGTAGGCGGAGCAGATGAACAGCAGCCGGTTGTCCGCCGTCAGCTCGGCGCAGAACCCCTCCTCGCCCCGCACCGGGTGACCCGGGAGCGTGCCGTAGCCGAACCCGCCGCGCTGGCCCGGGACCGCCCGTCCCGCGCCGTCGAGCTGCGGCGCCCTCGACCAGATGACCCTGCAGGGCGCCTTGATGCGCGCGGGACCGATCCCGAACCCGGAGACGACGCGGACACCGGGGGCGGCCCGCTCGGCGTCGGACTCCATGGTGAGTCCGGCCCCGCGGTGCAGCTCCCAGGCGAGGATGCCCTCCGTGAGGGCGATGAAGGCAGCCGATGGATCGTCGGCTGCGATCTCGTGGGACTCCACCATCACGGTGTAGCCTGCGGGCCACCCGCCTTCGAGGGACTCGGGGAAGGGCCTGTCCGTCGCGCCCCGCTCCTCGTACGTGAACTGTTCCATGCGCGTCTCCTCGATGCATCGCTGCCCGGCGCCCTGTGGAACGGGCCCGGTCCCAACCTAGTGGACAGGAGACGGGCGGGTGGGCGCAGACGGCCGCGCAGTGGCAGGATGGGGGTCCAGACCGGCCCGGACGCGCCTGTGACGTCCGCCCCGCCGATCGACGAGGGAGGCGGGAGCATCATGGCACCAGGGACGGGCACGTCGGGCAGGGACGCAGGCGACCGGGCGGCCGACGCCGCGGAGGACGCGGCGAATTCCAAGGGGTTCGAGGTCGCGGCCCGCGCGGGTTACGTGGCTGCGGGCATCCTGCACATCCTGATCGGGCTCATCGCCCTCGGCCTGGCGCGCGGCGGTTCCGGCGAGGCCGACCAGAGCGGGGCGATCGGGCAACTGGCGGGCAGCCCCGGCGGCACGGCCCTCCTGTGGTTCTGCTTCGTCGGCTGCATCGCCCTCGCCCTGTTCCACCTCAGCGAGGTCTTCTTCGGCGCGAAGGGACGGCGCGGCAAGGACAAGCTCAAGGTGCAGGCCAAGAGCGGCGGGCAGGCCGTCGTGTACGCCGCGATCGGCGTGACCTTCGGGCGGTACGCACTCGGCGGCTCCAGCGACAGCAGCAGCAGCGCGAGTTCCCTGAGCGCCACCCTCATGTCCAACCCGGCCGGGGCCGCGCTCCTCCTCGCGGTCGGCGTCGGCATCCTCGTGGTCGGCGGTTACTTCGTCTACAGCGGGGCCACCCGGCACTTCCTCGAGAACCTCACGGGCCTCCCCTCCGGGCGGGCCGGGACCGCCGTCGTCGTGCTCGGGGTGGTGGGGTACATCGCCAAGGGATTCGCCCTCGGCGTCCTGGGGATCCTCGTCGTCGTCGCCACCGTCACCAACAACCCCGAGCAGTCCACCGGACTCGACGGCGCCCTGAAAGCGCTGCGCGACCAGCCGTTCGGCGTCTGGCTCCTCGGCGCTGTGGCCGTGGGCCTCGTGGCGTACGGCGTCTTCATGGGGGTGCGGTCGAAGTACCAGCGCATGTAGGCATCAGAGGCCGAGCGCCGGGGCTTCCATCGCGGGGCACGTGTCCATGACGACGTCGAGCCCCGCCTCGGCCGCGCGGCGGGCGGCCTCCTCGTCGATCACGCCGAGCTGCAGCCACACGGCCCTCGCGCCCACGGCGATCGCCTGGTCCACGACGGCCCCCACGCGGGACGAGTTCACGAAACAGTCGACGACGTCGATGCGGCCGGGCACGTCCGCCAGCCGGGTGTAGCCCTTCTCGCCGTGGACGTCGTCGCCCTTCAGGCTGACGGGGACGATCTCCATCCCGAGCCCGTCCCTGAGGAACCGCGACACCCCGACGGCGGCGCGGCGCGGGTTGTTCGACAGACCCACCACGGCCCACCGGCCGTGCTCGGTCAGGAGCCTCCTGATGACCTGCGGATCGTTCTGGTGTGCCACGACGCCTCCCGGTGTGCCCTGCCATTGTTACAGCATTTGTTACACGCCCCATTTTGCTCCCGTCGGACGCCGGGCGTTTCATAGGAGTGACCATCCCGAGCGGCCGAGAGACCTGGATCAGTGAAGCCGCAGCAACCCTGGTCGTCCGCGTCCCCCTGATGCCGGACGATATCGAGGTCCGAGCCACGGGAACCACCGGACACGGTGGCGAAGGCTCGGTCCGTAGGGTGCTACCGCCAGGACCGATGGAGACAACCATGACCGCAGTTCTGGCACCCGGCAGCACCCAGTCCCGCCGCCAACAGGCCCTCGGCGTCCGCTTCGCCGGGCTCGGCCGCAGTTTCGGCCCGTCCGCGAACCGCCGCACCGTCCTCCGGGACGTCACGGTGGAGGTGGAGCCCGGCGAGATCCTCGCCATCCTGGGCACGAGCGGATGTGGCAAGTCCACCCTCCTGCGCGCAGCTGCCGGCCTCGACATCCCCGACAGCGGCCAGGTCCTGATCGACGGCACACCCGTGACCGGTATCGACGAGCGCTGCGCCGTCGCCTTCCAGGAACCCCGGCTGCTGCCCTGGCACACGCTGCAGGCCAACGTGGCGATCGGCCTCCCGAAGTCCTCCAGCGCCAGCGCCGGCAAGGCGAAGGTCCTCGAGCTGCTGAGGCTCGTGGGGCTCGACACCTTCGCGAAGCACCGCCCCCGCGAGGTCTCCGGCGGCATGGCCCAGCGGACATCGCTCGCACGCGCCCTGGCCCGCAACCCCGGCGTCCTGCTCCTCGACGAACCGTTCGGCGCACTCGACGCCCTCACCCGCATCAGGATGCAGGACCTCCTCCTGGACATCCACCGCGCGCAGCCCACCACGGTGCTGCTGGTCACGCACGACGTCGACGAAGCCCTCCAGCTCGCCGACCGGATCCTCGTGCTCGGCCGCGGCGATGGTGACGGGCCGGAGGGCTCGACCGTCGCCGAACTCGTCCCCGTGCCCGGGGACCGCCCGCGCGACCGCAACTCCGCGGACCTCGGGGCCCTGCGCAGCACGCTGCTGTCCCTGCTCGGCGTCACCGGCCACTAGGCGCGCCCCCACCCCTCCCGCAGTGCCGCCGTCCCGCGCTGCCCTGCCTGCCCCTGCCTGCCCCCTCCCCCCGTTTTTCCGCCCCCCCCATCGAAGGACCACCATGAACCGCCGCGCCCTCCTGCCGACCCTCGCCCTCGCCACCGCCCTCTCGCTCAGCGGCTGCCTCGCCGGAGAGAACGCCTCCGACACGCAGCCCGCGGCGGGCGGCGCCGCCACCGAGGGCGGCGAGCTCAACATCGACTTCGCCACCTACAACCCGCTGAGCCTCATCATCAAGGAGCAGGGCTGGCTCGAGGACGAGCTCGCCGACCAGGACATCACCGTGAACTGGGTGCAGTCCGCCGGATCGAACAAGGCCAACGAGGCGCTGCGCGCCGGGGCGATCGACGTCGGTTCCACCGCCGGCTCCGCCGCGCTGCTGGCACGCTCCAACGGCTCCCCGATCAAGGCCATCGACATCTACTCGCAGCCCGAGTGGGCGGCCCTCGTCACGCTCCCCGGCTCCGGCATCACGAGCGTCGAGGACCTGCGCGGCAAGTCCGTGGCGGCGACCCGCGGGACGGACCCGTACTTCTTCCTGCTGCAGGCGCTGGAGTCCGCGGGCGTCGACCAGTCCGAGGTCACCATCGAGAACCTGCAGCACGCCGACGGCCGCGCCGCTCTCGCCAGCGGCGCCGTCGACGCCTGGTCCGGTCTCGACCCCATCATGGCCGCCGCCGAGCAGGACGGCGCGCAGCTCTTCTTCCGCGACATCGACTTCAACTCCTACGGCTTCCTCAACGCCACGGAGGACTTCCTCACGGAGAAGCCGGACGTCGCCCAGACCGTGGTGGACGCCTACGAGAAGGCACGCGAATGGGCGAAGGAGAACCCCGAGGAGACCGCCGCCATCCTCGCGGAGGTCGCCGCGATCGACCCGAAGGTCGCCGAGTCCGTCATCGTCGACCGCACGAACCTCGACGTCGACCCCGCCCCGGGCGACGCCCAGCGCAGCGTCCTCGAGAAGATCGGCCCCGTGTTCGTCGAGACCGGCGACGTGCAGGGTCAGGACCAGATCGACGAGGCCCTCGACACCCTGTTCGACGCCTCGCTCGTCGAGAAGGCCGATCCAGCCGCGATCGGCTCCGGCTCATGAGCTCTGACTATCTGACCGGGCGCAGCGCCTACCCGGTGAGCACGGAGGGAATCGCCGCATCGGCACCCCCGGTGACCGGCCCCGAGGCGTCGCAGGGCGGCGGCCGCGGCAGGACGGCCCGGCGCACCGGCGTCATCCTGCTCGGGCTCATCGTCCCGGCACTGATCCTGCTGGCCTGGCATCTCAGCACGGCGTCGGGTTTCTTCCGCCCGTCGCAGCTGCCCTCGCCGGCGTCGGTCCTCGCGGCCGCCGTCGATCTGGCGGAACGCGGTCAGCTCACCACCCACATCCTGATCTCCACCCAGCGCGTGGTCCTGGGCTTCGTCATCGGGTCCCTGCTCGGCGTGCTGGCCGGCGCCCTGCTGGGCCTGTCCCGCATCGCTGACGTCCTGCTGACCCCGACCGTGGGCGCCCTGCGCGCCGTCCCGTCGCTGGCGTGGGTCCCGCTGCTCGTCCTGTGGATCGGCATCAACGAGGACTCGAAGGTCACGCTGATCAGCATCGGCGCCTTCTTCCCCGTGTTCACCACGCTCTACCTCGGCCTGCGGCACGTGGACCGCAATCTCGTCGAGGCGGCGCGCGCGTTCGGGCTCAACGGCATCCGGCTGCTCACCACGGTGCAGCTGCCCGCCGTCGTGCCCGCCCTGTTCTCCGGCCTCCGGCTGGCCCTCGCGCAGTCCTGGCTGTTCCTCGTTGCCGCCGAACTCATCGCCTCGTCCATGGGCCTGGGCTTCCTGCTCACGGACTCGCAGCAGACGGGCCGCGTGGACCGCATCATCCTCGCGATCATCCTGCTGGCCGTCATCGGCAAGACGACCGACGCGCTCCTCGGCATCGCCGAACGATGGGCGGTGCGACGGTGGGCGTAGGCACGAGCGCCGGCGGGGCCCGCACCACGGCAGGCGGGGCCGCAGCTGCCCGGGAGGAGTCGGAGCGCCTGGCCTTCTGGGCGGAGCAGGCGGCACGCCTGGAGTGGGTGACGCCCTGGCACACGGTGCACTCCTTCGAGAAGGCGACGCCGCAGGCCGACGGGACGCTCAGCATCCCCGCGATCGAGTGGTTCGCCGGCGGCACCCTCAACGTGGCCGCGAACTGCGTCGACCGGCACGTGCGCGCCGGCAACGGCGACCGGGTGGCCCTGTACTTCGAGGGCGAGCCCGGGGACCGGCGGACCGTCACCTACGCCGACCTGCAGGACGAGGTGTCACGCGCCGCGAACGCGCTGCAGGAATTGGGCATCGGGAAGGGCGACCGCGTGGTCGTCTACCTGCCGGTCCTCGTCGAGACGGTGGTCGTCACCCTCGCCTGCGCGAGGATCGGCGCCGTGCACTCGCTGGTCTTCGGGGGCTTCTCCGCTGAGGCACTCCGCTTCCGCGTCGAGGACACCGGC
Organism: Arthrobacter arabinosi; assembly: GCF_054511115.1. Lineage (NCBI taxonomy): Bacteria > Bacillati > Actinomycetota > Actinomycetes > Micrococcales > Micrococcaceae > Arthrobacter > Arthrobacter arabinosi. Next base: position 161,447 of record NZ_JBTNDF010000005.1, read on the forward strand.
GCGAAACTGCTGGTCACCACCGACGGCCAGTTCCGGCGGGGCTCCGCCGTGCCCGTGAAGGACAACGCGGACGCCGCGGTCGCCGGGACGACCAGCATCGAACACGTCCTCGTGATCCGCCGCACCGGATCGGCCACCAGCTGGACCGAGGGCCGTGACGTGTGGTGGCACGACGTCGTCGACACCGCGTCACCGCACCACGAGCCGGAGGCGTTCGACGCCGAGACCGCGCTGTTCATCATGTACACCTCGGGGACCACGGGGAAGCCCAAGGGCCTGGTCCATACCTCCGGCGGGTACCTCACGCAGGCGTCCTGGAGCTTCGAGCATCTCTTCAGCAGCCCCGACCCGGCGCTCCGCGACCGCGACGTCCACTGGTGCACCGCCGACCTCGCCTGGGTCACGGCGCACACCTACGAGCTGTACGGGCCGCTCTCCAACGGGGCCACGCAGGTCCTCTACGAGGGCACACCGAACACCCCCCATCCGGGACGCCACCTCGAGGTCATCGAACGGTACGGCGTCACGAGCTACTACACCGCGCCGACCCTCGTGCGCTCGCTCATGGGCTGGTTCCCGGACGGCGTCCCGGCCTCCCACGACCTCTCGAGCATCCGCGTGCTCGGCACGGTCGGCGAAGCGATCAACCCCGAGGCGTGGCGCTGGTTCCGCCGTAACCTCGGCCGGGACGAGGTGCCCGTCGTCGACACCTGGTGGCAGTCCGAGACCGGTGCCACCGTGCTCTCCCCCGGTCCCACGGACACGGACCTCAAGCCGGGGTGCGCCGCGCGCGCCCTGCCGGGCGTCAGCACGCGCATCGTCGACGAGGACGGGCGGACGGTCCCGCCGGGCGTGCAGGGCCTGATCGTCGTCGACCGGCACGGCCCCGCGATGGCGCGGACCGTCTGGGGGAACCCGCAGCGCTACCTCGACTCCTACTGGCGGACGTTCGCGGCGCAGGGCTGGTTCCTGGCGGGTGACGGCGCGCGGTACGACGACGACGGCGACACCTGGATCCTGGGCCGCGTCGACGACGTCATCAATGTCTCGGGCCACCGGCTCTCCACGATCGAGATCGAATCGGCGCTCGTGGCGCACCCCCTCGTCACCGAGGCAGGGGCCTGCCCCGTGCCGGACCCGCTGACGGGTCATGCCATCGCGGCCTTCGTGGTCCTGGCGGCCGGAACGGCCCCTGACGCCGACGTCGCCTCGACGCTCCGCGCCCACGTCGCCGAGGCGATCGGGCCGATCGCGCGGCCGTCAGCCGTCGTCGTCGTGCCCGATGTACCGAAGACGCGCTCCGGCAAGATCATGCGGCGCCTGCTGACACAGCTCTACGAGGGCTCACCGCTCGGGGACACCACGTCCCTGCAGAACGAGGGGTGCATCCCGGGCATCCAGGCGGTGCTCTCCCGACGCTGACGCCGGCCCCGGGAAGTGGTTAAAAGAAGGAAGCGGCAGTGCCCCGTCCAAGCACTGCCGCTTCCCGCGTGTGGTTCGTTCCAGGATCAGCGAGCGACCCGGACGAAGGCAGCACCGGCGAGGTCCGAGAGCGGGTGCTGCATGGTGCGGTTCGACCCGTTCATGCCGCTGCTGATGACCTGGCCGCCGCCGGCGTAGATCGCAACGTGGCCGCCGGTGATGACGATGTCGCCGGGGGCGGGAGTCGTCACGGTGGAGCCGAACTGGAAGAACTGCGAGGGGCCGAGGTCGCCCACGGAGATCCCTGCGGCGCGCAGTGCGGTCTCGACCAGGACGGTGCAGTCCTGGATGGCACCGGCGGCGAGCTGGGACTGGGCGGACGCCAGCAGGATGCCGCCGACGCCGCTGGAGGAGGCTGCGACCGGCGTGATCTTCGCCGAGGCCAGGTACACGCCCGACCCCGGAGCCGTGGACACGGCCGGAGCGGGGGCGATGGCGGCGGCCTGCTGGACCGGAGCGGCAGGAGCCACGAGGGCCGCGGGAGCAGCAGCGGGTGCGGGCTGGGGCGCGGCGGCAGGGGCTGCCACGGGCACGGACACCGTCCGGGCGGGGGCCACGGCGGCACCGGCCGCCGGGAGGGTGATGGTGTCACCCGGGAAGATGATCGATGCGACGGACAGACCGTTCGCGGTGAGGACCGCGGTCAGGTCCGCGCCGTATCGTGCCGAGATGGCACCGAGGGTGTCGCCGGCGACGACGGTGTGCGTCGTCGGGGCAGCGGCGGGGCTCACAGCAGCTGCGGGGGCAGCCGGTACGGCGGGTGCCGCGGCAGCAACTGCGACGGCAGGGGCCGTCGTCGTGCCCTGTGCGGAGTACTCACCGGCGTTGGCGGTGCCGACGGCGGTGAGCGCGAGGCCGGAGGTGACGGCGGCGATCGCGACCGGACGGCCCACTGTGGTGGCGTGGGCCTTGGCGGCGCGGGACAGGCCCTGCAGCGCGAGGTTGCCGTCGACGTCGGCCCGGTGGCGCGCTGAAGTGATGTTTCGTGACACGGTTGTATACCTCTCCCATGCCTGCGGGGTGAGCTGTCGGGTTCGGATGGGAGTCACCCGGCCACACGCATCACGGTAGGTGCTGCGGTGCGACTTAACCCCGAGGGCGCCTGCAGGTGGTCCTGCGCGCCCGGTGGAACTGGTGGTTCCCCCGTCCCTGCCTTCGTGGTTGCGAACGAGTCCCGGACGACGGCAGGGCTCGGCAATCCGTCCAGGAGCGCCCCACGGTCGCGGAGGCACGTGCCGACCCTACCCAGCGCACCTCCGGTTTGTCACATTTGAGTAACGGGAGGTAGGGTGCCCCTCATCCGCGCAGGGCCCGCCAGCGACGGACGGCGAGGAACGACCCTGCCGCGCTGAGCGCGAGCAGCACGGACTGCTGGACGTAGTACCCCTGCGTGACCGCCGATTCCTGGTCACTCACGGCCACGAGGACGCTGCTCGCAAGGGCGAGCGTCAGCGCGATCCCGACGTACCCGAGCGTCTGCCACAGCCTCCGCTCCTGCACCCGGCTCGCCGATCTCCATTCCTCCATCCCCCCAGCCTAGGTGCCGCGCGCCGTGTGTGCCGTCGGACGCGAGGCGCTGGACCGCAACCCCGGCTGCACACGACGACATACGGTTTGGTTCTGCAACCGCGCAGGTGTCAGACTCGACCCGACCATCCCGAGCGGCCGAGAGATCTGGCTCAGCGACGCCGCAGCAACCCTGGCCTCCGCATACCCGCGGCGGCATGAGGGTGCTACTGCCAGACCGATGGAGGAACCATGAGCGCACCCACAGCCGCCTCCGGCACCGACGTCGCCCCCGCAGCTTCCGCAGCTTCCGACTCCAGCAAGGCAGGTATCTGATGGCAGAACGTTCCTTCGGTTTCCGCACGCGTGCACTCCACGCGGGCGGCACTCCCGACGCCACCCACGGGGCCCGGGCCGTCCCCATCTACCAGACGACGTCGTTCGTGTTCAAGGACACCAACGACGCCGCGAACCTCTTCGCCCTGCAGAAGTACGGCAACATCTACTCGAGGATCGGCAACCCGACGGTCGCCGCGTTCGAGGAGCGCATCAGTTCCCTGGAGGGTGGGATCGGGGCGGTCGCGACGGCGTCGGGCATGAGCGCGGAGTTCATCACCTTCGCGGCGCTCTGCCAGGCCGGGGACCACATCGTCGCCGCGTCCCAGTTGTACGGGGGCACCGTCACGCAGCTCGACGTCACGCTGCGCCGGTTCGGCATCGAGACCACCTTCGTCCCGGGGACGGACCCCGCGGACTACGCGGCCGCCATCCGGGACAACACCAAGGCGGTCTACGCCGAGGTGATCGCGAACCCCTCCGGTGAGATCGCCGACCTCGCCGGCCTCGCGAAGGTCGCCCACGACGCCGGTATCCCGTTCATCGTCGACTCGACGCTCAGCACCCCCTACCTGGTGCGCCCCATCGAGCACGGCGCGGATATCGTCATCCATTCGGCCACCAAGTTCATCGGCGGGCACGGCACCACCCTCGGCGGCGTGATCGTGGAGAGCGGCCGCTTCGACTGGGGCAACGGGAAGTTCCCCATGATGACCGAACCCGTGCCCTCCTACGGCAACATCCAGTGGTGGGCGAACTTCGGGGAGTACGGGTTCCTGACGAAGCTGCGGACCGAACAGCTCCGCGACATCGGGCCGTCGCTCTCGCCGATGTCCGCCTTCCAGCTCCTGCAGGGTGTGGAGACCCTCGCGCAGCGCCTGGACGAGCACCTCGGGAACGCCCTCGCCGTCGCGGAGTGGCTGCAGGCCGATCCGCGGATCGAGTACGTCAACTACGCCGGGCTCCCCACCCATCCGCATCACGAGCGGGCGAGGACCTACCTGCCGCTGGGCCCCGGATCGGTGTTCAGCTTCGGCATCAGGGGTGGCCGCAAGGCGGGCCAGAAGTTCATCGAGTCGCTGCAGCTGGCATCACACCTCGCGAACGTGGGTGACTCGCGCACCCTCGTGATCCACCCGGGCTCGACGACGCACCAGCAGCTCTCGGCCGAGCAGCTCGCCGCGGCGGGCGTGCCCGAGGACCTCGTGCGCATCTCCGTGGGCCTGGAGGACCTGGACGACATCCTCTGGGACCTGGACCAGGCCCTGGACGCTGCGGTGAACTCCTCGGACGCCGAGTTCGAGGACCTGCCGCAGGAAGCGGCCGGGGAGAACGACGACGACGCATCGGCAACGCGTGCAGTGGGAGTGGGAGCATGAGCGCCGGCAGCACGACACCGGAACGGACCTGGGAGGGGCCGTCGGCGCCCCAACGGCTGGCCCTGCTGAGGAATGCGCGGTCGGTCGCGATCGTCGGCGCCTCGGACAAGCCCTCGCGCGCGTCCTATTTCGTCGCGACGTACCTGCAGTCCTCCTCCCCCTACCGCCTATACTTCGTCAACCCGGTGGCCAGGGAGATCCTCGGCCGGCCGGCCTACGCGTCGCTGAGGGACCTGCCGGAGGTACCCGACGTCGTCGACGTGTTCCGCAGGCACGACGACCTGCCGTCGGTGCTGCAGGAGACGCTCGACGTCGGCGCGAAGACCCTCTGGCTGCAGCTGGGATCCTGGCACGAGGACGTCGCGCGTGAGGCCGAAGCCGCGGGCCTCGACGTGGTGATGGACCGGTGCATCAAGATCGAGCACGCACGATTCCACGGCGGGCTCAACCTGGCCGGGTTCAACACCGGGGTCATCTCCTCGAAGCGGCAGATCACGTCCTGACGGAGGTCCGTCACGGTCGGCGGCCCCGTGTCCGCGGGTTGTCCCGGAGCCGGCCACCCGGGGAAGGGAGTCTCCGCGGGTTGCCCGGCCGGGGGCTGCTCCGCGGACTGTCGACGTGCCCGGGGAGCCGGGCCCCGGGCGCAGGACCGCCGGGCGTCGAGCGCGCAGGAAGAAGGCCGCACCGGGGCCCGTCTGGGGGATGAGCCCCGGTGCGGCGCTCGCAGGGGGTGATCGACCGACGGCGGCGAGAAGTCACGCTCGTCCTGTCGTCTCCCGGATCCTGTCCCGACTGCCTACTTCAGGGCGTTCGAGGCACGCCGCTTGTTGAACACGTCGAACCCGACGGCCAGCAGGAGCACCATGCCCTTGATGAACTGCTGGACGTCGATCCCCACGCCGAGCAGGGACATGCCGTTGTTGAGGACACCCATGATGAGACCGCCGGTGATGGCACCGATCACGGTGCCCACGCCGCCCGTCACCGCCGCGCCGCCGATGAACGCCGCCGCGATGGCGTCGAGCTCGAACAGGTTGCCGGCGCCCGGGCCCGCAGAGTTGAGCCGGCCGGTGAAGATGAGTCCCGCCAGTGCGGCCAGCACGCCCATGTTGACGAACAGCATGAAGTCGATGCGCTTCGTGTCGACACCGGACAGCTGCGCGGCCTGGAGGTTGCCGCCCCGGGCGTAGATGTGGCGGCCGAAGACGCTGTTGTTCATCACGGCGCTGTACGCGACGATCAGCACGCCGAGCACCACGAGGACGATCGGCGTCCCGCTGCGCGAACCGGCCAGCAGATAGGTCAGTCCGAGGATCATGAGCGCGATGAAGGCGAGCTTGGTGAAGAACCACGCCGCCGGCTCGTCCTCGAGCTTGAGCCGGGCACGGGTGGCCCGGCCGCGCAGCTGCGTGACGACGAGAAGTATCACGGCGATGACCCCGAGGCCGACGGTCGTCCAGTCCAGGAGGTTGGTTTCCGGCGGGAACAGTCCCGGGAACAGGAAGCCGCCGCCGAGCTGCCGGTATTCCTCGGGGAAGCCGGTGATGCGCTGGTTCTCGAGGACGATCTGCGTGAGCCCGCGGAACATGAGCATGCCGGCGAGGGTGACGATGAACGCCGGGATCCCCACGTAGGCCACCCAGAAGCCCTGCCAGGCGCCCACGAGACCGCCGATGACCAGTGACGCGAGGAAGGCGGCCCACCAGGGGAAGCTCCAGTCCTGCACCATGATGCCGGACATCGCACCGACGAAGGCGGCCACGGAGCCGACGGACAGGTCGATGTGCCCGGCCACGATGATCATGACCATGCCGATGGCCAGCAGGAGGATGTAGCTGTTCTGCACGATGATGTTCGAGACGTTGTCCGGCTGCAGCAGGGCCCCGCCTGTCAGCACCTGGAAGAGGGTGACGATCACGAGCAGTGCGACGAAGATGCCGATCTGCCGCAGCCTGCTCGTGAGGAACGAGATCCCGTGCTTGACGGGAGGCGGCGGCGTCGCGACGGCGGCGTCCTTGACGGTGGTAGCCATGGAGTCAGTCTCTTTCCTTGGTCATGTGTTGCATGAGGAGTTCCGGTGTCGCCTGGTCGATGGGCACTTCGGCAGTGATGCGCCCCTCCGCCAGGGTGTAGATGCGGTCGCAGATGCCGAGGAGCTCGGGGAGCTCCGAGGAGATGACGATGACCGCCTTCCCCTCGGCGACCAGGCGGTTGATGATCGTGTAGATCTCGTACTTCGCGCCGACGTCGATCCCGCGGGTGGGCTCGTCGAGGATGAGGACGTCGGGGTCCGAGAACATCCACTTGGAGAGCACCACCTTCTGCTGGTTGCCACCGGAGAGCTTGCCGGTGATGGCCGTGACGGACGGCGCCTTGATGTTCATCGACCTGCGGTAGTCGCCGGCGACGACGGCCTCCCGGCCGCCGTCCACCCAGCCGCGCTTGGCGAGCTTGCCGAGGGCGGCGCCGGAGATGTTCCGCTTGATGTCGTCGATCAGGTTCAGGCCGTAGCGCTTCCGGTCCTCCGTCGCGTACGCGATGCCGTGCCGGATCGCCTCACCGACCGTGCGCGCCGTGATCGGCGCACCGTTCTTGTAGAGCGTGCCCGTGATGTGGGAGCCGTAGCTGCGGCCGAAGATGCTCATCGCCAGCTCCGTGCGCCCGGCACCCATGAGGCCGGCGATGCCGACCACTTCGCCCGCACGGACGGAGATGTTCGCGGCGTCGACGATCACCCGGCTGCTCTCCTGCGGGTGATGGACGGTCCAGTCCTCGACGCGGAGGACCTCCTCGCCGATGACCGGCGTGCGTTCCGGGTAGCGGCTCTCCATGTCGCGCCCCACCATGCCCCTGATGATCCGCTCCTCGGAGACGGAGCCGTCGTGCAGGCTGAGGGTCTCGATGGTGCGCCCGTCACGGAGGATGGTCACCGAGTCCGCGATCTCCCGGATCTCGTTGAGCTTGTGGCTGATGATGATGCAGGTGATGCCCTCCGCCCGGAGGCCCTTCACGAGCCCGAGGAGATGCGCGGAGTCCTCGTCGTTGAGTGCCGCGGTGGGCTCGTCGAGGATCAGCAGCTTCACGTTCTTCGACAGCGCCTTCGCGATCTCGACGAGCTGCTGCTTGCCCACACCGATGTCGCCGGCCCTGACCACCGGGTTCAGCTCGAGGCCCACGCGGCGCAGGAGCTTTGCCGCCTCCATATTGGTCTCGTTCCAGTTGATGAAGCCGCGCCTCTCGCGTTCGTTGCCCAGGAAGATGTTCTCGGCGACGGACAGGAAGGGGGAGAGGGCGAGCTCCTGGTGGATGATGACGACGCCGGCGCGTTCGCTGTCACGGATGTCCTTGAACTCCACGACGGCGCCCTCGAACTCGATGTCGCCGTCGTACGTGCCGTGCGGGTAGACCCCGGACAGCACCTTCATGAGGGTCGATTTCCCGGCCCCGTTCTCCCCGCAGATCGCGTGGACCTCGCCCCGCGCGACGTCGAGGTTGACGTCCTGCAGTGCCTTCACGCCCGGGAAGGTCTTGGTGATGCGGTGCATCCTGAGGATGTTCTCCGCCATGGTGGAGCCTCGCTTACGTGAGTGGAAGTCCCGGCGACGGCCGGGCGAGGGGACCCGCAGCCCCGGACCAGGATGGTCCGGGGCTACGGGTCGGGATTACTGCCGGACGCCTACTTGAGCTCGTCCTCGGTGTAGTAGCCGGTCTCGACGAGCGCTGCCTCGTAGTTGTCCACCGTGACGATCTCGGACTCGAGCAGGTAGGAGGGGACCACCTTGACCCCGTTGTCGTACGTCTCGGTGTCGTTCACCTCGGGCTCCTCGCCCTTCATGAGGGCGTCCACCATCGTCACGGCCTGCTTGCCGAGCTCGCGGACGTCCTTGAAGATCGTCGAGTACTGCTCGCCGGCGATGATGGACTTCATCGAGCCGACCTCGGCGTCCTGGCCGGTGACGACGGGCAGCTCGTCGGCCGAGTACCCTCCGGAGGTCAGGGCCGAGATGATGCCGATCGACAGGCCGTCGTACGGCGACAGGACGCCCTCGAGGCGCTCGCCGCCGCCGACCGTGAGGAGGTCCTCCATCCGGTCCTGGGCAGTGTCGGGCAGCCAGCGGAGGATCGCAGCCTGCTCGAAGTCGGTCTGGCCGCTGGGCACACGCAGCACACCGCTGTCCAGGTAGGGCTGCAGGGTCTTCATGGCGCCGTCCCAGAAGAACGTGGCGTTGTTGTCGTCCGGGCTGCCGGCGAAGAGCTCGACGTCGAAGGGACCCTTCTCGCCCGTCTCGTTGCCCTCGGCGTCGAGGACGCCGAGGCCGGTGAGCAGTGACGTGGCCTGCTGGACACCGACCTCCTCGTTGTCGAAGGTCGTGTAGTAGTCCACGGTGTCGGATTCGTTGATGAGCCGGTCGTAGGCGATGACCGGGATGTCCTGGGACTCGGCCTGGTCGAGGACGCTCGTGAGGGTGGTGCCGTCGATCGAGGCGATGACGAGGGCCTTGACGCCCCCGTTGATCATGTTCTCGATCTGGGAGACCTGCGTGGGGATGTCGTCGTTCGCGAACTGCAGGTCCACCTCGTAGCCGAGGTCCTCCAGCTGGCTCTTCACGTTCTCGCCGTCGGCGATCCAGCGCTCGGACTGCTGCGTCGGCATGGCGACACCGATCTTCGCGCCCTCGTTGGATCCGCCCTCTGCTGCGGCTTCGCCGCCGCCGCCCCGGCTTCCACCACAGGCGGTGAGGCTGAGCGTCAGGATGCTGGCAGCCGCGATGCCGGCCAGGTATTTCCGATTCATGGTGGATCTTTCTTGTGAGTGGTTTCCGGCAGCGTTGCCGGCTTTCGGGAAGGGGTGTCCTAGAGCTTCTGGGCCAGTCTGTAGTACGCGGCGTTCCATCGCAGTTCGCGCTGGAACGCCCGGAGCGTCGTGTCGGCGTCGATCCGCAGCAGTTCGACCTCTGCGATGTCCGCGAAATCCTCGAACACCTCGAGGCCCACGGCGGTGGTGAGGACGGTGTGGTGTGCGGCCCCGGCGCTGAGCCACGCCGCCGCGGAGGTCTCCAGGCTCGGCTCCGGCTTCCACACGGCACGGGCGACGGGCAGGTTGGGGAGCGGGGCGTCCGGCGGGACGATCTCGACGGCGTTGGCGGTCAGGCGGAAGCGGTCGCGCATGTCGGACATCGCCACGACGACACCGGCGCCGGCGTCCGTGTCGAACACCAGGCGCACCGGGTCCTCCTTGCCGCCGATCCCCAGCGGGTGCACCTCCAGGGAGGGCTTCGACGTGGTCAGGGTGGGGCAGATCTCGAGCATGTGCGCCCCGAGGATCTTCTCCTCCCCCGGTACCAGGTGGTACGTGTAGTCCTCCATGAGGGAGGCGCCACCGGGCAGTCCCGCACCCATCACCTTCGCGGCGCGCACCAGGACGGCGGTCTTCCAGTCGCCCTCGGCGCCGAAGCCGTAGCCGCGTGCCATCAGCCGCTGGACGGCGAGGCCCGGCAGCTGCCGCAGCGCGCCGAGGTCCTCGAAGTTGGTGGTGAAGGCGCCGAACCCGCCGTCCTCGAGGAAGGACAGCAGCCCGAGCTCCTGCCGGGCCCCGTACCGCAGGGACTCGTGGCGCTCCCCGCCGCGACGCAGCTCGGGGACGACGTCGTACGTCTCCTCGTACTCGGCCACGAGGGCGTCGACGTCGGCCTCCGACTGCGCCTCGACGGCGGCGACGAGGTCGTTGACGCCCCACGTGTTGATCGAGACGCCGAAGCGCAGCTCGGCCTCGGTCTTGTCCCCCTCGGTCACGGCGACGTTGCGCATGTTGTCGCCGAAGCGGGCGACCTTCAGCTCGTGCACGGCGGCCCAGCCGGCGGCGGCGCGCTGCCACGAGGCCACCTTCGCGCAGACCTCGGGGCTGGAGACGTGCCCGACGACGGTCTTCCGAGGCACGCCGAGGCGCGACTGGATGTACCCGAACTCGCGGTCGCCGTGGGCCGCCTGGTTGAGGTTCATGAAGTCGAAGTCGATCTCGCCCCACGGAAGCGCCACGTTGATCTGCGTGTGCAGGTGCAGCAGGGGCTTGCGGAGCGCGTCGAGCCCTGCGATCCACATCTTCGCCGGGCTGAACGTGTGCATCCAGGCGATCACGCCGATCGCGTCGTCCGCGGCGTTGACCTCGAGAGCCATGCGCCGGATGGAGGCGGAATCCTTGAGCGTCGGCTTCCAGACCACCTTCACGGGCAGCCCCGCGTCGCCGAGGATCCTGACGATCTCCTGCGACTGCTCGGCGACCTGCTGGAGCGTCTCCTCGCCGTAGAGATCCTGGCTCCCGGTGAGGAACCAGACTTCGTAGGTGTCGAGGGTCGTGCTGAGGGGGCTCATGCGAGGGCTCCTGGGGTGGTGGGCTGACCGTACACGTTCTGGTAGCGGTCGAAGAGTGAGTCGATGTGCTCGGGCTGGATCCCTGCGGGTGCACCGAGCTGCCGTGAGATGTGGACGGTGCGGGCGACGTCCTCGAGCATGACGGCGGCCTTGACGGCGTCCTTCGCGTCGTTGCCGATCGTGAAGGGGCCGTGGCTCTTCATCAGCACGCCGCGGGAGCGGTGACCGGTCAGTGTCTCCACGATGCCGCGGCCGATCGAGTCGTCGCCGATGATCGCGAACGGGCCCACCGGGATCTCCCCGCCGAACTCGTCCGCCATGGCCGTGATCACGCACGGGATGGATTCCCCGCGCGCTGCCCACGCGACGGCGTAGGTGGAGTGCGTGTGCACCACGCCTCCGACGTCGGGCATGTTGCGGTACACGTAGGCGTGTGCCGCCGTGTCGCTCGACGGCGACCGCTCCGACCCGGGGCTGCCCGCGATGACGTTGCCGTCGAGATCGCACAGGATCTGGTTCTCCGGCGTCAGCTCGTCGTAACCGACGCCGGAGGGCTTGATGACGAAGAGGTCGGCTCCGGGCACGCGGCCGGAGACGTTCCCACCGGTCCACACCACGAGCCCGTAGCGCACGAGTTCGGCGTGCAGTGCGGCGACGTCCTTCCGGACGGCGGCGATGGCCGCCTCGACCTCGGGGCTGAAGGGAGCCGGGGACACAGGGCTCATGCCGACACCCCCTGCGGGGTGCGGGCCGTTCGGCGCAGGGCTTTGAGCCGGTGCATGACGTCGTTGGTGCCGCGGCCGAAGTAGTCGTGCAGTTCGGTGTACTCGCGGTACAGGGCGTCGTAGGCGACGGCACGCTCCGGGTCGGGCGTGTAGGCGGCACGGTTCAGGTGGCCCATCGCAGCGGCCGCGGCGTGGATGTCCTCGTAGGCTCCGGCCGCCACGGCGGCGTGGATCGCGGACCCGAGGGCCGGGCCCTGGGAACTGCCGATCACCGAGAGGGGCATGTTCAGCACGTCGGCGTAGACCTGCATGAGGAACGGGTTGCGGATGAGTCCGCCGGCGGCCACGAACTCCGTGACGGGCACGCCGGAGGCGTTGAAGGTCTCGACGATCTTCCGGGTGCCGAACGCCGTCGATTCCAGCAGTGCACGGTAGACCTCGTGCGGCCTCGTGGCGAGGGTGAGGCCCACGATGGTACCGGAGAGCTCGTGGTCCACGAGGACCGAGCGGTTCCCGGAATGCCAGTCGAGGGCCACCAGTCCGTGCGCCCCCACGGGTTCGGTCTGCGCCTGTTCGGTCAGGTACTCGTGCACGCTCAGGCCCCGGGCGGTGGCGGCCTCCTTGATCTCGCCGGGCACCTGGTTGGCCACGAACCACGCGAAGATGTCCCCGACGCCGGACTGGCCGGCCTCGTAGCCGTAGAAGCCCTCCACGATGCCGCCGTCCACGACGCCGCACATGCCGGGAACCTCGCTCAGCCGGTCCGAGTTCATGACGTGGCAGGTCGAGGTTCCCATGATGGCCACCATCTGGCCGGGGTCGGTGGCCTGGGCGGCGGGGGCGGTGACGTGCGCGTCCACGTTCCCGACGGCGACGGCGATGCCCGCGGGCAGCCCGGTCCAGCCGGCGGCCTCCTCCGAGAGCGAGCCCGCCCTCGAGGCGAGGGCACCGATGGTGTGGTCCACCTTCTCGCGGGCGAAGCCGGCGAAGTCGGGGTTGAGGGCCGCGAGGAAGTCGTCGGACGGGTAGGCGCCGTCCTGGTAAATGCCCTTGTATCCGGCCGTGCAGGCGTTGCGCACGTACTGCCCCGTGAGCTGCCAGACGATCCAGTCGGCGGCCTCCACCCAGTGGTCCATGAGGTCGTACAGCTCCGGGTCCTCCTCGAGCAGCTGCAGGCCCTTGGCGAACTCCCATTCGCTCGAGATGAGGCCTCCGTACCGGGGCAGCCAGGCCTCGCCGCGTTCGGCGGCGAGTTCGTTGATGCGGTTGGCCTGGCCCTGCGCGGCGTGGTGCTTCCACAGCTTCACGTAGGCGTGCGGACGTCCTTCGTAGCCGGGCACCTCGTTCAGCGGAGTGCCGTCCGCGAGGGTGGGCACCATGGTGCAGGCGGTGAAGTCGGTGGCGATGCCGATGACGTCCTGCGGGTCGATCCCCGCCTCCGCCACGGCGGCCGGTACCGCGGTGCGGAGGACGTCGACGTAGTCGGAGGGCACCTGCAGGGCCCACTCCGGCGGGAGGTGGTCCCCCGTGGCTGCGAGGGTGGTGTCCATGACGGCGTGCGGGTACTCGAGCGTCGAGGCGCCGAGTTCGGCGCCGTCGGAGACGCGGACGACGACGGCGCGTCCGGACAGGGTGCCGTAGTCGACGCCGATGACATAGGTGGGCCTGCCGGCTTCCCTGGTCGACGCGGAGGCGCGCGGGGTGGAATCGCTCAAGGGAAGGACCTCGTTGTTCTTCTGGGGACTGCTGGCAGTGCCCGGGCGGATCGGGAGCTACGCGATCGGTCATGTGACCGTTCACATCGGCGGTCCCCAGTGTAGGGCCCCGCCGGTGGGGTGTGTCAATGGGTGTGCAGGGACGCGCCGCAGGCGCGGGCGCGTCAGCCGGGGTGGCGGGCCGTGGACGCCCGGATCACGAGTTCGGGGCGCACGTCCGCGGCCGCCCCGTCCGGCCCGGTCATCGGTGCCGCCGGCTCGCCGATCAGCCCGAGCAGCCGGGCGACGCAGCGCCGGCCGAGTTCGGGGAAATCCTGACGCACCGTGGTGAGCGGAGGGCAGTAGTGGGCGGCCTCGGGGACGTCGTCGAAGCCCACCACGCTGAGGTCCTCCGGCACCCGACGCCCCTGCTCGCGGAAGGCGTGCATCAAGCCGAGCGCCATCTGGTCGTTCGAGGAGAAGACCGCCGTGATACCGGGGTCCTCGACCAGGGCGAGCCCGGCGCGGTAGCCGGACTCCGCGGTCCACGTCCCGGAGAGGAGGGGCTCGGGTGCGAGGCCCCACGCCTCCATCTCGCTGCGGTAGCCTCGCACGCGGGCATCCGTCTCGAACCAGCCGTCGGGCCCGGCGATATGGGCGATCCGCCGGTGTCCCAGGTGGAGCAGGTGCCGGGTCGCGAGGACGGCTCCCCCGGACTGGTCGACGGACAGCCGATGGTCGTCGCGGGCCCGGGCGGAGTGCACCGTCACGAACGGCAGGGTGATGGACAGGCGGTCGATCTCCCCGAAGGTCCGTGCCTGCGGTGCCAGGATGACGAGGCCGTCCACGCGGTGGGCCAGCAGCCGGTCCAGGGCCGAGCGGATCGAGCCGCCGTCGACGTCGTCGAGGTGCGCCACGTCCACGGCGTAGCCGGCCTCGCGCGCGGCGCTGTCGACGGCCTGCAGGGTCGCCGCGGGGCCGTACTCGAAGCCCTTGCTGACGAGCACGCCGATCGTGGTGGAGCGGCTGGTCACGAGCGCCCGGGCCGCCCGGTTGGGCCGGAACTTGAGCTCCTCCATCGCGGCCAGGACGCGGTCGCGCGTCCCGGCGCGAAGACTGGGGTGGCCGTTGATCACCCGGGAGACGGTCTGGTGGGAGACGCCGGCCCGCCGGGCGACGTCCCGGATGTTGGGCGCTCGGCCCGGTTCCGGGGGCCGCGCCGCCGCGGGGTGGGAGGGGCCCGCGTCAGTGGGCGTCGACAACGGTCTCGTTGCGCGCGAAGCGCCTGTTCCGCAGGACGGGCAGGAACTCGCGGACATCGTCGACCCTGCGCCGCGTCACCTCGGTGGTGACGACGCCGCGTTCCTCGTCCTCGAGGTGCACCCTCGGGTCTCCCATGGGGTCGATCACGGCGGAGTGTCCGATCGTGTGGCTGCTGGAGGTCCCGGCGGCGGCCATCCATACGGTGTTCTCGATGGCGCGCGCCTTGAGCAGGGTCTCCCAGTGATCGATCTTGTGCTCACCCTTGAACCACGCGGCGGGCACGCAGATGAGGTCGGCGCCGGCGTCGACGAGCGCCCGCGCCTGCTCGGGGAACCGGAGGTCGTAGCAGGTCATGAGCCCCACCCCGAGGCCACCGATCCGGGCCACCGTGATGCCGCCGTCGCCCGGCTTGATGCGCGTGGACTCGGAGTAGCTGAAGGCGTCGTACAGGTGCAGCTTCCGGTACGTGTCCACGATCCGGCCGGTCGCGTCGACGAGGACGAGCGTGTTGAACGGCCGATCCTCGCCGCTGGGCTCGTACCCTCCGGCGACGACGGCGATGGAGTGCTCCGCCGCGATGAAGGACAGCTGCTGGACGAAGGAGCTCCAGGTGGACTCCACGGCCTGCTGGAGGGAGCCCTCGACGAGGCCGACCGAGAACATCGACTCCTCGGGGAACACGATGAGCTCCGACCCCTCGGCCGCGGCCTCGCCCGCGAGGTCCCGCATCACCGCGAGATTCGCCGCGGCGTCCCCGCCCGGCCTGAACTGACCAACGCTGACCAACATGTTCCCGCCCTCACGTGTATGTCATGCCTGTCCGTCCAGCGTACAGACTCCCGTCCAGCACGCCGGAGTAGCCTTCTCCCCATGAGGAATCCGGTGAGGAGACAGCGCGTGGAGCCAGGCCCCGGCCAGGAATCGGTGTGGGACTACCCGAGGCCGCCGCGGGTGGAACGCACGACGGCGAGGATCGAGGTGTGCTTCGGCGGGCGGCTCCTCATCAGCACGGACGACGCCGTCCGGGTCCTCGAGACCAGCCACCCCCCGGTCTACTACCTGCCGATCGTGGAATTCGTACCCGGGGCCCTGGTCCCCGTCGACGGCACCACGCACTGCGAGTTCAAGGGTGCCGCACGCTATTTCGACGTCGTCGCCGGGAGCGCGCGGAGCCCCCGCGGTGCCTGGACCTACCCTGCTCCGGTGCGGGGGTACGAGGACCTGTCCACGCGAGCGGCCCTCTACCCGTCGCGGATGGACGAGTGCACCGTCGACGGCGAGCGGGTCCGGGCCCAGGACGGCGACTTCTACGGGGGATGGATCACCGCGGCGATCGTCGGGCCCTTCAAGGGCGGCGCCGGGACCTGGGGCTGGTAGCGCCGGAGGGGGTGCCCAGCGGACGGTCAGGTCCCTGGGCTATCGTTGCAGGCTGACCACCGCACGCAAGGCAAGGCGAGGCTCAGCATGACCATCAAGGGAACACACCTGGGCCGGCGCCTGCTCGCAGCCGCGTTCGTCGGCTCCATCGCGGTCCTCGGCGGCTGCGGTGCCGCGGGGGACGAACCCGAGGGCACGGCGTCGTCGAGCACGGCGCCCGCCGCGGACGAGTCGGCAGCAGCCCAGCCGGAGCCGGACCTCGAGGGCCTCCCCGACGTCGTCGCGGTCGTCAACGGCACCGAGATCGGGAAGGACGAGTTCACGACGGCCTACGAGGGCCAGTTCCCGCAGGCGGCCGCCCAGGCGCAGGCCGGCGGCCAGGAGGTGGACCAGGACCTGCTGAGGACGACCGTCGCGGACAACCTCGTGAGCACAGAGCTGCTGCGCCAGGAGGCGGACGAGCGCGGCATCGAGGTCACCCCCGAGGCACGCACCGCGGCGATCGACGGACTCCTCGAGACCAGCCGGCTGGGCTCCGAGGACGAGCTGCGCGACGCCTTCTCGAAGCAGGGGCTCGACGACGCCGAGTTCGACTCGCAGCTCGGCGACCAGGTGAAGCTGGACGCCCTGCTCGCGGACGAGGCCGGCGACACGACGCCCACCGACCAGGAGATCCAGGACGCCTACGACGCCGCCACGGCCCAGCAGCAGGCCGGCGGTGCCACCGCGACGCCGCTCCCCCCGCTCGAGGAGGTGCGCGACGAGATCGTGGAGCAGCTCGAGGGCGGCAAGACGTCGGAGGCGGCCCAGGCCCTGATCGCGCAGCTCCGTGAGGGCGCGGACATCACCGTCAACCTGTAGCCCCCGGCACCTCCCCCGCGTACGACGGCGACCCCCTCGCAGGACGAAGGGGGCCGCCGTCGCGTCCGGGGTATCAGGCCCGGCTAGCTGATGAGGTCGTTGACGACGATGGTCTGGTCGCGGTCCGGGCCGACGCCGATGGCCGAGAACCGGGTGCCCGACAGCTTCTCGAGCGCCCGCACGTAGGTCTGCGCGTTGTCGGGCAGGTCCCCGATGGTCCGGGCACCCGTGATGTCCTCGGTCCAGCCGTCGAAGTACTCGAAGATCGGCTTCGCGTGGTGGAACTCGGTCTGCGTCATGGGCATCTCGTCGTGCCGGACCCCGTCGACGTCGTACGCCACGCACACGGGGATGCTCTCGATCCCCGTGAGGACGTCGAGCTTGGTGACGAAGTAGTCGGTGAAGCCGTTGACGCGCGACGCGTGGCGCGCCAGCACGGCGTCGTACCAGCCGCACCGGCGTGGCCGGCCGGTGTTGACGCCGAACTCCCCGCCCGTCTTCTGCAGGTGCAGGCCCATCTCGTCGAACAGCTCCGTGGGGAAGGGGCCCGCACCCACGCGGGTCGTGTACGCCTTGATGATGCCGATCGAGCGGGAGATACGCGTGGGGCCGATCCCCGAACCCACGGACGCGCCACCGGCGGTGGGGTTCGACGACGTCACGAACGGGTAGGTGCCGTGGTCGACGTCCAGGAACGTCGCCTGGCCGCCCTCCATGAGGACCACCTTGCCGGCGTCGAGGGCCTCGTTGAGCACGAACGTGGAGTCGATGACGAGGGGCCGCAGCCGCTCGGCGAAGGACAGGAAGTACGCGACGACCTCCTCGACCTCGACGTCGCGGCGGTTGTAGACCTTGACCAGCAGTTCGTTCTTCTGCTTGAGGGAACCCTCGACCTTCTGCCGCAGGATCGACTCGTCGAAGACGTCCTGCACGCGGATGCCGAGGCGGGCCACCTTGTCCATGTAGGCGGGGCCGATGCCACGGCCCGTGGTGCCGATCGCCCGCTTGCCCAGGAAGCGTTCGGTGACCTTGTCGAGGACCTGGTGGTAGGGGGCCACGAGGTGGGCGTTGGCGGAGACGCGGAGCTTCGAGGTGTCCGCGCCGCGGGCCTCGAGCCCGTCGATCTCCTCGAAGAGCGCCTCGAGGTTGATGACGCAGCCGTTCCCGATGATCGGGACGGCGTTCGGGCTGAGGATACCGGCGGGAAGGAGCTTCAGCTCGTACTTCTCGCCGTTGACGACCACGGTGTGCCCGGCGTTGTTGCCGCCGTTCGGCTTCACGACGTAGTCGACCCGGCCGCCCAGCAGGTCAGTGGCCTTGCCCTTACCTTCGTCGCCCCATTGGGCTCCGACAATGACGATTGCTGGCATGGGATCCTCCCCCATTCGGTACGGGTTCCTCCCGCGCGACCGCGGAAAGTACGCCGTGCATCAGAACGCCCCAACCGGCCACGCACGGGGCGCGGCCACTGGGGCTCTTACCGTCCGAGTTTAGCCGAGGGGCTCCGGACGTGCCCACAAAGCGTGGTCCGGAACGGTTGCGGTTCCGTTGCGGCTGCCGCCGCGGCCCGCAGGCGCCCGGTACGCCACCGGGCGCCCGCGGGCACAATGGGGGCATGGACCGCTTCGAAGGACACATCGCCGGTATCGGCACCGCCTCGGGTACGCGCCTGGTGATCGGCCGGTGGGACACCTCGCCCTTCGGCTCCTTCACCGACGTCATGATGGAGGACGCGGCAGGGCGGCGGACGCTCCTCGCGCCCACGGCGGAGGTCGCCGACTACGTCGGGGCCACGTACGCGTTCGACGACGTCGTGCTCACCCCCGTCACCTCGGCGCTGGCGGGCGGGCGGCTCGTCGTCGACGCGGGCGAGTTGCATGTCCTCGCCGGGCTCGGGGGCGTGACGCTGCTCGGGCGCCTCCTCGGCCTGGTCCCCCGGCGCCTCGCCACGCATCCTCGGTGGCTCGCGCTGATCAACCCGGTGGCCTCGCTGCTGGTGACGGGCGTCGCGACGGCCGGGTCCGCCGGCCAGGGCCGCACCGAGTACTACGGCGTCACCTCCGCCCGGGCCGTCGATGACGTGACGGCGTCATGGCGCGGGGCCGACCTCGGCGCCCTGGCCCCCGTGAGCCCGCCCGTCCGGTTCGGCTTCAGCTCGGCGCCGCCCCGCCCGCAGCTGGTGACGGTCACGACGACGATCCGCCGCCCCGCGGGGTGACCGGTCGCGCGCGGTCCGGCCCCCGGGTGCGGCGTCGTGCGCGGTTCGGCCTCACGCGGTCACGGGCCATGCGGTAGTGCGGCCAGTAGCGGGCCCTCGCGGGCAGCAGGGGCACCACCAGCCGCGTGCACCGCCGGAGGACGGCGAACACCAGGCGTTCACGACGCCGCCACGGCAGCCCGTAGTCCTCCCGCAGACTCGCCGGCAGGATGCCCGCCGCAAGGATGGAGGGCAGCGGCCGGAGCAGCACCGGCACGATCGGCCGCTCCGGCGTGAGGATCTGCCGGGCGATCAGGCGGGCCGTGGGACCAGCGGCGAGCGTGACCCGGACCTGCTCGTCGACGTAGCGTTCGAGGCCGCGGTAGTCCTCGGGCAGGACGGCGTCCGTCACGCCGAAGAAGTGGCCCAGGCGTGTCATGTCCCGGTAGTAGGCCTCGCGTTCCCCCGGCGTCGTCGGCCGCAGGAAGCGGTCCGTCACCTGGAGGGCCGTCCACACGAGCGTCGCGAACACCCACAGCGCGAGTCCGGGGTCGGTGGCGCTGTAGGGCGTGCCGGCGGGCATCGACGCGCTGGGTTCGGGCAGGGTCCCCGTGACCGGGCGGTGCTTCCGCGCCACATGACCGGCCGCCGCGCGGACCTGCTCACGGTCCCCGAACGTGACCATGAGCACGGCGTCGAGCGTTCCGCGCAGCCGCTGCAGCGGATCGGAGGCGAAGCCGCTGTGCGCCCGTACACCCTCGCCGACCAGCGGATGGGCGACCTGCAGCAGGAGGGCGGTCGGGCCGCCCGCCATGACCAGCCGCTCGGAGGCGATGCGCCACGCCGTCGAACCCGGGCCGAAGAGACCGACATCTCCGTCGGTCCCGGGATCGGGCGCAGGAGGGAAGAACCGGGCAAGGCCCCGCATGCTGTCCTGTCCGAAGTGGTTCAGATGGTGTAGTCGGACCCGGAATTCGTCGAGTCGATGTACTCCCGGACCGCGCTCTGAGGCACCCGGTACGAGCGTCCGAACCGGATGCTGTGGATCGTCCCGGCCTGCACCAGGCGGTAGACGGTCATCTTCGAGACCCGCATCATGGCGGCGACCTCCGCCACCGTGTACAGCTCACTGGTACTCACATTTGTAGCCATGTTCACCACTGCTCCCATCCGCCTCACCACGATGTGTGGAGGCTTTAACACTGGTCGCGTTGGTAACAACGGCACAAGCACCCGCGCTACTCGTTTATGGTGACCGCGTCCGAGTAGGGCTACCCTGCACGCCCGCCCGGGAGCACGGACAGGACGGGCCCGCCGTAGCGGGACCCGTCAGGTCCGTGCTCCCGGTCGGGACGGTCAGCCTGCGAGCTGCGCGCTGGCCTCGGGGTCGGATTCCCGGAGGAATGCCGCGATCCGCTCGGCTTCCTCGATCTCGCCGATGGAGGCCGCGGCCCGGCCCAGGGCGAAGAGTGCCCTGAGGAAACCGCGGTTCGGCTCGTGCGAGTACGGGATGGGTCCGGCCCCGCGCCAGCCGCTGCGCCGCAGCGCGTCGAGGCCGCGGTGATAACCGGTGCGCGCGTAGGCGTAGGACTCGATCGTCCGGCCGTCGGCGTATGCCTCGTCCGCGAGGATGGCCCACACGAGCGACGACGTCGGGTGCTGGGCGGCGAGGTCCACCGCCTCGTCGCCGGCGGCGAGGCGCGCGACGACGTCGGGCTCCTCGGGGAGGAGGGTGGGCTCCGGGCCCAGCAGGTTCTTGCGGAACTCGTCCGACACGGCGCTAGAGCTTCTTGCCGGCGGAGCCGAGGGACGCGGCGGCCTCGACGACGCGGGCGGCGAGGCCGGCCTCGGCCGCGGCACCCCACACGCGGGGGTCGTAGGTCTTCTTGTTGCCGACCTCGCCGTCGACCTTCAGGACGCCGTCGTAGTTGCGCAGCATGTGGTCCGCGACCGGACGCGTGAACGCGTACTGGGTGTCCGTGTCGATGTTCATCTTGATGACGCCGTAGGAGACGGCATCCGCGATCTCCTGGTCCGAGGACCCGGAGCCGCCGTGGAAGACGAGGTCGAACGGCTTGTCCTTGCCGAGCTTCTGGCCCACCTTGTCCTGGATCTCCTTGAGGATCTCCGGGCGCAGCTTCACCCCGCCGGGCTTGTACACGCCGTGCACGTTCCCGAAGGTCAGGGCGGTGATGTAGCGGCCGTGCTCCCCGGCGCCCAGGGCGTCGATGGTCGCGAGGGCGTCCTCGACCGTGGTGTACAGCTTGTCGTTGATGGCGTTCTCCACGCCGTCCTCCTCGCCGCCGACGGTGCCGATCTCGACCTCGAGGATGATCTTCGCCGCCGCGGCGCGGGGCAGCAGCTCGCGGGCGATCCTGAGGTTCTCCTCGAGGGTCTCCGCCGAACCGTCCCACATGTGGGAGTTGAAGACGGGGTCGCGGCCGTTCTTCACGGCCTCCTCGGACGCGGCGAGCAGGGGCAGCACGAAGTCGTCGAGCTTGTCCTTCGGGCAGTGGTCGGTGTGGAGGGCGATGTTGACGTCGTAGTTCTTCGCCACCTCCTTCGCGAAGGCCGCGAAGCCGAGCGAACCGGCGACCATGTCCTTCACGCTCGCCCCGGACCAGTACGCCGCACCGCCCGTGGAGACCTGCACGATGCCGTCGGAGCCCGCCTCGGCGAAGCCGCGCATCGCGGCGTTGAGGGTCTGCGAGGAGGTCACGTTCACGGCCGGGAACGCGAAGCCGCCCGCCTTCGCGCGGTCGATCATCTCGGCGTAAACATCAGGGGTTGCAATAGGCATGCTGAGGACTCCTTCGTGGTGGTGAGTGCTTCGCCTCATCCTAGCGAGCGGACCTCCCGTGTGCAGGGGCGCGGCCGGGAGGACGGCGGGATCAGGCGTGCTGGCCGAACACGTGCCGGCGTACCCAGCCGTGCATGGCGATCGCGGCGGCCGCGGACGCGTTGATGGAGCGCGTGGACCCGAACTGGGCGATCGAGAGCGTCGCCTCCGCCGCCTCGTGGACCTCGGGCGTGAGGCCCGGGCCCTCCTGCCCGAACACGAGCACGCACTTCTCCGGGAGGTCGTAGGTCTCCAGGGGCACGGAATCGGGGAAGTTGTCGATCCCGATCACGGCCAGCCCCTCGGACGCCGCCCAGGCGGTGAAGTCCTCGACGGTCGGGTGGTGACGGACGTGCTGGTAGCGGTCGGTGACCATCGCGCCCCGCCGGTTCCACCGGCGTCGGCCGATGATGTGGACCTCCCGGGCGAGGAAGGCGTTCGCCGTCCGCACCACGGACCCGATGTTGAGGTCGTGCTGCCAGTTCTCGATGGCCACGTGGAAGCCGTGCCGGCGCTCGTCGAGGTCCGCCACGATCGCCTCGTGCGTCCAGTACCGGTAGGCGTCGACGACGTTGCGGGTGTCGCCGGAGGCCAGCAGGTCGTGGTCCCAGTGCTCGCCCTCGGGCAGGTCGCCCTGCCACGGGCCCACCCCGACCGTCGGCGCTTCGAAGGCAGGCAGGGCGGGGCCGGAGTTCGGGAGGGATTGTTCCACCGTTCAAGCGTAGACGGCCCCGGAGGTGGGAGACTGTCCACGGACGGTCAACTCCCCTGGAAGGACGCCCATGCGCGAGAACGAACACATCGAGTGCTGGCTCACCGACATGGACGGCGTGCTGGTGCACGAGAACCAGGCCATCCCCGGCGCGGCCGAGCTGATCGAACGGTGGGTGTCCACCTCGAAACGCTTCCTCGTCCTGACGAACAACTCCATCTACACGCCGCGGGACCTGGCGGCGCGCCTGAAGGCGTCAGGCCTCGAAATCCCCGAGGAGAACCTGTGGACGTCGGCGCTGGCCACGGCCCAGTTCCTGCAGGACCAGCTTCCCGGCGGGCGGGCCTACGTCATCGGTGAGGCCGGGCTGACGACGGCGCTGCACGAGGCCGGCTTCGTCCTCACCGACACGAACCCGGACTACGTGGTGCTGGGCGAGACCCGCACCTACTCGTTCGAGGCGATCACCAAGGCCGTCCGCCTCATCCTCGACGGCGCGCGATTCATCGCCACGAACCCGGACGTCACGGGCCCGTCCAAGGAGGGCCCGCTGCCCGCGACGGGCGCCATCGCGGCCATGATCACGGCGGCGACGAGCCGCGACCCGTACATCGTGGGCAAACCGAACCCGATGATGTTCCGCTCGGCGATGAACCGGATCGACGCACACTCCGAGACGACGGCGATGATCGGCGACCGCATGGACACCGACATCATCGCGGGCATGGAAGCGGGACTGCACACGGTTCTGGTGCTCAGCGGCATCACCCAGCCGGAGGACATCAACGCCTATCCGTTCCGGCCGGCACAGATCTGCGGCTCCGTCGCGGAGCTGATCGACCAGGTCTAGCCCCGGATCAGAAGAGACGCTTCGAGCCGCCACCGCGCGGCACGGGGATGTACTCGCGTTGCACGGCCGAGGCGACGCCCTGGTAGATCGCCGGGTTCCACTGCGGGCTGGCGTGCGCGGGCAGGGCGCCCTCCGTCCGGTAGTCGACGGAGGCCACGTTGTCCGGCAGCGCGCGTGCCCAGCCCACGCGCGCCGTCGCGTAGTCGACGACGCCGTCGTTCGGGTTGCCCGCGAAGACCACCTTCGTGTCGCCGAGGGAGAGCCGGAACCGCGAGACGTCGTAGTGGTAGATGTACGAGGACTGGGTCTGGATGAGTTCGCTGCTGGGCGCGAGCGGTGAGAGCTGTTCGAGCGTCTGGTCCACGATCTGGCTCCACGTCCGCTCGTTCTTGTGGACGATCCGCTCGCCGAGCTCGTACGTGCCGCGGAGGCTGATCGGCACGCGCACCCCGGCTTCGTAGAGGCGCACGACGCCGTCGAACATGCGCTTGTCGCGGACGTCATAGCGGCTGGACGGCGAGGAGTCGAGGAGGATGAGCTCCACGGGGATGCCGCGGTCGCGCAGCCGCGCCGCCACCTCCACCGCCACCATGCCGCCGAAGCTGTGGCCGTAGAAGTAGAGCTTCTCGAGCCGGAAGTTGTCCACGTAGCGGTTCATGGTGGCCACGACGTTGTTGATGTCCAGGCCCCGGTTGGAGTAGCCCATCACCGCCATCTGCGCCCGGCGGGACAGGGCCGGGCGCAGCGAATTCAGGATCCAGAGCCCCTCCTCCCAGCTCGTCTTGTAGCCGGGGAAGAGGACCCAGCGGTCGTCGGGGAACCGGGCGCGGGCGTCGTCGTCGTCGAGCGGGAGGATACGCGTCTGGTCCCGCTGGGCCTGGATGATGCGGGTGGTGGCGACGTCGGCGGCCACGACGGCGGCGGCGGCGGAGCCGATCAGGAAGGAACGGCGGGAGGACTCGCGGAAGTCGCGCGCCTGGCGGAGCGCCCTGCCGACCTCATCCTGCACGTGGATCTCCGGTTCGTGCTCCTGTGGGCCGGGTCAGGCGAGACCCAGTTCGTCCTTGCCGAAGGCGAAGAGGTAGGGCACACCTGCCTCGGACTCGATCCGCTCCTTGGACCCGGTGTCGCGGTCGACGATCACGGCGACGGCGCGCACGTCGCCCCCGGCCCGGCGGACACCCTCGACGGCGGTCAGGGCCGAGCCGCCCGTCGTCGAGGTGTCCTCGAGTACGACGACGGGGCGGCCGGAGACGTCCGGCCCCTCCACCTGGCGGGCCATGCCGTGGCTCTTCTGGGTCTTGCGGACCACGAAGGCGTCGATCGGGCGGCCTGCCTGGGCCGCGGCGTGCATCACGGCGGTGCCGACGGGATCGGCACCCATCGTCAGGCCGCCCGCCGCCTCGAACGCGACGCCGGCGTCGTCGAGCAGTTGCAGCATGACGCGCCCCACCAGCGCGGAGGCCTCATGGTGCAGGGTGATACGGCGGAGGTCGATGTAGTAGTCCGCCTCGACGCCGCTGGAGAGCGTGACGCGCTCGTGGACCACGGCGAGTTCCCTGATGAGCTCCAGCAGGCGGGAGCGATCGGTGGTCTGCGTGGTCTCGGCGGTCATGCGGCCAGTCTATCGAGGGACGGACCCGCCCACGCGCCACGGCCGCTTCCTGGGTGGACCCGCCCCATGGATGCCGCTGCCGCCCTGCGTCGTACGGGGTCGATCGCCAGGACGGGCCGGCTGCTGCGACAGGGCGTGACGTGCCGGGAGATCGGGGCGCTGATCCGGTCAGGGGCCGTCGTCCAGCCGCAGCGGGGAGTCGTCGACGCGGCCGTGATGGCCGAGACGCAGGTGCAGCTCGACGGCGCCGGCCGTGTGGACCTCCTCCTGGAGGGCTTCCTCGTGGAGGTCGACGGCGATGCCCACCATTCCGACCGGGCGGCCCGCCGACGGGACCGTAGCCGCAACACCACGACCCTCGCCGGCGGCTACCTGGTGCTCCGATGCGGCTGCGAGGCCGGTCAGCCTCCCACCGGCGTGCTGGCGGCGTCGATCGCCTCCGGGGACAGGACATGGGAGATGGCCAGGACGGCCGCGCCCGCCACCCCCGCGCTCTGGCCGGACACGGACGGGGCGATTCGCAGGTGCTCGGTGGCCAGCGGCAGCGACCGCGTGTACACGACCTCGCGGATACCGGCGAGCAGGTGTTCACCGGCCTGGGCGAGCGACCCTCCGATCACCACGACCGACGGGTTGATGAGGTTCACGCACATCGCCACCACGTCACCGATGTCGCGGCCCGCCTGCCGGATGGCCTGGAGTGCGGTGGGGTCACCGGACCGCACCAGGTCGATCACGTCCTGGCTGCCCAGGAGGTCCTTCCGCGCCGATCCGCTGAGCGCGGCCGCGAGCGCCGGCCCGCTCGCCACGGCCTCGAGGCAGCCGGTGTTCCCGCAGCGGCACGGCGTCTCTCCGCCGGCGGCGACCCGGACGTGCCCGAGGTCTCCGGCCGTGCCCTGCGCTCCACGCTGCAGCACCCCGCCGGAGATGATACCGGCCCCGATGCCGGTCGCCACCTTGATGAACATGAGGTCGCCCACGTCGGGCCAGTTGGTGCTCTGTTCACCCAGCGCCATGATGTTGACGTCGTTGTCCACGAGGACGGGGACGTCGAAGCTCGCCCGGACCAGCCCGGGCACGTCGAAGCGGTCCCAGCCCGGCATGATCGGCGGGTTGATGGGGCGCCCGGTGTCGTGCTCCACCGGGCCCGGAAGCCCGATGCCGATGGCGGCGAGGTCCACCGCAGCGCGGCCGGCCGAACGCAGGAGCCTGCCGACGGCTGCGACGAGCCAGCCGAGGACGGCGTCGGGCCCGTCCGCGATGCTGATGTCCTGCCGCTCCCGCGCGAGCTCCTCGCCGGCCAGGTCCGCCAGGATGACGACGGCGTGGGTGGCGCCGAGGTCCGCGCCGATCACCACGCGCGCCGACGGGTTGAGCGCGAACAGGGACGGCGGCCTGCCTCCCGTGGAGGCCGCGCCGCCCGTGGGCGCCACGAGGCCGAGTCCCATGAGGGTGTCCACCCGGGCGGCGACGGTGGAGCGGGCGAGACCGGTGATCTGGGCGAGTTCCGCCCGCGTCCGCGGCCTTCCGTCGCGGAGGACCTGGAAGACCTCACTGGCGCCCGACGGCGGGAGGGGCGTCCGCGGACGCGGACCGCCGTGGCTCGTGAGTGCCGGTGCCGGCTGGGAGGAGGACACCTTTCCAGTAAAGCACGAGCGGCTTTTGCCTGCCTCTCGACAGAAGTGGGTGAGCCATGTCACAGTAGGCGCGTGGACGACGACGGCGTCAGCAGCATCAGCAGCAGGGAAGGGGCACCGATCCTGCACGTCACCGGGCTCTCGAAGAGCTTCTTCGGGGTGCCGGTCCTGCAGGATGCGTCCCTGACGCTCTTCCCCGGGGAGGTCCACGGACTCGTCGGTGAGAACGGGGCAGGCAAGTCCACGTTGATGAAGCTCCTCGCAGGCGTGCACGTGCGCGACGCCGGGACCGTGGAGATCGACGGGCAGCCGGTCAGCTTCACCCATCCGCTGCAGGCACGCCGCGCGGGGCTCTCCACCGTCTTCCAGGAGTTCAACCTGCTGCCCGAGCGCACCGTGGCGCAGAACATCCACCTGGGGCGGGAGCCGAGGAAAGGGCTCCTCGTGGACCGTCGGGCCATGGCCAGGGACACCGCGGAACTGCTCGGACAGCTCGGCATCAGCACCATCCGGCCCACCGATGTCATCAGCTCGCTCCCGGTGGCGCAGCAGCAGATCGTGGAGATCGCCAAGGCCGTCAGCTACGACGCCAGGATCATCGCCATGGACGAACCGACGGCCGCGCTCGCCGGCCCCGAGGTGGACCTGCTCTACGGGATCATCGACCGGCTCCGGAAGCGCGGGACGGCGATCCTCTACGTCTCCCACCGCCTGAAGGAGGTCTTCGACCTCTGCGACACCATCACCGTGCTCAAGGACGGCCGCGTGGTGACGTCGTCGCCCGCCGCGGACCTGGACGACGCCTCACTCGTGCGGGCCATGGTCGGCAGGCCCATCTCCGCGTTCTTCCCCGATCCGCTGCCGGGCACCACCGTCGGCGAGCCCCTGCTGGAGGTCCACGACGCCGGCAACGACCAGCTCGACGACGTCCACCTCACCCTGCGAGCCGGCGAGATCGTCGGGGTCGCCGGACTCCAGGGGTCGGGGCGCTCCGAGCTCGTCCACGCGATCTTCGGGGCGGCGCCCTTCACCCGCGGCGCCGTCTCACTCGGGGGACTCGATCACCGGCCGGCCTCACCCCGGGAGGCCATCCGGCACCGCGTCGCCCTCATCACCGAGGACCGCAAGGTCGAGGGCCTCAGCCTGAACCAGTCCATCATCGACAACGCGCTGAGCGTCGTGCGGTCCGTGTACCCGCGCCGCACGGGGGCGGCACGCCGCGAAGCGCCCGGCGTCTTCTCGTCCCTGGAGGTGATCGCGCGGGACCTCGACCAGGAGGTGCAGTACCTCTCGGGCGGGAACCAGCAGAAGGTGGTCCTCGCCAAGTGGCTCGCGATCGATCCGCGGGTCGTGCTGCTCGACGAGCCGACCCGCGGCATCGACGTCGGCGCGAAGGTCGCCGTCTACACCCTGATGCGCCGCCTGGCGCGGGAAGGCAAGGCGATCCTCATGGTCTCGAGCGAGCTGCCCGAGGTACTCGGCATGTCGGACCGGGTGATCGTGATGCGGGACGGGCGCGTGGCCGGGGAGCTGCCGGCGGGCGCCTCCGAGGAGCAGGTCCTCCACCTGGCGACCGGGGCTCGGGGGGTCCACTCGTGACCCGCCTGACCTCGACGCACATCGTCTACCTCGTGGCCCTGCTGACGGTCGTCGCCGGCACCGTCCTCGTGGGCTCGACGGGCCGCAATTTCTTCAGCCCCGGCAACATCTCCGACATCCTCACGGGGACCAGCATCCTCGGCTTCATCGCCATCGGGCAGACCCTCGTGATCCTCGTCGGGAGCCTGGACCTCTCCGTCCCGTACGTCATCAGCCTCTCGAGCCTGATCGGGGCCGGGATCATGGCGAATCAGCCGGGGAACATCCTTCCCGCGGTGCTCGCCGCGCTGCTCGCCTCCGGGCTCATCGGCCTGGCCAACGGTGCGGTGGTGGCCGGGCTGAAGGTCCACGGCTTCATCGCCACCCTCGGCATGGGCCTGATCATCAGCGGTTACCTCGGCTCCAACTACCAGGGCAGTTCGGGCCAGGCACCGCTCGCCTTCCGCCTCGTCGGCGCCACGGGCATCGGGCCGGTCCCGGTCTCGACCCTCATCATGCTCGCGTGCGCCGCCGTCGTCCTCCTCATGCTGAACACCACGCGCCTCGGGCACGCGATGTACGCCGTCGGCGGCGACTCCTCCGTCGCGCGGATGTCCGGGATCAGGACCGCGACGCCAGTGGTCGCCGCCCATGTGATCTGCTCCCTGCTGGCCGGGCTGGCGGGCCTGCTGCTGGCCGCCCGGCTCGGCGTGGGCAGCCCCACCATCGGCTCCCAGGGCGGGTACGACCTGCTCTCGATCGCCGCCGTCGTGCTCGGCGGCACCCTCCTCGCCGGAGGCAAGGGATCCCTCGTGGGGACCCTCGGCGGCGTCCTGATCTTCGCCATGCTGGACAACATCATGAGCGTGCTGCAGGTCAATCCCTTCCTCAAGGACGTGGTCCGGGGCATCGTGATCGTGGTGGCGGTCGCCGTCTACGCGCGGCGGACGGTCGTGCACCGCCAGGCCCGATTCGGACGCGGGGGCGTCCTGCACAGCGAGCCCCCTCCCCCGGGTGCGGCGTCACGGCGGGACGACGGGCCGGCCGACGGCGCGGGCCGCGGGGCACGGAACGGGGTGTCCGCATGAGCGTGGCCACCGGGCGCGCCGTCCTCGAACAGGACCGGTCACCGCGGGGAGAACGCCTGCTCCGGGCGCTCCGCTCCCCGAGCGGGGCGATCTTCGTCCTCGTCGCCGTCCTCCTGGTCGCCGTCCTCGCGGCGAATCCCTCCTTCGGCGAGCCGGGATCCCTGATCCGGTTCATCGGCCGGACGGCTCCCGTCGCCATCGCGGCCATCGGCCAGTACTTCGTCATCGTGTCCGGGGAGTTCGACCTGTCGATGGGGTCGGTCGTCACCGCGCAGGTCATCATCGCAGGCAACCTCGTCGGTCAGGACGAGTCCCGCACCCTGCCGGTCCTGGCCCTCATGATCGTGTTCGGCGCCCTCGTGGGACTCGTCAACGGCCTGGTGACCACCCTGCTGAAGGTCCCGAGCTTCATCGCGACCCTCGGGATGATGCTCGCCCTGCTCGGCCTCGTCCTGTACTGGACGGGCGGCGCGGCCACGGGCAATCCCGCCGACAGCTTCCGCCAGATCGGCCGCGGCGGCATCCGGGACGTCCCCGTCCTCGAGGTGATCCCCTATCCCGTCCTCATCCTCGTGATTATCGCGGCGGGCGCCTTCTGGCTCATGCGCAGGCCCTACGGGCGCACCCTGATCGCCGTCGGCGACAACGCACGGGCCGCAGCCCTGACGGGCGCGCCGGTCTGGTGGATCCGTACCCGCGCCTTCATGCTGTCCTCGCTCGCAGCGACCGTGGCCGGCGTGATCCTGGTCGGTTACGCCGGAGTGCACCCCTCGGTGGGCCAGGGCTACGAATTCACCGCCATCACGGCCGTCGTCCTCGGCGGGGTGGTCCTCGGGGGCGGCCGCGGCTGGGTGCTGTCCGCCGCCGCCGGGGCTCTTGCCCTCGAGCTGCTCTTCACCCTCCTGAACTTCCTCGGCGTCCAGTCCACGTGGCGCGACAGCGTGCAGGGCGTGATCATCATCGTCGCCGTCGCCGCGGCCGCCCGGAACTGGCAGCGCAAGCGGCGCGGCTCCACTGCGCGGGCCCATGACCAGCACCGTCCGATAGCAGCACCACAGCCCGCACCGGGCACCACTGAGGGAGGAACATGATGCGTGGAAGCATCCTGGGCAAGGTCACGGTGATCGCAGCGACGACGCTGCTCGCCCTGACGGCCTGCACCACCGATTCATCCATCGAGGACCCGCCGGCCTCCGAAGGCGCCGCGGCCGGCGAGTCCGCGGCAGCCGAGCAGCCCACCGAGGACAGCACGGAGTGGTTCGACCAGGCCGTGTACGACACGCAGGACGAGCAGCGCTCGGCCACCTTCGAGGGGGACCCCGCACAGCCGTACCTGCAGTACATCGACGGCGAGATGACGGACACCTCGGCGTTCGCCGCGGAGGGGCCCCGGAAGGCGTGTTTCTCGAACGCGTCGATCTCGAACCCGTGGCGCCAGACGGGCTGGATCACCATGAACCAGCAGCTGAAGGTGCTCCAGGAGTCCGGCGTCATCTCCGAGATGGAGACGCGCGACGCGCAGGACGACGACAACACGCAGATCGCCGACATCGACTACTTCATCTCCGACGGCGACTGCGACGCCTTCATCATCTCGCCCAACTCGACAGCGGCGATGACACCCGCCGTCGAGCGGGCCTGTGAGACGGGGAAGCCGGTCATCGTGTTCGACCGCGGCGTGCAGACCGACTGCGCCCTGACCTTCATCCATCCCATCGGCGGTTTCGCGTGGGGCATCGACACGGCGAACTTCCTCGGCGAGCGGCTCGGGGAGGGTGACAAGGTGGTCGCCCTCCGGATCCTCCCCGGCGTCGACGTCCTCGAGCAGCGCTGGGCCGCCGCCGAGCGCATCTTCGAGGAGAACGGCATCGAAGCGGTCGACTACTTCACCGGGGCGGACCCCGTGGAGATCAAGTCGATCATCGCCGACGAACTGGCCAAGGGCGACGTCCAGGGTGTCTGGATGGACGCGGGCGACGGCGCCGTCGCCGCCATCGAGGCCTTCGAGGACGCCGGAGCCGACCTGCCCGTCATGACGGGCGAGGACGAGATGAGCTTCCTGCGCAAATGGGACGAGACCGGCATCGACGCCCTCGCACCCGTCTACTCGAACTTCCAGTGGCGGACCCCGCTCCTGGCGCTCGAGAAGATCTTCAAGGGCGAGGAGATCCCGGCGGAGTGGGTGCTCCCCCAGTCGCCCATCACCGAGGACGAGCGCGCAGAGTTCCTGACGGCCAACGAGGGCATGCCGGATGGCCACTACGCCAAGTTCGGCGGGGAGGACCTGCCCGGGTATCCGGAGGTCTGGCAGGAACGCCAGATCCCCTGACCGGACGCTACCCCGACAGCAGCAGGAAGGAGGCAGGACCGTGGACACCCGCGACGTCCGCCCGATCGGCGTCAACACCTGGGTCTGGACGTCCCCGCTGACGGACACGGACCTGCCTCCCCTCCTGCACCGGATCGCCGGCATGGGCTTCGACGCCGTCGAGCTGCCCCTCGAGAACGTCGACGATCTGTCGGTGGCCGCGGTCCGCGACGTCCTGGCGCAGACCGGACTGAAACCGTACGTGGTGGGGGCCATGGCACCCGGCCGGGACCTCGTCGACGCCCCCGAGGCCACCGTCCGGAGCACTCAGCGGTACCTCCTGGGGTGCGTCGACCTCGCGGCCGGCATCGGCGCGCCCACGGTCTGCGGTCCCTTCTACGCGCAGACGGGCCGGCTCTGGCGCATGGACGACGCCCACCGCGCGCGGGCCTACGAGGAACTGCGCCGGAACCTCGCACCCGTGGTGGAGGCGGCCGTCCACGCCGGCGTCGTCCTGGGGATCGAACCGCTCAACCGGTACGAGACCTCCCTCATCAATACCGTGGGCCAGGCGCTCGAGGCGCTCGGCCCGCTCCTCGGCGACGGCGTGGGGCTGGCGCTGGACACCTACCACCTCAACATCGAGGAGCGGTCCACGCCCGATGCGATCCACAGGGCCGGCCGCCACCTCGTCCACCTCCAGGTGTGCGGCAACGACCGCGGTGCGCCCGGCGGGGACCAGACCGACTGGCCCGGCCTCTTCCAGGCACTGGACGACGTCCGGTACCGGGGCGCACTGAACATCGAGAGCTTCACCGCGGACAACGCCAGCATCGCCACGGCCGCGGCCATCTGGCGTCCCCTGGCAGCATCCCAGGACCGGTTGGCGGAGAATGGGTTGGCCTTCCTCCGCCGCCCGGACCCCGCCCCCGGGGCGCCCCCACCCCTCCGAGGAGTAACTCCATGACCACCGCACCCGCACCCGCCGACGCCCGGCCCGGCCCCCTCGGCGTCGCCATGATCGGCTACGCCTTCATGGGCAAGGCGCATTCGGCAGCCTGGCGGACGGTCGGCAGCC
This sequence comes from Arthrobacter arabinosi, assembly GCF_054511115.1. Taxonomy (NCBI): domain Bacteria; kingdom Bacillati; phylum Actinomycetota; class Actinomycetes; order Micrococcales; family Micrococcaceae; genus Arthrobacter; species Arthrobacter arabinosi. The sequence goes on from NZ_JBTNDF010000005.1 coordinate 194,341, forward strand.
ACTTCGACGTCCCCGACATCGCCCGGCGCGTCGTCGTCGGCCGCGACGCCGGGAGGGCCGCGGACGCGGCCGCACGGTACGGCTGGGAGGGCTCTGCGACCGACTGGCGCGAGGTGATCCACCGCGACGACGTCGACATCGTCGACATCTGCACCCCGGGATACCTGCACGCCGAGATCGCCATCGAGGCGCTGAGGGCCGGCAAGCACGTCCTGGTGGAGAAGCCCCTCGCCAACACGATCGCCGAGGGCACCGCGATGGTGGCCGCCGCGGCGGCTGCGAGGGCCGAAGGCGTCCAGTCCATGGTCGGCTTCAACTACCGGCGCGTACCCGCCCTGGCCCACGCGCGGACGCTCATCGCGGACGGCCGCCTGGGCGCCATCCGCCAGCTGCGCGTCGCCTACCTGCAGGACTGGCTCTCGGACCCCGAGTCCCCCATGACGTGGCGCCTGCGCCGGGAGACCGCCGGGTCGGGCGCCCTCGGCGACATCGCGTCCCACGCCCTCGACCAGGTGCAGTTCCTCACGGGCCAGGACGTCACCGAGGTCTCCGGGCGCCTACGGACCTTCGTGGAGCAGCGGCCCGGTGCGGGCGGGCCGGAGCCGGTGACTGTCGACGACGCCGCCTGGATCACCGCCGGACTCTCGGGGGGCGCCATCGCGACCGTCGAGGCCTCGCGCATGGCGACCGGGGTGAAGAACGGACTCCGCATCGAGGTGTTCGGCGAGCGCGGGGCCCTCCGCTTCGACCTCGAGAACCTCAACGAGCTGTGGTTCATGGAAACCTCCGGGCCGGCCACCGAGCAGGGCTTCCGCCGCATCCTGGTCACCGAACCCGGGCACCCCTACCTCGAGGGATGGTGGCCTCCGGGGCACATCATCGGGTGGGAGCACACGTTCACGCACCAGCTCCGTGACTTCCTCACCTCGATCCGGACGGGCGAGCCGCCCCAGCCGTCGTTCGAGACCGGCCTCCGGCTCCAGCGCGTCCTCGCCGCCGTCGAGGAGAGCGCAGGCGCCGGGAGCGCCGTCGTCCAGGTCGCTTCCGCCGCCCAGCACTAGACCACCCCCGATCCAAGGAGACCGCATGACCCGCAATTTCACCCTGTTCACCGGCCAGTGGGCCGATCTCCCCTTCGAGAAAGTCGCCGAGCTCGCCGGGCAGTGGGGCTATGACGGCCTCGAGATCGCCGTCTCCGGTGATCACCTCGACGCGTGGCGGTGGGACGACGACGCCTACATCCAGGACCGGCTCGACATCCTCGAGCGCAACGGGCTCAAGGTCTGGGCCATCTCCAACCACCTGAAGGGGCAGGCCGTCTGCGACGACCCCATCGACTTCCGCCACGAGGCGATCGTCGGCCCGACGGTATGGGGCGACGGCGACCCCGAGGGCGTGCGCCGTCGCGCCGCGGAGGAGATGAAGCTGACAGCCCGCCTCGCGAAGAAGCTCGGCGTGGACACCGTCGTCGGGTTCACCGGCTCCTCGATCTGGCAGTACGTGGCCATGTTCCCGCCGGTGCCGGCGAGCGTGATCGACGCCGGCTACCAGGACTTCGCGGACCGATGGAACCCCATCCTCGATGTCTTCGACGAGTGCGGCGTCCGCTTCGCCCACGAGGTGCACCCGTCGGAGATCGCCTACGACTACTGGTCCACGCGGCGCACGCTCGAGGCCATCGGCCACCGCCCCGCCTTCGGCCTGAACTGGGACCCGAGCCACTTCATGTGGCAGCAGATCGACCCCGTGGCGTTCATCTCGGACTTCAAGGACCGCATCTACCACGTGGACTGCAAGGACACGAAGATGCGCATGGGCGGGGGCCGCAACGGCATCCTCTCCTCCCACCTGCCCTGGGGCGACCCGCGGCGCGGCTGGGACTTCGTGTCCACCGGCCGCGGCGACGTGCCCTGGGAGGACAGCTTCCGGGCGCTGACCGCCATCGGTTACACCGGCCCCATCTCCGTCGAGTGGGAGGACGCCGGCATGGACCGGCTGCAGGGCGCGCCCGAGGCCCTCGCCTTCCTGAAGCGCTTCGACTTCGCGCCGTCGGAGACGTCCTTCGACGCGGCGTTCAGCCAGTAGCCCCCGGTCGGGGAGCCTCTCCGCCGGGTGGGGCTCCCCAGCAGTCCGCACCCGGCGCGATCGGTGTGATTCCGGCCATGTCGTAACCGTGCAGAAATGCGGGCGGAGTAGCCTTGAAGGCATGCATGAACTCCAGGCACGGATCATCGAGGAAATGGGCGTCAAACCCACCATCGACCCGGCGGCGGAAGTCCGCAGCAGGGTCGGCTTCCTGAAGGACTACGTCCGGTCCACGGGTACGCGCGGGTTCGTCCTCGGCATCAGCGGAGGGCTCGACTCCACCCTCGCGGGCAGGCTCGCGCAGCTCGCCGTCGACGAGCTGCGCTCCGAGGGCTCCGACGCCGATTTCATCGCGATGCGCCTCCCCTACAACGTCCAGAAGGACGAGGAGGACGCGCAGTCGGCCCTCGCCTTCATCCAGCCCCGCACCTCGATGGTGTTCAACGTGGCTCCCGCCGTCGACGGCATCCAGCAGGAGTACGCCGCGACGACCGGTGAACCCATCTCGGACTTCACCAAGGGCAACACCAAGGCGCGCGCCCGCATGATGGCGCAGTACGCCGTCGCCGGGCAGCACAACCTGCTCGTGATCGGCACGGACCACGGTGCGGAGTCCGTCACGGGCTTCTTCACCAAGTTCGGGGACGGCGGAGCCGACGTGCTGCCGCTCTTCGGGCTCAACAAGCGCCAGAACCGGGCTCTCCTCAAGGAACTGGGAGCGCCTGCATCCCTCTCCGACAAGATCCCGACGGCGGACCTGCTGGACGAGCTGCCCGGCCGCGCCGACGAGCACGAGCTCGGCCTCACGTACGAGCAGATCGACGACTACCTCGAGGGCCGCGAGGTCGACGCCGACGCCGCGAAGGCGATCGAGCACCGCTACTGGACCACACGGCACAAGCGCACCGTGCCGGTCACCATGTTCGACTCGTGGTGGCGGGAGTAAACAGCACCGTTGGTAACGTAGGGGGCGTGAAGATCGCCACCTGGAACGTCAATTCCCTCCGCGCCCGCGCCGACCGCGTCGAAGCCTGGCTGAACCGGTCCGACGTCGACGTCCTGGCCATCCAGGAAACCAAGTGCAAGGACGACAACTTCCCCTGGGAATTGTTCGAGAACAGCGGCTTCGAGGTGGCGCACTTCGGCCTCAGCCAGTGGAACGGCGTCGCGATCGCCTCACGCGTTGGGCTCGACGACGTCGAGCGGACCTTCCCCGGCCAGCCCGCCTTCGGCAAGCCGGGCGCCGAAGAGGTGCAGGAGGCCCGCGCCATCGCGGCGACCTGCGGAGGGGTGCGGGTCTGGAGCCTGTACGTGCCGAACGGGCGGGCGCTGGATGACCCGCACATGCCGTACAAGATCGACTGGCTGGACACCCTCCGGGGCCATGCGCAGCAGTGGCTCTCCGACGACCCCGACGCGCAGATCGCCCTGATGGGCGACTGGAACATCGCCCCGCAGGACGACGACGTCTGGGACATCGACCTGTTCGTCGACGGCGGCTACACCCACGTCAGCCCTGCGGAGCGCGCTGCATTCCAGGCCTTCCTGGACTCCGGCTTCGCCGATCTCGCACGCCCCTTCACCCCCGGCCCCGGCCTGTACACCTACTGGGACTACAAGCAGCTCCGCTTCCCGAAGAAGGAGGGGATGCGCATCGACTTCGTCCTCGGCTCCCCCGCCCTGGCCGCCCGTGCGACCGACGCCTTCGTGGACCGCGAGGAACGCAAGGGCAAGGGCGCCTCGGACCATGCCCCCGTCGTCGTGGAACTCAGCGGGCCGTGAGCCGCATGGGCCAGGTCGCCCGTCCGTTCCCGTACGTCTCCTACCTGCGCGTCTACGAGCCCCTCGACGCCTTCTCCGACGCGCAGCAGCTCGCGATCCTCGAACAGCGGGCGCGGGCGCGCGAACTGACCGAGGAGCTGGAACACGAGCAGTCGCTGCGGCGCATCCTGCGCACCGTCTCGGACCCCTTCCCGCACCACGAGTCGGACCTCGTGCGGGTCACCCACTTCCCCAGCCTGAACGGCACGACGACGCCCTACTACTGCCCCAACCAGCTCGCCGTCCGCACCACGCTCGCCGCCGAGTCCCTCGACCAGAGCCTGCGCGGCCCCCTCATCGACGTCCTCGTGCCGGAGATCGCGCGTGAAGCGCACCAGGCCCGCCTGGATCCGGACACCTTCGCGGATTCCGTCGCGAAGCTCTACACGCGGTCGGCGACCTGGGGCGTGCCCTTCGCCTGGTTCGCCCTCATCCACGAGGACGATCTCACCGAGGTCGTGGAGGACGAGGGGCGGGTCAGCACGGTCCGGATCACGGCGCGGATCGGGGACTGCATCGACCGCGGGCGCCGCTCGGTCGCGCAGTTGGCGGTCGGCGCCCCGGAGATGGATCTGCTCGACGAGCTCACGGAGATCATCGAGTGGCTCGAGATCTTCCGGCGGGACGCCATCGTCGAGGTCGACTACGGACCGGTCGCCGATCGCGTGTTCCCGGACGACTCCCCGATGGATGTCCGCCTGGGCATCGAGAGCCTCGCGGAGGCCGACATGATGGGCGCCGCCGCGTCCTACCGGCGCCTCGCGTCCCGGTGGATCCCGATCCGCCAGCTCGCCCGCGCCTCCTGACCCTGTTCCGTCGGCGGGCATGATCGCGGCGTCCTGATCGCGGCGTCGTGCACGCGTCCAGCGTCGACGGGGCAGGTCATGCGGCGTGTCCCGCCGGCGACACACCCTCCCGCCGAACGCGTGCGTGAAGCCCCGCAGCGGGGCGAGCGGCACGCTCAGGTGAGAATCGGCCCCGTGGACGCCCGCTCCACGAGCGTGTGCGGGCGCGGCGGCGGGTAGTCCGCCGGCTCGTTGCGCAGCAGCTCCCCGAGCAGGATGTCCGCCGCGTAGGCGCCCTGGTCCTCGGGATCCTGCCGGATGGTCGTCAGGCCCATCGGTTCGGAGAACTCGTGGTCGTCGATGCCGATCACCGACAGTTCGTCCGGCACGGCGACCCCGAGTTCCGCTGCGGCCTTCAGGACCCCGAACGCCATCTCGTCGGAGGAGCAGAACACCGCCGTCGGACGGTCCGCTGGATCGGCGAGCAGCATCAGCGCCGACGCGCGGGAGGTGACGAAGCGGAAATCCCCGTACGCGGACCAGTCCTCGCGCACCGTCAGCCCGTGGTCCGTCATGGTCTGCTGGAACGCCTGCTCCCGGAGGCGCGGCACCTCGAAGTCGATGTCGAAGGACCCGCCGCCCCGCATGTGCGCGATCCGCGTATGGCCGAGCCCGATCAGGTGCTCCACGGCGTCGCGCACCGCACGGGCGTCGTCGATCCCGACGTGCCGGACACCCTCGACCGCGCCGCCCACCACGATGTTCGGGTACTCCAGCTGCTGGACGGCCGTCCGCTCGTCCTCGGTGAGATGCATGCACATGACCAGCAGCGCGTCGATGCGCTTGCGGAGGATGGAGCGGTGGAACACCCGGTCCCGGTTCACGCCCGCGCCGCCGAGGCTGAACACGATGAGGTCGTACCCGGCCGCGCGCAGCTGACGGTCGACGCCCTCCAGCACGGCGGAGAAGTACCAGCGGTTGATCACCGGCACGAGCACGCCCATCGCCATGGTGCGGCCGGAGGCGAGGCCCGACGCGGCCGACGACGGGACGTAGCCGAGCCTCTTGGCGGTCGAGGTGACCCGCGCGCGTGTCTCCTCGGCGACGCCCGGCAGCCCGCGGAGCGCACGGGAGACCGTGGCCGTCGAGACCCCGAGGGATGCCGCGACGTCGTCGATGCTTGTCACTGTCAGCCCTTCAGGCCACCGGCCAGCAGGCCCCGCACGAAGTACCGCTGGAGCCCGAAGAACACGGCGAGCGGGATGATCATGGAGACGAAGGCCCCCGCGGTCAGCCGCTGCCACTCACCGCCGCGCGAGCCCTGGAGCTCGGCGAGCCGCTGGGTGATGGGCGCGACATCGGCTCCGCCGCCCGAGAACACGAGGGCCACGAGCAGATCGTTCCACAGCCACAGGAACTGGAAGATGCCGAAGGAAGCCAGGGCGGGCGTGGCGAGCGGGACGATGATGCGCCAGAAGATCGTGCTGTGACCGGCCCCGTCCACCCGGGCGGCCTCGATCACCTCTCCCGGGATCTCGGCGATGAAATTGTGGAGGAGGAAGATCGCGAGTGGCAGCCCGAAGATCGTGTGGGCGACCCACAGCTGCGCGTAGGTGCCGCTGGGCAGCAGCTGGAAGTCGCCGATCGTCAGGACCCGCGTGAAAAGCTGCAGGAGCGGGATGAGGGCCATCTGCAGGGGCACGATCTGCAGGGCGAAGACGAAGATGAAGAGCCCGTCCTTGCCCCGGAAGCGACCCCACGCGAACATGTAGGCCGCCATCGAGCCGAGGACCAGCGTGAAGATGGTCCCGGGGATCACGATCGCCAGGGAGTTGACGAAGTAGGACAGCAGGTTGGGCGACTGGCTTCCGCCGGGGCTGAGGACATCCGCGTAGTTCTCCAGCGTCAGCTGGCGGTCGGTGAAGACGTTCCACCACCCGTTGCCCTTGATGTCGTCCTCGGGCCGGAAGGACGAGATGAACAGACCGAAGGTCGGAATGGTCCAGATGACCGCGATGATGACGGCGGCTGCCGTCGCGGTGCGTGAGGTCAGACGCTGCCTGACCCGCTTCTGCATGGAGGTGCGACCCTGGGTGGCGTCGTCCTTGACGTCCGGCAGGAGGTCCTTGTTCTCGAGGGGGACGGTACTCATCGGATTTCCTTCTGCTTGCGGAGAAGCCGGGCGTTGTACACGACCACCGGCAGCACCATCAGGAAGAGGACCAGGGCCAGTGCGGCTCCGCGGCCCGGTTCACCCGCCCGGAAGGCCTGGGTGTACATCTCGTTGGCGACCACGGAGGTCTCGTACTGCCCCGCCGTCATGGTCCGCACGATGTCGAAGACCTTCAGCGTCCCGATCGTGATGGTCGTGACCACGACGATCAGCGAGCCGCGGATGGTGGGGATGGTGACGTTGCGGAACTGCTGCCACGCGCTGGCGCCGTCGAGCCGTGCGGCTTCCACGATCTCGGTCGGGATGCCCTTGATGGCGGCGGAGAGCACCACCATGGCGAAACCGGTCTGGATCCAGATCATGACGGCGATCAGGAAGAACGTGTTTTCGGGTGCGTCGAGGAGGAACTGCTTGGGTTCCCGGCCGAACCAGACGAGGATCTGGTTCATCAGGCCGATCTGGTCCTGCTCGGGGCCCTTGTACGCGTAGACGAACCGCCAGATGATGCCGGCACCGACGAAGGAGATCGCCATGGGCATGAAGACGAGTGCCTTGAGCGCCTTCTCCCCGCGTGCGCGGTCGATGAACACCGCGTAGGCCAGACCGATCGAGGACGCCAGCAGGGGGACGACGACGACCCAGATCACCGTGTTGCGCAGGGTGACCAACGCCTCGGGCTGGGTGAACATCCAGACGAAGTTGTCGAGGCCCACGAATTCGCCGTTGCGCCCGGTCAGGGAGAGGTACGAGGTCTGCAGTGCGGGGAACACGAGCCCGACGGCGAGCAGGATCAGGGCCGGCGCCAGGAAGCCGGCGATCTGGACCTTCTCACGCCCGGTCTTGGGGGCCCGGTCCACCACCAGCATGATGAGCCCGATGATCGCGGCGAAGACGGCGAGGCCCACCACCACCTGTAAACCTTTGTCTGCGATGTCTTCCACAGCCCAGCCTCCTGGCGTGCTTTCCGAACGTGAATGGGAGGCGGGCGGGGAGGCCGTGAGACACGGCCTCCCCGCTGCGCCGGGGGTCGGCGGGCACCCGGTGAGGATGCCCGCTGCTACCTGCCTAGGAAGCGGGCCAGCTGTCCTCGACCGTCTGCGTGACTTCCTCGGTGGAGGAGCCGTTCATCCAGTTGACGATGCCGGACCAGAAGGAGTTGGCGCCGACGGCCCCGGGCATCAGGTCGGATCCGTCGAAGCGGAAGACCGTCTCGGGGTCCTGCAGCAGCTCGATGGACTGGCGGTCGAGATCCGACTGCGCGACCTCGGGATCGAGCCCCTTGTTGGCGCTGACGTTTCCGCCCAGAGCCACTCGGGTATTGGCGAACTCGGCGCTTGCCAGGTAGGCCTGGAGTGCCTGCACCTCGGGACGATCGGCATAGGCTCCAACGAACTCGCCACCGCCGGTGACCGCCGTGCCCGCGGCAGGATCGATCGGCGGTGTCATGAAGGCCCAGACGTCGCCGTCCTCGGCGACGTTGGTTCCCTCGGGCCAGTTCGCGGCCTGGAAGGATGCCTGGTGGTGCATGGCGCACTGGCCGTCGAGGACGGGCTGGCCGGCCTCGGGGAACGGCGTCGAGAGGATCGACCGGACGTCGCCGAAGCCGCCGTTGACGTACTCGTCGTTCTTCAGGATGTCGCCCACGCGGTCGAAGGAGTCGACGATCTTGGGATCGTTGAACGGGATCTCGTGCGCGACCCACTGGTCGTACACCTCGGGGCCGTGCTCGCGCAGGACGGCGTCCTCCACCCAGTCGGTGCCCGGCCATCCGGTGGCCTCACCGGACTCGAAGCCGGCACACCAGGGCTTCATCTCGCCCTCTCCGGCGATCTTCTCGGTCAGCTCGGTCATCTCGTCCCAGGTGGTGGGGACGTCCCAGCCCTTCTCCTCGAATGTGGCCGGCACGTACCAGACGTAGCCCTTGACGTTGGCGAGCATCGGGGCCGCGTAGAAGGTGCCGTCCACGGTGCCGTAGTTCCTCCAGTCCTCCGACCAGCCCTCGTCGACGAGGTCGGAGACCTCCTGGGGTGCGGGTTTCAGGAATCCGCCCCGCGCCTGAGCTGCAAGCAGGCCGGGCTGCGGGAAGATCGCGAGGTCGGGAGCGGTGCCCCCCTGCGCCCGCACGCCGATCTGCGTCTCGAACTCCTTGGAGCCCTCGTACGCCACCTCGACGCCGGTGCACTCGGAGAAGTCCGCCCAGGACTCCTCGAGCCGCTCGGCCTCGATGTCGACGATCGTGGAGTACACGCTGACCTCGGCGTTGTCGAAGGTCCCGTAGGACTCGTAGGCGGCGCAGTCCGCGTCACCCGATCCTCCCGCGCTGTCCGAACCTTCCGAACCACAGCCGGCGAGAGCGAGAAGGGAAACACTGAGTGCTGCAACGGGCAGCGCGAATTTCCGTGAGCGAATAGTCGCCATTGAAACAGACTCCTTTGTCTGGCGGTACGTCTACGAAGGGGCTGCGGCTGGACGCGCCTGCGACCCGAGGAAGTGCCGCCTCACTGATTGGTATCGCCACAGTAAGCGCTTACATCACGCGTCACAAGCACGGGAGACGCGTCAGTGCTTTCGATACCGAATCGTGACACGCCTCACTGTTCAGGCGACGCGGTCGGAGCGTGAGAAACGGACCCGCGCTCCGGAACCGATGCTGATCAACACCGGAGGGCGGTGGCCCGTGACCCGGTCCAGAGCCTCGACGAGGCGGGAGACGTCAGCGGCGACCGCGTACGCGGGCACGCCCCTGCGGGGGAGCACCCGGACACGCAGTCCCGGGACGCCCCGGACCACCCAGGTGCTCACGGAGGCGCCGGCGAGATCCGGCCGCTCCAGGAGAGCGGACCTCAGTGCCTGCTCGGCGGCCGCGGCGGTGATCGTCACCGTCCCTGCCGCAGCAGGGTCCCCGGTATCGCGGGGGCGCGCATGGCGGCGACGGCCGGCCACAGGGTCCTCCATGGACGCGAAGATGCCGGTGCGTCCCCTGCCCTGCGCGGCGATCCAGAGGACGAGCAGCGCGATCAGCAGCAGCAGGACCGCAGCCAGCGCCAGCCACAACCAGGTGTCTGCCTGCCCGGCGAGGGTCGTCCGCATCCGGAGGTCGTCGACAGCCCTGCCGGCCCGCGGCGCCGACGCGCTCCACCAGGCGGCGACGGCGGGCAGGGTCAGGAGCCCGAGCCCGGCGGCACCCGCGGTGAGGGCCAGGATCCCGACGACGGCGAGCAGCGCGCGGTTGAGCAGCCGCGGAGTCGTGTTCATTGCCCGATCACCCCCGAGTCGGCCACGCGGACGGCGATCCGCGGTCCGGGTTCGACCCCCGACCGCCGGAGATCGTCGGCGACCGCCGCACGGACCGCGTCTGCGTCGACCGGCACCCCCGACGTCGGGCGGATCTGCACCAGAACGGAGGTGCGTGCCACCGTGACGACGACCTGGTCGGGCCCCACCCCTGCGGCTGTGCGTGCCCTGCGGGCGAGCGAGGACGCCACGACCTCGGCGTCGACGACGACGGCGGCGCGCCCGTCCGGGATGGCGAAGCGGGCCCGCCTGCCCGGCAGCACGGCGAGCAGGACCAGCAGCGAGCCGGCGACGAGCAGGAGGACGGAGCCTGCCCCGAGCACGGTGGCGGGCACGCCGTCGGGCAGGGTGCCGAGCCGCGCGGCCGCTGCCTCCAGGTCGAGGAGGAACGGCTCGTCCCCTACGGCCTTCAGGACGGCCTCGAACAGCAGGACGAGGCAGCCCGCCACCAGCAGGACCGCCGTCACCACCGAGGCGACGGCGCGGGACGAGTACAGCTCGCGGCGGACGAGGCGCGCGGTGTTCGACGGCGTCGACCGGTGGAGTGGATCGCCGTTCACAGGACCCGCGCCCCCCTGGTGACGGTGCTGCCGATGATGCGGATGTCGACCCGGCTCAGCCGGGCACCCGTGAGCTGCTGCACCCGTTCGAGGATGGGCGATCGGGCGGCGTCCGCACGTGCCTGCAGCGGGCCGCCGAACACCGCGACGACGTCGGGGTCCTCGACCACGCGGGCGAGCGGCGGCACGGGCAGGGGCAGGGCGAGGAGGAGGGCGAGGAGGCCGCGGTCGTCGGAGAAGGAGGCACGGATCTGCGCCGTCGGGACCCCGAGCACGTCGGCCGCAACGGCCCGTGCCGTGCTCGTGAGCGCCTGCGTGGTGATGCGGTTGTGTCCGGCGGGCGGCGGCCCGACAGGCACCCCGGGAAGGACCGTCCCCGGGTGGCTGTGCTGGGGGCGGACCGGGACCGACTCGGTGGTCACGACGACGAGCGTCGGCCGGTCAGGGCGTCGAAGACGCCGCGCAGGTCGAGCTTGCCCTCGATGGTGCGCCCGACGACGGCACCGCACAGCACCAGGACCAGGGTGAGGAGGAAGCCCCAGAAGCCGAAGACCAGTGCCGCGAAGGCGAGGACCGCTCCGGCGGCCATGCCGACGATGGTGGGATTCATGGGTGCCTCACTCGACCGGCTGCTGGATCTGGGTGGAACCCGCGGGACGGACGCGCTCCGCGGTCCTCGGTTCAGCCGGCGGCGGCAGGTGCACGTCGAGGACCTCGACATTCACCTCGATGACCTCGAGCCCGACGAGCTCGGTGAGGGCCTGGTAGACGGCAGCGCGGACGGCGTCGGCGAGCGCATTCAGCGCGAATCCGTAGGAGGCGACGAGGCTGACGTCGACGGCGAGCTGCGTCTGGCCGACCTCCACCTTGACGCCGTGGGAGAGGTCGTTGGCGCCGACGGCGTCGCGGATGGCACCGAGGGCGCGGCCGCCGCCGGGGCCGAGCGCGTGGACGCCCGGAACGGAGCGGGCCGCGATGGCGGCGATCTTCACCGCCGCAGCATCACCGATCACGGTCCTCCCGGCCGGCGGATCCTGGGGGACGGGCAGTGGCCTGGCCATGGGTTGGTCGATCATCGGAGAACGCCCCTTTCGCTTGTGCCCAGCGTAAGCCACGACGTCCCCGGGCAGGGCCCGCGGACGCGCCCGGCGGCGGCGCCCGCCCCGTCAGGACTGCGCGCAGTGCTTCCCGAGCCAGTCCTGCACCGGCACCATGGCCCGCCGGAACGCCTCCTCGTCGAACGTGCCCGAGCCGCGGGGCGGCGCCTCCACGGAGAGCGCGAGCGTGGTGAAGTCGTCGTGGAGGTCGGAGGGCACCCTGTCGCGGAGGTCGAGGATCTGCTGCTCGAGAGCCCGCAGCTCGCCGGGGTCGGAGGTGGAACGAAGGGTCAGGGGTGCGAGCATGGCGGTGGTGACCCCGCCGGCGACCATGACACAGTGGTCGGACGCCTCGGGGGCCGCGTCCTCCGCCCCGGCGGCGCCGTCGGGCCCGGCCTCCTGTGATTCGTCGGGCGCGCTGTGCTGCGGGGACGGGCTGGCAGGCATCGTGAGCATCGTCTGGGCCGGCGTCGGGTCACCCACGCCGCAGCCGGACAGGGCCAGCGCGACGGCGCACAGCCCGGCAGCGGAGTACAGGTGTCTCACGGGTGCCCCTTCGTCTCGGTGGGATGCCGGAGGTCCACGCTCGATGGACCCGGAACTTCCCCGGATGGTTTCCCCCACACCCTGGCCCGGCAGGGACGCCCGCGCACGGCCAGGCCGGGCACGAGTGGCCCGGCCTGACCGTAATGCTACGGGCAGAACCCCGGGGTTGGCTGGGAAGAGGGCAGACGAGAAAACCCCGCGTTCCGTGGGGAACTGCGGGGTTTCAGCGGTGGCTCCGACCGGCGTCGATCCGGTGACCTTTCGATTTTCAGTCGAACGCTCTACCAACTGAGCTACAGAGCCTTGCGACCATCGTACCGATGATCACCGTATCCAGCCCGGCCGGCTTCCCCGGGGGGATCCGGCCGCCTGAGCGACCCTGACGGGACTTGAACCCGCGACCTCCGCCGTGACAGGGCGGCGCGCTAACCAACTGCGCTACAGGGCCTTGCTATTCTCACTTGCTGCTTTTGCAAGAGTTCCAGCCTACCAGCACTTTTCGCTCCGGTTGACCGCCCGTGAGGGTGCCTCTTGCGTACCCCCAACGGGATTCGAACCCGTGTCGCCGCCGTGAAAGGGCGGTGTCCTAGGCCACTAGACGATGGGGGCCAGGACCACGGTTCGGGCTCCTGCGACCTTCCGGAGATCGAGCATTTCCGGCGGATCATTCCCTGTCGTGGACCTATAGAACTATAGAGGCATATCCCCCGTTCCACAAAATCACCGACCGTCGCCGGGGTCGGTAGGATCGGGGCGTGCCGTTCGGGATCTCACGTCAGGACTTCGAGGACGCCGTCGACGACGCCATCGACCGCATCCCCGACGAGCTCGCGCGCGCCATGGACAACGTAGCGATCTTCGTGGTGGAGGAGTACGAGCCGCATCCGGGCGAGCCCGCCGACACGGAACTGCTGGGCCTGTACGAGGGCACGCCCCTGACCGAACGGGACTCCTGGTGGGAGGCCGGCTCCCTGCCCGACCGCATCAGCATCTTCCGCGGGCCCCTCATGCGCCTGTGCGACTCCCGCGAGGAGCTCGTCGAGGAGATCACGGTGACCGTGGTCCACGAGATCGCGCACCACTTCGGGATCGACGACGATCGGCTGCACCAGCTCGGGTGGGGCTGACGCGGCGGAGGCCCGGGACGGACGGGTCAGCCGGCCTGCGGCACCATCGGGCCGAACGAGCTGCGGTCCTCGAGCCGGGGGTCGGGCCGGTCAGGGACGACCAGCACCGGACCGCGGGCGTGATGCAGGACGCCCTGGCTCGTCGATCCCATGAGCATGCCGGCGAATCCCCCGCGCCCGCGCGTCCCCACCACCAGCAGCTCCGACGTCGCCGACGCCTCTATGAGCACCTCGGCGGGGGGCCCGTCCACCAGGTCCACCCTGATGTCGACGTCGGGGTAGTGGCTCTGCAGCCAGTCGCGGCCGGCGGCGAGCTGGACGGCGAGGTCCGCGTGCAGCGCCGTCCGGTCCACCGGCGCGGGGACCCACGCGAGCGAGCCGTTGAACGGTGCCACGGAACAGATGACCCGAAGCGGCAGCCTCCTGGACCGGGCTTCCTCCGCCGCCGCGAGCGAGGCGGTGCGGGCCTGTTCGGAACCGTCGACGCCGACCACCACCACGGGCTCCACGGCGGGGACCACCCTGTCCCGGTCCTTCCCCTGCTTCCTGCCGAGCTCCGGGTGGCCGAGCCGGACGCCCGTGCAGACGGGGATGACCGCCGTCGGGCACTTGGCGTGGGCCGGCAGCGCGCTGCTGACGGAGCCGAGCAGGCGGCCGACGAACCCGCCCCGGCCACGCGACCCCACCACCATCAGTTCGGCTTCCTCCGAGAGGTCGAGGAGCACGCCGGCGGCGTCACCGGACTCGACCCGCGGATGCACCTCCAGCGGCATGCCGTCCAGCCGGCCCACGGCCTCGTCGAGGACTGCCTGCGCGCTCTCACGGATGACCTCGTCGTCCACCGTGGCGTAGCCGGCGTCCATGCTCGATGCCGCGAAGACCGGCACCGTGTAGGCGGTCACGACGTAGAGCGGGGTGCCGCGCCGTTCGGCCTCACGCGCGGCCCAGAGCAGGGCGCAGGTGCTCTGATCGGAACCGTCCACACCGACGACGATCCCGTGCCGGGCCGGCGCCTGTGGCGGGCCCCCTGTGTTCTCGCTGCTCACGGCAGGCCTCCCTCGGTCGGACCCGTGACCGCCGAAAGCGGCCGGTCCCCCATTTGTAGCGCACGAGGAATGATCGGTCTATCCACGGTCCCAAATGTTATATAGGCTGCGAGGACCCGTCGCGGGGCCCGCCTGGCAGGTGGGGTATCCCGCACGCAGTGCTCTTGGTTGACCCGTTCGCAGCCAAGAGTCCGTACGGCCCGGAAGAGGCGCCGGGCCGTGCGGAAATCATGCTTCGTGTGGAGGTAACCCGGTGGATCCCTTGCCGCTCGACCCGGTCCGCTCTGCGTCCGCGTCCGCATCCGCGGTGGCCGAGCAGACGAGCACCGTCGTCATCGGCTCCGGGCTGTCCGGCCTCGCCGTCGCCAGTGAACTCAGCCGGCGCGGCATCGACGCCATCGTCGTCGAGAGCCTCGAGTGCTTCGACTCCGGGCCCTTGCGCACCGTCATGACGGACTCCCTCTCGCTCTCCGAGCGCACCGAGCTGATGCGGCTCCTCCGCGGTTATGCGACCGCCCACCACCTCGACGTCCGGCAGACCACCGTGGCCGAACAGCTCTGCATGATCGGCCACCCCCAGCTCATCAAGGCTCCGATGGGCCGCAAGAAGTGGGCCGTGCAGACGGCCGACGGGGTCCTCCTCGCAGACCACGTGGTCCTCACGAAATTCCCGCAGAACGAGCTGCGCCGGTTCCTGCGCTCGATGGGCATCGCGATCGGCCGCGACGTGAAGGAGACCCTGCGCGCGATCGGCCTGTACCTCGTGGGGGTGGGTGAGCTGCTGACGCCCACCACGCGGGAGATCATCCGCCAGGCGAAACTGGTCAGCGACGCCATCGACACGCAGGGACCGCCCGCCCTGAATCGCGTCGCAGCACCCCGCGTGGCGATCTCGCCTCTATAAGGGGGGGGTGCAGGAAGGGGTGCCGGAAGGGGGCCGCCGACCGGGCGTCCGCACACCCGGGCCGCCAGGGTGCAGGCGGCGGCCGGGCCGCGTGCCTGCCGGCGTCTACCGGCCGGCGCCGAGCCGCTTCCGCGCCGTGACCCCGAGCGCGACGGCGATGGCCACGAGCGCTGCGACCATCAGGATGATGCTCCAGGGGATGTCGCCTGCGCCGGCCTCCCGGGTCACGTCGCCCTGATCGTCCCGGACGTCCAGGGGTCCGGCCGTACCCGCGGTGTCCGGCACCGTCGTCCCGCCCTGGCGGGTGGTGAAGGCGAAGGAGCCCTCGATGGGATGGGAATCGGCGCTGACCACGCGCCAGTTGACGGTGTAGGCGCCGGCGGGAGCACCCGGGCGCAGCGGCTGGGTGGCGGAGCGGTCGACGATCTTCGCGGGGCCGTCGGCCCAGTCCACCCCGGATTCGTCCAGGACCTGGATCTGCGCCCCGATCCCGGACGGGACGTTGGAGAAGCCGAGTTCCAGGCTCGGCGGCAGCACGTCCACCGTGGCACCCTCCGCGGGATCGGTCCCGGTCAGTTCGTCGTGCGCGGTCGCTGCGCCGCCGGCCCCCAGGAGCAGGGCGAACGCGAGCAGGACGGCGGGGACGAGCACGGCGATGGGCCGGGCAGGACGACGGCGGGCGGTCGCCGCCGACCGGGAGGGCAGGAGGAAAAGGGCAGACATGCCTCCACCCTACGGGGCGTCCCTGAGGGGGCGCTGGGACGCCGCACTCCCCGGGGCGCCCGTCATGAAAGAGGCCGCGCCGGGACGCCGGGATAGAATCTCCCCGACCCGCCCCTTCCCCCTAGGACCATCATGCTCAAAACCGGTTCCGCGCTGGATCGCTACTTCCACATCACGCAGCGGGGGTCGTCCGTCTCCCGCGAGGTCCGGGGCGGACTCGCCACCTTCTTCGCCATGAGCTACATCGTGGTGCTCAACCCGCTCATCCTCGCCGGCGCCGATTCCTCGGGCGGCGAGCTCGGGTTCGAGCGCGTGGCAGCGGTGACCGCGCTCGTGGCCGGCATCCTGACCATCGTCATGGGCGCGTGGGCCAAGTACCCCTTCGCCCTCGCCACGGGTCTCGGCGTCAACGCGTTCGTCGCCATCACCGTCGCGACCAACCCGGGCCTGACCTGGCCGGACATCATGGGCCTGGTCATGCTCGCGGGCCTGACCATGCTCGTGCTGGTCCTGACCGGATTCCGCACGGCGGTCTTCAACGCCGTGCCCGAGAGCCTGAAGACGGCGATCGTCGTGGGCATCGGCCTGTTCATCGCGCTGATCGGCCTGGTCAACGCAGGCTTCGTACGCCGCATCCCCGACGTCGCCGGCACCACCGTGCCCGTGGGACTCGGCTTCGGCGGGGTCCTCATCGGGTGGCCCACCCTGGTGTTCGTCTTCGGCCTGATCCTGACGATCGCCCTGGTGGTCCGCAGGGTGCGCGGGGCCATCCTCATCGGCGTGCTCGCCGCGACGGTCCTCGCCGTCGTCCTCGAAGCCGTCTTCGACGTGGGCGCCAGCTTCACGCCGGGCCAGGAGCCGAACCCCGCCGGCTGGTCGCTCGTGGTCCCCGAACTCCCGACCGGCTCGTGGGTCGGAGCCCCCGACCTCAGCCTCATCGGCAACGTCAGCCTCTTCGGCGCCTTCGGGCATCTCGGGGCGACCGCCGCGGTGCTGCTGACCTTCACCATCCTCCTGAGCATCTTCTTCGACGCCATGGGCACGATGGTGGGCCTCGCGAACGAGGCGAAGCTCGTCGACGCCAGGGGGAACATCCCCGGCGTGAACCGTGTCCTCGTGATCGACGCCCTCGGGGCCGTGGCCGGCGGCGCCGGCTCGGTCTCCTCGAACCAGATCTACGTCGAGTCCGGGGCGGGCATCGGCGAAGGAGCCCGCACGGGCCTGGCCAACGTCGTGACGGGCGTGCTGTTCCTCCTGGCGATGTTCTTCACCCCGCTCATCAGCCTCGTGCCGTTCGAGGCCGTGGCACCGGCCCTCGTGGTGGTGGGCTTCATGATGGTCTCCCAGGTGGGACGCATCGACTTCGACGACTGGGGCATCGCGATCCCCGCGTTCCTCACCTTCACCCTGATGCCGTTCACCTACTCGATCGCCAACGGCCTCGGCGCCGGCTTCATCGCGTTCGTGCTGATCCGCGCCATCCAGGGACGCGGCCGCGAGGTGCACCCCCTGATGTGGGCCGTGGCGGCGGCGTTCGTGGTGTTCTTCGGCATCGGGCCGATCGAGGAGATCCTCGGCGTCTGACCCGGCCCGGCGACGGCCGTCGGGTCCGTCGCGGTGCCCGACTCCCCCACCGATCGCACCCGTCCGGTGGGAATGATCGGACAATCCCACCGGACGGGCGCTACTGCTGGGCGGAACGGGCGACGACGCCGGGGCCGGCGTCGTCGGCTCCCCGCCGCCGGCGTCAGCGGGCGGACCAGCCGCCGTCCATGACGTAGGAGGACCCGGTGACCATCCCGGCGTCGTCGCCCGCGAGCCAGGCGACGAGCGAGGCGACCTCCGCCGGCTCCACGAGCCGTTTGATCGCCGACTCGGTGAGCATGATCCGCTCGAGGACCTCCTCCTCGCTGATGCCGTGCACGCGGGCCTGGTCCGCCAGCTGGTTCTCCACGAGGGGCGTGCGGACATAGCCGGGGTTCACGCAGTTGCTCGTGACGCCGTGCGGGCCGCCCTCGAGGGCCGTCACCTTCGAGAGCCCCTCGAGGCCGTGCTTCGCGGTGACGTACGCCGACTTGAACGGCGACGCCCGGAGCCCGTGGACCGACGAGAGGTTGATGATCCGGCCGAAGCCCCGCGCGTACATGCCCGGCAGGGCGGCGCGGATCAGCAGGAACGGGACCTCGACCATGAGTTTCTGGATGCGGCGGAAGTCCTCGGGCGGAAAGTCCTGGAGGGGGCTGACCACCTGGATGCCGGCGTTGTTCACGAGGATGTCGGCGTCGAGGGTCAGTGTCTCGAGTGCCTGCGTGTCGAGGAGGTCCACGGCCCACGCCTCCCCGCCGAGCTCACCGGCGAGGGCAGACGCCCCGGCCTCGTCCCGGTCTGCGACGACGACGCTCGCGCCCCGCGCCGCGAGAGCCCGCACGCAGGCCGCACCGATACCGCTCGCGCCGCCCGTGACGAGTGCCCGCCGTCCGGACAGGGGCGCCGCCGCCAGGGCGGCCGCCGGCTGGGACGCCGTCGTGCTCATCGCGTGGCCTGTCCCGTGGCGGGCTCGTCCAGGCCGTGGCGCCGCGCGTCCTCGGCATCGACCTCGCGCAGGGACGCGCCGCGGGTCTCCTTCAGGGTCAGGACCGCGACCAGGGTGATGCCGCAGGCGATCACGAGATAGATCGCCACGGGCACCCAGCTGCCGTATTCCTGCAGGAGGGCCGTCGCGATGATCGGCGCGAGGGATCCGGCGAGGATCGAGGTCACCTGGTATCCGAGGGAGACGCCCGAGTAGCGCATGCGCGTGGGGAACATCTCGGACATGATGGCCGGCTGGCCCGCGTACATGAACGCGTGGAAGATCAGCCCGATCGTGACCGCCAGGATGATCAGGAACGGGTTCAGGGTGTCGAACATCGGGAAGGCGAAGAACGCCCACGTGGCGCCGAGGACTACTCCGACGAGGTAGACCGGCTTGCGGCCGAAGGCGTCGGACAGCCTGCCGACCTGGGGGATGACGAGGAAGTGGACCACGTGCGCGATCAGGAGCGCCAGGAGGAGCTGCGAGGTGTCGTACTGGTGCACGGTCTTGAGGTACACGATCGTGAAGCTGACGATGATGTAGTAGAGGATGTTCTCCGCGAACCGCAGCCCCATGGCCCCGAGGATCCCCTTGGGGTACCGCTTGACCACCTCGAGGACGCCGTAGCTGACCGCCTTCTCGGACTCGATCTTCTCGCGGGCCTCCAGGAAGATCGGCGCCTCGCTGACGTGGGTGCGGATGTAGTAGCCGATCACCACGATGATCGCCGAGACCCAGAAGGCCACGCGCCAGCCCCAGCTGAGGAACTCGTCCTGCGGCAGGATCCAGCTCATGCCCAGCAGGACGAGCGTCGCGAGGAGGTTGCCCACCGGCACGGCCGCCTGCGGCCAGCTCGACCAGAACCCGCGGGAGCGGTTGGGGCTGTGCTCGGCGACGAGGAGCACGGCGCCGCCCCACTCCCCTCCTACGGCGAAGCCCTGGATGAAGCGCAGGATCACGAGCAGCGCCGGGGCCCAGTAGCCGATCGAGTCGAAGCCCGGGAGGCAGCCCATGAGGAACGTGGCGACGCCGACGAGGATGATCGTGAGCTGGAGCGTGTGCTTGCGTCCGAGCTTGTCGCCGATCTGCCCGAAGACGATCCCGCCGAGCGGCCGCGCCACGAAGCCGACGGCGTAGGTGAGGAACGCCGCGATGATGCCGTCGAGTTCGGACCCCGCGTTGGGGAAGAACAGCGTCCCGAAGATCAGGCTCGCCGCCGTGGCGTAGAGGAAGAACTCGTACCACTCGACCACCGTCCCGACCATCGCGGCAGCGACGATCCGCTTGAGGCCTGACTCCTCGGCGGGTTGTCCGTCGCCCTGCCGGCTACCGGGTGTGCTGGAGCGCTGATTGACGCTCATGGGATCTCCTCTGTCGACGCTGACACGGGCGGCCCGCACCGGGGCCCGAATGGTTCTTTCCGAGTATCCATGCGGCTTTGTGCTCCGCCAATGACCAGATCAGCACCTGTGCTCTGCAATACTGCAGACATGGCCGAGCCCAATGCCCAGGATCTCGTGGTGCTGCTCGCCGTCGCCCAGAGCGGGCGCTTCACGACGGCGGGCGAGTCCCTGGGCCTGAACCACACCACCGTGTCCCGGCGGATCGCGGCGCTGGAGAAGGCGCTCGGCGGCCGCGTGCTCTCCCGCGGCAGCGGCGGGTGGGAGCTGACGGACCTCGGCCGGCGTGCGGCGGACGCGGCGGCCGTCGTCGTCGAGGCGGTGGCCCGGCTGGGCGACGACGACGGCGCACTCTCCGGCGTGGTGCGGATGAGCGCCACGGACGGCTTCAGCGCCTTCATCGCCGCCCCCGCGTTCGCCCGGCTCCGGGCTGCCAATCCCCTGCTCCGCATCGAGATCGTCACCGCGACCCGCCGGGCGTCGCAGACACGGACGGGCCTCGATTTCGAGGTGGTGGTCGGCGAACCGCAGGTGCACCGGGCGGAGGCGGAGCGGCTGGGCACCTACGTGCTCGGGCTGTACGCGTCACGGGAATACCTCGCAGTGCGCGGAGAGCCCGCCACGCTCGAGGAGGCCCTGGGACACCAGCTCGTCTACTTCATCGACTCCATGCTGCAGGTGGACAGCCTCGACGCGCCGCGGCGGCTCCTGCCCACCATGCGGGACGCCCTCAGCTCCACCAACGTCTTCGTCCACGTCGAGGCCACCCGGGCGGGCGCCGGGCTCGGCCTCCTGCCCTGCTTCATGGCGGACCGGCACCCCGATCTGGTGCGGCTCCTCCCCCGCGACGTCGCCGAGGAGCTCGACTACTGGCTCGTCGTGCGCCCCGATTCGCTGCGCCAGCCGTCCGTCGCCGCCGTCGTCGAGGCCCTCCGGGAGGGTACGCGGGCGTGCGAACCGCAGCTGCTCGGACGGCGCCCCGAGCCGGCTGCCTGAGGCGCCGGGGTCAGGACGAGCCGCCCGCGGGTGAAGAAGCGCGCCTTCGGCGTCCAGGATGCGCTGCGCCCCGGCGAGCACGCGCGAGGGACAGGTGCCGCCGGCACCCGCGGCCGGAGGTCCTGGAAGTGCCGGGGCACGCCACGGCTCAGTCCGTGATGACCTGCGCGCCCGCCGCGAACGCCCGGACGCGGGCGTCCTTCCAGAGGTGGGCGGGCACGCCGCCGCCGAGCAGTTCGCGCGCCAGCCCGGGGTCCTCGGCCAGGGGCGCGTCGCTGCCGGCGATGATGACGTTGCCGTACCGCCGGCCCTTGAGCATGGCGGGGTCGGCGATGATCGCGGTGTGCGTGAATTCCCCGGCGATGGTCGCGGCTTCCCGCCGGGCCATCGCCAGGGTGGGGCTGTCGCCGCAGTTCACCACGTACACGCCGTCGGGTGCGAGGACGCGCCTGGCGGCGCGGGTGAACTCCGCCGTCGTCAGCGGCGCGGGGGTGACGGCTCCCGCGAACACGTCCCGGATGACGAGGTCGCGGCTGTGCTCGCTGAGGGATTCCGTCACGGCGCGGGCCTCCCCGACCCGGATCCGCACGATGGGTGCCCGGGGCAGGTCGAACCAGGTGCGGACCAGGTCAGCGAGCCGCCCGTCGAGTTCGACGACGACCTGGCGGGCCCGGGGGTGGCTCGCGGCGAAGCGGCGCGCGAGCGAACACGCCCCTCCCCCGAGGTGGAGCACCCGCAGCCGGTCCTGCGACGCCCAGCGGGAATCGACGAGCGAGGCGATCCAGTGCATGTATTCGAAGTCCAGGTGCAGCGGGTCGTCGAGGTCGATGTGGGAGCTCGGGACGCCGTTGACGCGCAGGACCCAGCCGTTCGGGCTGTACGGATCGGGCTCGAGCTCGCACGTCCCGGTGTCGATGGGGAATTCGCCGATCTCGGGGCGGGGCCCTGCAGGTTTCGCCATCAGGCAGGCCTTCTCATTCCTGGTCGGGCCGATGCATGCGGAACATCGGCCGGTGGTGCCACGTGGGCCCGCAGAGCATGGTGGTGCCGTCGGGCGCGAAGCCGTTGCGGACGTAGAACCGCTCCGCCCGCGGATTGCCGTCCAGGATCCAGAGGTAGGCGGCCCGGGCGCCGATGGCCGTGTCCAGCAGCCGCTGCCCGAGGCCCGAGCCGTGCGTGGACCGCAGCGTGTAGATGTGGTGCAGTTCGAAGTCGGGGCGGTCCGCGTCGCGTCCCGGCCCGGACGTCGCGACCGCGACGGGCCCGCCGTCGTCGTCGAACGCCACCCAGCTCCGCGCGCCGCCCGGCGTCCGTTGCGCCTCCTCGAAGGCCTGCCGGCGCCGGCCGATCAGGGCGGGCAGTTCGGCGTCGTAGAACGCGTGGTACTCCCGCGGCATGATGTGCTCGTACGTCTCGTGCAGGCCGGCGACGTGCGTCCGGACGTACGCCTCGGCGTCGTCGGGGGTGGCCCGCCGGATCACGTAGGGCAGCGTCAGCGGGGGTGGGGTCACCCTGTCAGCCTAGTGGCCGCGGGCCGGTGCGGCCGGACCTAGGAGTGGCCCTCGAACTGTTCCTGCTCGGCGAGGGCCGCCTCGAGGCGTTCCACCTTCCCGGTCAGCTCGCCCGTCCTGCCGGGCCGGATGTCCGCCTTCAGCACCAGGGACACGCGGCTCCCGTAGCGGCCCACGGCCTCCGTGGCGTGCTTGACCACGGCCATCACCTCGTCCCACTCGCCCTCGATCGTGGTGAACATGGAGTCCGTGGAGTTCGGCAGCCCCGATTCGCGCACGATGGCGACCGCAGCGGCCACGGCGTCGTGCACCGACCCGTCGGGATTCTCGGGCGAGAACTCGGAGGTTCCGGACGGGGCGACGCTGAAGGCTACGAGCATGGTCCCAGTCTGGCACGGGAGTCCGGAACCGGGGAGGGCCGCCGTCCCGCCCGCGGACACGCAGGCCCGTGGCTGCGGCGCTGAACAATCCGCTTGTTCCCCTTCCTCGCCGGCACCTAAACTGCACACCAGTGACCGAGCATTCCCGGGCAGCAGATTGGATGGCCATGAAGAGCAGGATCTCCCCCGACGAGCCGTTCCCCGACGACCTCGGCCGGCTGAAGGACCAGGACGTCGAAGTACTCAACAGCAGGGTGCATCGGGAGATCGACCACGAGTTCGTGACGGACGGCGAGGTCGACGCCGAGACGGCAGCCCGCAAGGACGAGATCGCGGGCGAACTCGACGACCGCGATACCGGCCCCCGCCTCGCGCTGGTCCCCGAGCAGGAGGAGCAGGACGAGGACGTCGCCGTCCGCGCGGAAGGCGAGCGCTAGGCCGAGCCCGCGGACCTCGTGGCGGCCGCCCCGGGGAATGCCCGGTCGGGCACCGGTGTTGCCGCAGGAGTCACGCCGCTCCCGGGCCTGACCTCCCCACGCCTTCCGGTCTTCAATGGTGCAACCGGGGCGATGACCCCCGGCCATCCCACGATTGGTGTCCCTTGTCCGTTTCCTCCGCGCAGGCGTCGACCACCGCGCCGTTCCCCTATGTCGGCCTGCTGTCCCTCGCCGGGGCGATCTTCGTCTCCGTCACCAGCGAATTCCTGCCCACCGGCCTCCTGCCGTCCATGGCACGGGACCTGGACGTCGGGATCTCGACCGCCGGCTACCTCGTGACCGTCTTCGCCGGGACCGTCGTCGTCGCCACCACACCCCTGGCCGCCGTGACGCAGCGGTTCTCCCGCAAGTCCCTGATCGTCGTCGTCCTCCTGGTGATCGCGGTCGCGAACATCATCGGGGCGTTCGCCCCGACCTACGGCGTCCTCGTGGCCGCGCGGATCCTCGGCGGCCTGGCGCACGGCCTGTTCTGGGCCGTGGTGGCCGCCTACGCCGCGCACCTCGTCCCGGCGCACCAGCTCGGCAAGGCGGTCGCGATCACCTCCGGCGGCGGCACGGCGGCGTTCGTCCTCGGCGTCCCGGTGGGCACGGCGATCGGGAACGCGCTCGGCTGGCGTGCGGCCTTCGCCATCATGGGCGTGGCCGTCGCCCTGCTCGCCGTGGTGATCGTCAGGTTCCTGCCGCCCGTCAACCACCATGCGGAGCGGGTCGCGGGCGAGGAACGCGTCCCGCTGCGCCGTGATCCGAGCTTCCGGGCGGTCATCCTGCTGTGCGCGGTCATCCTGATCCTGCTGACCGGGCAGAACACCTTCTACACGTACATCGCCGCGTGGCTGACGGATGTCTCCTCCTTCGAGTCCGGGTCCGTCGCCCTCGTCCTGTTCCTCTACGGCGGCGCGGGCATCGTCGGCCTCGTCGGCGCGGGTTACGCCTCGGACCGTTCTCCCCGGAAGGCGTTCGTGGGCGTGGTCCTGGGGGTCATGGCGGCCGTCCTCGCCCTCGCGCTCGCGACCTCCAACACCGTGGTGGTGCTCATCGGCGTGATCGTGTGGGGCGCCGCGTTCGGCGGGATCCCCGCGATGCTGCAGACCCGCATGCTCCGGACCGCCTCCTTCCGCACGCGCGATCTCTCGGCCGCCCTGCAGACGACGGCGTTCAACGTCGGCATCGGCGGGGGTGCGCTCCTCGGCGGGCTCCTGCTCGACGGCGTCGGCCTGGAGATCCTCCCGTTCACGATGATCGCGATCGTCGCCCTGGGCCTCGCCCTGAGCCTCGCGACCGACACCGTCACCGACCGCCGGGACCGGCTCAGGCTCCACGCCGGCTGAGCCGGAACGGCGCCTCGTCGCATGCCCGGAGGGGTCCGGGGGTGAGTGCCTGGTCACAGGCGAAGGCCGGGCGGGGCTTCCCCGGCCGGCGCCGCGGACACCGCCAGGAGCGCTCCAGCGCGCGGCTCGACCACCGCAGAGGGGCTCCCGCAAGCTGCTTCTCACTCCTGGTCCGTCCGCGGCGGCCTGCCGCCGCGCGCGTACGGTGGGAGGTATGTCTAATTCCACCGTGCCCATCCAAGGATCACCGCCCAGCGAGGACACCCCTTTCGAGGTCCCTCCTGGACAGGCTCCCACGAAGGCTGCGCTGGACAAGCCCGTCCTCTTCGTCTCCCTCTCGATCGTCATCCTGCTGATGCTCGCGGCGGTCCTCTTCCCCACCGGCTTCTCGGACTTCACCACCTCCGTCCTCCGCGGGCTCGTCGCGAACTTCGGGTGGGCGTTCGTCCTGACGGCCACCGGTTTCGTCGTCTTCGCCCTCTTCCTGGCCTTCAGCAAGTACGGCAGGATCCCCCTGGGCCGGGACGGCGAGAAGCCCGAGTATTCGAGGGCCTCCTGGATCGCCATGATGTTCAGCGCCGGCATGGGCATCGGGCTCATGTTCTACGGCGTCACCGAGCCCATCTCCCACTACACGGCGCCGCCCGTGGAAGGCCTCGAGCCGGGCAGCTCGGACGCCGCCCGGCAGGCCATGAACTACACGCTGTTCCACTGGGCCATCCACCCCTGGGCCATCTACGCCGTCGTCGGCCTGGCCCTCGCCTACTCCGCCTTCCGGAAGGGCCGCGGCGCCGGCTTCAGCGGAGCGTTCACGGCACTCTTCCGCGGCCGCCCCGCACCGAAGGCCCTCCGGGCCATCGACGTGTTCGCCATCTTCGCGACCCTCTTCGGCTCGGCCACGTCCCTGGGACTGGGCGTCCTGCAGATCAACGGCGGCCTCTCGAAGGTCTTCGGCCTGGGCAGCAGCCTGCCCCTGCAGATCACCCTGATCGCGATCCTCACGGTCTGCTTCGTCGTCTCCGCGGTCAGCGGCGTCAGCCGCGGCATCAAGTGGCTGTCCAACGGCAACATGGCCCTGGCCCTGGCCCTGCTGTTCTTCCTGTTCGTCGTCGGGCCCACGGTGTTCATCCTCGAACTGATCCCGGCCTCGGCGGGCAGCTACCTCATCAGCCTGCCCCAGATGTCGTCCCGCACGGGCGCGTTCGGCGGCCACGAGTGGCTGGCCGCCTGGACCATCTTCTACTGGGCGTGGTGGGTCTCCTGGACCCCCTTCGTCGGTTCCTTCCTCGCGAAGATCTCGCGCGGGCGTACCATCCGCGAGTTCGTCATCGGCGTCGTCGCCGTACCCAGCGTCATCAGCGTCATCTGGTTCGGCGTGTGGGGCGGCTCGGCGCTCAACCTGCAGGACTCCGGCGTCGACATCGCGGCCGCCAACGCGGAGAGCCAGGAGTCGGCGATGTTCGCGCTCCTCGCCCAGTACCCGCTGGCCTCGGTGACCTCGATCCTCGTGGTCGTCCTCGTCGCCGTGTTCTTCATCTCGGGGGCGGACGCCTCCTCGATCGTTCTCGGTTCGCTGTCCTCCTTCGGTGCGGCCGTCCCCCGCAAGTGGCTGACCATCCTGTGGGGCGTGCTGACCGGTGGCGTGGCCGCGATCCTGCTCTCCGTCGGGAGCCTCGAGTCGCTCCAGACGCTCACGATCATCGCCGCGGCACCCTTCCTGCTCGTGATGATCGGGCTGTGCGTGGCCCTCATGATGGATCTCCGGAAGGATCCGCTCATCACCGGCCTCCGGCGCACCGGCTCGCGTGCCGTGCGGAGGACCACGCCGACCCGGGACTGACGGGGCAGAATGGTGCGATGCGCGCCGTCTGCTTCGATGAGTTCTCCGCCCGTCCCGTCCTCCGCGACGTCCCCGAACCCGTGCCGTCGCGGCGGGGCGTCGTCGTCCGCGTCGAGGCGACCGGACTGTGCCGGAGCGACGTCCACGGCTGGTTGGGGCACGACGACGGCATCAGCCTGCCGCACGTCCCGGGACACGAGCTCGTCGGCACCATCACGGCGGTGGGCGACGACGTCCTGCGCTTCTCGGTCGGCGAGCGCGTCACGACGCCGTTCGTCTGCGCCTGCGGGCGGTGCCCCGAGTGCCTGTCCGGCAACGGCCAGGTGTGCCGCAACCAGACGCAGCCGGGCTTCACGCACTGGGGCTCCTTCGCGGACCTCGTGGCCCTGCATGACGCCGACACGAACCTCGTCGCCGTCCCCGACGCGCTCGACGCCGGAGCGGCCGCCCTCCTCGGCTGCCGGTTCGCGACGTCCTACCGTGGCCTCGTGCACCAGGCGCGCCTGGCCGCCGGCGAGTCCCTCCTCGTGGTCGGCTGCGGCGGCGTCGGCCTGAGTGCCGTCATGATCGGAGCGGCGCTGGGCGCCCGCGTGATCGGCGTCGACGTCGACGCGAACGCCCTGGCACGCGCCGCCCGCTTCGGCGCAGCGGCCGTCGTCGACTCGGCGGGTCTCTCCCGGTCCGCGGTGCTCGACGCCGTCCGCCGGGCCGCGCCCGACGGCGTCCACGTGTCCGTCGACGCGCTCGGCCGCGAGGAGACCGCCGCCGTCGGCATCCTGTCCCTGCGCCCGAGGGGCCGCCACGTGCAGATCGGGCTGTTCCCCGCCGACCCGGTCATCCCGATGGGCGCCGTGATCGGCAGGGAACTCGCCGTCCTCGGCAGCCACGGGATGCCCGCGCACGACTACCCGGGCCTGCTCGACCTCGTGGCCGAGGGCCGGCTGCGCCCCCAGGACCTGATCGAGCGCAGGATCGCCCTCGGCGAGGTGCCCGACGCCCTGGTCGCGATGGCCGGGGACGCGTCCGCGGGCGGGGTGACCGTCGTCGACCTCGGGGTGTGACGCACGGCCGCGCTACCGGTGGCGGCCGTGCGCGGAGATACTGGGGCATGGAACCTCCGCCGTCCCCCGCCGATCCGCCGTCGAACTCCGTCACCCTGCGCTTCCTCGCCGCCCCCACCGACCTCGGGCACAGCGGCTCGGTGGACGCCGGCACGGTGCTCGAGTGGGTGGACAAGGCCGCATACGCCGCCGCCGTCGGCTGGGCGAAGACGTACTGCGTGACGGCCTACGTGGGGAACATCCACTTCGCGGACCCCGTGATGGTCGGCGACCTCGTGGAGGTGGAGGCCACGATCGTCCACACCGGGACGTCCTCCATGCACATCCGGACGCGTGTCTCCTCGGGGTCCGTGACCGGGGACACCGGCGGGAGGCGCAGCGAGTGCCTCGTCATCTTCGTGGCGGTGGGCCCGGACGGCAGGCCCGTCCCGGTGCCGTCCTTCGAACCACGGACGGAGGCCGAGCGCGTCGAGAGCGACCACGCCGTCGCGCGCATCGCGGTCCGCAAGGAGATCGTCGAAGAGATGCGTCGCCAGGAATACACCGACGGCAGCACCGCGGAGCGGACGGTGCTCAGGTTCCTCGCCGCCCCGACCGACGTGAACTGGGGCGGCAAGGTGCACGGCGGCACGGTCATGGCCTGGATCGACGAGGCTGCCTACGTCTGCTCCACCCGCTACTGCGGACTGGACACCGTCGCCGTGTTCTCCGGAGGCGTCCGCTTCCTGAAGCCGCTGCGCATCGGCGACGTCGTCGAGGTGGAGGCCCGGCTCGTCTACACGGGCAACAAGGGCATGCACGTGGCCGTGCACGTCCGCTCCGGCAGCCCGAGGTCCCGCGAGATGGACCTCACCACCACCTGCCTCACGGTCATGGTGGCGCGCGACGAGGAGGGGCGGGCCGTGCCGGTGCCGGCCTGGGTGCCGACATCCGAGGAGGACCGGCGGCTGCACGAACACGCCCGGGACCTCCTGCTGATCCGCAGCCGTGCCCCTGGCAGCGTGCTGCCCACGCATCTCCGGCAGCCCGCAGGGTGAGGTGCGTCAGCGGATCGTCGCCGATCGCGCCGGGACGGCGAGGGTCCTGCCGTACGAGGTCACGGTTCGCGCGACGGTCGTGCTGTTGACCGCCACGACGCTGCCGTTGGAGAGCCGCACTACGCTGACGCCGGCGTACTTCAGCGGTGCCGCGGTGGCGTAGGCACCGGAGGTGACTGCCTTCGTGAGGGCGGTGACCTGGGTGTCGCGCGCATCGACCGAGGCCGTGGTGACCGTCTCGAAGTTCGCGTCGTCGTCCCAGGCGTTGTCCTGGCAGGTGGGCTCCGCCTGCGAGACGGTGGCCGTCATCAGCCGGGCCGTCGCGGTCCGCGCCTGCAGCAGGTGCCCGAGGGTCATGCGGTGGTCGAGCGTGCGCCGGGTCTTCGCCGCCGACACGACCGACGAGCGGTTGCCGAAACCGTCGCGCAGGCACGGGGCCGAGCCTCCGATGTCGGCGCCCTGCCTGTAGGCCGTCGTCGGCAGTTCGCGCAGCGGGACCGAGTAGTCGTGCTCCACGACGGGCATGCCCGCCGCGGTGATGGCCTGGTAGGCGGAGCTCGCCTGCTCCAGGTCGATGACGGGCAGGGGCGCGCCGGTCCCGGTCGCGACGACGTGTTCCCGGAGCGCGAAGTCGACGGAACGCGTGGCCGCGAGCGCCTTGGCGAGGTCGACCTGATTCTTCCAGGCCGGGTACACGCCGAGGTTGACGGCGACGGGGACGTTGCGGCCCATGGTGCGGGTGAGCGTCGCGTCGAACCGCTGGACGGCCGCGATCAGCGCCCGCCCGTAGGCGTCGTCGTCCGCCCAGGGCCCCCACTGGCCGACGTCGACCATGTCCTGGCCGTGCGAAGGGGACATCGACGCGTCGTCGAGGAAGATGCCGTCGAAGCGGGCGGGCGGCGCGCTCGTCGTCCCCCGCTGGGCGTCGGTGCTGAGCATGGTCCGCGCGGTCGCCGCGCAGGCGTCCACGTAGGCCGGGGACAGGTCGGCGACCGTCAGGTAGGAGTATCCCGGATAGCCGGCGAGGCCGTCGTCCGTGCGGGCGACCCTCGGGTTCGACGTGGTCACGCCGAACTGCCTGCCGGCGTCGGTGGCGGTGTCCGCGCAGGAGTTCTGGAAGACGCCGTTCCAGGACTCGAAGTCCCGCATGGCGCCGATGTTGAGGTAGGCGAGGAAGGTGGTGCCCGGGTTGGCGGCCTTCATGTCCGGCAGGGTGCAGTCCCCGGGAGCGTCCGTGGTGGCCATCATCGGATCGACGATGGCCACGGAGACCTTGCCCGTCAGAGCCCCACCCGGGCAGAGCAGCTGGCCCTGCCGGTAGCCCTGGAGGTAGGCGGGCAGCTGCTGGCCCGTACTCGCGGTCAGGCTGCCGGCATGCGCGGGTGTCGCGGGTGTCGTGAGCGGGCAGACGGCGAAGGCGACAGCGAGTGCCGCGGAAACGAGAGTTGCCCCAGCGGCGTTCAGTTTCATGTCCACATGGTGCTGCACCACCGGGTCGCAAACCATGCCCGGGACCCCGATCAGGGCCAATCCTGCGGAGAACCTGACGGAAGGGTCGCCGGACGGTCGCCCTGCTCAGCCGGCGCGGCGGAACAGTACGCCGCGCCGGGGCGGCAGGACCACCCACGACGGAGCAGGCACCCCGGCGGCGTCCACGAGTCCGGCGGGGACCCTCACCCTGCGGCGGCGCCTGCCGTCCGCGTTGAAGTTGACGGCCGCGAAACCGTCCTCGAACTCACGCCACCAGGCGTGGTTCTTGCCCTGCGGCTCCGTGACCGGACGGCCGAGGTGCCAGTCGAGTTCGGGGGCGTGCTGCGTGCGGCTGTAGTCGTCGTGCGCCGTGGCCGAGTAGGCACCGCTGCCCGCACCGAAGATCCAGAACGCCGACAGCCCGTACAGGAGGTTGGGGTGGCGGTCGTCGCCGTCGGTGGGGACGCGGAGGATCGACAGTCCCGGTCCGGCGGCCTGCGGGAGCTGCGCCTCGGCCGTCACGGGGTCGAACAGCTGCTCCGCGCCGTAACCGAGCCACACCTCCTCGAAGCCTCCGCCGTACGCGGCATGCGCCTGCCACCGGCCCGGCTCGCGGCGGGATTCGGCGATGTTCGGCACCAGGATCTTCCCCACGCCGTTCAGTGCCGTCCCGGCGGCCTGCACGAGATCGCCGAGCGCCGAGCGCACACCGGCCATCTCCGTCGCCCCGTCGATGGGGAGGCGGAGACCGTAGTAGTCGTCGAAGACGTCGTTGTCCGCCATCACGCCGTCGAAGGGCGAGTCCTTCAGTTCCTCCACCACGTTCTCCACCCAGCGCCTCTGGTACGCAGGGTCCCACACGCGCATCTGCCAGTGCCCCGGGTAGCGCTCCCACTCGATCCGCGTGCCGTCGAGCCTGCGGGCGAACCAGTCACCGTCCGCCGAGGATTCCGCTTCCGCGAACGAGACACCGGAGGTGTAGACGGGCCCGGGCTCGTAGCTGCGCGTCGAGGACAGGCACTTGTAGCAGAGCACGGTCATGTCCGGACGGCGGCGCTTGAGCTCCAGTGCGGCGGCCGTCTCCCACGGCTGCAGGATGGCCGCCCGGTAGTGCTCCGCGGCGAAGTCGAGCTGCCCGGGGAGCAGTGGCTCGCCGTACCGGATCCAGGCACCGACCCCGGTCATGAACCTGCCCGCGTGAGGTCCTCGAGATCCGCCGTGGACAGTTCCCGGAGGTCGGTGATGTCCCCGACGGTGCGGTAGATCTCGTTGTAGGAAGACATGATTTCGTGCATCTGGAAGAACTCCCGCACCCGGGTGCGCGCGTTGGCCGCATAATCGGCGTAGAGCTCCCTGTTGCCGATCACGGCACGCACGCTGTCGGCCATCTGCTGGACGTCGCCGGCGACCACGAGTTCGCCGCAGGCACCGACGGTGCGGCCGTCGCGGGTGTGCAGGTCGTCGCCGATCAGCTGCCGCATGCCGCCGACGTCGGTGCCCACCGTGGGGATCCCGGCAGCCATCGCTTCGAGGACCACGATGGGCTGGCCCTCGTTGTAGCTCGGCAGCACGAGGAGGTCGAACTGGTCGAGCATGTCCCTGACGTTGACCGTGCCGTGGATCGTCACGTGGTCCTGCAGCCCCAGGCTCTGGATCTTGGCCACGCACGCCTCGTAGTACTCGGGCACGTGCTCGGTGGGGCCGAGGACGTCGAGGTGGAGGTTCGGGAATCCGTGGTGGCGCAGGATGTCCATGCTGGACAGGAGGTCGAGCAGCCCCTTGATGGGCACGACGCGGGCGATGTAGACGAGCTTCCACGTGTGGTCGTCACCGTGCTCCGCGAGGAGTTGCTGTGCCGTCAGCCGGGCACGGTACTTGTCCTCGAACTCCTCGATGACCATCGCGTTGGGGACCACGACGGCCTTGTCGATGTCGGTGCCCAGGCGCGCCGCTTCCGTGATGGCCGTCGGATACAGGTAGGTGATCAGGGCGGCACTCGGGTAGCAGAAATGCCCCATCTCGATCCACCAGGCCATCCACGCGCGCTGCTCCGGCGTGACGTCGAACGTCCGGTAGTCCTCGGAGGTGATGGACAGCGCCATGTTGCGGTCCAGCAGCGTGTTCACGGTGTCGCGGACGTAGAGGTTGTGCTCGGTCAGCAGGAACGAGGTGTCGTGGTCACGGGCAGCAGCGGCACCGAGGAGCGAGGCGTACCCCGTGGTGTGCGCGTGGTAGACGCGCGCCTTCGGCATCGTCTCCCCGAGGATGGCGTAGGCGAGCGAGAAGAAACCCCGCAGCGTCCAGAAGGAGTCGGCGAGGGACATCTCCAGCTGGGGCATCCTCACGGCGAGGGCCTCCATGAACTCCCGCGTCCCGAGCAGGGCCCAGAGTGGGTAGCTCCGCGTGCGCTCGTTGAAGCCCTCGTCGATCAGCTGCCAGAGCGGCTCCACCTCGCGCCGCTCCGACAGCGCGTAGAGCGCGTCGAAGAGGCGGTCCACGAGGGCGGCGCGCTCGGCGGGTGCCATGTTGAGGTCCCTGGAGGTCGCCGCCATGTAGTCGTGCCGGTGCTCCTGCATGCTCAGGTAGACCGGCCGCACCCACACCACGTTGTCCGGCATGCCGTAGAGGTCCTCCTGGGGCGAATCGGAGTCCCAGGTGATGTGGATGATGCCGTAGGTGAGATCCGGGTTGTGCGTGACGATGTCGTGCACAACGGCCGAGACGCCGCCCTTGAGGTAGGGGTAGGTCGATTCCATGACGATCGCCACGTCGACGTCCTCGTACGGGCGTTCCGCTGCGGCCTGGGCTGCAGGAACGACGGCGGCTGTCGGGGCAAGCGCTGCGCGGCGCGACTTCGGGGTCCTGAACACGTACATGGTTCTTCCTTCGACGATCGACAGCGGTGGGTCGGGCGGGGCGGGAGCGGCGTAACCGCTACCAGGACGTGGCGTGGCGCCAGAACAGGGTGTATTCGGGCTGGCTCCAGTGGCGCTTGTAGAGCACCCAGGCGACGGCGACGAGTACGAGGTCCGCCACGACCAGCGCACCGTAGGCGAGAGCAGCGCCGGCGGAGCTCTGCGACGCGTTGATCAGCACGAAGGCCGCTGCGCAGAGCACCAGGTGGATGCCACCCAGGACCTGCGGCAGGACCTTCTCGCCGATGTAGTCCAGTTCGTAGCTGAGGAGCGTGAGGATCATGAAGGCCCAGGACGCGATGCCCACCGAGACGGCCAGGAGCACGTTCACGGGCTGGATGCCCTCGAGGAGCAGGGAGATCACGAGTGTCAGCACCATGCCGACCGCACCCGTGCTGAGGATGGCCCGGTCCACCGTCCGACTGAGCCGCTTGGACCGGGTGGCGAGGACCGTGAACGGCTCCTCGGAGATGGTGCGGTGCAGGTCCGCGACCGCCCTGTCCACCTTCGGGGCGAGGGTCACGAAGTAGTAGTTGTAGGCGATGACCGCGGGCAGCATCGCCAGGAACACGATGACCACCTGGAAGTCGCCGTCGGTGACGAGGAACAGGACGAACTTGTCGGCCCACAGCACCGCGCCGAGCAGGAGACCCCGCACGAGATCGGACGAGAAATCACGCGCCCCCAGGCGGGTGAGGCTCACGGCGGCGAGGCCCCGCCCCATCGGCACCACCTGCGTGAGTGCACCGAGCAGCGGCGGCAGCCACCACAGGGTCGGAGCCGCGAAGAGGGCCGCGGCGTAGGCCGCCCACGCGATAGCCCAGAGACCGCGGCGGCTGCCCACATTGGCAAGGATGAGGGACTGGACGAAGAGGAGGTGGAGGGAGCAGAGGGCGGCATAGGTGGCCAGGGCCGTGAAGGACCAGCCCGTGGCCAGCCAGAGCGGGACGGCGAAGACCACGACGAGCGGCAGCGCCTGAACGAACATCGCGGGCCAGGTGGCGCAGAAGCGGCGGGTGATGGCTGCCATGTCCCGCTCCGCCATCAGGTCACCGATGGCGCGGTACGCAGGGAGGCAGGCAGCCTGCGCCAGCCACGGGACGGTGATCGAGGACGCGAGGACCACGAGGGTGAGCTGCACCCCTCCGACACTCACCGCGGCCATGGCCGGGCTGACGAGCGGGTACACGAGGTTCAGGAGGATCACTGGGGAGAGGTAGAGGAGGAGGCCGGCGCCCGGCCGCGCTCCGTCGTCGGTCTTCGCGCGGTACCCCCCGGTGCCGGCTGCACCGGGCCGGGCGAACATGAACAGGACCACCATGACGAGCACCACGCCGGTGGCCAGCAGGGCGTAGGACCAGCCCTCGGGCAGCAGGGTGTCGGCGAGCGGGACGAGGGCCGTCAGGATGAGTGCGACGACGATCACCACCGTGCGGCGTCGGGCATGGGGGTCCTGGATGAGGGACTGCAGCGAAGTCATGATTTCCCCTGGGCCGCGCGCCACCGTGCAGGGCGGACGGGCGGCCTCGTGTGAGACGTGAGTAAGAGAGGTCGGAGCCCGCAGGGCAGAGATCCGGGAGTCGTCCCACACGAGAGGTGATGGGGGCGTCCTCGCCAGCTCTGCCAGCGAGCGCCTTTCAGAAATGTAACGCTCAAATCCCCTGCGCATCATGAGTAGTGCCTACGCGTAATTACGGAGGTTTCGCTCTCTTCCACCCACGTCGTTACCTAACACGGCGTCGGTTGTACTTGTTCATTGAGCAAGAACTACTCAGCTCCCGCGTGCTGGCGCGGCGCATGAAAATGGCCGGCGAATTCGGCGAGTGATCAAGCACACGCCGGCCACAGATGGTCACGCACCCTGTCGCCTCGCCTCCGTGCTGTTGGCGATCCGGTAGGACTCGTCGATGAGTTCGGTCAGCTCCTCGAGGGCGATGCGGCCCAGCCGCACGAGCACCAGCGATTCGTACTGCTCATGGTGCGGGTGGACGAAGAACGCGCCAGGCCGGGTGGCGAGCAGCGCCTCACGTTCGCCGGTCTTGACCGTCAGGACGGTGTCGTCCCACATGCGGGCGAAGAGGGTCCGGGCGAACCAGGCGGGCCGGTTCCAGCTCAGGCGCTCGGTGGCCCCTGGCAGGGCGAGGCAGGCGGATCGGACATCGTCTTCGCTGACCATGGACCAACCATCGCACCGGATACGGGACCGGTCCAGTGGTTCGGGGATCACCGCCGCGTCACTGATCGCCGACGAAATACGCACGGATCGGTGACGAACCCGGCAACCGGATAACGATCAGGGCACGGTATGGACCGGGCAGGCCGGACAGCACCATCATGGAGCGATCCACCCGCGCTACGAAGGAGTAACCATGGGTCGTCCAGCCACGTCCGCGCTGCTGTCCTCCGGGGCTCTGTGCTTCGCTCTCCTCCTCACCTCCTGCGCTTCTCCCGACGCCGGTGCCGATGCCGCGGAGACCCAGGAGGCCCCGCCGTCCACCACCCCTGCGGCGCCGCCGTCCACCGCCCCGCCGTCCACCGACCCGACACCGACGCCCGCGGCCACGGCCCCGCCCGCCACCACCCCGCCCTCGCCGACTCCATCGGCCACGGCCCCGCCCGTCGCCGGTGCCGGATGGGTCACCTATACGACCACGGACGGAGACCTGTCCTTCGACCACCCCGCGGACTGGACCGTCGTCGCCTCCACCCCGGCACCGCCGCAGGGGGTGGCCGTCGCCGTCGAGGATCCCGCCGGCCGGCGGCTCGCGACCCTGCAGACGGACCTCGTCACCGGGGCCGTGTGTCCGGAGGAGGTGCCGTACTCGCTCCTGGACTCGGAGCCGCTGCCGGCCCTCACCCAGGGCTCCGCCACCCCGAGGTTCGTGTTCGAGGGGCGCACCGATCCCGCCGTCGCGGATCCCGTGGCGGCGTCGACCCTCGCCTACGGCATCACCTCGGGTCCCCTTCCGGAGGGGCCGACCGCGTGCCCCATCGCCCACTTCTTCACCTGGCCGCCCTCGGGTGCTGCGTTCGGCGGCGTCTACGACCCGTACGAGGTCTACCCCGGCAAACCGATGCACATCGACACGCCGCAGGCCTACATGGAGACCGAGGAGTACCAGCAGATCAGGACGATGCTCACGTCCCTGCGCCCGGCAGGCTGATGCAGGACCCCGACCCGGCCGGTCACGTGATGACGACCGGCCGCGGGCGGTCGGGTGCGGGCAGCAGGAACGCCGCGATGGCAGCCGCGATCTTGCGTCCGCCCTGCACGGAGGGCTCGATGGGATTCGCGTAGTCGCCGTCGTCGTCGCACACGAGCCTGAGGTCGACGACGGACACGCCGCGTGCGAAGGCGGCCCGGGTGATGCAGTCGTTGAAGAACGCCAGTGCCGTGCGGATCACCGCGGAACCCGGTTCGGAGGCCGGCGTGTCGTAGATGGTGCAGACGCTGGTGGGCAGGCCGGCCGCCAGGACGCCGTCGAGCATGGCCCCGTAGTCCTCCGCGAACGCCCTGCGGGGCGCGTCGAAGGCGAGCAGTGCCTCCATGACGCCCCGGGCCGGGTACTGGAGCAGGTGGCGGTACCCCAGCGCGTCGTTCCCCCCGACGCTGACCACGAGGTGCGTGGCGTCGGCCGGCAGGGCGCGCAGCTGACGCGCGACGCCGGAGATGATGTCACCGTCGACGGCCAGCAACGTGGCTCTCCACCCGCCGGGCAGGGCGTGGCGGACCTGCGCGACGACGTCGGGCCCGCCGTCGACGTACCGTCCGTTGTCGAGGATGGAGTCCCCGAGCAGTACCACGTGTCCTCGGCCGTCTCCTGATCGGGTCATCCCCCATCGTGGCCCGTCCGGCAGGCTCGCCACCAGTGCACACCGGGACGAGCCGCGGCACGGGTACGGGGGTACGAGCGCCCTGCCACCGGTCGGCTCGAGGCGACCGTCCACCCCGACCGGTGATCTCCGCGCAGCACGGCATGATGGATGAAGGATCGGAGCACCCGGTCCCCGACCCCGGGAGGAAGCGCCGTGCACGCCGTGACCGTCCGCAGTGCCGCCGACCTGCGCGGGCTGCTCCCTGGACCCGCCGACGGCGGACGCACCCTGCTCGGGATCGTGGGGGCTCCCGGCGCGGGCAAGTCCACGATCGCCGCGGCGGTCGCCGCGCTCAGTCCCGCCGAGCACGCCCTGGTCCCGATGGACGGGTTCCACCTGGCCGACCAGGCACTGAAGGGCCTCGGGCTCCTCGACCGGAAGGGGGCGCCCGAGACCGTCGACGCCCACGGCTATGCCGCCCTGCTGGCGCGCCTGCGGAGCACCCCGGAGCACACGGTCTACGCGCCGGCCTTCGAACGCGACCTCGAACAGCCCCTCGCGAACGCCCTGCCGGTGCCGCCGTCGTCGTCCCTCCTCGTCACCGAGGGCAACTACCTGCTGCTCGAGGCACCCGGCTGGCGCGACGCCCGGGACCTGCTCGACGAGGTCTGGTTCATCGACGTGGACCCGCAGGTGCGCCGACGCCGGCTCGTCGCCCGGCATGTCCTGTTCGGGAAGACACCGGCCGCCGCCGAGGAGTGGGTGCGCCGCGTGGACGATCCCAACGCAGCCCTCGTCGCGGCCACCCGGGACCGCGCGGACCGCGTCCTCGACGTCTCCGAGTGGCAGCTCACCTGATCCTCCATCCATCACGACGCGACGACGCGCCATGACCCGGCTCCCGGCCTCCACGCTGTCCTTCCTCCCCTCCCCCGTCCCCACCCCCGACAGGTCGGGACCGACCGCGGCACGTCACGGGGGAGCTCAGGCGAGGAACCAGTCCCGTGCCGGGTTCTCCACGCCGGGCGCCTCCCGCCGCGTCCGCTCGGCGCCGGGCTGGGCCACCCAGTCGACGGCGTTGGCGAGTACACGCTGGATCTGCGGGTGGTGGTAGACCGGGTACTCCTGGTCGCCGGGGCTGAAGTAGAAGATCCGCCCCTTGCCGCGCGAGAAGGTCACCCCGGAACGGAAGACCTCGCCGCCCGCGAAGGAGCTGATGAAGATCAGGTCGTCCGGTTCGGGGATGTCGAACAGCTCGCCGTACATCTCCTGCTCGGGAATCACGATCGGGCTCTCGATGCCCGCAGCGATGGGGTGCGAGGGCTTGACCGTCCACACGAGTTCGCGTTCGCCGTCGTTGCGCCACTTCAGCGAGCACGTGGTGCCCAGGAGCCGGGTGAGGATCTTCGAGAAGTGGCCGGAGTGCAGCACCACCAGGCCCATCCCGGCGAGGACATGGCGGTGCACGCGCTCGACGACGTCCTCGGCGACCTCGCCGTGCGCGATGTGCCCCCACCACAGGAGCACGTCGGTCCCGGCGAGGACCTCCTCGGTGAGACCGTGCTCGGGATCGGCGAGGGTCGCCGTCGTGATGTCCGAGCCGGGGAAGAAATCGGCGAGCGATTCCGCGATGGCGCCGTGGATGCCCCGGGGGTACATCTCGCCGATCGTCGCCGGCTCGTTGCGGGCCTCGTGGACGCCCTCGTTCCAGACGACGATCGCCGGCTTGCCGTCGAACGCCATCAGAGCTCCACCTCGCGGTGCTGGGCAGCGGAGGCGTAGCAGGCGTCGATGATGCGGGCCCGCGTGAGCGCCAGGGAGCCGTCATGGCGCCCCCACCCGGTCTCGCCCGCGCGGATCGCGGCGAGGAAGTCGTCGACGACACCCTGGTGTCCCGGCGAGGCCCCGACCTCCGGTTCGTAGTCGCCGTCCTCGGTGAACACGTGCAGGCTCTCGACGGCGTCGGCGGGCCCCCCGACCCGGCTCAGCTCGGCACCGCCGTCGGTCCCGTAGATGCGGAAGTCCATGAGGTCCGGCGCCGGGCGGTACGCGGCCCAGCCCGCCTCGACCAGGAGCGTCACCCCGCCCTCGAGGCGGAGGAACGCGGTCGCGAGGTCCTCCACCTCGAAGGCGGACCCGGCGGCCTGCGCACCGTAGGCTCCGCCGCCGCGGCCCTGCGGGCCGAGTTCCGAGTAGGTGGACGCCGAGACGGAGAGCACCTTCGGCTCACCGAGCAGGTGCAGCGCGTAGTCGATCACGTGGACGCCGATGTCGGCGAGCGGACCGCCGCCGGCCATCTCCCGGTTCGTGAACCAGCTGCCCAGGGAGGGGATGCCCGAGCGGCGCAGCCAGGACGCCTTGGCGTAGTAGGGGCGCCCGATCCCGCCGTCGTCGATCACCCGCTTGAGGGACGCGATGTCGCCGCGGCGGCGGTGGTTGAACGCGACGTCGAGCACGCGCCCCGCCCGGCGGGCGGCGTCGACCATGCGCTGGCCCTCGTCGCCGTTCCGGGCTATCGGCTTCTCGCTGAGCACGTGCAGGCCGCGCTCCAGGGCGGCGACGGCGATGGGTGCGTGCAGGAAGGTGGGGACGGCGACGCTGACGGCGTCGAGCCCATCGAGCCCGACCAGGTCCTCCCAGCGCTCCACCGCGTGCGGGATGCCGTATTCGTCCCGGAGCCCGGCGAGCAGGTCGGGCTCCATGCCCGCCAGCCCGATGATCTCCACGTCCTCGCTGTTCGCGTAGGCCTCGAGGTGCTGGCGGCCGGCCCAGCCGATCCCGACCACACCCACCTTCAGTCGTCGTCGCCCGTCCATCGCGTGCTCGTCCAAGGGTGATGTCCTTCACTGTCGGGTGCGGCGGCTGCGTGCGAGCCCCTCCAGCAGTCCTACCGTGCCGCCGCGAGCGTTGTCCACGGGGGCACGGAAGCCCGTTGCGGCGTCGCGCACGCGATCGGCCTCGGGAGTGCGTGTCGGACGGCAACACGCCGGCGTCCGGGGTGATGGGCGGCGGGCCCGTGCACGACGCCGCACGGCCGGCGCTACGCTGGCACGACGACGCGGCGGGAAGGAGCCCCATGCCGACCCAGGACCTTTCCGTCGGTCAACTGGCAGCGCGCAGCGGCATGAGCGTGTCCGCACTGCACTTCTACGAACGCCGGGGCCTCATCACCAGCCGCCGCACCTCCGGCAACCAGCGCCGGTACGACCGCTCGGTCCTCCGCCGGGTCGCCGTCATCGGGGCGGCCCAGCGTGCGGGCATCCCCCTCGCCGGCGTGGCCCGGGCCTTCGCCGAACTGCCGACCGACGGCGTCCCGGACCAGGCGGACTGGCAGCGTCTCTCCGGGGCGTGGCAGCAGGAGATCGAGAAGCGCATCGCCCAGCTCGAGCACCTCCGGGACCGGCTGGACGGCTGCATCGGGTGCGGCTGCCTGTCCCTCGCGGCCTGCGGCTTCGTCAACCCCGACGACGCCGCCGGCTCGAAGGGCATCCGCTCCACGCTCCTGGATCCGGAGCCGCCGATTTGACCTCAACTGTTGTTGAGGTTCTAGCGTTGACGCATGACCATCCCCACCGGCCACGCGATCCCCACGGCCGAGCTCTTCAAGGACGCGTTCCGCACGCACCCGGCCGGCATCGCCGTCATCACCGGGCTCGGTCCGGACGGACCCGTCGGACTCACGGCGTCCTCCGTCTCCTCCGTCTCCGCGGAGCCGCCCGTCCTCGCCTTCTCGGTCTCCACGGCATCGCGGTCCGCGGCGGCCCTCATCACGGCGGACACCCTGGTGGTCCACCTGCTCGGCGCCGACCAGGTGGGCATCGCGCAGCTCTTCGCGACCCGCGGTGCCGACCGTTTCGGCGGAGTGGTGGACTGGCGGCCCCTGGAGACGGGTGAACCGCTCCTGCTGGATGCGCCGTGGGCCCTGCGGTGCCGCATCCTGCACCGGCTGCCGATCGGCGGGTCGATGATCCTCGCAGCGGAGGTCGCCGGGATCGAACAGGGCGACACCCGCGCCGGTGCGGTGCCGCTGGTCTACCACAACCGGTCCTACCACCGGCTGGGCGACCACTCACTGCTCGACTGACGCACCCCCAAGCGGGCCGATGCCGGTCCGGGCACCAGCACCAGCACCAGCACCAGGCGGATCGGGGTGCCTTG
The DNA here is from genome assembly GCF_054511115.1 of Arthrobacter arabinosi. Taxonomy (NCBI): domain Bacteria; kingdom Bacillati; phylum Actinomycetota; class Actinomycetes; order Micrococcales; family Micrococcaceae; genus Arthrobacter; species Arthrobacter arabinosi. Next base: position 235,486 of record NZ_JBTNDF010000005.1, read on the forward strand.
CGTACCGGGCGTTCGACGGCGGCTGCCGCGTCCCCAACAATCAGTTGCCCGGGCAATCAACGGCGTAGACTGGGGTGCTGTCGATAGAGGGGACCGGTTCGTGAGCGACGCCTTGAAGCGGCTGGGTTCCTTCACCGCCGTCGGGGCCGTGGCCTTCGTCGTCGACATCTCGATGTTCAACATCCTCTCCTCCGGGCTGGGCATGGGCCCTATCTCGTCCAAGGTGCTCTCCGTCGCCCTTGCGACCGCCGTCTCCTGGCTGGGCAGCAGGCACTTCACGTTCCGCGGCTTCGGGGGCCGGTCGAGACGCCAGGAAGCCGTCCTCTTCGGCCTGACGAACCTGATGGGCCTCGGTATCGCGACGGCCTGCCTCTTCGTCTCGCACTACCTCCTGGGCTTCACGAGCCCGCTGGCGGACAACGTCTCCGGGAACGTCATCGGCGTGCTCCTCGGCAACGTCTTCCGGTACCTCGCCTACCGCTTCGTGGTCTTCCAGCCGTCGCACCACGCCTCCACCCGGGTGGGCGCTGTGGTCCCGGCCTCCGGGACCAGCTCCGGGTGAGTCCGATGCCACCTGTCCACCGGCAGATTCCGGTGGGATGCCGCGCGACCGACGCGTAGCATTGATGGCGTAGTCAGCCTGCTTGCGAAGCTGACGGGCCGTCCCGCCACCATGCACCACAGTTCTCGAAAGCCCTCGTCATGCGCGCCTCCACAACCCTCCCTACCCTTGCCATCAGCATCGGACTGCTGCTGTCCGGGCCCGCCGCAGCCGCCTCCCCGGCTCCGGCGCCGTCGGGCCAGGTAACGCCCCCCACGCCGTCCGCCTCTCCCCTGCCGGCCCTGATCCCTCCGACGCCGGGCACGCCGCCCGCGGAGGAATCCCCGGCCGACCCGCCCGCGATCGAGCCTCCGGCCGAGCCGGCACCCCCCGTCGAGGACGTCGTCGTCGCAAGCCCCGACCCCGCGGATCCCGCGCCGGCCGCGGAGACCGCCACGCCGAGCCCGCAGTCCTCCCCGGCCGCGTCACCGGTCCCGCCGACCTCGAGCGCCCCGACGCCGGCGTCTGTGCCCGCGTCCCCCCGGGGGGAGCCGACGCCGGACAGCGCCCAGCCCGCGCAGCCCGCCGGAGAAGCGGACGCCGCACCTGCGCTTCCTGCCGTCGACCCGCCGGCCGGTGTCGGCGGGGCCGTCGTCGTCGACCGGTCGGTCCCCGCAGCGCCGCAGCCCGCGTCCTCCGGGAAGGGCCGGGCAACCGGCGCGCAGACCCCGGTCGAGGAGGTCAGGATCGACAGGGTGGAACAGGCGGAGCAGGCGGAAGGCTTCCAGCCTCCCGTCGGGGGCACGTCGCTCCGGTACACGATCGCCGGGATCCTCAGCATCGTCGCCCTGCTCCTCGCCGTCGCGATCGCCGTCGTCGCACAACCGCGGCGCCCACGCGGTACCCACTGACGCGGCATCACCGCGCAGACAGCAGGAGCCGGGAGTGACCTCCCGGCTCCTGCTGTGTGTCGTTCGTCGGGGCTAGCGGACCTGGAGGGTCAGCATGCCCGTCGAGTTGGACTGGACGACCTCGATCTTCGTCCCCGTGCCTGCGACGACGACGGATCCCTGCGGGTTCGTGGCGTCGTAGTAGGCGTTCGGGTCGGTGTCGTCGAAGACGGCGACACCGGGCTGCGACGGAACGGTGAGCGTGGTCGCGCCCGCCGCGGTCTCGCGGTGCAGGTCGAGCGCATCGGTGGCCTGCTTGCCGAACGTGGCGTCGAAGCTCTGGATGCGGTTGCGGACCGTCGTGCCGTCGGACCACTTGAGGGCCTTCGGGTGGGCGTCCACGGGCAGGGCGAGGCCCGCGCCCGGATGCTGGCGCGTGTTGTTGTTGCGCTGCGCCGTGTTCCAGTAGGTGATGCTCAGGCCGTCCTGGTAGGCGTAGTGCTCCACCGTGTCCGGTGCGGTGAAGCCCCAGCCGAAGTTGTACGGGCCGGTGGCGAGCGTCGCGTCGTAGCCCGCGTACACACGGTTCTCGGCGATGTAGAAGCGGTCCTTGCCCGCGGCGTCCTTCGGCAGCTTCACGACGACGGCCTGTGGCGCCTTCGTGCCGTGGAAGGACGGACCGATCTTGTGGGTGGACTTCACACCCGCGGTCGCCACCTCGTAGTCGAGCCAGCCGAGCTGCAGCTTCTCCCATGCGCCCATGTGGTTCGGGGTGGTGCCGATCGAACCGTCGCCGTGTCCGAGCCAGGAGCCGGAACTCATGAGCGACCAGAAGCCGGTACCGTTCTCGCCGCCACTGGTGTCGTACAGGTCGGGCAGGCCGAGGTCGTGCGCGTACTCGTGCGCGAAGACGCCGAGGCCACCGTTCTCGGGCTCCGTGGTGTAGTCGCGGATCCAGACGTCGGACTGGCCGATCTTGATGCCGCCGAAGGGGTTCGCGGACGGGCCCGCGGTCCCGCGGCCGGCCTGGCCCACGGCCCAGCGGTGGGACCAGATGGCCGACGACGCCGCGCCGGCCTCCTCGCCCTCACCGGCGTGGATGGCCTGGAAGTGGTCGATGTAGCCGTCGGCCTCGTTGAAGTCGCCGTCCTTGTCGAAGTCGTAGCGGTCCCACTGGTCGAAGGTCGCGAGGTAGGCGTCGATCTCCGCGGGGGTCTTCCCTGCCGCGATCTGGGCGTCGTACCAGGCGTTCGCGGTGTCCTGCACGAAGCGGGTCATGTCCGCCTGGCTCTCGGTCTCGCCGTAGCTCGCCGAGTTGTAGGGGACGGTCACCCAGTCGCTGACGTCGCCGTCGACCGTGTACCGGCCGCTGGACATCTCCCCGTAGACGCTCTTGAGGGACTCGCCCTCCGCGTCGAAGAACATGTCGAGGTAGTGCTCGCGGTCGAAGGTGTCGGTCCAGTAGGTGGAGTTGTCCAGCGCGCGGTCGGGCTCGGGGATCGCGTTGTGCGTGGGGCCGGGCACGGACGCGGGGAAGCGGGGATCGACCTTGTCGCCGAAGTCGACGAGGAAGGACAGGATCTGGTCGCTGTCCTGCAGTCCGTACTGCGCCCACTGGCCGGGAGCCACCTTGACGGCCTTCGAGCCGTTGCGGTCCTCGACCTTCGCCTCGCCGGAGATGACCTTCTCCACGCCCTGCTGGTTGAGGTCGCGGCGTTCGTCGGCTGCGGGGTCGGAGCGGTCATCGGACTTCGCCACGCCGTCGGCGCCGGGCGAGGAGTTGAAGGACGCCGGCACGGCCGGCGAGTCCGAGGGTCCCGGCGTGGCCTGCGCGCTGACGGGAGCAAGCACGACGGCGCCCGTGACGGCGAGCGCCATCGCACATCGCAGCCCCCGGGTACGAGTGATGGAATTCAAGGGTTCTCCTAAGTGAAATGTCCCAGCTGAAGCAAAGCACCCCCGGGTCAGATGCCTGGGGCCACAAACATGTTGCCTGAGTCACATGTTATGGCTCGGAGGCTAGCACCGGCCGCGGACACTTCGGGGATCGGTTGCGCCTCGCGGCGCGTCTTCCTCCCCGGCTCTGGCGCAGGGCGGTGCGCCGTCGTATAGTGCCGGGCCGCGACGGCACGGGTGGCCTCAGAGGAACGGCGCCAGCACCGCCGCCGCCTCGCCCAACACCTCGGGGCGGGTGGTCGCGTGCACGGAGAAGCGGATGCGGTCCCCGTGGAGCGTCGCGCTGATGTCGGCGGCCGCCAGGGCCTCGTGTGCCCCGGCCGCGCGTCCGCCCACGCCCGCCACCACGATCCCGGCGGCTTCCGATGGGTCCCTGGGCGAGAGAACCGGCACCCCGGCGGCGTCGAGGCACCCGATGAGCGTCCGGGCGTGGGCGGCCACGATCCCCTCGATGCCCGGCACGCCCACCGCCTCGATCAGCGTGAGGGCCTCCGCGAGGGCGCCCGTCGCGTAGGGCGAGAGGTTCGAGACGGAGAAGCGCTGCGCGCCGGGCAGCGGCGGGTGCTCCTCGCCGTCGTACCGGTGGGGATCCGTGACGCCGGTCCACCCGGTGAGCAGCGGCTCGATCCGCGCCATGCCCTGCGGGGACAGGGCAAGGGCGGCCACACCCCAGCCGGCGCGGATCCACTTCTGCGCGCCGACGATCAGCGCGTCGGCCAGCGTCCACTCGAGGTCGACGACGCCGAAGGCCTGGATGCCGTCGACCACGAGCAGGCGGTCGGGTCCGATGACCGCGCGGATGCCCGCGAGGTCGGCCCGGTAGCCGGTGCGGAAGTCGACGGCGCTGACGCTCACCGCGACGGTGTCGTCGGTGAGGGCACGGGCGACGACGTCGGGCGTCATGCGCGTGCCCGGCCCACCGGTCGGCGCGACGCGCGCCCGCCCCGCGGCACCGGCGCGGAGCCAGGGGTACGTGTTGGCGGGGAACTCCCCGGCGCTGACGAGCACCGAACCGCCGGCCAGGCCGAACGCCACCTGGAACAGGCCCAGCGAGGTGCTGCCGGTCAGCCCCACGTTCTCGGGCGGGAACCCGCTGAGCCGCGCGAAGGCTTCCCGCGCGCGGAGGTCCTCACCGAACAGGGAGCCGTCCCGGGCGCCGCCGCCCTTCGCGGCGACCTCCAGGAGGTGTGCCACCCGCTCGCGGACGGCACGGGACGGCGGCCCGTAGCTCGCGAAGTTCAGGTATCCACGCCCTTCCGTGAAGGACGCCCGGTAGGACGCCAGCGCGGCGCCGTCGTGTTCCGTCGGACTGCCCATGCTCCTCCTCCGCTCTCAGCCGGGAGCGTGGTCCCGCCGCCCCGAACGCAAGCTATCAGGCGGAGGACGGCGCAGGGCTGGGGTCACCGCTCAGCGGCGCTTGTTCTTGCCCTTGAGCAGCGGGTTGGGGCTGCCCGTGGCGATCCTCCCCGCCTGGTCGTCGGCCGGTGGGGACTGCTTGCGGCCCCCGGTACCCGCGACCCTGCCGCGCGTCCGCCCGCCCGAGCGCCGCCCGGCACCGTACGAGCCGGTGTCGGTCATCTCGTCGCCGTCGATGCTGCTGACGACGCGCTCCTTCCGGACCTGCTCCCTCACCGTGGTCCTGCCGGCGACGGTGGTCCTGGCCAGCCGGACCCGCTCGACGGGGACGGTCTCCGTACCCAGCACCACGGCCTGCTCCTCGTGGCCGACGAGCTCGACGACCTGCTCCTGGAAGAGCGAAGCGTCAGGGGAGGCGTTGCGCGCCGTGATCGGCTCCCGCTCGATCACCAGCTCCTCCCTCAGCAGGGGCACCCTCCGGCGGGACTCCTCGGTGACCACGTACTTGCGCAGGCGCACACGGGCGGCCTCGTAGCTCTCCGTCCCGACGCGGAGCCGCTCCTCCGAACGGATCATCCAGGGTTCACCGTCGCCATGCCGCTCGCGGACGGTGCCGTCGTCGTGCGACGGTGTGGCGTCGTCGACGGGCACGCTCGCCGCGGCCGTCGTCGCTTCGTCCAGACCGTAGTGCCCGTACAGCACGCGCTTGTCCTCGGGCCCGAGGTGGCCGTCGCGCTCGATCGACGGGGCGTGGCGGATGAGGTCGCGCGGATACGCCACGACGAGCCGGCCGTCCTGCACGACGGCACCCTCGAGCGGCACGAAGGACTCCTTCGTGCCGAACAGGCCGGTGTGGACGGTGACCCAGGTCGGCGCCTCGGTGGCGTCGTTCAGGTACATCTCGCCGAGCGTTCCCACCTTGTCCCCCTGGTCCGTGACGACCGCGGTGCGGTGGCCGAGAAGGGGGTCGAGATCGTGCATCGTGAGCATGGGGTTCCTGTCGTCGGTGTCGCCCGCATGAGGCGACGCATTGTCGACAGGATAGAGCGAGCCGGACCCATATAACAAGCAGGCTTACTATCGTGTTCCGGCACGGCGGGCCGTGCCGGCAGCCGGCGGGTGTCGGTGCACGGCGAGCGAGGCCAGGAGTTCGTCGGACAGCGCCTGCGCCTCGAGGTCGTACGCCCCGCCGCTGACCAGCAGCTCGTCGGCGCCCGTCCGCTGCCGGAGTGCGGCGAGCTGCTGCCGGACCTCGTGCGCCGTCCCGTATGCGGCCGCCGCGAGGGACTCCCGCACGAGCCCCTCCTGCCGCTCCGTCAGCGGGCCCGGCCGCCCGTCCAGGGGCGGGAAGGATCCCCTCGTCCGGGAGAGGGCGAGCGCCCGGGCCTCCGGCAGGAGGAGCTGCCGTGCCGCCTCCGTCGTGCCCGCCACCGCCACGTTCAGCGACACCGTGACGTGCGGCTCGTCCCACCACGGGGACGGGCGGAAGGTCGTCCGGTACCGCTCGAGCGCGGGATCGCCCTCCCGGGACAGGGCAGGTCCACCGAGCACGACGGCGAGGCCGGCGCGCGCCGCGATGTCCAGGCCCTGACCCGTGGCCAGGACGAAGACGGGAGTGCGGCCACCGTCCGCCGGGCGGGCGGTGATGGGAGCGGTGCCGCCGAGGAGGGCGAGGAGATCGTCGAGGTCCTGCTCGAACCGGTCGGCGTCCTCCCTGCCCGCCCTCAGCGCGGTCCGCACCGCGGAGGTGAACCCGAGCGACCGGCCGACACCCAGATCGAACCGGCCGCCGCTCAGGGCGTTCAGCGTCGCCGCCTGCTCGGCGACCACCAGGGGCTGGTGGTTCGGCAGCATGATGCCGCCCGTCCCGACGCGGATGGACGTCGTCCGGGAGGCCACCGCTGCGGCGAGCACCGCCGGCACGGACCCTGCGATACCGGGCACGCCGTGGTGCTCGGCGACCCAGAACCTCCGGTAGCCGAGCACTTCCGCCCGCTGCGCTCGTTCGACCACGTGCTGCAGTGTCGCGGCTTCCGAGGACCCGATGCGCGACTGCGCGCGGTCGAGGATGGACACGTGGGCGAAAGAGGTCATATCCCTGGAACCGGCGACGCCGCGGCACCATTCCGGGTAGGGTTGCGGCACGGGCGCCAGGGATGCCGCCCGAGCCAGCCGGACAACGAGGTACGGCGGGCCGAGAACATCAGCGGGGTTGAGCGTCATGGGCATCTTCACCAGGTTCCGTCGTCGTCCACGGCAGCTGCCGACACCGGCGGCACGCGTGGTCAGCGAGGAGAGCCGGCTGTTCCGGCTCGCCGACGGCATCGCGGAATCGCAGGCACGGCTCCTCCTGATCGCCGATCGCGTTGCCGCGGGCCGTGGGGAACCGGGCGACGAGGCCCGCCTGCGCATCCAGCGCGAGATCACGGCGGGCTTCCGGGCACGCCTCGAGAAGGCCTCGCTGCCGACCGGCCTCGGCGACGACGTCGAAGCCTGGCTGCGCTCCACTCCCCTGCCGTCCTCCGCGGACGCGCGCGTGCACCGCCCGCGCTAGGGCCCCTTTCCGATAATGACGGTGGCGCGCGTCAGGATGGGATCTCGTCGCCGCCCGTGATCCTGCGGGTCGGCGCGGACCCACCGAAAGGACTCCCGCCATGATGGGCGCCCACCATGCTGCCTGCGGCGCCGCCGCCTGGGTAGCCGCCACCACCCGCATCGAGATCCACCCGGGTCATCTGCTCCCCGTCCTGCCCGACACCGTCACCCTCGGCCTCGGTCTGCTGGACGTCAGCCCCGTCGGCGTCGTCACCGGTGCGCTCGTCACGGCCGGCGCGGCACTCCTGCCCGACGCCGACCACCACAACGCCACCATCGCGCACTCCCTGCCACCACTGTCCAACCTGCTGTGCGCCGGCGTGGGTGCCATCTCGGGAGGTCACCGGCGCGGCACGCATTCGCTGCTCGGTGTGTGCGCGTTCGTCGCCGTCGCGTTCGTCGCCGGGCTGTGGACCGTCGGGACGGCGGACTTCGGCACCATCTACCCGGGCGCCGGTGTGCTGACGGTGCTGCTGGTCTCCTTCGCGGCGAAGGCCCTGAGAATCATCCCGGACAGCATGCGACGCTCCCCCTGGGCGGTCGGCCTGACCGCGGGCGCGTTCGTCACGGCATTCGCTCCCGAGGAGCAGTTCTGGTTCCCGCTCGCGGTCGGCATCGGCGTCGTCGTGCACATCCTTGGAGACATGCTGACCACCGGCGGCTGCAACCCCGTGTATCCGTTCCGGCTCCGCAGGCCACGGAGCCTGGCGAGGATGCCGGTGGTCGCCCAGATATGGCGGCCCAACGGGAACATCGCGGTGCCGGTGCTCGGCAACGCCGGTTCCCTCCGGGAGTGGTGCCTGCTCGTTCCCGTCTCGCTCTACGCGCTCGGTGGCGTCGGCTGGGCCGTCGCGAGGATCGACGACGGCGCGACGGTGATCGCGCGAGCCGCGGGAGCCGGCTGACGACGCCGGACCAGCGCGCCCGGCCGACCGCGGGTCAGCAGCCGTCGGGGCCGCAGGCGGGGCCGTCGGGTGACGAAGCGAGGGGCACCAGGGGGTGGGACTCGCGCCACGCCTGGTCGAGCGCCTCCCGGAACACCTCGACGGGCTGCGCGCCGGAGATCCCGTACGTGCGGTCGACGACGAAGAAGGGGACGCCCCGCACCCCGAGCGTGCGGGCTTCCTCGATGTCGGCGCGGACCTCGGCGGCGAACCGGTCGCTTGCGACGGTGTCCCGGATCTCGTCCTCGCCGAGGCCGAGGCCCGTGCCGAGGGTGACCAGGACCTCGACGTCGGAGGTGTCCCGTCCCTGCTCGAAGTGCGCGGACATGATGGCTTCCTTCGCGGCCTCGCCCTGGCCCCGGGATCTCGCGAGATGGAGGAATCGGTGCGCCGTGAAGCTGTTGCCCACCACCACGCGGTCGAAGTCGAAGGAGAGACCCTCCCCCTCGGCCTGCCGGGTGAGGTGCTGCCACATCTGACGGACCTGCTCCGGGGCGATGCCCTTGCGCTCGGCGAGGTACTGCTGCTCCGTGCCGTCGTAGTGGTCAGGGAGGGAGGGGTCGAGCTGGAAGCTCTTCCATGTCACGTCCACCTGCTCCCGGTGGGGGAAGTCCGCGAGGGCTTTCGCGAAACGGCGCTTCCCCACGTAGCACCAGGGGCATTTGATGTCGGACCAGATCTCTATTCTCATGCCTGGCGCAACCGCAGAGCGCTCAGGCGCTATTCCCGGAGGAAGAGCGCCTGAGCGTTGCTGCTACTTGCGGTTCAGCAGGCCGCGGAGGAACCCGCCGGCCTTTCCTGCCGGGACGGGCGTGCCCCGCTGGCCCGTACCGCGGACGGGCTTTCCGGTGGTGCCGGCGCCCTTGCCACCGAGGTAACGGCCCGCAGCGTTCTTGATCGTGTTGCTGATTCCCATGACGATCTCCTTCGGTTGCGCATCTGCACCCAGAAACATCAGGTGGCTTACCAGTTTACTCCGTGCTGCCCGCCCTGCCGGGCGTGGGGGGCTCGACGGCAAGGCCGGAACGCTTGAGGAGGGCGTAGGTCGTGGCGTGCTTCTGGCCTCCGGAGAGCTTGGACGGGTGGTTGTCCTTCCGGTCCAGCTACCTTCCTCAGGTTCTCGAGCGCGTGCTGTCCGGCGGCCTCCTTGGGCATCCTCTTCACGTCGCGCAGGGGCGCCGTCACGTTGCCGAGGGCCGTCTTGGTCAGGAACAGGTTGAACTGCTGGAACACCATGCCGAGGTCGGTCCGCTTCAGGGCCGTCACGGACGCCTTCTCGTTCACGAGTCCCCCCCCCCCCCCCCCCCCCCCCCCCCCCCCCCCCCCCCCCCCCCCCCCCCCCCCCCCCCCCCGCCCCCCCCCCCC
>NZ_JBTNDF010000006.1:0-235055 GCF_054511115.1 Arthrobacter arabinosi
CGGCGGCGGCTGCTACCAGCCCTTCACCGGCGGCAACATCTACTACACCCCCACCACCGGAGCCCACGCCGTCACCGAACCCTTCCGCGATGCCTGGAAAAAAGCCGGCTGGCAGATGGGAATCGGCTATCCCCTCCAATCAGCGACCACCACCGGCGGCTACCGCACCGTCCGATTCCAAAAAGCAACCATCACCTGGACCCCCACCGGCACCCGCACCACATACAAATAGGAATCTCATCCCTGCCGTCCGCTCTGCCGTCCAACCCTGTGGCCGGCAGAGCGGACTTTTTTTGCGCTGGCGAAGAGGATGTCAGCGTATAACCTTCCGCTATCTTCACTACCCATGGACGTTGGTTCATATGTGAGGGCGCCTTTTCGGTTCCGGACGCGGGGAGGATTCCGACCGAAGGTAAAGCTGTCTCGGTTACGGTATCGATCGGGAGGTCCTCAGGTCTCACGATGGTGCCGGGCTTTTCCGCTTCAACAGCTGCGGATTGGGAAGCCGATCACCAACGAGGGGGGACCGGTCGCGCTCGCTGTCGTGTTCTTCCATATGTCCTGACCGACCGCAAACCGGTAGGTTGACTGGTACGCCGCCATGTCGAGACGGGCATGCAGGAGCGGTCCTCACACCTGCACCACAACCCCACCAGGACTTCACCGGCAATGGTCTGCGAAATCATGCGGCTGGAGTGGAAGAAACGCCTCGGACCCGCCGGAATCGGAGTCCGCCTGAGCATGCCGACCTCCACGGTTCATACCGTGCTGACCTGGTGCGGGCTGAACCGGTTGCGTCACTTCGATGTCCGCAGCTAGGCACCGGTACCACGCTATAGTCACGATGCGCCGGGAGACCTGATCTACGTCGATGTGAGGAAGCTCGGGCGCGTCCGCCGCACCCTTGCCGAATGGCGAGCTCTCAACCGCACTGCTCCAGCGAATTGGCGCGCTGGGCGGCCCTGCCGTCCTGGATCCACGAATACGACTACTGCTGGGCCCACGCGGCCATCGGAGTCAGACCATTTATCCGTGGCTGAAGAGAGAGCGCTTGAGGAATAGACCTTCGTAGGGGGACTCGGACGGCGATCCGCTTCCGACGCTGCTCCAAGAAGCCGAACCTGAGGAAGCGGACGACCTGATGAAAGTGCCGTTCGACCAGGAACCAAAACACGAACCCGACGACATTGCTCAGAACGAGTGCAAGCGGTATCAGTTGCCAAGCAGACAGATTGTCGTGAAGGGCTTGCCAGAGGTATGTCCTAGTCGAGAAGTGGACGAGGTAGAGCGAATAGCTGTAGCCCAAGACAAGCAGGATCGCCCACGTTCGCCACGTAACTAGCAGCGTCGACCCACTGCTCCTCGTGGGTGTTCCTCCGGCTGTGGGTCCGTCCCTCTGCCCCGAGTCCAAAGCGAAGTACCCCGCGCAGAACGCGACGGTGGCGGGAAGAATCATTAGCGGCGTGAAGAGGTTGTTCGAGACTTGGTGAAGCGCCACCAGGAAGGTCACCATGGAGACGACGAAATGGCAAAGGTGTAACTGCCGGGGCAGCTTCCGCAACTGGGCGCTGTTGAAGGCGAAGAGCATGGCGACAATCCATGCCACCACGTGAACCGAGCTCTGTGCAAGGTATCCGGCAGGCACAGCGACCGCGAAGACGAGCAGGATCACCCACCCCGGATTGAGCTTCCGGCCGCGCGCGAAGACCAGCACCAGCACCAGCACCCCAAAGGCGACATAGATCCACCATTCGGCGACGATCGACCACAGCGGCGCCGCCGTGCCGACCGGACCGGCATCGAGCCAGGGAAGGTTCCCGGCCCGGCGGGCGGCCTGCTCGAGGAGGGGGTGGTTGTAGGTGAGGGTGAACGCCGCGATGAGCGTGAGCAGCCCGAGGTCGACCGCAATGAAGGGCAGGCCGGGGCTCCCCCGGAAGACCAGGAAGTCGCAGGCGATGATCAGCGCGGTTGCGGGAAGCAGCGGATAAATCACCCGGGCGACCCGGGCGATCAGGTAGGTGCCGAAGCCGAAGCCCGGGATATCCCACTTCCGCATGACTGTGGAGGTGGTGAGGTAGCCCGACAGCACAAAGAAGACGACGACCGCGAAGGACTGCATGTAGAACGGGTGGGATCCATCAGGGGGCAGGAAGATCTCCGGCAGGAAGATCTCCGGCAGGAAGATGTTCAGCTCGTGGCCGAGGACCACCAGCTGCGCGGAGATAGCGCGGTGATGTCGAAGTAGTGGATATCTTCCTTGCCCGTTTCCTTTGCTTTAGCGGTCTACTCGGTGGTGAGCTGCCGGAGCCGGGTTTGGAAGGCCGCCAGGCCCGCCAGGCCCAGCACGGCCACCACGGCAATCGTGATGATGCCCGTGGCCAGGTCGTTGGGAAGGGCGAGCAGGACAAGGACATAGGCGATCCCGGCGGCTGCGCACAGCACGTACAGCCGCAGGGGCCACCCGCCTTCCGCGCGGTGCCGGGCCACGACGAAGTAGGAAAGTCCGAGCAGCAGGAAGGAGGCGGCGCACGCGGAGGCCACGCCGACAAGGTTGCCGCTGCGGGCGGGGAGGTACGCGAACGCAAGGCCGGCGACCAGCACGACGGGCGTGATGACGGCGAGCAGTCCCGTTCGCTTGTCCGCGAAGAGGAGCGTCGTGGCGTTGAGGTAGAGGAGGTAGCCCACTGCGGTCAGGGGCAGGACCTGGGCCACCGGCACGAGGTCCTCCCTGCCGTTGGCGATGATGTGGGTGACGGCGTTCGCCCCGCCCGCTGCGACGATCACGACGGCGAGGCCGGCGAGGCTCGCAATCTTCATGGTGCGGCGCAGACGGCGGGCCCGCTCGGGGAGCGGTGCCCCCATCAGGGACGGCACCCAGGCGTTGTTCAGCGCCCCGAGGATAGTGATGGTTCCCAGCGTGAAGATCTGCACCTTGCCGAAGTCACCGGATGCCACAGTGCCAGCGGTGGCAGCGAGCAGGAACACAGCGCCCTGGGTCAGGAGCATCAGGGCGCCCGTGTGCGGCAGCACCGGCAGTCCGATCCTGAGGGCCTCCCCCACGGCGCCCTTCACGGCCCGGGGGGACGCCGGACGTGCAAGCGCGAGGGAGACAGCGGCTGTTGCCACGACCGAGACGGCGAACCCGGCCAGGTACACCCAGGCGAGCGGTCGGATGAGCCAGATGGCCAGCAGGCCGAGGACGTGGGCTCCAACGGAGGACCCGATGCTCAGGCCGACGAAAGCCAGGGGCCGCTCCTGCGCACGCAGCATCGCCTGGGCGGCGAGCACCGTGGCCAGTACGCCCATCGTCCCCAGGGCGATGGTGAAGGTGATGGCCCCGTCGACCCGCGCGGCGAAGATGGCGAGTGCGGCGGCCGCAATGAGGCCCAGGGCGAGCCCCGTCAGGCTGAGGAACCCGCTGATCGACCGGGCCTTCAACGGTCCGTTCCCCTCGTCGAACCATGCCCTGGTGATCGCCAGTGGAAGTCCGGCTGCGGCGAGCACCACGCCCACCTGGATGACCGAGACCGCCAGGATCAGCTCGCCCCACTGGGCGTCGCTGTCCAGGACCCGAATGGCGAAGGGCTGAACGAAGACGATTCCAAGCCCTTGGAACAGCGCCCCGATGAGGTACAGCAGCGAGTTTCGACCCACTGCTGTCCCGGGAGCGCTGCTACTCAATGTTCAGAGCATGCCAGGCGAGGACCCGGTCGATGACGCGCTGCTGGTCGGCTTCGGTGAGGTCGGTCGAACAGGGCAGGGAGAGCCCCCTTGAGAAAAGCTCGGCTCCGACTTCCCCGCCCAGCACCGGCGCGTGCGCCAGCGGAGGCTGCATGTGCAGGGGGCGCCACAGCGACCGCGACTCGATGTCCGACTCCGCCAGGAAGTCCTGGAGCGCGTCACGGGACTCGGTGCCCTCGCCGCCGGGAACCAGAACCGAGTACAGCCAGTAGGTCGATTCCTCGCCGGGGAGGTTCGGGGGAAGTCCGATGGAGGTCCCCGCGAAGGCGTCGTTGTAACGCTGGGCGACCGCGCGCTTGTGCTCCACGAAGCCGTCGAGGCGCTCGAGTTGGGCCACCCCCAAAGCGGCCGCGATGTTGGTCAGCCGGTAGTTGAAGCCGATCTCGTCGTGGAGGTAGCCCCGGTCCGGGAGCCGGGCCTGGGTTGAGAGGTGCTTCGCCCGGCGCGCCATGTCCTCGTCGTCGGTGGTGAACATGCCGCCGCCGCCGGTGGTCATGATCTTGTTCCCGTTGAAGGAGAAGGCTCCCATGTGGCCGATGGTGCCGACATGGCGGCCCTTGAGCGGCCCGTCCGACCAGGTGGCACCGAGTGCCTCGGCGGCGTCCTCGATCAGCACGAAACCGAACTCGTCGGCGAGCAGCCGGGCGCGGTGCGCGTCGGCGGGCTGACCGAGGATGTGCACCAGTTCGACGGCCTTGGGCAGGATCTCCCCGGCGGCCCGGCGCCGCCTGAGCTCTTCCTCCAGCAGGTCGAGATCCATGCCCCACGAATCCGGACTGGAGTCGACGAGCAGAAGGTCGGCGAACTGGTAGGAGGCCGCGTTGGCCGAGGCCATGAAGGTGAAGTCGGACACCGCCACGAGATCACCCGGCTGGACATCGGCGAGCCGCATCGCCAGGTGCAGCGCGGCGGTACCCGAGGAGCACGCCACGGCGTATTTCGCCCCGACATAGTCGGCGAACTGACGCTCGAACTCGGCGACGTATCGGCCCACCGAGGACACGAACCCGCTCTCGACGGCGTCCGTCACCATTTTCGCTTCGCTCTCGCCGATGTTCGGCACGGCCAATGGAACTCGTGATGCCACGTTTTCGCCTTTCATGGTCCGCGGTTCAGCGGACGTAACGTGCGGAGGCTTTGGAATCGACGCCGCGGGCGGCGATCCACTCGGCGCTCTGCCTGAGTCCTTCTTCGAGGCCCACCCGCGGAGCCCAGCCCAGTTCCTGCAGGGCCTGGCTGGGGTCGGACAGCAGCCGCATGACTTCACTGCCGGCGGGGCGCACCCGCACGTCTTCGGTGACGATTTCCGCGGTCGAGCCGGTGACCTTGCGGGCGAGTTCGACGAGCTCGCCGATGCTCACATCCGTGCCGGTGCCCAGCTGGATGACCTGTCCCTCAAGGGGCACGTCGGCGGTGGCGGCCCGGATGAAACCGTCGGCCGTGTCGGTGACGAAGGTGAAGTCCCGGCGCGGGTCGAGGGAGCCTAGGTGGATGGTCTCGGCGCCGGCGATCATCTGCTGTAGGATCGTCGGAATGACGGCGCGGGCCGACTGGCGGGGGCCGTAGGTGTTGAAGGGCCGCAGGACCAGGACGGGGGTCTCGAACGATCCGGCCCAGGCCTCGCACAGCTTGTCCGCGGCGATCTTCGTGGCACTGTATGGAGACTGTCCGCGCAGCTCGTTCTTCACCGTGATCGGCACGGTGCTGGGAGTTCCGTAGACCTCGCTCGTCGAGGTGTTCACCAGGCGGCCGATGTCGTGGCGGCGGACCGCCTCCAGGACGTTCAGCGTCCCGACGACGTTCGTTTCAACATACGAACGGGGTGCCTGGTACGAGTACGGGATGGCGATCAGGGCGGCGAGGTGCAGCACGACGTCGGACCCCTTGATGAGGTCGGAGACGAACTCCGCGTCGCGGATGTCGCCCAGCTGCAGGTCGACGGCGTCGCGCTCCTCTTCGGAGAGGTCGTCGAGCCAGCCGTAGGACGAGTTCGAGTTGTAGACGCAGAGGGCGCGGACATTGGCACCCTCGGCGATCAGGCGCTGCGTGAGATGGCTTCCAATGAACCCGTCGGCGCCGGTGACCACCACCGTCTTTCCGGCAAGCGTTCCCTCGGTCATGTTTCCAGCCGTCATTGCTGTCCTTTCGCTGTTGCTAAATCCTTGGGGGTTCCCACGTCGAGCCAATCGGAGTCGACGGGCCACGCGGCGACCCGCAGTGAGCGTTCGATGCAGGCCTCGATGAGCTCGGGCATGGAGAAGGGTTCACCGGCGGGCACGAGCGCCAGGGCCTGCGGGGACACGGCGTAGATGCCCGTGCTGATTTCGAATTCGACCCGGGGCTTCTCGACGACCGCCGAGACCGAGCGGTCACCGTCGATCTCGAGGACACCGAAGGGCACCTGGTGGGTGTACGGGCGGGCGGCCACGGTGAGGGTGGCGTCCTGGGCGTCGTGGAAGGCGAGGAGGTCGGCGGCCGAGTACTGGACCATGAGGTCCGCGTTGGTCACGATGATCGGCTCGTCCAGCTCGGGGAGCTGTTCGTACAGCAGGCCCAGCGCACCGGCGGTGTTCAGCGGCTTCGCCGGATCCTCGTGGATGTAGGAGATCGTGCAGCCGACGCGTTCGCCGTTGCCGAGGTGGTCGATGATCTTGTCCGCCAGGTAGGCCACACTCACGTAGATGCGTGAAATGCCCGAATCGACCAGGCCCAGAATGACCCACTCGATGATGGTGCGGTCCGCGACGGTCATGAGCGGCTTGGGGGTGTCCTTCGTGAGCTCCCCGAGCCGGGTGCCCTTCCCTCCGGCCATGATGAGGGCGATATTGCTCAGTTTCGGCCGGCCAACGATGTCACTCAGTGTGTGAAGCCCGATGAGTCTGCCCTCGGGGTCCACGACGGGCACTTCGCTGATGCGAAGGCTCCGCATCAGGTCCAGCACAGCGGCCCGTGAGGTGCCGGGCGGAACGGCCCGCGGATGGGGATTGACGTACTCGAATGCTCCGCTGGCGAGGTCGGCGCCGGCCAGGAGTGCCCTGCGGATATCGCCGTCCGTCACGATCCCCAGCAGCTTCTGCGAGTCGTCGACGAACATGGCGATTGAGGATGCGCCGTCGTTGATGGCCCGCAGCGCATCCCGCACCGAGGCGCTCGGCGTGATGCAGACCTTACTAAGGGGGGCATCGCTGCTCATTGCGTATCCTTCACTGGCTGGTCGACGAAGACTTTGGTCAGGGGCACCGAACCGGCTCCGGCGACGACATCGGCGATCCGGGCCGCCGAATGGCCGTCACCGTACGGATTGACGACGAGCGAGGCGGTCCGGCGGAACTCGGCGCTGAGGGCCCGTTCAATACTAAGCCGGATTGAACCGCGCTCCTCCGGACAGTCGATGACGTTGCCGGCGTGTTCCCTGCCCTGCTGGCGTGCTCCGACGTTGACCACGGGCAGGCCGAACGACGCAGCCTCGAGGATGCCGCTCGAAGAATTGCCGACGAGCGCGTCGGCGGTGGCCATTACGCCGGGGTAGAGCGAGCCGAGGCTTTCCCGCACAACCACCGTGCCGTCGGTGGATCCGGCGGCAAGGGCAAGGAGTTCGGAGATGATCTCCTCCCTGCCGGAGTCGAAGCCGGGGTAGGTCAGGATGGCGGTCCCGGCCGCCCGGGTGACCTCCTCGAAGACCTGCCGTGCCAGTTCCCCCACGGGCTGGCCCTGTTCGGCCGTCGGAGGGTGGTAGGTGGCCACGATCAGGGGCCGCGCGAGTTCGACGCCGAAGGCCTCGGAGAACCCATCGGCCGACAGGGGCTCGACGGCGCTGAACCGGTCAAGTCCCGGTGCTCCGGTCCGGTGGATCCGGTCACTGCTTTCGCCGAGCTGCGCCACGCGCCGCTCGGCGCCGGCGGTGCTCACGCAGTGCTGGTCAGCCAGCTTGGTCACGGCGTGGCGCACCCGTTCGTCGAGCGCACCTTCGGTCACCTCTCCCCCGTGGAGGTGCACCAGGCGGCACCCCTGCAGGACGGTGGGAGGCACGATGTACATCAGTTCCCAGCGATCGCCCAGGACGACGACGGCGTCGGGTTCCTCCGCCTGCAGCAGGGAGGCGAATTCCCCGCTGAGGCGGGCTCCGAGGGCGGTCTGGGCCGCGGTGCCGCTGTCGGCGAGGAAGAGCCCGAGGTCGTGGAGGCGGTACTGGTCCGGCGCGAGGCCCCCGTCGGCCAGGACCGCGGCCGCGCCGTCGGCGAATCCGACGGCCGAGCATACCGAGAGCTCGATGCCCGGACGCCCTGCCAGCTCCTGGAGCACGGGCATGAAGGGGAAGAGATCGGCCCGCGTGCCGACGAAAGCGAGGACCTTCATGCGTCTCGCTGGAGGTCGTCCGCGGTGATGGGGGAACCGGCAGCGACGGCCCGGGCGGCCACTGCGCCGACGATCACCTCGGACGGGGCGAGCCCGCCTTCGGGGCGCAGGATGACGAGGTCCTCCTCGGTGATCACCGCCCCGGCCTCGATCGGCCGGGCCGCATGGAGGGACCTGCGCACCAGGCGGGCGTTTTCCTCCTCGCTGGGCATGCGGCGCTTGAACCCGTCACCAAGGGACGCGGTGGTCGCACGGATGGCGGCAACGTAGTCGTGGAACTCTCCCGGATCGAGGCTCGCCGCGTGGTCGGGGCCGGTCCGGGATTTGTCGGTGGTGATGTGCTTCTCAAGCAGCGTCGCTCCGAGGGCGACGGCGGCGATGGAAGCCACCGCACCGAGCGTGTGGTCCGACCAGCCCACCTGCACGCCGAACTGCGCGGCCATCGCCGGAATCGCGGCGAGGTTGGCCTCCGCGGCCGGGGCCGGGTAGGCCGAAACGCAGTGGAGCAGGACGGTCGACGGTGCGGCGGCGGTGGCCTCGAGCGCCCGTTCGATCTCCTCGAGGGTGGCCATGCCGGTCGAGACGATCAGGGGCGCGCCGAGGTCCGACACGGCCCGCAGGAAGGGTGTGTTCGTCAGTTCCCCCGAGCCGATCTTCAATCCCGGAACCCCGACGCCGGCCAGCAGCTGGGCGCTCTCCAGGTCGAACGGCGAGGAGAGGAAGGTGATGGAGCGCTCCGTGCAGTGCGCGTGCAGCTCCGCCCAGGCAGAATCCGGGAGGGTGAGGGCCGCCAGCATCTCCGACTGGGACTGCGCGAACCCGGCGTTCCTCTGGTAGGGGGTGGTGGCTGCCGACGCGCTGACCAGTGCGCTCGGCCGGAACGTCTGGAACTTCACCGCGTTGGCTCCCGCGTCGGCGGCGAGGTCGATCAGTTCGTGGGCGACCCCGAGGTCGCCGTCGTGGTTGACCCCGGCCTCAGCGATCACGAAGACCTCCTCGTCCGCGCCGATCCGGTGCATACCGAACTGCACCGGCGCGGGAATCTGGGTCTTACTGGTCACTGGGAACTTCCTTCCTCGAATTCAGGGGTTTGGCGGGCACTCCACCGACGGTCGAGGCCTCCGGAACATGCGCCGTGACGACTGCGCCGGCGCCCACCACGGCGTCGTCCGCAACGGACACCAGCGGCAGGATCCGGGCGCCCGACCCTACAAGTACCCTATTGCCTACCTGCGCGCCACCCAAAAGCACGGCACCGGGTGCGGCGTGGCTGAGGTCGCCCAGACCGGCATCGTGCTCGACGATCGCTCCGGTGTTCACGATGCTTCCTCGCCCGAGGACGGCCAGCGGCCCGACATGGGCGTGTTCAAGCACCTGGCTCAGCGGGCCCAGCTGCGCCGAGGAGTCCACTGTCGCGGTGGAGGCGATCAGGGGGTGCACCAGCCCGCTCAGGGAATCCCGCCGCAGCAGGTCCTCGACGATCCGGCTTCGGACCTCAGCCGCCCCCACGCCGACGCAGATGGACAGGCCTTCGGCCGCGGCGTAGTCAAGCGCCTCCGCGTCGGTCGCGAACCGGCGCGGGACAGGCAGCGCGCCTCCGGGCGCGGAAGCGGCAGGGTCGGGCCGGGCCGCCACGGCAGCCACCGTCTCACCGCGGTTCCGGATGACGGCCGCCAGGGACCGGGCGTGGCCGCCGCCCCCGAGGATCAGCCAGCGGAGGGTCACTCAACGGCTCCGGCGGGGGTCAGCCGAAGCGGTTCGGGGAGCCGGAAGTCCTCGAGCCCGGGCAGTGGAGACGGCAAGTGTTTGGCGGGATGGCGCAGCCAGTGCCACGGCGACAGTCCGGCCTCTCCCCCGTGCGCGCCCTCGGGCCGCTTGCTCATGCCCAGCACGGCCCGCGTCTTCTCCAGCGGGGCGCCGATCCAGTAGTCGAGGTACGGACCGGCGGAGGGCCGGTCCCAGCCCAGGATCTCCTTGAGCTCGAATGGAGACCTCATGTCACCGATTCCCAGTTCGTCCCGGGCAATCTTCGCCAGCACGCCCTGATCCGGTGCCGGCTCGTAAAACTCCGGCCACAGTTCGCGCATCCGGGTGCCGGGGTCGGCCGCGGGATCGCTGCCGAGGCGGAAGTCCGGGCCCTCGACCGCGACCTCGGCCCCGGCGTGGGCGGCGTAGAGCAGCGCGGTCGCCATGCGGTTGGAGACCACCCGGGTTGCGGAGGACATCATCGACAGGATGCGCGCCAGGAACCGGGGATCCCTGCGTTCGCCGGCGCTGACGACCGAGTGGCCGGCCGCCGTCCACGCCCGCACGACCCGCCGGTCCTCAAGGTCCTCGATATGGAGGCAGACCGTCGACGGTCCTTCACGGTCGAGCACGTCCTTGGCATAGCCCTCGTGGTCGCCGAAGACCTGCACCAGCGCCGTCCCGTGCATCGGGAGCACCAGTGTGCCTTCCCGGCGGAGCGGGAGCGCACCGGCCTTATCGGCGAGCTCCTTGAGGTAGGCAAAGGGCGCCCCGATCGCGGTGAGCTTCGTTGTGCCGTCCGGCCAGAGATTCTCGGGGTCCGAATGCCGGTAGCCCCGCGAGGTGCTCGTCCACACGAGCCGGCGGCGGTTGGGCCCGCGGTGGGAGAAATCAGCGAATTGCGCGAGCAGCGGGGATTTAACCGTCCACCCGTGCTGCAGGAGGCCCGGAATATGATGAATTTTTTTGAGACCGCAATATTGCGCCAATACTGCCGAGTGGCCGTAATAGTGATTCTGAATATCCATTTAGGTTCCAGCTACCTCGGGAATAGAGTGGTGCAACGTGACGACAAGATTCTATCCCCACCCCGGCGGAGCCCCCGGAGGGGCCGCGCGGGAGGACACCCGCCGGCTTCGCGTCCTGGTCCGGGGCTCGGGCTCGATCGGCGCCCGGCATCTGCGCGTTCTGGCCGGGCTCGGCGTCGGGGAAATCTTCGCCTGGCCCGTACGCCCCAATTCGGAATTGACGGCGCGCCCGGACATCCCGGACACGGCGATTGTTGTCGATTCCGTTCCGGCCGGGCTGGACCTGGTGATCATCGCCACCGACACCGCACGCCATGTCGAGGACACCCTCGAGGCACTCTCGGCCTCGCCTCGCGCACTCCTGCTTGAGAAGCCGGCCTCGGCCCGCGCGGGGGATGCCGCCCCGCTGCTGGCCCATCCCAAGGCTTCACGGATCAGCGTCAGCGCACCGCTGCGCTTCCACGACGGACTGCTGCGCCTCGCCGGCCTCCTGCCGGATCTCGGCGACATCACGTCGGTCCGCGTCCGGTCGCAGTCCTGGCTGCCGGACTGGCGGCCCGGGCGCGACTACCGGGAGAGCTATTCGGCGCGGGCGGCCGAGGGAGGCGTCCTCCGGGACCTCGTTCACGACATCGACTATCCGGCATGGCTCTTCGGCATGCCTGACCGGCTGACTGGACGGCTCGGCCACGGGACGCTTGGCATCGAGGCCGAGGAGTCGGCCGACCTGTCCTGGACGGCGGGACCACCGGCCCGCCCGGTTGAGGTTTCCGTCCGGCTCGACTACATCACCCGGTCCAAGACCCGCGACCTCCGGGTGGTCGCCGGTGGCGGAACCGCCGGGTGGGATGTTGTGAGCAACACTGTGTCGCACACCGCCGGCGGGGCAACCTGGGAGTACGCCTTTCCGGCGGACGCGTCCGTGGACACGGTCCTTGCCCGGCAAACCTCCGCCGTCCTCGAACGCTCCGGGGCGCTCGCGTCGCAGGATCAGGCGCGATTCACCCCCGCCACCCTCCTGGACGGCATCGGCGCGGTCGCCGTGTGTGATGCGGCCAGGCGGGCCTCCGCGTCGGGGAACGCCGAAACGGTAGGGTGGTGAAGGCTGTGTCTCCTAGCTGAAAGTTGCCATGTCGAATTCCCCCAACCCCTCGGTCCTGGCCATCATCCCTGCGCGCGGCGGGTCGAAGGGCCTTCCCGGCAAGAACGTCAGGGACCTGCTCGGCAAGCCCCTGCTGGCACACAGCGCGTTCCTGGCCGGCCAGCTTGAGCACGACGTCCGGTGCATCGTCTCGACGGACGCCGCCGACGTGGCCGCCATCGCGCGGGAGCACGGCGCCGAGGTGCCGTTCCTGCGCCCCGCGGAGCTGGCCAGCGACGCCGCCCCCATGAGCGGGGTCCTGCGGCACGCCCTCGAGGAGATGGAGCGGCTCGACGGCCGGCGCTATGACATGGTGCTGTTGCTCGACCCGACGAGCCCGACCCGGACCGCGGAGCAGGTGGATGCGGCGATCCGCAAGCTCGCCGACCACCGCGAACTCGACGGCGTGGTCGCCGTTTCGGAGCCGTTCTTCAACCCCACCTGGGTCGGCGTGAAGCAGCTCGGACCGGACAGCGAGAAGGTCGGACGGTACTTCCAGGAAGGCACCGGGGTCGTACGCCGGCAGGACGTCGAACGCTTCCTGCGCATCAACGGAAGCTTCTACGTGTGGCGCTCCGAATTCGTCCGGCGGCTCCAGGACAGCTGGTTCGACGAGGGCGCCCATGGGGTGCTGGAGATCCCCGAGACCCAGTCCTTCTCGATCGACGACGAGCAGGAGTTCCGGCTCGTCGAAGCCGTCGTCCGCGCTGGCATCGCCCCGCTTCCCGGCTACGTACAGGAGGGAGAATGAACCCTGTCGAACGGCTCTTCTCCCTCAAGGGACGCAACGCCCTCGTCACCGGCGGGGCCGGGCCCCTCGGGCGGGTCCTTGCCGAAACCCTCGCCGCCCAGGGCGCCAATGTGACCGTGTCCGACCGGGATGAGGGCGCGTGCGCCGAGGTGAGCGAACGGCTCGCGGCCGAGTACGGCACGCGGTGTGTCCCCCTCGCCGCCGATTTCCTGCAGTCCGGCGGGGTGGCCGACCTTGTCGCCCGCCTCGACGGCCCCCTTTCCATTCTAGTCAACAACGCCGCCTTCACCGGCACGGCCGGCATTCCCGGATACGCGGTCCCGTTTGAGGAGCAGACCGACGAGGCGTTCGCCCTCGCCTCGACCCTCAACCTGCAGGCGCCTTTTGCCCTGGCCCGGGAGCTCGCGCCCCGGCTGCGGGACAGCGGAAACGGCTCGATCATCAACGTCTCTTCAATCTACGGCCTCGTGGCCCCCAACATGGGGCTCTACGAAGGAACGGTGATGGGCAACCCCGCCGCGTACGGCGCCACGAAGGGTGGAATTGTACAGCTGACCCGCTACCTGGCCACGGTGCTATCCCCGGAGATCAGGGTCAATGCCTTCGCCCCGGGCGGGATCGCCCGCGGCCAGGCCGAGGAATTCACCGAACGATACGAAAAGCTCACGCCGCTGGGGCGGATGGCCACCGAGGATGACTTCCGGGGGGTCCTCGCCTGGCTGGCCTCCGACGCCTCGCGGTATGTCACCGGACAGACAATGGCCGTCGACGGCGGATGGACCGTCTGGTAGGCCTCAGCGGGCGGCCACCGTGCGGATCACCCGAATCAGGTCCGGCGGAAGATAATACATTGCGTACAGTGCGGTCTTGAAGGCCCGGTCCCGCAGAAACTGGACGGCCGGCCGGAAACCGAGCTCGCGGGCCAGGACGCGGCGTCCCCGCATGATCGTGCGCACATAGTCCGCGCGCGGGTGCACCCCGCGGCTCGTCTGGTGTGGATGGACCCGGTAATCGACGACGTCCTGTTCGAGGATCGTCATCGATCCGTGGGCGGACAGGCGCAGCCAGAGATCGTAATCCTCCATCTGCCGCATCGGGGAATACCCTCCGACCGCGCGATAGGCGTCGGCACGGAACATGATCGCCGACTGCACCAGAACGTTCTGCCGGAGCAGCCGCTCCCGCGCATCGCTTCCCGGCGCATGGCCGAACCGCCCCACCACGGCACCGTTCTCATCGACCCACCGAGCGCCGCCCGTGACGGCGACGGTCCCCGGGTGCTGGTCGAGGTAGGCCAGCTGGGCTGCGAACCTGCCCGGAAGGGCGACGTCGTCGGCGTCGAGCCGGGCGATGTATCGGCCCCGGGCCTGTGCGCATGCGGTGCGAAGCGCGTGACCGACTCCCTGCGAGACCTCGTTTCGAATCATCCTGACCCGCAGGTCAGCGGCCCACGGCAGCGGGTCGGGAGGGGCGATACCGTCGAACAGCAGCACGAGCTCGAGGTTGGCGTCTGTCTGGGACAGCACAGACTTGACGGCCAACGGGAACCAAGGGTTGATCTTGTTCGTTGGAATGATCACCGAGATATCGACCGGCGCTGGGCCGCTCACCTTTCTGCCGCCTCCCAGGGGCGCCCGGCCTCGTCGAGGGCGATCCGGCGGGAAAGCTTGGTGATTGAAATTTCCGTCTGGCGGAAGCGCTGATAGGTGGTGGCCATGAATACCAGGAAGCTCACCACGAGCCCGTAGAGGACGAGGTCGGTTCCTCGGCCGATGCCAAACCAGCCGGCCACGATGGTCAGGCCCCGAGGGAAGAAGATCGAGAGCACAGCGGCCGTCGCGAACCCGATGAGCATGAGCCGGCGGACTGCGAGATGGCGTGCGTTGGATCCTCCCCGCATGAGGACGATCGAGACGGAGACAACCGCGAGGACAAGGAGAATCTGAACGAGGATTAGCATCGGGCTACTTAAGTAGGAGTTCGGCGACAATGTTGACGGAGTTCAGCAGGGACTGACCCTTGCCCCGTGAGTAATCCGTGTAGATGATCTCGACCGGATGCTCGACCCAGCGCGGCTGGAGTTCGGCCAGTTGGTGGATCAGTTCCGAGGCATGGGCCATCCGGTTCTGCGTCAGGTGAATGTTCGATGCGACATAGGGGTTAAAAGCCCTCAGCCCGTTATGGGCATCTGACAGGGCCATGCCGGTGCTCAGCCGGAATTGCGCGGCGGCTGTCTTGAGGACGAGCTTCTTCATCCACCCAATCTGGGTCCGGTCATCAAGGAAGCGTGATCCAAGGACGATATCGGCCTCGTCCTCAAGCACCCGCTTCACCATCTGCTGCGCATCCACGACCCGGTGCTGGCCGTCGGAGTCGAACGTCACGATGCAGTTCATCTCTGGGTCCTGCAATGCGAATTCGATTCCGGTTTGGAGCGCTGCCCCCTGACCCATGTTGATCGGGTGCTGGACGACCGTCGCGCCTGCATCCCGCGCCAGAGCCTGGCTACCGTCGGTACTTCCGTCGTCGACGCAGACGACATGGGGAAAGACCGGCAGAAGGCCGCGGACCACGTCTCCGACAACCGTGCTTTCGTTGTACATCGGCATGACTATCCAGGTGCGGCTCACAGGACCAGTATTTCACACAGGCCGTTGCCCCCGCTCCGACCCGCGGGTTCCGTCCGGCGCGGCGGCCCTGACCGGCCCTAATCCTCCGACTGGCAGACGGTGACCTCGTACAGTTTCGCGGCGCCTTCCCGATCGACCAGTTCCACGGCATCCGAGCGTTCGAGTCCCTCCAGCCCGGGAAAGTTCTTGGCGTTCGAGTTGTCGCTGAGGTACTGCGTGCCGAAATCGAGAACGTGTGTGACACCCGCCGCCCGGATAGCATCGCAGACGGCCTCCGAGGTCGTTGCGTCCTTGAGTCCTTCGGCGATGACGAGTTCCTCGTTGGTCTTGACTTCGATCAGATGGTAGGCGAGGACGTCGATCCCCGCGAAGGCGTACACCAGTGACGATCCGTTCCAGGGGTTACCGGCGATGACTGCGTCGGTCGGCATTTCGTCCTGAATCCGGTTGAGGAGTTCATATTCATCGCTCGAAAGGATGGACGTGGGACTGTCGCGCTGGTAGAAGACATTCGCCCTCTCGATGTACGGGCCCACAGGCCCTGCCTGGTTGCTGAGGATCAGCAGGAGGGCGACGACCCCAAACCCACCCATGCCAATTACCGTCCTGACCACGCGGGTGCGTTCGGCGGACGCCCTGATCCCGCGTTCGGCTATCCTCCGCCGTACGTATCCGAGCACGGCGTCGGCCACGGCTTGGCATCCCAGCGCCGCCAGTACGACCGCGACGACGGGCACGACAGCGGCAAGCCGCTGGGTGTCCTGGTACCAGATGCCGGTGAGCAGTGCGCGCCAGTAACCCTTCTCGAAACTCGCATCGACGAAATAAAGGTAACCCGCGATGAAAGCACTGATCACGAACCAGAAGTGGGTTCGGTGCCGCACTGCACTCACCACTCCTACGATGGCCAGGATCGACGCTACAGCGGTGATGTCTTTCATTCCGACGGGTGCGTTGGCGAGCACCTCTCCGATCGCACCTGCGCTGGTCGTGTGCGGGGACCACGTGTCATATGGCGCCGGCCGCAGCTTGAGCCAAACCGCAACCAGCAAGGGCGTAGCGAGGACGACCCATGCGGCCGCCGGGAGGTACGTGCGCAGGGGTGCCTTGCGTTGAGCACGCCCGCTGAGGTGTTCCACCAGGGCTGTCACCAGCAGTGGCAGGCTCAGGGCGATCAGCGTGTTGACGCTGCTCGTGTGCGAAAACCCGATCGCAGCGAGCCCGCCTCCGAGGCCCAACAGCGACCGCCAGCGGCTTTCCTCTATCTGGCTCCCTCTCCTCACGGCAAGCACCACCAGGGCCAGAGCCGCAGGAACGATCGCCAGCGAGAGCATGTAGGGGAACAGCGGACCCCAGATCATCATCAGGTAGGGGAAAGCGATGAATGCCGCCGAAAGTATTCCGGCGGAGAGCAGTCCGATGTACCGCGGGCCGATCACGACCCGGGCGAGGAAGAGAGAGGATAACGGCCAGATGACGGATGCCGTCACTATGTTGACGTAGTTCACCGACAACGGAACTGACGCGCCCGACAGCTGGGACACCAGCGCTGCAAAGGAGTGCCACGCTGCCGGGTACGCGGCCGATGCGCCGGTATTTCCGGTCAGCGAAGCGAGGGTCAGGGTGGATGCGTCGCCCGTGTCCAGGATGTAGCGGACGGCATTGAGGTGGAATATGTTGTCGAACCGCTGTGCGAACTCCTCGGGGCCAGCGATCAGTTGCTTGGTCTGCCACGCGATGGTCAAGCCCCCGATACCCGCGCCGACGAATGCTGCCAGGACGACCCGCCAGCCGTCCGGCGGGACGTTAGCGCCGGACCGCGGGGGGCGGCCGAACAACCGATCAAGCGCCAGCCCAATGCCCGCGATGACCACAGTCATCACGAGCAGGGGCAGAAGACCCCAGGGAATGCCGGCCAGTGATGCGAGTACGGCGGTGATGCCCGCCACCGCGACCGAGAACATGGGAGCGACGCCTGCCAGGATCAACCGGCGGAACCCCATCGCGAGACCGACGACCACCCCCGGAAGGATCATCACGGCAAGGGTTGCAGCTAACACCGGCATTGTCGTCCACCAGGACAAGATTCCTCCAAAGGCACGTCGAGCAGGGTTGTTGATGTGTGAGTGCAGACGGTGATGTCGGCTCGTAAGCCGGGGCTCACACTCCTTGGCGGAGCTTCACTAGGACGTCGTCAATGGGACCGTCCATGAGGACGCGGCCGTGATCGAGCAGAACCCCGCGTTCGCAGATTCGGGCAACCATGTCGAGGTTGTGGCTGACAACAATCAGGGTCTTGCCTTCCGCCGCCAGCTCGGCGATCTTTGCAAGGCATTTCTTTTGGAACGGCTCATCCCCGACGGCAAGGATCTCATCGATCAGGAACACCTCCGGGTCGGTATGGACGGCGACCGAGAATGCCAGCCGGAGGTACATTCCGGAAGAGTAGAACTTGACCTCCGTGTCGATGAACTGCCCGATCTCCGAGAACTCCACGATCGAGTCGAACCGCTGGTCGATCTGGGCGCGTTCCATTCCGAGGATCGCCCCGTTGAGGTAGACGTTGTCGCGGCCGCTGAGGTCGGGGTGAAACCCCGCTCCCACTTCGATAAGGCCTGCCACCCTGCCCCGGGTACGCACGCTGCCGGTGTCGGGGCGCATCACACCTGAGATGTGCTTGAGTAACGTCGATTTACCCGAGCCATTGAGTCCTAGGAGGGCCACGGTCTCCCCTTCCTGGATGATCAGCGACACATCCGCAAGCGCGTGGAAGCGCTCCGAGAGATCGCCCTTGCGTCCTTTCATGACCCAGACGAAAGCTTCTTTCATGGACCGGGTATGCCGAAGGACAAATTGCTTGTTGACGTTACGGATCTCGATAGCGGTATTCACCGGTTACAACTCCTGTGCGAAGCGGCCCTCGAGCCGCTTGAAGACGAGCTGACCGATGAGCAGCGTCAGACCCGATATCACGAGGGCGACCGGCACCCACAAAGACAACAGATTTGGAGGGATAGCCTCGGCCCGCTCGGTCGTGGGCAGCCAAAATGCGAAGTGGAAAGTTTCGACGGCAACTGTGATGGGGTTGAGCTGGTAGATCAGGAAGAAGGTCTCGCCCAACTTGTCGCGGACGAGTACCCATGGGTAGAGCACCGGTGATGCCCAGGTCGCGACCATGAGCAGCATGTCGACGAGGTTCTCTGCGTCGCGGAAGTACACGTTGACCGCACCGAACAACAGGCCCAGACCGATCGCGAACATCGTCAGGATCAGAAAACCTGCGCCGGCGGCGGCGACCTGGAACACCGTGGGCGACCACCCCGCGAAGAGACAGGCGACAAAGAGGATGAGGATCTGCGGGAGGAAGTGCACCGCCGACACCCAGGTTGAGGCAAGCGGGAAGAGCTCCCGTGGCAGGTATATCTTCTTAATCAGTCCGCCATTCGTCACAATCGACCGCGACGCGTTACCCAGCGACTCGTTGAAGTAGTTGATCAATACGATGCCGGAGAACAAGTAGATTGCATAGTTGGGGAGGCCGGCAGGGTTGCGCTCGCTCTGCTCAAGTCCAAGGAAGACACCGAGCGCCACGTAGAACACGACGAACTGGATACCCGGCTTGACGTAAGACCAGAGCAACCCGAGAACCGACCCCCGGTAGCGGACGCGCAGCTCTTTCTGCACCAGAAGCTTCAGCAGGAAGCGGGATCGGACGACGTCGCGCAGGCCGAGCCCGTAGCCGGGCGCCACGAGCTCACCCCGCGAACCCCCGCCTGCAGCTGAACGATCGGTGACACTGCTCACTGGGACGACTTCCCTGCGCTTTCGACGCTGCTGGCATCCTCGAACGTCTCTACCCAGGCCTGCTGGGAGGTGAAGTCTGGCAGCGCCTGCTGGTACTCCTCCGTCAGTTCGTCCCAGCGGGCCAGTAGCCGCTGATGAAGCACGATGCTCCGCTTGAGCATGGACTGGAACTTGGCCGAATCACGCTTGTACCAGGACGCGCCCGATCCGTCAGCGGAGGACACCAGTGCCGAGTCGAGCTGCGAGAGCCGCCACCACCGTGCGTCCATAGCCGGAACGTTCGCTTCAGGGTGCACACTCGCCTCGGGGCGGGCTGCGCGGACCTGACGAAGGGCTCCCGTGCCGGCCTTGACGAGGGCGCTCCGCAGGGTGTGCGGCGGTGACGGCTTAACTCCCTTCTTGGGCGGCTTCACACGCTTGACGTCGGGGAACTCGGCGATGTTCTTTTCGATGCGTGCATCGTCGAATTCGGCTCGACGCCTGCGGATTTCGGGGAGTTTCGCGCCGATGGTCGCGTGAAGGTGCGAGGGACCGTCCAGGATGTCCTCGAGCGCGTTCAGCCGGAGCTCGACAGCCGAGTACTGCATGGAGAGCAGATGACGGACGTCCACTGCAAAGCTCTCTCGCGGCATGCGGCCACCGTGCTTGTAGGGCGAATACAGCATCGTGGCGAGCCAGCGGTTGCGCTGGTGGTAATAGGCCTGCCAGTCGATGGTATCGTCCTTCTCCGTCCACGGCATGTGCCATACCGCTGCGCCCGGAAGCGAGACAGTGCGGTAGCCGTGAGCTTTCGCTCGGATGCCGTATTCAGCGTCGTCCCATTTGATAAAGACAGGGAGCGCGAGGCCGATCTCCCGAATGATGCTGGTCGGGATGAGGCACATCCACCAGCCGTTGTAGTCGACGTCGACGCGGCGGTGCATCCAGGGAGTCGTGCGGAGGTTGCTGGCGGAGAAATCGTGGGATTCCTGCGTTGTCGATACCGTGCCGTAGGTATAGCGGTACTCACTAATTTCCTCGCCGAAGCTGTGAAGCACGGCGCGTTCGTAAAGGTTGAACATATGCCCGCCGACGATCGTCGGCTTACGCGTGAAGTCGGCGAAGCTGACAGCA
This sequence comes from Arthrobacter arabinosi, assembly GCF_054511115.1. NCBI lineage: Bacteria > Bacillati > Actinomycetota > Actinomycetes > Micrococcales > Micrococcaceae > Arthrobacter > Arthrobacter arabinosi. Next base: position 20,311 of record NZ_JBTNDF010000006.1, read on the forward strand.
CGGAGGATGCCCTCGGTCTCTACGATCACGTCGTCATCGAGAAGCATGACGTACTTGCTGCGGCCGTCCTCGAGCGTCTCATGCATGCCTCGGGCAAATCCGCCCGAGCCGCCGAGGTTCGCCTGCTCGATCAGGTGGAACTGACCCTCTAGCGCCCGCGCGGCGTCCTCGTAGCCCTCCTCATAGCGAACCTTCTGCGTGCCCTGGTCGGTGATGAGGAGGCGATCGAGCACGGTGAGGAGTTGCGGAGCCTCGGCCAGCGTCTGGAGAAGCCGCACGCAGTAGTCGGGCCGATTGAAGGTGGTGACGGCAATGGAAAGGGTCCCGGGCACGAAGCCGTCATGTTCGGGAACCGCCCACTCCGCGTTCACGAGGTTCACGTCGTTGTCCTGGGCAACGAGGTCGAACCAGTACCACCCGCCGTCACCGAAGGCGGTGATCGGCAGATCGACGGTCGCCGGGTTGTTTGCACCGACATAGACGCTCTTGACCCGGTTGGATGTTCCACGCGAGCTCGACCGGTAGATAATCACCGTCGCTTCGGCATCGACATCCACGGTGAGGCGCACTTGCCCGACATTGGTATGTGCGCGCCAGTAGCTCGCCGGAAAAGCATTGAAGTACGTGCCGAAGGACACACGCCGATAGGCTGGAAGGCGCAGGCTCCGTCTGTCGAGAACAACGTCGGAGCGCTGACTCGTGCGCTGCGCGACGACGCCCATCACACCGGCATCGGTCCCGGACAAGGGGCGCCCGTCACTGACTACCCGCTGCGCCGCGTTGAAATCGACGTACAGGGGAAGGGTGTCGGTGTCGCCGTCCGTCGGGAAGACGACGCGGTGGACCGTCCTCCACTGCACGGGCATGCCATCTTCTGCCGCCTCATCAACGCTTTTTGAAACCATGCTCATTCGTCCACGCCTCCGCTTTCAAGCTTTGCCCCGGATGTGAAATGGGGGGTGATCTTATTGTCGAACATGCTCAGCGCCGAACTGATGGCCATGTGCATGTCGAGGTACTTGTAGGTTCCGAGGCGGCCTCCGAACAGCACGGACTTCTCACCCTTCGCCAGATCGCGATAGGCGAGCAGTTTCGCGCGGTCCTCGGACGTGTTGATCGGGTAGTACGGTTCATCGCCCTTCTCGGCGAATCGCGAGTACTCCCGCATGATGACCGTCGCATCCTTGGTGTAGTCGCGCTCCGGGTGGAAGTGACGGAACTCGTGGATGCGGGTGAACGGGGAGTCCTCGTCGGGGTAGTTCATGACCGAGCATCCCTGGAAGTCCCCGACCGGGAGCACTTCCTCCTCGAGGTCGATAGTGCGCCAGGAGAGAGCGCCCTCGGCGAAGTCGAAGTACCGGTCGACCGGTCCTGTGTAAATGACGGGTACCTGGCCGAGGGTGGACGAGCGTGAGTACTCGTGGCCCTCGTCGAAGAAGTCCGTCTCCAGGTGGACATCGATGTTCGGGTGGTCTGCCATCCGCTCGATCCACGCCGTATAGCCGTTGACCGGCAGGCCCTCGTACTTATCGTTGAAGTACCGGTTGTCGTACGTGTACCGGACGGGAAGGCGGGAGATGATCTCGGCCGGCAGGTCCTTCGGGTCGGTCTGCCACTGCTTGCCCGTGTAGTGCTTGATGAAGGCCTCGTACAGGGGACGCCCGATGAGCTGGATGCCCTTGTCGTTCAGATTCTGGGGGTCCGTACCCGCGAGTTCGCCTGCCTGCTCCTGGATCAGCGCACGCGCCTCAGCGGGACCGAGGGCGGACCGGAAGAACTGGTTGATGGTGCCGAGGTTGATCGGCATGGGGTACACCTCGCCCTTATGGCGGGTGTAGACCTTATGGACGTAGCTCGTGAACTCGGTGAAGTTGTGGACGTAGTCCCACACACGCTCGTTGGACGTGTGGAAAAGGTGCGCCCCGTACCGGTGGACCTCGATCCCAGTGCGGGCCTCGTTCTCGCTGTATGCGTTGCCGCCGATGTGGTGCCGTCGGTCGAGGACAGCCACCTTGAGGCCAAGCTGGGTGGCCGCCCTTTCCGCGATGGTCAGGCCGAAAAAGCCCGACCCGACAACGACGAGGTCAACGTTCACAAGCACTCCTGAATTGATTCTGACGACAAACATGCCCGCTTAAGGCTACCCGAAAGGACATGTCATACCTCGCACCGTGAAACTGGCGGAGGTTCGCACAACGGCACGGTTGCCGAGCTTGAGCACTATCCAGCCCAATTGCCGAGCGGCTTCATCCCTGGCTCGGTCGAGGAGAGCGGCGCTCGAATCTGCCTGGCTCGTGCCGCCTACGTCGTGCATGTTATCCACATTCCAAGGAACCCGACGCACTCCCGCCTGGTTCCTCCTAACCTCGGGACGAGTCACCGTCCGGGAGGTTCCCATGGATCTGCACGTCACTCTCGCGAGCGCTCCCCCGATCGCGTTCCCGCCCGGGGAGATCGTCCTGGACACCCGTGTGGTCGGCACGGGCGCGGTGCTGGCGGAGCGGCTCGCGGCAGCCGGATACCCGGGTCCCTTCACGGTGGACGGGCGACCGTTGGCCGACCTGGTGCCCTTCTCCGCCGGCTTCGCGCCGGGTGCCGTGATCGTGTGCGGCGCGGCCCCGGGTCCGTGCGCCGAGACGTCGCTCCCCCACCTGGCGTTCGTCGTCCACACGGGGCCCGACGCCGGGCAGGTCGTCCCCCTGACCCGGGGCAGCTACGTCATCGGACGCGCGGCGGCCGCCATCACCATCACCGATCCGGCCATCTCCCGCCGGCATGCCCTGCTGACCGTCACGGGGGATTCGATCGTCCTGGAGGACCTCGGGTCGGCGAACGGGACCTTCGTCGACGGGGCGAGGGTCGCGACGGCGGCCATCACGAGCACGGCCGACCTCCGGATCGGCGCCAGCCGGTGCCGTCTCCGACTCCTCGACGATCCCGGCTGGACGCCGGGAGATCCTCCGCACGTCCTCGAACCCCTGGACATCGCTGCGGACCTCCCGGCCAGACCCTCGCGCCTGCTCATCCTCACCGCCCTGCTGCCGCTCGTCCTCGGGGTCGTCCTCGCGCTGACCACGGGCATGTGGTTCTTCCTCGCGTTCAGCGCCCTCTCGGCCGTGACCGGCGTCGTGCCGCTGATGACCTATCGCCGGAAGGCGGCCGTCTTCGCGGACGCGGTGCGCGCCGCCACCGGGCGGGACCGCGCACGACGCGAGCTCGCGGCACCCGATCCCGGCCAGACGGCGCTCGACGCCGTCCGCGCCACGCGCCGACCGCCGTCGGGGGCGTCCGGCACTCCGGGGCCCGCGCGGGGTCCCGTCCTGTTGCGGTTGGGCCGGGCGGACCAGCCGGCGAACCTCACGGCCGGACGCGCGGACGGCCCGTTCGAACCCCCGGTCCTGGACGGGGTGCCGCTTCTCCTCGCGTGCCCGGAGCCCGGAGCCACCGGCGACGGAGCGAGGATGCCCCCCTTCACGATCACCGGGGACGCCGAGCCGGTGCTCGGCGTCACGCGGGCCCTCCTGCTGCAGGCGGCGCACCCGCGGTCGGGAGCACCGAACCTCGTGTGCTGGGGGCCCGCCCGGGACCTCCCGCACCCGGCACGCTTCCTGCCGAACGTGCACCTCACGCATGACCGCGGCCTGCTTGCGTCACTCGCCGCGCAGCCGGTGCTCCTGCTGGTCTTCCAATTCTCCGACGACCTGCCCGGGATCGCGGGTGCTGCGCCTGTCGTCGTCATCAGGATCGACCCCTGTCCACGGTCCAGCCGGGCCGTCCCCGGGGCCGATGCCGTGCCGCTCGGACCGGCATTGGTGCTCACGGCGGGGACCGCCCGGGCGAGCATGGGCGACCGTGACCACAGGGTCCTTCCCGATGGGGTCTCGGCGCGGACGTTCGAGCGGACCGCGCGGATGCTGGGCCGGGGGACGGCCCTGCATCCGGTCTCACCGGCGCGTGAGGGGTGGGCCGGGCCCTCCGCGGGTTCCACCCTGCCGGCATCCGCATCCTTCTGGTCGGACGATCTGATGCCCGATACCCTCGCCCGTGCGGCCGCCGACCGGTGGACCACCTCCGACGGCGGGCACCTCGCAGCCGAGGTGGGCCGGTCCGTGGTCGGCCCGCTGCGGATCGACCTCGTGACGGACGGTCCCCACCTGCTGGTGGTCGGCACCACCGGCTCCGGCAAGTCCGAGTTCCTGAGGACCCTCGTGCTCGGGCTCGCACGGAACCAGCCACCCGAGCACCTCACGGTGCTGCTGGTCGACTACAAGGGCGGTTCAGGCCTCGGCCCCCTGGCATCCCTGCCGCACTGCGTGGGGAGCCTCACCGACCTGTCGTCCGAGTCCACCGGTCGGGCCCTGACATCGCTCCGCGCGGAGCTGCGGTACCGGGAACGCCTCTGTGCCGGGTCGAGCGCCCAGGACCTGGACGACCTCCGCCGCGTCGCCCCGGCTGCCTGCCCGCCGCGGCTGGTGGTGGTGGTCGACGAGTTCAGGATGCTGAGTGACGACGTCCCGACCGCCCTCCCGGATCTCCTGAAGATCGCCTCGCTCGGCCGATCGCTCGGCGTCCACCTGGTCCTGGCGACGCAGAGGGCCCAGGGCGCCGTGACCCCGGACCTGAGGGCGAACGTCACGTCCTCGGTCCTCCTCAGGGTCCAGACCCCGATGGAGTCGCAGGACCTCCTCGGGAGTTCCGAGGCCGCCGACCTCCCCGTCGCCACGCCCGGGCGGGCCTTCCTGCGCCGCGGCTCGGAGGTTCCGATCGCATTCCAGGTCGCGTCGTCGTCGGAGGTACCCGCTGCCGATGGGAACCCGGGCTGGCAGGACCTCGCCTCCCACATCCGGGGTGCGTCGGCGGGCCCTGCCCGGCCGGCCGCACGCCCGGGGCACTCCCCGGGCGGCGTGCTCGAGCAGGCGGTCGATGCTCTGCGTTCCGCGGCCGGCGGGTCCTCCGCCCCGCGACCACGCCGGCCTGTCCTGCCGTCCCTTCCCCGCGTCCTCACATCGACGGCGTGTACTGGCTTCCGGCCCGTCACGGCGGAGAACGTCGCGGCGGACGGTGACATCGCGGGAAGCCTCACGCCCGGAGACCGTCCGCGGCGCGGAGGGGTCGCCCTCGGCGTCGCCGACCTCCCGGACCAGCAGGACCAGCGCCTCCTGCTCTGGCGACCCGCGGACCACTCCCACCTCGCCCTCATCGGACTCCCGGGCAGCGGCGCCACGCAGGCCCTCGCGGTGATCGCCTCGCGCCTGCCGGGCGTGGACCCTGATGCCCACCTGTACGTCCTCGACGGTGACAGCAGCCTGACCGGCTGTTCCAGGGCCCCGCAGGTGGGCGCCTACGTCCGCCCGGACGAGACGAAGCGCGCGGGCCGCGTCCTCGAGAGACTCGTGGACCTCGGGGCGGGCCGGCCCGGGGACCGCCCCCGGATCGTCCTCGTGATCACGGGGTGGGGGCGCTGGAACAGCCAGTTCCGTCAGGGCCGCTTCGCCCGCGCCGAGGAGGACCTGCACGCGCTCGTGCGGGACGGCGCGGCGCGGGGTGTCACCGTCTGCATCGGCGGCGACCGCGAACTGACCACCGCCCGGTTCTTCGCTCTCCTGCCGAACCGTGTCTACCTCCCCTTCGGAGCGCACCAGGAGACGACCATGACCTGGCCGAAGATGCCACCCATGGATGCGGTCGAAGGCCGGGGGTTCGCCCAGGGCCGCATCACCGGCGTCCAGGGTGAAGGCACCTGCCAGCTCGTCCTGGAGGCCGTCCGCCCTGATCCGATTACATCCCCCGCGCGGGCACCGTTCCCGGTCCACCCGCTGCCGTCCGCCGTCGACATCACCCGCCTTCACCGGCGACGCGCCGTCGAACCGCGACGGGGGTCCATCGACCTTCCCCTGGGATTGTCCGGGGACGACCTCGATCCGTATGCGATCAGTCTCCGCCGGGGCGAGATCTTCCTCGTGCTGGGCCATCCCCGGACCGGCCGGACCACGGCCCTCCGGGTCCTCGAGGATTCGGCATCCCGGCTCCGTCCCCGCCCCACGGTCCTCGCACCCTCACCGGGCACACCGGCCGCGGAGTCGCTGAGGTACTGGCGGGACCTCGCCGAGCGCACCACCCGCCCGCCGGCGGGGGACGTCCTCCTGCTCGTCGATGACGCGGACCACCTTCCCGCGGACGTCCATCAGGTGCTCGCGGGGCTGGTCGCGCAGGGCGCTGCGGCAGTGCTCGCGGCCGCACCGGGTCCGTCGCTGATGACGCGGGTTCCCCTGACCGCGCAGGTGCGCGGTCAGGGTCGCGGCCTCGTCCTGTCGCCGCGGTCGCCGGGCGACGGCGACGTCCTCGGTGTCCGTCTCGATTCGGAAGGGTCCCCCGTCCCGGGCCGAGGATATGCCTGCGACCTGCCGGCCGTCGTGGAGATCCAGGTGGCGACGTGCCCGGCCGATCGGCACACGACGGATTCCACGGCGGATTGCACGGCGGCGGGGCTGCGTACTCCCGCGGTACCGCCTACAGCGTTCTGGCGGGCCCCGTCGTCCGGCTCGTGAAATCGACGACGGGCTTCGAGAAGAGCGTGACGATCACGGCGGCGGCCGGAAGGACGAACAGAAGGCCGATCAGGGGATTTCCGGCGGTGAAGAAGGGGAACGCCAGGATCACCAGGAACAGCTGGACCACGAGGGCCGGGGAGCGCGGCCAGCGGAAACCGGCACCGAGCCTCCGCGCCATGGCCACCAGGGCCGCCGCGACCAGCAGGAGCAGGACGGTCATGAACACCGAACCCCCTACGGAGATCGGGTCCGCGGCGAAGATCGACAGGATGGAGCCCACCGAGAGTGCGACGAGGGCGAGCGCTTCGAGGATCAGCACCGCGGCGATCAGGAGGACGCCGGGCGGTCTGGTCGGATGGTGCGGGGCCGGAGCGGTGGACACCCTCGAACCCTATCCGACCTGCCGATCTCCGGAGGGATCGCGGCAGACGGGGATGTCCGTGGATACCGCCCATAGCAGGCCTTGCTGTGACAAACCACTCATCCGCCCGGTCAATTAGACCGGTGAAGCCCTTGTTTACCCGATGGTTACGTGACAGCGTTAACCCAGTTGAATCCCGGGGGCCGAGATCGGCCCCTTTACTATGAGCCCCCTCGTGAATGTTTTCACAAGCACACGATGCGCGAGGCTGAAGGAGAATGTGATCACCATGGATTGGCGTAGCCGCGCGGCCTGCCTGGACAAGGACCCGGAACTTTTCTTCCCGGTCGGTAACACCGGACCCGCGCTTCTTCAGATCGAAGAGGCGAAGAGCGTCTGCCGCCGCTGTCAGGTACAGGACACCTGCCTGCAGTGGGCCATCGAATCCGGCCAGGATGCCGGAGTCTGGGGCGGGTTGAGTGAGGACGAGCGCCGGGCGCTCAAGCGTCGGGCCGCAAGGGCTCGCCGCGCTTCATAGAGGGTTCCGGGCCGGTCGACCGGTCCGGTGCCGACGCAGTCCTGCGATGCAGGGCTCCGATCGTTCGACGAGGGGCCGCCCGGTGGGCGGCCCCTCGTCGTTACCCATCACGCCTGGTTGAGGCGCAGTCCCAGCTCGAGGGTGACCGACGTGCCGCCGCCCGGACGCGTGCTCCACGTGATCGTCCCGCCCAGTTCGCTCGTGACCAGGGTCCGGACGATCTGCAGACCCAGGCCTTCTGCGTGCCCGCCGACCGGCAGGCCCACGCCGTCGTCCTCGATCGTGACCCGGAGGATCTCCTCGCCGTCCTCCTCCGTCCGCCGGTTCGCCCTCAGCCACACCGTCCCGGCCCGGTCGGACAGGCCGTGTTCGACGGCGTTGGTGACCAGCTCGTTGATGACGAGGGCCAGGGGTGTCGCGAGGTCGCTGGGGAGTTCCCCGAAGTCCCCGCTCCGTTCCGTCCGGACCGTCTGGGACGGCGACGCCACCTCGGCGGAGAGGCGGAACTGGCGGGAGATGAGTTCGTCGAAGTCGACGCTCTGGGCAAGGCCCTGGGACAGGGTCTCGTGGACGAGGGCGATCGTGGACACCCGCCGCATGGCCTGCTCGAGGCCGAGCTTCCCCTCATCGCTGACCATCCTGCGGGACTGCATCCGCAGCAGCGCCGCCACGGTCTGCAGGTTGTTCTTCACGCGGTGGTGGATCTCGCGGATGGTCGCGTCCTTCGACACGAGTTCCATCTCGCGGCGCCGGAGCTCCGAGACGTCCCGGCACAGGACGAGGGCACCGAAGCGCTCCTTCTCGTCCCGCAGCGGAATGGCCCGCAGGGACAGGCTGACACCGCGGGACTCGATCTCGGTGCGCCACGGCATCCTGCCCGTCACCACCAGGGGAAGCGTCTCGTCGACCATGCGCCGGTCCTTGAGCAGGCCCGTGGTGATCTCGGCCAGCGGCCGCCCCTCGAGCGTCTCCACGTCCCCGAGGCGCCGGAAGGCCGACACCCCGTTGGGGCTCGCGTACTGGACGATTCCGTCGACGTCCAGCCGGATCAGCCCGTCCCCCACACGGGGTGCGCCGCGGCGGGACCCGGTCGGCGTCGCGAAGTCGGGCCACAGCCCGAGCGTGCCCATGCGCAGCAGGTCGTAGGCGCACTGGCGGTAGGTCAGTTCGAGGCGGGACGGCATCCTCGAGCTGGACAGGTCCATGTGGGTGGTCACGACGGCGAGGGTCCGGCCATTGCGCACCATCGGCACGGCCTCGACGCGCATCGCCATCTCCGTGGTCCAGTTCGTCTCGCCCGAGCGCTCGATCTTCTGGGACGCCCAGGCGACGTCGACGAGCGGCTGCAGGTCGGCGCGGATCCGCTCGCCCACGAAGTCGCTGTGGAAGACGGTGTGCGACGTCGACGGCCGGGCATGTGCCAGGGCGACATACCCGCCGCCGTCGAGCGGGAACCACAGCGCGAGGTCGGCGAAGGCGAGGTCGGCGACCATCTGCCAGTCCCCCACCAGGAGATGCAGCCACTCGGCATCGCCGGGCTCGAACCCCGTGAACTCGCGGATCGGATCAGTGAAGATAGCCATGAAGTCTCTCTGTTGCTCGGGCCGGTGCGGCAGCACGACCAGCGTCGCCGGACAGGTCGCGGGCAGCCGGCGGACGGTCCGCGGACGGGTGCAGGGCCCCCGGCGGGGGTGCCGGAACCCAGTCTGTCACCCCCGGCCGGACCGCCGCACCGTGAGCGACCGTCAGCGCACCACCGAACGGAGGAGCCGCAACGCCACGGACAGCGATGAGATGTCGTCCTGCTCCAGCCGGTTCACCTCGGCGAACATGTTGCTGGCACGCTGGAGCTGGTCCTCGTTCTGGTCCTGCCACGCCTGCAGCCGTTCCTCGGCGTCGCGGCCCTGCAGGTCCTTCGACGCCCGCATGACCGCCACGGTGATGTCCGCGACCGTGGAATAGAGGTCGTCCCGCAGCGCGGCGCGTGCGAGGGCCTGCCACCGGTCCGTCCGCGGCAGTTTCGTGATCCGCTCCAGCAGGTTGTCGACCTCGAAGCGATCGTAGACCGTGTAGTAGACATGCGCTATGTTCTCCACCGGCTCATCGATCCGGCGCGTGGAGTAGGCGATGTCGAGCAGCGCGAAGGACTCGAACTGTTCGGCCCAGTGCCGGCCGAGCTCCTCGGGCAGCTGCCACCGGGACGCCATCTCCCGCCAGGTGCCGGCCCGCGCGAGGTCGTTGCCCCGGAGGTACCGGCTCAGATGCATACGGAACGGTGCGATCAGCGGCTTGAACGCGTCGATGTCCTGATCGACCGAGGTGCCGACCTCCACGTGGTTGACGAACCACCGCACGGCCCGGTCCAGGAGCCTCCGCAGGTCGAGGTGCACGGTGCACCAGTGGTCCGTCGGGAAGTCCGCCGGCAGCGCCGCGAGCGCGTCCACGGTCTCGTCGAGCGAGTAGATCTCGCGCAGGGCCACGAACGCACGTGCGATCACCGGCTCGGGCACGGAGGTCTCCTCCATCACCCGGAACGCGAACGTGATCCCGCCCATGTTGATGATGTCGTTGGCGACGACGGTCGAGATGATCTCCCGCCGCAGGGGGTGGGTGTCGAGGAGGTCGTCGAACCGCTCGACGAGCTGGCGCGGGAAGTAGCGCCGCAGGGTGCCCTTGAAGTACGGATCGTCGGCGAGGGTGCTGGCCGAGAGGACCCTCGTGAGCTCGATCTTCGCATAGGCCGCGAGGACGGAGAGTTCCGGCGAGGTGAGGCCCTGGCCCAGGTCGGTCCTCCTGCGCAGCTCCGCCGGGGTGGGCAGCGCCTCGAGGTCCCGGTCGAGGTCGACCGTCTTCTCCAGCCAGTCCATCATGCGTTCGTAGCTCGGGCCCCACTCGATGACCCGCTGGCGGTCGTTGAGGAGCAGCACGTTCTGGTCGATGTTGTCCTGCAGGACCAGCCGGCCGACCTCATCGGTCATGGAATGCAGGAACTCCGCGCGTTGCCCGGGCTGCAGGCGACCCGCCCGCACCATCCGGTCGACGAAGATCTTGATGTTGACCTCATGGTCCGAGCAGTCGACGCCGGCGCTGTTGTCGATGGCGTCGGTGTTCAGGATGACCCCGGACAGCGCCGCCTCGATGCGTCCGCGCTGGGTCATCCCGAGGTTCCCGCCCTCACCGACGACGCGCACCCGCAGGTCGCTGCCGTTCACGCGGATGGCGTCGTTGGCGCGGTCGCCCACCTCGGCGTTCGTCTCGTCGGACGCCTTCACGTAGGTCCCGATACCGCCGTTGTAGAGCAGATCGGCGGGGGCGCGGAGGATGGCGCGGAGCAGTTCGGGAGGGTTGAGCTCCGTGATCCCGGCGTCGAGGCCCAGGGCGTCCCGGACCTCCGGCGAGATGGGGACCGACTTGGCCTGCCGCGGGTACACGCCGCCGCCGGCACTGATGAGCGCGGCGTCGTAGTCCTCCCAGCTCGACCGGGGCAGCTCGAACAGGCGCCGGCGCTCGGCGAAGGACGCCGCGGCGTCCGGATTCGGGTCGAGGAAGATGTGGCGGTGGTCGAACGCCGCCAGGAGGCGGATGTGCTCGGAGAGGAGCATCCCGTTCCCGAAGACGTCGCCGCTCATGTCGCCCACCCCGACGACGGTGAAGTCGTCGGTCTGCGTGTCGACGTCGAACTCGCTGAAGTGGCGCTTCACGGACTCCCACGCGCCGCGCGCGGTGATGCCCATCGCCTTGTGGTCGTAGCCCACCGATCCGCCGGATGCGAAGGCGTCGCCCAGCCAGAAGTCGTACTCGGCGGACAGCTCGTTCGCGATGTCGGAGAACGACGCCGTGCCCTTGTCCGCGGCGACCACCAGGTAGGTGTCGTCGTCGTCGTGCCGGACCACCCGGGGCGGCGGTGCCACCGTCTCGGTGGTGCCGTTCGTGAGGATGTTGTCGGTGATGTCCAGCAGTCCGCGGATGAAGGTCCGGTAGCTGGCCTGGCCCTCGGTGACCCAGGCCTGGCGGTCGAGCGAGGGGTCGGGCAGCTGCTTGGCGAAGAAGCCGCCCTTGGCCCCGGTCGGGACGATCACCGCGTTCTTCACGGTCTGCGCCTTGACGAGGCCGAGGACCTCGGTCCGGAAGTCCTCGCGCCGGTCCGACCAGCGCAGTCCTCCGCGGGCCACCTTGCCGAACCGCAGGTGGACGCCCTCGACCTGCGGGGAGTACACCCAGATCTCGAACTTCGGCCGGGGGAAGGGTGCGCCGTTGATCCGGGACGTGTCGAACTTGAAGCTGACGTGGCGCTTGTCCTGGAAGTAGTTGGTCCGCAGCGTCGCGTCGATGAGGTTGGCGAAGGTCCGCAGGACACGGTCCGCGTCGAGGGTGGGGACCTGCTCGAGGCACTCCTCGAGCGTGGCCCGGGCGGCGTCGGACGCGGCGCCCCGGTCGCCGTCGAGGTCCGGGTCGAACCGTGCCGCGAACAGCGCCACGAGGGCGCGGGTGACGGCGGGATTACGGAGCAGGGTGCCGGCGACGAACCCGTAGGAGTTGGTGTTGCCCATCTGGCGCATGTACTTGGCGTAGGCGCGGAGGATCACCACCTGGCGCCACCCCAGTTCCTCGGCGAGCACGAGCCGGTCGAACGCGTCGGATTCGCTGTCGCCGGCCACGGCCGCGCGGAACGCGTCGGTGAGCAGGGACGCGGTGGCGAGCGGCTCGATCCCGGTCGGGTACCTCAGCCCCAGGTCGTACAGGAAGAACGAGCGGTCGTCGGACCGGGTGACCTCGAACGGCCGCTCGTCCAGCACCTCGAGCCCGAGGTTGTGGAGGTAGGGCAGGATCTGCGTGAGGCTCTTCGCCTCGGTCAGGTAGAGCTTGAGGCGGGCATCCTCGGCATCCTGTCGCTGGGGGAGGTAGACGTGCAGTTGCGGGGACCCGTCGGCCGTCTCGGCGAGCTGCTCGAACCGGGAGATGTCCTGCAGGGCGTCCTCGACCTCGTAGTCGACGCGGTAGCTGGGAGGGAAGGACTCCGCCCACAGCGACGCGAGTCGCTGCGCATCGTCCTGTTCGAACCGCTGCTGGGCGACCTCCACCACGCCCTCGGACCACGAGCGGGCCGCACGGACGAGCCGTTCCTCCAGCTCCCCGGCGTCGATCGCGGGGATCTCGGCTCCCCGCTGCAGCCTGATCCTGAAGAACAGCCGCGCGAGCGCGGACTCGCTCATCCGGGCCTCGAAGTCGATGGACTCGGCGTGGAGGGTGGCGCTCAACTCGTCCTCGATCCGCCGGCGGACACTGGTGGTGTAGCGGTCGCGGGGAAGGTAGACGAGGGCCGACATGAAGCGGCCGTACACGTCCGGGCGCAGGAAGAGCCGCGTCCGCCGTCGCTCCTGGAGGCGCAGGATCCCGAGCGCCGTGGACACCAGGTCGGTGACGTCGATCTGGAACAGCTCGTCGCGGGGATAGGTCTCGAGGATGGACAGCAGGTCCTTGCCCGAGTGCGAGTCCGAGGGGAACCCGCAGCTCCGGAGCACCTCGGCGACCTTGTCGCGGACCAGGGGCACGTTGCGCACCGAACCGGTGTAAGCGCTGGTCGCGAACAGGCCGATGAAGCGCCGCTCGCCGTTCACGTTGCCCTGCGCGTCGAAGCTCTTGATGCCGATGTAGTCGAGGTATGCGGCGCGGTGCACGGTCGACCGCGAGTTCGCTTTCGTGATCACCAGGACCTGCCGCTCGCGTGCCTTCGCACGCCCCGCAGCGGTGAGCTGCTGCAGGTGCCCGCCGCCACTGCCGTTCCGGAGCAGCCCGAGGCCACTGCCCTCCCGCACGAGGAGGGCGTCCGCGCCGTCCTCGTCCGTCACGAGGTCGTACTCCTTGTAGCCGAGGAACGTGAAGTTCCCGTTGTCGAGCCACTGGAGGAGTTCCTGCGCCTGGCGCAGGTCGGGGAGCTGGTCGGCGCCGGCGACCGACCCGAGCGAGGCTTCGATGGAGCGCACGGTGCTGCGCATGGCGGGCCAGTCCTCGACCGCGGCGCGGACGTCACCCAGCACCCGGTGGAGGCCGCCGATGACCGATTCCTTCGCCACCGCGTCGGAGAGCCGCGCGACCTCGACGGAGATCCACGACTCGATGTGCGGGGTGCGGCCGGCCAGGCCCACGAGGTCGCCGATGTTCGGCAGGGCAGCGGTGTCCCCGCTCGACGCCCCGGCGGTGGAAGGGACGCGCTGAAGGGCGGAGAGGGCGTGGGTCCCGTCCTCCCGCACCGCGAGGAACGTGGGATGCACGACCAGCTGGATGGCGGCGTTCTGGCGGACCAGTTCGGCCGTGACGGAGTCGACCAGGAACGGCATGTCGTCGGTGACGATCATGACGACGCTCGAGGTGCCCTGATCCATGATGCCGACGGCGGCCGTCCCCGGCTCGCGGGACTCGGCGAGGTCCCGGTGGGCGAATGCCCGCTGGCGGAGATCGGTGGGGCGGTATCCGACGGCGTCCTCGCGTGCGAGATGCTCGAAGTAATGCTCTACGAAATCCTCCCGTGAAGTGTCCGAGCTTGACTGATCCGTTGTCCTGGATCCAGACGACATGGGAAGGGCCTCCGTAACGAGATTAAAGGCCGCTCCGTTGCGACCTCTTACCGTGGAAGCCTAGCCGGGATGCCCGGAAACTTCACGTTGCGCAGTCGCTGTCCGGGCCCGCGCCGCAGCGCCTCCCCCGTGGCAGGCACCTCGGCGAGGTCGGCGATCGCGAGTCGCAGCGGCGAGCCCGGCGCGGTCTCGAGCAGGGCCGTTCCCGCGAGCAGCGCACGGTCCGCCGCCGCCTGGTCCATGGGCAGGAAGGCCGAGATGGGGGCGGACGGGCCGAAGCGTTCCCAGGCCTCGCGCAGCTGCGTCTCGGGGGCGCGGCCCACCGCCGCCGCCCGCACCCTGTTGAACACCACCCTCGGTGACGCCGTCGGGACGGCGTCACCGAGGTCGGCGAGCGCCTTCACCAGGCGAGGGACGCCGATGGAGTCCGCGGCGCCGACGGCGATGACCGTGTCCGCCGCCTCCAGGCAGCGCAGGGTTGCCCCGTTGCGGCGCGGCGCGAGCGTATCGAAGCTGAGCTCCTCGTCCGCCTCGAGGCAGAATCCGCAGTCGATGATGGTCACCTCCGCCAGGGCGCGCCCCGCCTCGAGGACCCTGCCGAGGGCTGCGGGCCGCAGCTCGGGCCATCGGTCGGGGCGGGTGATGCCCGTCAGGACGCGCAGGCGGCCGCCCCTGACCGCGACGCTCACCGCGATCCGGGCGAGTGACGCGCTGTCGAAGCGGCCCTGGTCGGCGCTGCGGCAGGCCTGCGCGAGCCCGGCGGACTCGTCCAGCAGTCCGAGTGAGGCCCCGATGCTGGCCCCATAGGTGTCGGCGTCGACCAGCAGGACCGAGCTGCCCGCCGCTGCGAGCTCCGCGGCCGTGTTCAGGGCCACGGTGGTGCGACCCGGCGCGCCGGACGGCCCCCACACGGCGACGATCCGCCCGCTACCGGGTTCCTCGGTCACCTCGGCGGGCTGCGGCACCGCGACGTCCGGCAGGCGCATCGGATCGGCGTAGGCCGAGGACGCGCCCTGGTGGCCGGGGTCCGCCTCGAACCGGTCCACCGCCTGGGCGACGGCGGCCGCGAGCACCGCGGGCTCGACCGTCGCCTCGACGTAGGCGATCCCGTCGACGCCGGGACCAGCGGTGGCCGGCGGCTGGTCGGAGAGCGCGATGATGACGACGCCGGCGAAGCGCAGTCGGTCGACGAGGGACGCGGTGAGCTCGGCGGCACCCGGTGCGATGATCACCGCACGCGCCAGCCCGGTCTGGCATGCGGCGACGAGGTCGGTGAGTTCCTCGCAGCGCCGCACGACCGTCACGGGGCCGCGCAGCTGCTCCAGCCCGGGCACATGGGCACTGGCCCCCGCTCCGAGCGTGATGACCGGGATGCTCACGACCGGGCCCCCGGGTTCAGCACGACGGCGATCCGGGCGTCGTTCGACAGCGCACCGAGCAGGTCGGGCATCGCGTCGTCGTCGACGAGGACCTGGACGAGCGTGGTGGAGCTCGCTCCGAGGGCGGACTCCCCCACCATCAGTTCCGACACCTCCGCCGCTTCGAGGAGCAGCCGGGGTTCCTCGTAGGAATTCGTGTCGGTGCGGAGCGAGACCCACACGTCCACCCGGTCCCCTGCGGCGGTCCCGCTCGGCAGGGGGTCCTCGACCGTGAGCCCGACCGGCTTGCGGTCCAGGTCGTCGGGACGGCCGACCGCGGAGGCGGGGATCAGTTCTCCGCGGGTGACGAGCCGGGTGGCCACCGTTCCGTCCGGGATGCCGTCGGCCGCGGGAAGATAGGCACCGCTGGAGTCGCCGAGACGGACGGGCACGGCCACCAGGTCCTCCTCGGTCAATTCGGAGCCCACGGCGATGTCCTCCCGGGCCGCATACACCTGCGTGGTGGTGTCCTGGCTGTCGAGGAGCGCGATGACACCCGCGGTCGAGGCGAGGACCAGGAGCACCCCGACCAGGAGCCTCGGATCCTTCCAGGAGGGCTTCCGCAGACGCGGAGCCTCGCTGGGCAGCTGCCTGGCGCGCGTGTCGGTACTCACTGTCGTCCCCCACTCGACCGGTGGCGCCCCGATCGGACCCCACTCCCCGCACGTCATTGTTGTGCACGGCGGCCCCCGAGGGAACCACTCGACCGCAAACCGGGTCGAGGTGTGGAGAACTACGGCGATCGTTCCCACCGGTGGCAGACTGGACGCACACCCGAACGACCAGAAAGGCGGATCCGTGGCCGAGCGGCGCTTCCTCACCCTCGCCGACGTGGGCGAGGTGCTCAACATCAGTTCGTCGCAGACGTACGCCCTCGTCCGGTCCGGTGAACTGCCGGCCATCCAGGTGGGCGGAAGGGGTCAGTGGCGCGTGGAGACGCGGGTCCTCGAGGAGTACATCGCCCGCGCCTATGAGAAGACGGCGTCGGCCGTGAGGAACGATGCCGGGAGCACTCCACCGGCCTGATGCCGTCCGGGACGGTCCACGCGGGCGTCGCACCCGGGCACGCCGGAGGCCACGGGCTCAGTCCGCCGCTCCCACGGAGTCGAGGGTGTCGATGGCCGCGAAGGGCACGGTGAGGACGTCCATCCCACGCCCCGGACGCCTCTCGGGGTCCGCGCCGGTGGTCCCCAGTTCGATGAAATCAGCGCCCACCCTGTCGATGATCCCCGCGTAGCGGGTGGAGGGCGGTCCGGTCCACAGCTCGATGTGCGCGCGGTCGCGGGACAGCACCCGGAGTGCCGAGCCGAGCCCCAGCCGGGCTCGAACGCCCGACAGCGGCTGGCCGACGCCGCGCCCCAGGCCCCGCAGCGCCTGCAGCGACGACAGCGGCACGATGACCGACCGCCCGTCCACTGCGAGGGCGATCCACCCCGACCCGACATTCGTGAGAACGCCCGCGAACGACCGACCGCCCCGGGTGGAGACGCCGAGCGGCCGGTCGAGCTGGCCGAGCAGTCTCTGCACGAGGGTCAGCCGCGCCTGCTCCGAGCGGGTGCGCTCCCTGATCTCACCCTCCTGGAGCGTGACCGCGGCTGCCTGGAGCTGTGACTCGAGGTCGTCGAAGAGGGCATCCCACCGCATTCCCCCAACCTAGGAGCGCTCCATCCCCTCGTCAATCGAAACACACGCAATCAAATGACCTTTCTATAGACAAATGACATCAAACTGCATCAAGATGGCTTTCTCGAAGAGGGGCGATGCGATGAAGAGTTCGGACACCATCCAGGCCGGGATGATCCTCGGCTGCGGAGTCGTCACGACGGGGGCGGGTGCGGCCCTCCTCGCGGTCCGGGAGCCGAAGGGCGGACAGGGTCTGGAAGGCGTCCTCGGCGT
Organism: Arthrobacter arabinosi; assembly: GCF_054511115.1. Taxonomy (NCBI): domain Bacteria; kingdom Bacillati; phylum Actinomycetota; class Actinomycetes; order Micrococcales; family Micrococcaceae; genus Arthrobacter; species Arthrobacter arabinosi. The sequence continues at coordinate 37,650 of NZ_JBTNDF010000006.1, forward strand.
GATCCTGTCGGGCATCGGTGTCGCCGTCGTCGGTGTGTGGCTGCTCCTGTTCCTCGTGGCGGTGCTCGCCGAACTGCTGCAGCGACGTGGCCCGTCCGCAGCGGCGACGTGCGCGTCCAGGTGCGCACCCGCGGTGATGCGACGCCTCGCCGCCGCACTGCTCGGCGTGAATCTCCTCGCTGCCCCTGCCATGGCGGAGGCAGCGACAGCCGGGCCGGAGCGCCCACCCCGGTACGGAGCGACCCTGACTGCTCTCGACGGACCAGCTCTGGGGGCCATCGGACATGCTGCCGCCGCGGGTGCTTCCGGGACGTCGGACGGGGGACCGCACCCGGCATCCGGCGCGGCCGTCGGCCCGAGCGACCGGCAGGGAGCGGAGGAACCCTCGCCTCCGACCGTTCGCGACACCCCGGACGCTGCATCCCTGCCTACGCCACCATCGGCGTCACCGCCCGTGTCGCCGGCCTGGAAACCGGTACCCCTGGCAGTGGACGGCAACCCCCTGCTCCGTGAGCAGACCCGAAACACCGTCGACGCCGCCGAGGTCGTCGTCGCACCGGGCGACTCCCTTTGGTCCATCACCGGCGCGCACCTCGGACCGCTGGCGACGGCAGCGGATATCGCCGAGGCATGGCCCGCCTGGTACGACACCAATCGCGCCGTCATCGGGATCGATCCGTCCCTCCTGCTCCCGGGCACGGTCCTGCGGGCGCCCGCGGGCTAGCGAGTCGGTACGGCCGACCCACCGTCACACCGAGGGACGGCGTCGCGACCGGCACACAGCGCCCGCACCTGCCCGGAACAATCCGGCGCCGCGGGAACCGCCGTGCCTCCGCACGTCCGACGCCGTGTCCCGCATCAGCGTGGGAGTCAGTCCACGCGTCAGTAACGAGTCCGTCCGAGAGAGGAACCAGCATGAACGCCGTCACCCAGCTCCGTCCCAGCGACACCGCCGAACTGGCCGTGGCCAGCGGCGCCCCGCGACCACTGCCGGCCACGCCTCCCCGTGCCACCGACGGTCAGGCCGGCGTGCTCCCTTTCAGGCCGCCGGCTGAACCGAGGACCGGGCCCGGCCGCACCCCCGACCCGCCCGAGGAGAACCCCCCGGGCGCAAGCGCGGAGGCGGAGATCGAGCACCGGATCGCGAGGATCGCCCGGTCGGTCTGCCAGGGCGCGCTCGAGGTCCTCGCCGGATCACGCCCCCTGCAGCAGATGGCACGCTGGCTGGATGCGGAGAACTACGAGCGGCTGCAGCTGCGGACCAACCTCGTCCGCTGCATCAGCGCACAGCCGGCCGCCCGCACCGGGTCTCCGGAGAGCGCCGACCGGCACGTCGTGGTGCGTTCCGCGAGGGTCTGCGCGGTCAGCCCGGGCGTGTACGAGGCCGCCGTCGTCGCCGTCGACCGGAGACGGGTCCGCGCCGTCGCTCTTCGGATAGAGCGACGGCGCGGAGCGTGGCGGGTCACCGCCCTCGAGATCGGCTGACTACTTCTTCCTGCTCTTCCTGCTGCCGGAGGGTGCGGCCTGCGCCTTGTTCCGCTCCACGTGCATCTCGGCCTCGCCCTGTGCGTTGGGAGCGATGAAGTTCAGCGTGGCAGGCTTGGCGGGTGCTTCGAGCCCCGCGGCCTTGATCGTCGGGGCCTGGACCACGCCGCGGCCGTCGGTGACCCCGGGAAGACCCGTCTGGGCAGGAGCGGAGACCTCGACCTCGAGGTTGAACAGGTACCCGATGCTCTCCTCGCGGATCGACTCCATCATCGCCTGGAACAGGATGAAGCCCTCACGCTGGTACTCGACCAGAGGATCCCTCTGGGCCATCGCGCGGAGGCCGATGCCTTCCTTCAGGTAGTCCATCTCGTAGAGGTGCTCCTGCCACTTCCGGCCGATGACCGAGAGCACCACGCGACGCTCGAGTTCACGGACGGTCTGCTCCCCGAGCGATTCCTCCCGCGCCTGGTAGGCCAGCTTGGCGTCGGACAGGATCTCGTCGTGCAGGAAATCACGGGTGATCTTCGACGTCCCGCCTGCTTCCTCGATGACTTCGTCGGCCGTGAGCGTGATCGGGTACAGCGTCCTGAGGTTCGTCCACAGCAGGTCGTAGTCCCAGTCGTCGCCATGGCCCTGCGCCGTCGCCTCGTCGACCATCGCGGTGATGACGTCCTCGAGGAAGAACTGCACCTTCTCCCTGAGGTCGTCGCCCTCGAGGATCCGCCGGCGGTCGCCGTAGATGGCTTCGCGCTGGCGGTTCAGCACGTCGTCGTACTTCAGGACGTTCTTGCGCTGCTCTGCGTTGCGGCCCTCGACCTGGCCCTGGGCGCTCTCGATGGCCTTGGAGACCATCTTGGATTCGAGGGCGACGTCGTCGGGCATGGTCGCGCTGTTCATGATCCGCTCGGCGCCGCCCGAGTTGAACAGGCGCATGAGGTCATCGGTCAGGGACAGGTAGAAGCGGGACCGTCCGGGATCGCCCTGGCGGCCCGAGCGGCCACGCAGCTGGTTGTCGATGCGCCGCGACTCGTGGCGTTCCGTCCCGAGCACGTACAGTCCGCCGAGGTCGCGGACCTCGTCCTGCTCGGCCCGGACGGCTTCCTTCGCGGCCTCGAGAGCCTCGGGCCACCGGGCCTCGTACTCCTCCGGGTTGTCCGCAGGGTCGAGCCCCGTCTTCTCGAGCGCCGCGACGGCGTTGAACTCCGCGTTGCCGCCGAGCATGATGTCGGTGCCACGGCCGGCCATGTTGGTGGCCACGGTGACGGCACCCTTGCGACCGGCCTGGGCGATGATCGCGGCCTCGCGCGCGTGGTTCTTCGCGTTCAGGACCTCGTGGCGGACGCCTGCCTTGGCGAGCTGCTTCGACAGGTACTCGCTCTTCTCGACGCTCGTCGTGCCGACGAGGACGGGCTGTCCGGTCTCGTGGCGCTCGACGATGTCCTTGACGACTGCGTCGAACTTCGCGACCTCGTTCTTGTAGATGAGGTCGGACAGGTCCTTCCGCGCCATCTCCCTGTTGGTGGGGATGGGGACGACGCCGAGCTTGTAGGTGGACATGAACTCGGCGGCCTCGGTCTCGGCGGTACCGGTCATGCCCGAGAGCTTGTCGTAGAGGCGGAAGTAGTTCTGCAGCGTGACGGTCGCGAGGGTCTGGTTCTCGGCCTTGATCTCGACGCCCTCCTTCGCCTCGATCGCCTGGTGCATGCCCTCGTTGTAGCGCCGGCCCGCGAGGATGCGTCCGGTGTGCTCGTCGACGATCATGACCTCACCGTTGAGGACCACGTAGTCCTTGTCGCGCTTGAAGAGTTCCTTGGCCTTGATGGCGTTGTTCAGGAACCCGATGAGCGGCGTGTTGGCCGACTCGTACAGGTTCGAGATGCCGAGGTAGTCCTCGACCTTCTCGATGCCGTCCTCGAGCACCCCGACGGTGCGCTTCTTCTCGTCCACCTCGTAGTCGACCCCGGCGGTGAGCTTCTGGACGACCTTCGCGAACTCGTTGTACCAGCGGTTCACGTCCCCCGACGCCTGGCCGCTGATGATCAGCGGGGTGCGGGCCTCGTCGATGAGGATCGAATCGACCTCGTCGACGATGGCGAAGCTGTGGCCGCGCTGCACGAGCTCGGTGGCGCTCCACGCCATGTTGTCGCGCAGGTAGTCGAACCCGAACTCGTTGTTCGTCCCGTAGGTGATGTCCGCGGCGTACTGCTCACGGCGTGTCGCGGGATCCTGCTTCGAGAGGATGCAGCCGCTGGTGAGGCCCAGGAACCGGTAGACGCGCCCCATCAGGTCCGACTGGTACTCGGCCAGGTAGTCGTTCACCGTGACGACGTGCACGCCCTTGCCGCTGAGCGCGTTGAGGTAGGCGGGTGCGGTGGCGACGAGGGTCTTGCCCTCGCCCGTCTTCATCTCGGCGATGTTCCCGAGGTGGAGGGCGGCGCCGCCCATCAGCTGCACGTCGAAGTGACGCAGCCCCAGCGTGCGGCTCGACGCCTCGCGGACGGCGGCGAAGGCCTCGGGCAGGAGGTCGTCGAGGGTCGCGCCGTCGGCGAGGCGCTTCTTCAGCCGGTCGGTCTCCCCGCGCAGCTCTGCGTCGGACATCCCGCGGAATTCGTCCTCCAGCACATTGATCGCATCAGCGTAGTTCCGGAGTCGCTTCAGTGTCTTCTTGTCGCCGGTGCGAAGAACTCGTTCGAGAAGTGATGGCACGGGTATCTGCTCCCAATCTGATGCTGCCCAAAGATGGCGTCCCTAGTCTACGGGAGAGACGTTCGGCCCCCCGCTTCAGTTCCCCCGCGGCACACGCCGGCGACGCGGAACTGCGTGTCCGCTCAGCGTAGCGTGCCGACCTCCGCGGACAGCCCGGAGGCAAGGTTCCCGCGATCCTCGACGACGACGTCGTCGAGCCCCAGCCACCGCGCCAGCAGGCGCAACTCGACGGCGAGCTCGGACGCCGTGTCGGCGGGAGCGCCGGGCTCCGCATGACCGGCCCGGACCAGCAGCCGTCCGGACGCGCGGTCCGCCTTGAGGTCCACCCGCGCGACGAAGGACTCCCGCAGCAGGAAGGGCAGCACGTAGTACCCGTGCGTGCGTCGCTCGGCGGGCGTGTAGATCCCGATGCGGTAGTGGAAGCCGAAGAGCCGGTGCAGCCGGTCCCGCTCGAAGACGAGCGAGTCGAAGGGACTGAGGAGCGCCCTCCCCCGTGCCTGGCGCGGACGGGCTGCTGCGGGGTGCAGGTACCACGGCTCCGTACCGGCGTCGACGGTGACGGTCTCGAGCGCGCCGGCGTCCACGAGGGCGTCGAGGGCGGACCGCGTCTCCCGGACGGGGGTGCGGAAGTAGTCGGCGACGGAGCGTGCGGACGCGACGCCCAGCGCTCCCGCGGCCCGCTCGGCCAGCACCGCGAGCGACGCCGTCCGGTCCGGGTCGACGGGGGCGAGGGCGGCGTCGGGCAGCACGCGGTCGATGGGCGCGTAGAGGCGCTCGAACTGGTCCGACCGTCCGGCGGACCCGATCTCGCCACGGGCGAAGAGCTCCTCGAGGACCCGCTTCGTGGCGGTCCACCGCCATCCCCAGCCGTCGACGGGGCGCTCCTCGGTCCCGCCGAGCAGCCGCTGGACGTTCGACGCGCTGAGCGGCCTCCCCCGGCCCAGGAGGTCCAGGACCGCGGACTCGAGGGACTCGCGGACTTCTCCGGGCATGCCGCCCGCCCCCATCCAGGTCCTCCGCTGCCACACCCTCAGGTGGGGGAACAGCTCGGGCGGCACGAGACTCGCCTCGTGGGCCCAGTATTCGACGAGTCTGCGCGGGGACCGGGAGTAGAGGGCATCGAGCTGGGCTCGGTCGTAGCAGCCGAGGCGTGAGAACAGGGGCAGGTAGTGGGATCGGGCGAGGACGTTCACCGAGTCGATCTGGAGGACCTGCAGGCGCCGGGCAGCGGACGCGACGGCGCGGGAGGACGAGGGTGCCTCGACGCGGGGACGATGCAGCCCCTGGGCCGCGAGGGTGATCCGCCGCGCCTGGGCGAGGGTGAGGTTCGGCATGGTCTCCTGCATGGAACTGCCTCCGCGCGGGGCGCGGAGGCAGGTCCGGGATGTCGGTGAGGATCGTGGCCGGCGGACGCCGGCCACGGCGGCCGCTGCTAGGCGGAGGCGGCTTCCCTGGCCCGGTAGGCGAGGAGTTCCTCGCGGGGTTCCTCGGTCCCTTCGGCGCACTTCGAGTCGAGCGTGATGACGCCGTAGTTCCAGGCCTGACGCCGGTACACCACGGAGGGGGCTCCGGTGGCGGAGTCCACGAAGAGGTAGAAGTCGTGGCCGACGAGCTCCATGTTGTCGACGGCGTCGTCCAGTGTCATGGGGACGCCGGAGAAGACCTTGCGGCGGATCAGGACCGGCGAGTCGCCGGCGGGGGCGTCCCCCGGCGAGGAGTAGGCGTCGGCGTCGTCGGGCTGGGGGGTGGGCTCCTGTGAGGCCTGGGCGGTCTGCGCCGCCTCGAGGTAGAGGGGCTGCGCGGGATCGGCGGGCTCGAGATCGGCCGTCGCGATGCGGACGGCCACCGGGGTGTGGCGGCCGTGGTGGACCTTGCGACGGTCGCGTGCGCGGCGCAGGCGCTCGAGGAGCTTCCCGTAGGCGAGGTCGAAGGCGGCGAACTTGTCCGCCGCGGAGGCTTCGGCCCGGACGACCGGGCCCCTGCAGATCACGGTCAGCTCGACGGTGAGCGAGGTCTCCGCCATGCGCGCGCTGGGCTCCTTGGTGATCTTCGCATCGACGCGCTGCACCTTGTCGCCGAGTTGCTCGATCTTGTCGATCTTCTCCGTCGCGTACTCACGGAAACGGTCCGATACCGCCAGGTTCCGACCATTGATCACGAATTCCATGGTGCCCTCCACATCACTAGGTGACACGGCGGCGGCCGAGGCGTTCCAGCAGAGCCGCCACCGACGGGTACGTGTCGTCACTGTGTGGTACCCGTACTTCACGGTAGTTCACCCCCCTCCGTTATTCATTACCCGACGCTCCGAAAGTTCCTGTACTACGCCGGGTACCACCTGTGCGTGGCCGGTGGGGTGGTCCGCCCGGTACGGGCCGGTGATGACGTCGCAGCGACGACGACGGCCCCGAGCACCCGCGCTCCGCAGTCCTGCAGGACGCGGTGCAGCTCGCCGATCGTTGCCCCGGTGGTCAGGACGTCGTCGACGATGATGCAGTCGCGGCCGGCCAGCAGGGCGCGCGCGTCCCTGCCGCCGCGCATGGAGTGCAGGACGTTCGCGCGGCGGCGGCGGCGACCCAGGCCCTTCTGACCGCCGCCCGGCCCGGACAGCGCAGCCAGGACCGCCCGGGCCGGCCTGCCCGGCCCGAGCCGTTCGCCGCGGACCAGGGTCCCGGCCAGCCGCAGCACCGGCGGCACCTGGCGCGCGGCTCCCGGCGCGAGCCGAACGCCGGCCGGGAGGGTTCCCCGCCGGTCGAGGCGCGTCAGCAGCAGCAGGAGCGGGTCATAGCCGCGCCGCCGCCGCGAGGAGGCGCGGGTGGGCACCGGCACGAGCAGGAGAGGGCGGGCCGGCACGGCGCGTCCGCCGCCGAGCACCGCGACCGCCTCGTGCAGCACCCCGGCGAGGGCCGCCTCGAGGGGGGCCGCGAGATCGACGTGCCCGTGGTTCTTGTAGGCGAGCAGGACGCGCGACACCGCGCGCCCGTACCGCCCGGCGGCGAGGACGGGGAGCGGCCCGAAAGCCCGGTCGCGGTCCTCGGGGCCCGTGGCCCCGGTAGGGACCAGGGCGACGTCGGGCAGGGATTGGGCTCCTGCCTCCGCGCGGAACGGCCGCGAGGTCGCGCGCCGGAAGCCGGCGCTGCACGTGGGGCAGAGGGAGGTGTCCCACTGGCCGCAGACCACGCACGACGACGGCAGGACGAGCGCCGCGAAGGCAGTGAGCGCATCCGCGGCGCGCCGGTAGGGCCGCCCGAGGACGACCCGGTCCAGGACGGACGAGGGGTCGGGGATGTTCATCCCAGCAGTCCACAGCAGGGGACGCCGGCGCGGGGCCGGGCAGCCCCTATGTGGACATCCCTACCCCGGGAAGGCCGGATCCGTCACGGCGACCTGCTCGTCCACCCAGCTGCCGCCGATACGCCGGAACAGGGTGGAGCCCGCCTCGGCGTAGAACGTGTCCTCCGCGTCGGAGCCCGCGCTGAGGCCGACGACGCCGTCGAGCGCCGCCATCGACTCGCGCTCGCCGTCGAGGTGCAGGATGACCGGGGTGGCCTCCACGCCCGCCCCGACGGACGACGCCACGATCACGCTCTGGCCGGCCCACGTCGCCGTGTCGATCGACCCGTCCGTCGGCAGCGTGAGCGGTGTCGTGAGCGTCTGTGGCGCGCCCTCCGTGGAGCGCGTGACACCCGCCAGCAGGACCTCGCCCACCCCACCCCGATCCGTGACGATCAGTGCGCGCGATCCGTCGCGGGCGATGCGGAGTTCCCTGACGTCCCGGTCCCCCAGCCAGCCGGCCGAGAGGACGGCGGCGTTCGCCTCCGTACCGCCCGGCGGGATGGCGAGCACCTCGGTGCGGCCCCCGACCGCACGGGTGGTCCACACCCAGTTCTCGGGATCGAACGAGGGCTTCGTCAGGGAACTGCCGCGGAGGACGGCCCGAGCGTCGCTGCCCGGCGCGGTGACGTAGAGGGTCTTACGGTCCGCGTCGAGGAACGCGTAGGCGCTGCCCGAGACGGCCGTGGCGGGGTCGCGCGGTCCGAGTACCCTCACCGACGCCAGTCCCTCGATCTCGGTGATGGAGCCGTTGCGGACCCGCACCAGTTCGCCCTGCGCGACCGCGACCTGTTCGCCGCCGACATCGGGGGTCAAATCCGGCTTCACGAGCTCGGGCGCCGGGGGTCCCAACTGGATGGGCTGGTCGCTGGTCATCTCCACGGTGGTGACGTCGTTCAGGCCGAGCAGGTTGACCAGGAGCTGCTGGTTCATCTGCTGGAGCCGGAGGTTGGTCGCGTTCTCGAGGACTTCCGGCGAGAGTTCGACCGACGCCGTACCGGAGGTGATCGGCACCGAATCACGGGCGAGCGTGACCCCTTCGGGGAAGGCGCTCGTGACCGAACCCTGCAGGTAGGGCGCCGGACCGGCGAGCATCGCGCTGACGATCCGCGCGGTCACCCCGGTGCGCCGGACGAACCAGCGGGCATCAGGGACCCAGTACCGGTAGTTGCTGCTGTAGAAGTACAGGCTGTGCGAGATCAGGAGGTTGCGGGCGCTGCTCTGGGCGAGCATGATGCCGTCGGGGATCGCGTCGATGCGCCACTCGCCGTCGAGCTGGACCATACGGACGCCCAGGGTCTCGGTCGCGGGGACGACCGTGTTGGTGCGCACCCCCCGGGCGTCGACGGTTCCCGCCGTCTCGAGCTGGATCTGGTAGACGCCCTCGGCCTCGCGCTTCTCGACGCGCGGATCGGACCGGAACAGGACGATCCGCTCCTCGGGCTGCCACGTCGCGTGCAGCTCCGGGCTCAGGAACTGGCGGGCCACGCTGTAGCCGTCGCTCGCGCCGGTCCCGGCGGTGATGAAATCGCGGAGGATCTGCTCGGGTGTCGCTCCCGGGGCCGGACCCTCGGGGTCGAAGACGGGTGCGACGGCGTCCGGGTCGCCGTCGGAGGCCTCGATGATCCCGACCGGCCCCGCCGTCGGGATGGCCGAGCATCCCGTGAGCACGAGGATGCAGGCGACGAGCAGCGCAAGGATCCGGGCGGCCCGGACCAGTGCGCCGTCGTGGACGGGTCCGCGGCGCTCCCGCACCCGTGCCGTGGCGTGATCTCCCACTACTCTCCCCCGTCCCGTCCGCGTGTCAGGTCCGCCTGGTGTCCGTGGTCGCTCCGCCGCGGCGGGCCCCCGGCGGCCGGCGGCAGGGCCAGGGGCGACGACGTCAGCTCCGTCCCCTGGGTCCGGGGCAGCGTCAGGCGGAAGCAGGCGCCCTCACCGGGCAGGCCCCAGGCCTCGAGCCACGCCCGGTGCAGCCGGGCGTCCTCCATGGCGATCGAGAGGCCGAGCCCGCTGCCCCCCGTCGTCCGCGCCCGGGCGGGGTCGGCACGCCAGAAACGGTCGAACACCCGGGACGCCTGCTCGGACGTCATCCCGATGCCATGATCCCGGACGGCGACGGCGACGGCGTCGGGGCTGCACGCTATGTGGATCTCCATGGGCTTCGCCTCGCCGTGCTCGAGGGCGTTGACGATGAGGTTGCGGAGGATGCGGTCGATCCGTCGCGCATCGGCGTCAAGGATGCAGTGCGTCTCCTCCGACACGATCCTGAGGTCCGACCCGAGCCGTTCCGCGAGGGGCAACGCGCCGTCGATCGCGTGCTGGACGAGGCCCACGATGTCCACCGATTCCGCTTCGAGGACGGCCGCCCCGGCGTCGAACCGGGAGATCTCCAGCAGGTCCGCGAGCAGCGCCTGGAACCGCTCCACCTGGTCGAACAGGATCTCGGCGGACCGCTTGTTGACCGGGTCGAACGTGTCCCGCGCATCGTGCAGGACCTCGGCGGCCATCCGGACCGTGGTCAGCGGGGTGCGCAGTTCGTGGGAAACGTCCGAGACGAACCGCTGCTGCATCTGGGACAGCTGGGCCAGCTGGGTGATCTGGTCCTGCAGGCTCCCGGCCATGTGGTTGAAGGAGGCGCCGAGCCGGGCGACCTCGTCCTCCCCGCTGACCTCCATGCGTTCCTGCAGCTGCCCCGCGGCGAGCTTCTCGGACACGGACGCGGCGTGACTGACGGGCCGGACGACGCTCCGCGTGACGTACCAGGCGATCGCCCCGATGACGAGCAGCAGGACGACGCCGGCCAGCCAGAGCACCCGGTGGATGTCGTCGAGGGTGGACTGCATCGCCGACAGGTCGTAGTAGACGTACAGCGCGTAGGCGGCCTGGTCCGGCGGGAGCTGCACCTGGGACCCGAACGCGATGCCCGGCGCATTCGTCGCACCGCTCTCGGTGACCGGGATCATCAGGGGGGCCCAGTGGATGTCGGGGCCGGCAGCGACGGCGTCCTGCAGGTCCCGCGGGAGCATGCTGGCCGTCACACCCTCCTGGCTCACCGTCGTCGGGATGAGGACGTCCCCCGAGATGGGCACCAGGATCGCGTGGCGCGGCGCATCCGTGTCCAGGCTGACGAGCGCCTCGACCGAATCCAGCACGAGCCGGCTGGTGGTGTCGCGGTCGGTCGCGGAGGACTCCCTGAAGACGGCCTTCGTCCGGGTCAGCTCCTCCGTGGCCTCGGCGCTGAACTGGTCGAAGCGCTGGTCGTAGAGGGCGCTGGCGATCTGGTTCGAGAGGAACCCGCCCACGGCGACGAAGGAGACCGAGGTGAGCAGCATCGTGGCCACGACGGTCCTGAACTGGAGGGAGCGGCGCCAGCGCTGGGCCACGGACTCCAGCGCCGAGCGGGCCCGGAGCGATGCGGCGCGCAGCGGCGAGGCGACGGGTCCGGAGGACTGCGCATCACGGGGCGGGAACACGTCGGCGGGCGCATCCGCGACCGGCACCTCGACCGGCACCTCGACGACGCCGGGAGGCGTCGCGGCGGGAACAGGCTCGGCCTGCACGGCCGTCGCGGGAGTCACCGGCCCGGAGGGGACGGGGCCCGGGGGCTGCGCGGTGGCGGGAGGGGTGCGGGAGCCGGAGGAGCGGCTGTCCGCGCTCCCCCCATCAGACCTGTCCGGCCTTGTAGCCGACACCACGCACCGTCAGGACGATCTCGGGCGCTTCCGGATCGCGCTCGATCTTGGAGCGGAGTCGCTGCACATGGACGTTGACGAGCCGCGTGTCCGCCGCGTGCCGGTACCCCCAGACCTGCTCGAGGAGGAGTTCGCGCGTGAAGACCTGCCAGGGCTTCCGGGCGAGGGCCACCAGCAGGTCGAACTCGAGGGGCGTCAGCGAGACCCGCTGCCCCGCCCTGGCCACCTCGTGACCGGCGACGTCGATGGTCACGTCGCCGATCCGCAGCGTCTCGGGGGCCTTGGACTCGGCGGGCCGCAGGCGCGCACGGACCCGCGCCACCAGCTCGGCCGGCTTGAAGGGCTTGGGGACGTAGTCGTCGGCACCCGATTCGAGGCCGCGCACGACGTCGGACGTGTCCGCCTTCGCGGTCAGCATGACGATGGGGAGGTCCGATTCGGCCCGGATCTGGCGGCACACCTCGATGCCGTCCATGCCCGGGAGCATCAGGTCCAGCAGCACCAGATCGGGATGGGAGGAGCGGAAGACGCCGAGCGCCGCCGCACCGTCGGCACAGAACACGGGGTCGAAACCGTCGTTGCGCAGGACGATGCCGATCATTTCGGACAGGGCCTCGTCGTCGTCGATGACCAGTATGCGTGCCTTCATACCCCAATACTGTCGTATCGACCCCGCAAAGTCGCATCAGCCGCAGGGTACGGAGTGCCGCGTCGGAACCGGCGGTGCGCGGCGGCTCCGCCGGGGTGTCGGCCTATGATGCAGGAAGGGGCGCCGACGGCATGCCTCCAGGAACCATCGACCGAGGGGGCGCTGTGGGTGACGAGGCGGAGGGCCGGCCTGACGGCGGCCCGACGGGCGACGGGACGGCACCCGGCCGGACACCTCCCGGCGGATCGCCCTGGCAGTCCCCCGGCCGGCAGCACACTCCCCCCACCCCCTCCTGGGGAGCGCCACCGGCAGGCAGTCCGTCGGCCAACCCATGGGGACAGCCCGCGGACCCGCGGCAGGCCGGAAGCCCCGGCTTCCCCGGGTACCCGGGCCCTCCCCCGGGTGGCGGGTTCCCTCCGCAGTACCGTCCCCCGACGGCCGGGCAGGGCTGGGGGACCCAGTACCCGCAGTACGGGCAGGGCGGCCGCGCACCCGGCTATCAGGCCCCGCCGAAGCCGGGCGTGATCCCGCTGCGGCCCCTCGGACTCGGCGAGATCCTCGACGGCGCGTTCCAGGCCTGCCGGAAGAACCCCGTGGCCACGTTCGGCACCGCCATCCTCCTGCACGCCGTCGTCGCGCTCGTGACGGTGCTCCTGCTCGGCAACCTCCTGTCCTCCGTCGACGTCCTCGAATCCCCCGACCCGACGTCGGACAGCATCATCGGCGCCGTCGCCGGGCTCGGGGTGTTCGCGTCGGTCGGCGGCGTCGTGTCCGCCGTGGCAGTGCTCCTCCTGCAGGGCATCCTCGTGATCCCCATCGCCCGCGCCGTCATCAACCAGAGGACGTCGTTCGGCCAGGCCTGGCGCCTGGCCCGCGGGCGCATCCTCCCGTTGCTCGGCTTCGGCCTGCTGGCCTTCGCCGTGGGCCTCGCAGGGCTCGCGCTCCTCGTCGGCATCTCGGTGCTCGCGATCATCGGCCTCGAGGGGTACTCGGCCCTCGTCATCGTCCCCCTCGTCATCGCGGCGCTGGTGGCCATGGTGTGGGTGGGCACCAAGCTCACCGTCGCCCCCGCCGCCCTGATGCTGGAGGGCGCCGGACCGTGGACGTCCATCCGCCGATCGTGGCAGCTGACCCGCGGCACCTGGTGGCGGACCTTCGGGATCGTGCTCCTGACGAGCATCATCGTCTCGATCATCACCTCCGTCATCTCGGCGCCCCTCTCGTTCGCCGTGACGCTCCTCTTCGGATTCAGCACCAGTGCCTCCGCTCCACCCGATGTGATGGGATCGCTGCCGCTGATCGCCGCCACCCAGGCCATCACGGCCCTCTTCACCGCGGTCGGCTACGCGTTCCAGGCGGGCGTCACCTCCCTCCTGTACGTGGACCTCCGCATCCGCCGGGAAGGCTTCGACGTCGTGCTCATGCGGGACCACGAGCGGGCCGGTGCGGGGAGGACGGACGTCCTTCCCGGCGGCACCACCTCCTTCGGGCACCAGCCGGGCGGACCGGCCTGATGCAGGGCTCCGTGACGCCCCTCGCCGGCAGCCGCCCATGAGCGGCACCATCCGCTCCCTCAGCCCCGACGCCGACGAGGCGCGCCGCCTGCTCACGGAGGAACTGGCCAGGGCGCCGTACGTCGACGCCCAGCCCGGTATCCTCCAGCGCATCCTCGCCGAGTTCCTCCGCGGCGTCGCACGGCTCCTCGACGGCGTCGGCGGTCTGGGCGCGGGACCGGGCACGCTCGTGCTGGCCCTCGGCGCCGTGCTCGTCATCGTCGTCGCCGTCGTGCTCATCCGGCCACGAGCGAATATGCGCGGCCGCACACACGAGTCCGCCGTGTTCGACGACGGCGCGACCCGGTCCGCCGACCATCACCGCGGGCGGGCGGCCGCGCTGGCCGCCGACGGCGACTGGAACGGGGCGGTCGCCGAAGTGCTGCGGGCCCTCATCCGGTCGGCCGAGGAACGCCTCGTGGTCGCGGACCAGCCCGGCCGGACGGCCACGGAGGCCGCCGCCCAGCTCGGCGCCGCGTTCCCTCCCCTGTCCGCGGACGTCGCCTGGCTGGCGGACGTGTTCAACGAGACCCACTACGGCAGCGGGACGGCGTCCGAGGAGGCCTACCGGCGCGCCGCAGGGCTCGACGCGCGCCTGTCCTCGGCGCGCCCCGCCCGACCCGGCGGCACGACGGCACCGGCGGCTCCCCGATGACCGGCGGGCAGCCGACACCGCCGTCGGCCTCCTCCCCGGCGCACGCCGACGGGCACGCCGAGGGGTACGCGGCCCCGGATGCCGGGGCCGGCGTCCAGGAGGACCGCCGGCCAGCCCCGCCGCGGAAGGCGACGGGGACCGAGGTCATGGGGGACGGCGGGAGCGCGCTGGTGACCGCCCGCACCCGTCTCCGACGGTCCCGTCCCCTGATCCTCGGGGCCGTGGTCCTGGCCCTGATCGTCCTGATCAACCTCTTCTCCGGCACGGAGGAGGACACTCGCCCGCTGTCTCCGGGCAACGCGGCGCCGGACGGCGCCCGGGCGGTCGCGGAGGTCCTCGACGCCGGGGGCGTCGACGTCGTGCGGGTCGACTCCTTCGACGAGGCGATCGCCTCCCTCGAGGAGGGGCCGGCCACCCTGTTCCTCAATGACGCCCGGCAGTACCTCAGCGCCGGCCAAGTGGCGGACCTGGCCGCCCTGGCGGACCGCGCGGTCCTCGCCGCGCCGGGGGGGCGCCAGCTGAGCGCACTCGACGACGACTTCGCGCAGGTCGGCGCCGTCCCCCTCGACCTGGGCGGCGGCGCCGCCGCCCTGTCCGCCGACTGCCCCGACACGGATGCCATGGCGGCCGGCACGATCACCGGGACGGGAACGGCCTACTCCGGCGCCGTCGCATGCTTCCCGGTGACGGTCGACGACGCGTCCGGCGGCCTCTACACCACGGGCAGCGATGGTTCGGTCGCCGTCCTGGGCGCTCCCTCGATCCTGTCCAACGAGGCCGTCACGGAGGAGGGCAACGCGGCCCTCGCCCTGCGCGCGCTCGGGTCCTCGCCGACCCTCGTCTGGTACGAACCCACCGGGGCCGACGTCGTGTCCACCGGGGAGGGCGTCGACCCGTCGACGCTCCTCCCGCCCTGGGTGGACCCCCTGCTCGTCTGGCTCCTCGTGTGCGCGGTCCTCGCCATGCTGTGGCGGGGACGACGCGTGGGGCCCCTCGCGGCCGAGCCGCTGCCCGTCGTCGTCCGCGCGGCGGAGACCGCGGAGGGCCGGGCCCGCCTCTACCAGGATTCCCGGGCCGTGGCACACGCGGCCGCCATCCTGCGGGCGGGCGCCCTCGCACGGCTGGCCCGCCGGCTCCGCGTGGACCGTTCGGCCTCCGCCGCGGACGTCATCGACGCGGCCGCCCGCCACAGCGGCCGGCCGCGGACGGAGCTCGAGCAGCGCCTGCTCCGCGTCCCCACCACCGACCACCAGCTTGTGCTCTGGGCACAGGACATCCTCGACCTCGAGAAGGAGATCACGCCGTCATGAACCAGACTCCGAGCCGGCAGCAGGGGCAGTCGGACGGGCAGGCGCTCGACACCGCGCCCGGGTACGCGACCGGCCGGGCACCCGGCCCCGGCGCGGACCAGGCCGACGGCGAGTCGGCCCGCGCCGCCCTGCTGCGCGTACGCGCCGAGGTGGGCAAGTCGATCGTGGGCCAGGATGCGGCGGTCACGGGCCTCCTCATCGGTGTCCTCGCCGACGGGCACGTGCTGCTCGAGGGCGTGCCCGGTGTCGCCAAGACCCTCCTGGTCCGGACGCTGGCCACAGCCCTGGACCTCGACACGAAGCGCGTGCAGTTCACCCCGGACCTCATGCCGGGCGACATCACGGGCTCGCTCATCTACGAGTCGAAGACCTCCGAGTTCACCTTCCGCGAGGGCCCCGTGTTCACGAACATCCTCCTCGCCGACGAGATCAACCGCACCCCGCCCAAGACGCAGGCGTCACTGCTCGAGGCGATGGAGGAGCGGCAGGTCTCCGTCGACGGCGTGTCGCGGCGCCTCCCGACGCCGTTCATCGTCGCGGCCACACAGAACCCCGTGGAGTACGAGGGCACCTATCCCCTGCCCGAGGCCCAGCTCGACCGTTTCCTGCTGAAACTCTCCCTCCCGCTGCCCGGGCGTGAGGACGAGATCGAGGTGATCCGCCGCCACAGCGTCGGGTTCGACCCCCGCAACCTCGGTGCTGCCGGCGTGCGGGCCGTCGCAGGCGCTGCGGACATCGACCGGGCGCGGGCGGCGGTGTCCCGCGTCGCGATCGCGCCGGAGGTCCTCGCCTACATCGTGGACCTGGTCCGCGCCACGCGATCCTCCCCGTCCTTCCAGCTCGGCGTCTCGCCGCGCGGTGCCACCGCGCTGCTCACCACCTCGCGGGCCTGGGCCTGGCTCTCGGGCCGCTCCTTCGTGACGCCCGACGACGTCAAGGCCCTCACCCTGCCGGCGCTCCGCCACCGCGTCGCCCTGCGGCCGGAGGCGCAGATGGACGGCGTCGGCGTGGACGACGTGCTCACGGGCATCCTCGGCTCCGTCCCCGTCCCGCGGTAGGCCCACCACCTGCGCCCCGGGTGCGCGCCGTCGCCCCCGGGTCCGAGAGGAGCTCCTCCTTGGTCATCACCGGCCGCCTGGTCCTGCTGGCACTGCTCGGCGTCGTGCCCGTCATCGTGTACCCGGGTGCGACGTCGATCCTGCTGTGGACCCTGCTCCTCGCGGTGGTCGCGGGTCTCGACCTCGCCCTGGCCGCGTCCCCCCGCCGCGTCGGTCTCCAGCGGACCCTTCCGGAGAGCGTGCGCCTGGGTGAGGAGTGCGCCAGTGACGTGATCCTGCGGAACGACACCCCCCGATCCCTTCGGGCCACCGTGCGGGAGGCCTGGCAGCCGTCTGCGGGTGCCGTGGATCCGGAGCAGTCCGTCGTCGTGCCCTCCGGGGAGGCGCGGCGCATGACCGTGAGGCTCCGGCCCACGCGCCGCGGGATCCTCCGCGTGGAGACGGTCACGGTACGCAGCGCCGGCCCGCTCGGGATGGCGGCCCGGCAGGTCTCCGTCCCGGCGCCCGGCGTCCTCCGCGTCCTGCCGCCCTTCGGCTCCAAGCGGCACCTCCCGTCCAAGCTGCGCCGCCTGCGCGAGCTGGACGGCCGGGCGGCCGTCCAGATCCGGGGTGCCGGCACCGAGTTCGACTCCCTGCGGGACTACGTCCGGGGCGACGACGTCCGGTCCATCGACTGGCGCGCGACGGCGCGTCGCCGCGACACGGTCGTGCGGACGTGGCGTCCCGAGCGGGACCGCCGCGTCGTCGTCGTGCTGGACACCTCCCGCACCTCCGCCGCGAGGGTCCTCGACGAGCCGCGGCTGGACACCGGGATCGAAGCGGCGCTGCTGCTGTCCGTGCTGGCCGAGCGCGGCGGTGACAAGGTGCACTTCCTCGCCTTCGACCGCCGGCTCCGGGCGCGGGTCGACTCCACGGCCAGGGGCAACCTGCTGGCCTCGCTCGTGACCGCCATGGCCCCCCTCGAGGCGGAGCTCATCGAGGCGGACTGGTCCCGCGTGCCCGCGCAGGTGCGGGCCGTCTCCCCGCACCGGTCCCTCGTCGTCCTGCTCACCTCGCTCGACGCCGGGGCCGTGGAGGAGGGCCTGCTGCCCGCCCTGCCGGGCCTGACCGAACGCCACGTCGTCGTGGTCGCGTCGGTGCGTGATCCGCGGCTCGAGGAGATGAGTGCGGACCGGTCGACGGCGTCCGCGACCTTCCGGGCAGCGGCCGCGGAGCGCTCCCTCCTGGACCGCGCCGCGGTGGCGCACCAGCTGAAGCTGCTCGGGGCGGAGGTGGTGGACGCCGTGCCCGCGGACCTCCCTCCGCTCCTCGCCGACACCTACATCAGGCTCAAGGCCGCCGGGCGACTCTGAGGGACCGCCGGCGGGTGACGCTCACGGCTTCCGGGCGACGATCGTGTAGGTGCAGGGTACGAGGTCCCGCTCGGCGTCCGGCCACGCGAAGCCGCCCGGAACCTCCACCATGCGGGGCGAGAACCTCCACGGAAGGGTGGTCCCCTCGTCGAGGCGGAGGAGCTGCAGGCCCGCGCCGAGGAGTGCGTTGACGATGGCGGACAGCGGGTGCGCCCATTCGTACGTCCGCGGGTGGGCCACCCTGCCGTCACCCGCATAGGTGGAGTCCTCGTCCCGGACCTGCGCCTGCCCGGTGCTGAAGTACGGGTAGCGGAGCTGCAGTCCGTCGGCGTTCTCGTCGAGTGCATAGAGCACGGGGTGGCCGTCCCGGATGTAGAACGTGCCCCCGGATCGGAGGAGCCCGGCGACCTGGTGCGCCCAGCGTTCGAGGTCGGGCAGCCAGGTGATGGTCCCGATGCTGGTGTACACGAGGTCGAAGTCCCCGCTCACGGCCGCCCGGGCATCGAGGACGTCGGTCTCCACCCACCTCGCGTCGAGGCCCAGGCGCCGAGGTCCGCCCGGGCCACGCTGCTCAGGTGGTCGGGGTCGTCGAGGTCCGCGATGGCGTACGCCATCTCGTGGAGCGGCACCCGGTCATCCCAGTTGTCGCGGTTGGCGGCACGCGCGGCGTCCCAGTCGATCGCACTCCGGCTCTCACCCATGGATCGAGCATACGAGGGAGCCGTCCCGCCGTGGTTGACTGGGGGTCCGAGCGACGGAAGCGGGACCGACATGACCTCGATCTACCAGCAGGCGATGGGCCGCGATTTCGGCCGCCTCCAGCCGGAACTGCGTGAGTACTTCGGCCTGCACGCGGAGAGCGGGCTGTCCGGCTCCGGTCGCGGGGTCTTCGACGTCGCCGGCTGCCCGGCGTGGTTCGCCCGCCCCGCCTTCCGCCTGACCGCCCTCGAGAACGCGTTCTTCCCGGAGTACAACAGCGACGTCCCGTTCACCATCCGCAACTACCCGCACCTCGACCCGTTCGGGCGCCCGGCCCTCACGGCCCGCCGGGAACTGGACTTCGGGACCGCCCTGCGGGTGTTCGAGGACACGACGTCCCTGCGCGACGACGTCCTCACCGACTACGTGGGCCGCCACCGGCGCATGGCCACGCTCCTGACGTGCACCGCCACCGAGGACGGCCGCATCCGCATGGTCTCGTCACGGACCCGCCTCTTCGCGGGGCTGCGACTGCCGCTCCCGGACGCCCTCGGGGCCCTCGCCTACGTGGAGCAGTGGTGGGACGACGACGCCGGCCGCTTCAGGATCAGCACGCGGGTCATCCACCGCCAGCTGGGGACCCTGCTCGTCTATGCGGGGAGCTTCGACTACGTCCTCGAGGAGTTCGACGGCGTGCTGCCTGCCGAGGTGCGGCCGCGGCGCTGGGAGGAGCGGGTCTGACCCCACGCCCCGCAGCCCCGCGGGTCACCCCTCGGCGCGGACCTGGTCCAGGGCGTCGGCGGTCTGGGCGAGCCGGGTCAGCGCCTGCGTCGCGGTGGTGGGGGTGAGCGTGTCCAGGCCGGGCAGGGCCGTGACCGTCAGGGAGGCCAGCATCGACACAGGGAGGCCGACCCGCCGCCAGGCCGCGAGCACCGATTCCGCGAGGACCCTGACCTGCGGGACCCCGTTGCGGGCGTCGAGGATCGCGAGCCAGAGCTGCCGCCCGGACTCGACGTCCCCGGCGAGGTCCTCCCAGCGGGCGTCGGAGAGGCCGCGCAGATCGAGGGAGAGGGCGTTGGCCGTGCTGGAACGCGCGGCGTCGAGCGCGACGTCGCCAGGTCCCGGCGCCAGCACCGTCCCGGCCGCTCCCGCGGCGACGACCGCCGACGTCACGAGATCCCACGCCTCCGTGGCCTCCCGGCGGTCGAGTGCGCGGAGCGTGCGGTAGCCGCTCGCGGTGGGCACCCTGCCCGTGAGGACGTCGTCGGCGTCGGGCTCGTCCACCTGCAGCAGCACCTCGGCTCCCCTGGCCACCCCCGCGACCCGGCGGACGAGGTCCGCGGCGCCGGCGGCGAGCGACTCGTAGAGCTCGCGCCGCGCGCCGTGGTCGATGAGGACGCGCTCGCCACCGTGCAGGTGGACGCCGGCCGCCAGCGACAGCGGTCCGAGCAGGTGGAGTTTGACGCGCGACGCCGGGGCCTCCTCGGCGCCGGCGACGTCACCCAGGGCGTTGATGTCCGAGGACAGGGCGGATTCCGCGCGGCGCTGGTCCCTGCCGGGCCGCTGGACGAGGCGCCACCCGTGCGGCTGGAGGTCGAAGGGCAGCTCGACGAGCACCCCGAGGGTGCGCCCGACGGCGTCGCTTCCCGGTCCGCGCGCCTGCAGGGACGGCAGGAAGGGGAGGTTCGCTCCCCCGAGCTCGCCCCGCACGGCACGGTTCGCCTCGAGCGGGTCCGTCCCCGGCCAGTCGCCGGAGGCCGTCGCCCCGACGGCGGAGGTCCCGGCCCCCTCAGGCATGCGGACCCTGTGCGTCGGGGGCGGAAGCCCCGGGCGCGGATGCCCCGGGCGCGGATGGACCGGGCGCCGGGACCTCCGGCGCGGGGGCGGCGGGCCTGCGGTTCTCGGAGATGGCCTGGTGGTGGCGGATCACCTCCGAGATGATGAAGTTCAGGAACTTCTCGGCGAACGCCGGATCGAGCTGCGCCTCCTCGGCGAGCATGCGGAGGCGGGCGATCTGGGCGGCCTCGCGCTGGGGGTCGCCGGCAGGCAGGTCGTGTTCGGCCTTCAGGTGGCCCACCCGCTGTGTCGCCTTGAAGCGCTCGGCCAGGAGATACACGAGGGTCGCGTCGATGTTGTCGATCGAGCTCCTCACCGAGAGCAGCTCGGCCATCACCTCGGGGGCGACATCCCCTGCGAGGGAACTGGCGGCCGGGTCGAAACCACTGCGTGGGTGCGTCATGACTCCAGTCAAGCAGACGCCCGCGGGCGTCCGTGAACTGCGACTAGCCCGCTGCGGCCGGTTCGGGGCGGAGCGCGGAGCGTGCGGAGTCGATGGTCGCCTGGCCGAGCACGCGGGTGCCCTGGTACAGCACCACGGTCTGCCCGGGCGCGACGCCGCGCATCGGTTCGACGAGCCGCACGTCGAGCACCTGGACACCGCCGTCGCCGCCGACCCGCGCGCGGGCGGCGACGGGATCGCCGTGCGCCCGGACCTGGGCCATGCAGTCGAACTCGTCGCCCGTCCGGACGGCGTCGATGGGCACGCCCGCCCAGGACACCTTGATGCCCCGCATCTCGTCGATGGCGAGCAGGTGCTCGGGCCCGACGACGACCTCGTTCTGCTTCGGCCGGATCTCCAGCACGAACCGGGGCTTGCCGTCCGCGGCCGGGGTGCCGAGCTTGAGGCCGCGCCGCTGGCCGACCGTGAACGCGTTCGCGCCGGGGTGGCTGCCGATCTTCCCGCCGTCGACGTCGAGGATGTCCCCCTCCGTCATGTCGATGCGCTCCTCGAGCCAGCCGCGCGTGTCGCCGTCGGGGATGAAGCAGATGTCGTGGCTGTCCGGTTTGTTCGCGACGGACAGGCCGCGGCGTTCGGCCTCGGCGCGCACCTCGGCCTTCGAGGGTGTCTCCGCCAGCGGGAACATGGAGTGCCGCAGCTGCTCGTGGGTCAGGACGCCGAGCACGTAGGACTGGTCCTTCGCCCAGTCGGCCGCGCGGTGCAGTTCGGGATTGCCGTCGGCGTCCTCGATGACCTTCGCGTAGTGGCCGGTGCACACGGCGTCGAAGCCGAGCGCGAGCGCCTTCTCCAGCAGGGCTGCGAACTTGATGCGCTCGTTGCAGCGCATGCAGGGGTTGGGGGTGCGGCCGGCGGCGTACTCGGCGACGAAGTCGTCGACGACGTCCTCCTTGAACCGCTCGGAGAAGTCCCAGACGTAGTACGGGATCCCGAGGATGTCGCAGGCGCGCCAGGCGTCGCGCGAGTCCTCGATGGTGCAGCAGCCGCGGCTGCCCGTCCGGAGCGTGCCGGGCATGCGGGAGAGCGCGAGGTGGACGCCGACGACGTCGTGACCCGCCTCCACGGCACGCGCCGCCGCCACTGCGGAGTCGACGCCGCCGCTCATCGCTGCCAGTACCCTCATGAGAACCCTGTTCCTGCCGTCCGGATGGTCGATGCGTGCCCTGCCATGCCCGCCCTACGGGCGCGCGCGTAGGCCTCCCCGATGGCGCCCACCACGGCGTCAACGTCGTCGGCCGTGGATGTATGCCCCAGGCTGAACCGCTGGGCGCCGCGCGCCTCGTCCTCCGTCAGGCCCATGGCGAGAAGCACGTGGGAGGGCCTCGGGACACCGGCGGTGCACGCGGAGCCCGTGGAGGACTCGATGCCCGCGAGGTCGAGGAGGAACAGCAGGGAATCGCCCTCGCAGCCGGGGAAGGTGAAGTGCACGTTGCCGGGGAGCCGTGCGCCCTCGGTGGCCGGATGCGCGACCCCGCGCAGCACCGCCTCGGGGACCTCCCGGCGGATGCCGTCGATGAGGCGATCCCGCAGCGCGGCCAGGCGGGGCGCCTCGTCGCCGAGGCGGGCGACGGCGTCGTCGGCCGCAGCGGCGAACGCGGCGATGCCCGCGCCGTCGAGCGTGCCCGAGCGGATGTCGCGCTCCTGCCCGCCGCCGTGCTGCACCGGGGTGAGCGTCACCGCGCGCCCCACGAACAGGGCCCCGACGCCCACGGGGCCGCCGATCTTGTGGGCGCTCACCGCCATGGTCGCGAGCCCCGAGTCGGCGAAGGACAGCGGGAGGGAACCGAACGCCTGGACGGCGTCGCTGTGGACGGGGACGCCGTACCGGGCGGCCTCCGCCGTGATGGCCCGGACGGGCTGGACGGTGCCGACCTCGTTGTTGGCCCACATGACCGTCACGAGCGAGATCCTGTCCGGGGCGTCGGCGAGCGCGGTCCGGAGCGCGTCGAGGGAGACGAGGCCGGTGGCGTCGACCGGGAGCCACACCACCTCGGCGCCCTCGTGGCGCTCGAGCCACTCGACGGTGTCCTGCACGGCGTGGTGTTCCACGGCACTGCAGAGGATCAGGGTGCGCGCCGGGTCGGCGTCGCGCCGGGCCCAGAAGAGTCCCTTGATGGCGAGGTTGTCGGCCTCGGTCCCGCCGGAGGTGAAGATCACCTCCGAGGCGTGGGCCCCGGCCGCGGCAGCGATCGTCTCGCGGGCCTCCTCGACCGACCGCCGGGCGCGCCGGCCCGAGCCGTGGAGGGAGGACGGGTTCCCGCTCCGGCCGAGTTCGCGGGTGAGTGCGGCGAGCGCGGGCGCCGAGATCGGCGTGGTCGCCGCGTGATCGACATACACGGGCATCCTCCGATTCTACGGGCGCCCGGCCGGGCCGACGATTCCGGTGGCACGCATCACCTCCCGACGCCGCCCCGACGCCCTCCCAGCCCGCAGTGGTAGAAAGACTGGGTGGACAGTCACGCAGCGGCGCCCTCCGCCTCCAGCCCGTACCGCCCCGGCTTCCGGCACGCGGTGCACACGTTCGGTACGCGCACCCTGGACTTCGACCGGCAGGTCGCGCTCATGGCCGTGATCAACCGGACCCCGGACTCGTTCTACGACGGCGGGGCGACGTTCGCGCTCCAGGCGGCCGTCGAGGCGTCCCTCCGGGCCGTCGACGACGGAGCCGACTGGGTGGACATCGGCGGCGCGCCCTTCGCTCCGGGCGACCCCATCCCGGCGTCGGAGGAGATCGACCGGATCGTCCCGGTGATCACCGCCGTGCGTGCGGCGTCCGACGTCATCATCTCCGCCGACACGTTCCTGCCGGAGGTCGCCCGCCAGGCGCTGGCCGCCGGCGCCACCGTGGTCAACGACACCACGGGGCTGCGGGACCCGGACATGGCCGCGGTGGTCGCCGAGGCCGGCGCGCACCTGGTCATCACCCACAGCCTCGCCGCACCGCGGACCGTGTACGCACGGCCGACCTACGGCGACGTGGTGGGCGAGATCGCCGACTTCCTCCTCCGGAGGGTCGACGACGCCGTGCGGCTCGGTATCCCGGAGGACCGCATCCTCCTCGACCCCGGACACGACCTCAACAAGAACACCCTGCACTCGCTCGAGATCACGCGCCGCTTCCCCGAGATCGCCGGGCTGGGCTTCCCCACCCTCGCCGCGGTGTCCAACAAGGACTTCATCGGCGAGACACTCGACCGCCCGAAGGGCGAGCGCGTGGAGGGGTCGCTCGCCGCCGCCGTGATCTGCATCCTCGGGGGCGCCCGCGTGGTCCGTATGCACAACGTGGCGGCGTCCCGGGCCGCGATCAACCTCACCGAGGCCGTCCTGGGGTGGCGGCGACCCGCCTACCTGAAGCACAACATGGGCGAGTTCAACGAGCCGGCTGCCCGATGATCACCTCGCTCCTCCCGCCCACCGGCGCGCCGGTCGACGACGACGCCCTGCACCGCATCTACGCCTACCCGGCCACCGACAGGCCCTACGTGCGCTTCAACTTCATCGCCGCCGCCGACGGCGCCGCCACGAGCGGCGGCTTCTCCGCGGGCCTCGGGAACGACGGCGACCAGCGCATCTTCGCGGTCCTGCGGCGGCTCGCCGACGTGGTGCTGGTGGGAGCGGGCACGATCCGCGCGGAAGGCTACGGCGGTGAACTCGTCGACTGCGACGCCCGGTCCTGGCGCTCGGCCCACGGGCTCGCCGCACACCCCGCCGTCGCGGTGATCTCGGGCAGCCTCGCCCTGGACCCGGTCTCCGACTTCTTCCGCCGGGCGCCCGTCCGCCCGGTCGTCCTCACCAGCGCCGGGGCGCCGGCGGACCGGCGTGCCGCCCTCGAGGAGGTGGCCGACGTCGTCGACTGCGGCGCCGACACCGTGGAGGCGCCGACCGCGCTCGCCGAGCTCGGCCGGCGCGGACTGCTGAGGGTCCTCTGCGAAGGAGGCCCGGCTGTGCTCGGCGACTTCACCCGGTCCGGGGCCGTGGACGAGCTGTGCCTGTCCGTCAGCCCGCTCCTGGTCGGCGGCGACGGACCGCGGATAGCGGTGGGACAGAGCCCAGCGGACGCGCTCGCGCTGACGCTCTCCTCCCTGCTCACCGAGGACTCCGCCCTCTACACCCTGTACCGGCGCGCGGGCTGAGACGCGACCTCTGCGGACGGCCGGGACTCGGCGGCGAACTTCCCGGCCCGCTGCCACGTTGTACCAGCGCCTGCACACGGAGGAGGCCGGCGGGACGCCGCCTTGGTCCGGTCCCCTGCATGCCTCTAGTGTCGGGGGAAGCGCAGGCGGCGGGCCGGGACGCGGGGCGGCTCCGACGGCGGCCCTGGCGTCCGCAGGGACCCGACGGACACCAGAGAGGGCCCATCGATGGCAGAGGCAGGACGGAAGTCGTACTACGACATCCTCGGAGTGCGCTCCGACGCCGACGCCAAGGACATCAAGGACGCCTACCGACGGGCGGCCCGTACCGCCCATCCCGACCTCGGCGGCAGCGCCGAACGGTTCCACGACGTCGCCGTCGCGTACGAGACGCTGGGCGACCCCCGGCGCCGGGAGCGCTACGACGCCGAGACCGGACGCGGTCGGCCCTCGACCGGCGGTGCCGCAGGAGGAGCCGGCGCCGCCCGCACCCGGGGTCCGGCGGCCGGGCGCACCCACGGCGCGCAGCCGCCGCGTGGCTCCACGCGCACGAGCGTGGAGGACGAGGAGGCAGCGAGGTCCGCCCCGGACTACCTGCCCCCGTTCTCGCCGTCGTCCCCGCCCGCCGTCCCCCTGATCCTCGCCGGCCGGCAGCTCCACGGCGCTCCCCGGCAGCCCGGCATGTTCGCGCGGCTCTCGTCCGGTGTGCGCGCGAGGATCGACGGCGAGCTCCGGACCGCGGCGCTGCTCGAGAGGGCACTGCTGCCGACCTACCCGGCCGCACGGCTGGTCAACGGCGTCGAGTTCGGCGACCGGGGCCGGACGACGGCCGGCCACGTCCTGCTGGCCGGCTACCGGATGGCGGTGATCGACTCCTTCACCGCTCCCCCCGGCAACTTCTCCTGGGACGGCCGGTCCCTCCGCCACCAGGGGCGGCCGGTGGAACTCGGGCTACCGGCGACGGTGCGTGCCGTGCAGGACCTCTTCCCCGAGTGCAACGTCGCCGGCTGGGTGGTGGTCCACGGGGCGCCGGACAATCCCTTCACCCCCGTGATCGACGTCCCGCCCGGCTTCGACCGCGCGTCGCCGACGCTCGTGCAGGTGGTGAATGCGGGCACCGCCGTCCGCACCCTCCGTTCGTTCCTTGCCTCGGGGCCCACTCCGAACGTCGTGCAGCTGCCCGTCCTCGCGCGCCTGCTGGCCGCGGCCGGAAGCTAGGATGAAAGCGTGTTCCGCATCCTCTTCCACACGCCCGAGATCCCCGGCAACACCGGGGCCGCCATCCGACTCGCGGCCGTGGCCGGTGCCGAACTGCACCTCGTCGAACCGCTGGGATTCAGCCTGGAGGACTCGAAGCTGAAGCGGGCGGGGCTCGACTACCACGACCTCACGGTGCTGCACGTGCACAGCAGCCTGGAGGACGCGTGGGCCGCCCTGCAGCCCGTCCGGGTGTTCGCGTTCACCTCCGAGGGAGACGTCTCCTACACGGACATCGCCTACGAGCCCGGGGACGTGCTGCTGTTCGGGCGCGAATCCGACGGGCTGCCTGCCGCCGTGAAGCAGGACCGGCACGTCACGTCCCGCGTGCGCGTCCCCATGCTGCCCTCGCGCCGATCGCTCAACCTCGCCAACACCGCATCCATCGTCCTCTACGAAGCCTGGCGCCAGCAGGGCTTCGCAGGGGCCCAGCGATGATCCACGCCTAGGAGCCCCCATGCCTGCTCGCCATGCCGCAACACTGCCCGACGGCGGGGCGGAGGACCACGACCGCCTCGCTCCCGCGGTCTGGAACCCGGTGAGCAACGCCGTGGTCGCCGCCGCCGACATCCTCGTCGGTGAGCGTGTGCTCGACGTGTTCGCCGCGACGGGCACGGGGACCATCCCCGCCGCGCAGCTCACCGGACCGGACGGACGCGTCGACGCCGTCGACCGCTCCTCGGCGATGCTGGACCTGGCGAAGGCGAAGGCGGAGGCACTCGGACTCGACGGCGTCCTCTTCCACCCCGTGGATCCGGCACGGTGGGCGCCCGAGGCGCCGTACGACGCCGTCGTGAGCTGCTACGGCGTCCTCCTCCTGGAGAACATGGACGCCGACATGGACCGGATCGTCCGCATGCTCCGGCCCGGCGGGAGGATCGCCCTGAGCACGTGGGACGACGGCGCCCTGGAGGCATTCGGGCGCATCCTGCTCGACGTCCTCCACGCGGACGAGGCTGGCGCGGCGGGCCGGCGGCCCGGTCTGGTCTTCGTGGAGAACTGCGGGAAGCTGGCCTCGGTCCGCCAGCTGACCGACTGGCTGCACGCGCGCGGGCTGTCCGACGTGCAGGTCGAGCAGTTCGGGCTGACCGTCCCGCTCGAACCGGACTACGCCTGGTCGCTGGTGCTGGGCACCGGGTACCGCTGGTTGCTGCCGGACGAGCCCGAGGCGCTGCAGCGCGTGCGCGCGGCCTTCGTGGAGCGCCTCGGCGACGCCTTCGTCCTGAACGCCGACTCCCTGATCGCGGTCGCGACGTACGAGCCCGCGGAGGAGGCGCCCCGCACGGACCATCCGGCGGCCCGGTAGCTCCGAATAGCCCATGTCAGCGTAAAACTCAACACCGGCAGGGGGCCTGGAATGGGGCTTGTCCATGAAGCTCGTCCACTCCCCCGGCGCGCGGGTGCCGTGGGAGTTCGGCGGGGCGCCGGCAGCGCTTTATGCTGGAGCCCTATGGAAACGCCACGAGTAAGCCGGGTCAGCCCAGTCGCTCCCGCATCCGACGGGTCCGCCGCCGACCCCGATGCCGGCCCCACCCTGACCGACCTGCTGACGAGGATCGCCCGTCAGGATCGCACCGCCTTCGCCCTGTTCTACGAGCAGACGTCGAGACGCGTCTACGGGCTCGCCCGGCGCGTCCTCATCGATCCGGACCTCAGCGAGGACGCCACGCAGGAGGTGTATCTCCAGGTCTGGAACACCGCGGACCGCTTCAACCCGGCACTCGGCAGCCCCATGGCCTGGCTGATGACCCTGGCGCACCGCCGGGCCGTGGACAAGGTGCGCTCCGAACAGAGCGCGACGGACCGTGAGGCACGGTACGGGGCCGCCACCCAGACGGTGGACCACGACGACGTCGTCGACACCGTGACGCAGCGCCTCGAGGCGGAGGGCGTCGTGCGGTGCCTCGACACGCTGACGGAGACGCAGCAGGAATCGGTGAGACTCGCCTACTACGGGGGCCTCACCTACCGCGAGGTGGCCGAGAAGCTCGGCGTCGCGGTACCGACGATCAAATCGAGGATCCGTGACGGACTGATCCGACTGAAGACATGCCTGGGGGTGAACTGAGATGCAGGACAAGGATATGAACAGACGATTCGCCGACGACCTCGGCACGGATCTCGCCCGGGGCCACGTCCTCGAGTGGGCAGAACTCTATGCGCTCGACGCCATCAGCGCGGACGAACGCCGTGTCATCGAAGCGTTCGTGGCGGATGCCGGCCCGGCCGTCAGCGCGACGTTCGCGGAACGCGTCCGCGCGAACCGTGAGACGGTGACGATGGCCTACGCGTCCGAACAGGTCGACCCGCCGGCCGATCTCTTCGACCGCATCGTCGCCAGGCTCCCCGCCGTTACGCAGGAGCCCGCAGGACCGGCGGCCGTGCAGGCCGGCTCGTCCGCAGGAGCGGCGACCGGTCACCCGTCCGCTCCCGACGCGCACCAGGATCCTGCCCGGGACGGCGGCCAGGACGAACTGTCGAAGCGCCGCACGGCAAGGGCCTCGATGTCGTCGCGTGCCGCCCGCTGGGTGGTCGCTGCCGCCGCGGCGGCCGTGCTCGCCGTCGGCGGTGTGACGATCGCCCAGAACCTCCAGCAGACCACCCTCCAGGAGCAGGTCCTGCAGGCGTCGGACGTCAGGACGACCGAGCTGCGCCTCGCGGCGGGAGGAACGGCGGATCTCGCGGTCTCCGGGGAGGAGAATGCGGCCGTGGTCACGCTCAGCGGGGTGCCGTCGCCGGCTCCCGGGTACGTCTACCAGATGTGGCGGATCCCGGCCGACGGCACGGACCCGGTCTCGGTCGGCACGATGACCGGTGAGGACGTCGCCGGGACGAAGGTCACCGAACTCACGGACATCGGCGGATTCAGCGCCCTCGCGCTCACCGTCGAGCCCGAGGGCGGTTCGACGACGCCGACCCTGCCGATCGTCGCCCAGATCCCGCTCGGGGCCTGAGCAGCAGCAGGAAGCGCCGCTAGAAGCCCGCGATCGTCTCGTCGGTGTTGATGCCCACCACGTGGAAGGACTCGGCGCTGCGACCCTCCGGCAGCCCGGCGCGACGCGCGTTGCCGAGGAGGATGTGCCGGACCCGGGTCTGCATCCGCTCGACATCGGGATGCTGGCTACGGTGGGCGCTGATCGCGGCGATCTTGGTGTCCTCGGACCCCGTGACGTCGACGAAGCGGTTCTCGAGGTGCGCCGGCCCCCCGTAGAACCACAGCCAGGGCACCCGGAAGCTCCGGAGCCCGGCCGCCTCGAGCTCGGGGTAGGCGAACGGGTTCTCGACCGCCGGATAGATGGCGCGCGTCACGGCCTCCCCGCACGCGAGGTGGTCCGGGTGGCTCTTCTGGATCCGGTCCCAGCTGCGTTCCGGATGCATGGACAGCACGATGTCGGGCCGGACCTCCCGCATCCGCCGGACGATCTCACGGATCACGCCGTCCGTCGGTTGGAGGTAGCCGTCCGCCTCGCCCAGGAAGCTGACGTCGGTGACCCCGACGAGCCGTGCCGCATCGATCTGCTCCTCCCGCCGGAGCGCGGCGAGTCCCGGCCGGTCCTCGTCCGAGAAGCCGCCGGCGTCGCCGTCCGTGAGGATGCAGTAGCTGACCTCTGCGCCGGCGGCCGTCCACCGGGCGATCGTTGCGGACGCGCCGAAGTCGATGTCGTCGGGGTGGGCGGCGAACACGAGGACGCGTCCGGGAGGGGCGGCCTCCGGGTCGATCGGCACGCCCTACAGCCCGCGCTTCCGGATCTCCTCGGTGGCCTGCGGCAGCACCGTGGTCAGGTCCCCGACGATCCCGAAATCGGCGATCTCGAAGATCGGCGAATCGGGGTCCTTGTTGATGGCGACGATCACCTTGGACGTCTGCATCCCCGCCTTCTGCTGGATGGCCCCCGAGATGCCCGCTGAGATGTACAGCTGGGGGGAGACGGTCTTGCCGGTCTGGCCGATCTGCGCCGAATGCTCGATCCAGCCGGCATCGGTGGCCGCCCGCGACGCTCCGACGGCGCCGCCGAGTGCGTCCGCCAGGTCCTCGAGCGGACCGAAGTCGCCGTCCACGCCGCGACCCCCCGCGACGATCACGCGGGCCTCGGTGAGCTCGGGCCGGCCGCTGGCCGGCTTCTCGACCCGGCCCGTGACCCGTGCGGCGGCGCGGGGAAGCCCGACCGCGACCCGGACCTCCTCCGGGGAGGAGGGGAGGCCCGCCTCCACGGCCTCGAAGCTGTTCGGCTTGACGGTGAGGATGGTGGTGCCCGTGGTCACCCGGCACTCGACGGTGTAGGAACCGGCGAAATCCGATTTCGTCGCGGTCAGGTCGCCGTCGAGCGATACGACGTCCGTGATGACCCCGGCGTCGAGCTTGATCCCCACGCGGGCGGCGATCTCCTTCGCCTCGTAGGAGTTGCCGAGCAGCACGATCCGCGCGCCGGATGCGCGCACGGCCTCGGCGAGGAACGCGGCCTTCCCCGCCACGAGCACGTCCGAGACGGCGGCGTCCTCCGGCCGGTAGTACCGCTGCACGCCGTAGGATCCGACGCCGTCCAGATAGGCCTGCCCCGCCTCGCCGGCGAGGGCGACGGCGACCTCGCCGAGCGAAGCCCCGAGGGACAGGAGTTCGCGCTCGCTCTTGGCGAGGCTGGCGGCGGGGTGGTCGAGGAATACGAGGACCGAGGTCATGAGGGAACCCTCCTGGAAGGAACGGACGAGCGGGCGGGCACCGGCTAGAGGAGCTTCTGTCCGGCGAGGAAGTCGACGAGCCTGATCCCGGCGTCGCCGTCGTCATCGGTGATGACGATGCCCTGGCTGCGCGGCGGCCGCGGGGCGGCCGCCTCCACCGTCGTCCACGATCCGGCGAATCCCACCTCGTCGGGCTGCAGGCCGATCTCGGCGAGGGACAGGACCCGGATCTGCTTCTTCTTCGCCGCCATGATGCCCTTGAAGTTCGGGTAGCGGGGATCGTTGATCTGGTCGGTCACCGACACGAGCGCCGGCAGCGAGGACTCGATGGTCTCCGCGTACGTGTCGTTGTCCCGCCGCGCGGCGAGCGTCCAGCCGCCGTCGACCGGGGTCAGATCGAGCGACGCCGCGAACGTCACCTGCGGGAGGTCGAGCCGTTCGGCGAGCTGCGCCGGCACGAGGGAGGTCTCGCCGTCCGTGGACGCCATCCCGGTGAGCACGAGGTCGAACGGCCCGACGTGCTGCACGAGGGCTGCCAGGGCCCGGGAGGTGGCGGAGGCGTCGGAGCCGGTGAGGGCGTCGTCGGTGAGGTGGACGCCGTCGTCCGCACCGATCTGGAGTGACTTCTTCACGGCGTTCACGGCGGCCGCGGGGCCCATCGTGATCGCCGTGACGCGGTGCCCCGCTGCTGCTCCCCCGTGGCCCTCGACGAGCTGGAGGGCTGCCTCGAGGGCGTACTCGTCGAGTTCGGAGAGGATGCTCTCGGAACGGACGGTCGTCAGGTCGTCGCCGCCGATGTGGCGGTCGAACTGAGCGTCCGGAACATGCTTCACCAGGACTGCGATGCGCAGTCCGCCTGCTGTGGCCTCGTCCATTGATGACCTTCCTCGTCCGGGGATCTTCCCATCGACTAGCTAACCACAGGGAGCCGACACGGGGTGGCGGTGCCCGCTGCTGCTCGCGCACCGTACCGTCAACGAACGGGAGGCGGTCCCCGATCCGGGACCGCCTCCTGGTGCCTCCTGGACTCGTCGGCTGCTCGGCCCGCCGACGCTGCCGGTGCAGCTACGGCGTGGGTGCCTGGGCCGGCGTGACGTCCACCGTCTGCGCTTCGCCGCCGCGGATCAGTTCGACCGGCACCTGCTGTCCGACCGCCTGGATGCGGACCGCCGCCGTGAGGGACTGGGGGTCGCTGATGGTGTAGTTGCCCACCTTGGTGATCACGTCGCCCACCTGCAGGTCGGCGTCCGCGGCCGGTGATCCCGGCTCGACGGACTCGACGAGCGCCCCGGAGGAGAAGGTCGACGTGCTCTGGGCCCCGTCGTTCCCGGCCGCCGTGACGCTGACCCCGAGGAAGCCGTGCGCCGCTTCGCCGTCGGCGATGATCTCCTGGGCGATGCGGTCCGCGTAGTTGATGGGGATGGAGAAACCGACCCCGATGTTCCCGGTGGACTCCCCCGAGCCCCCCGAGGCGATCGCGACGTTGACGCCGATGATCCGGCCGTCGGCGTCGACGAGCGCGCCTCCCGAGTTGCCCTGGTTGATGGCGGCGTCCGTCTGGATGACGTTCAGGTAGATGGATCCCTGCGACTGCGGCTGCTGTCCGCCCGAGCCGCCCGGGGGGAGGAAGTTGAAGCCTTCGCCGTCGTCGGACGGCGAGCTGTCCGGCTGCTCCTCCGGCACGGCGGAGGACGCCACGCTGATGGTCCTGTTCAGCGTCGAGACGATGCCGTCCGTCACCGTGCCGCTGAGGCCCAGCGGCGCGCCGATGGCGATCGCCGTGTCCCCGACGTTCAGTTCGTCGGAATTGCCGAGGGTCGCGGCGGTGAGGTCGGGGGCGTCGATCTTGACGACGGCGAGATCACTCAGCGGATCCGTTCCGACCACCGTCGCCGGGAAGACCCGCCCGTCGTTGAGCTTGACCTCCACGGTCGGGTCCGAGACCTGGCCGCCGAGGGTCACGACATGCGTGTTGGTGAGGATGTGTCCATCGGTGTCGAGGATGATGCCGGATCCCGAGCCGCCGGCGGTGCCCCCACTGACCGCGAGGGTGACCACACTGGGTGAGGCCTTGACGGCGGCCCCGGTGATGGTGTTGACGTCATCGGTGTCGTTCACGACGATCGACTCGGGTGCCGCCTGGGACGTCCCCGCCGCGGGGCTGTCGTCGAGAGCGTTGAGGCCCGCCGCGGCGGCCCCTCCACCGATCAGGCCGGCAGCGAGTACGCCTGCCGCGAAGGTGGCCAGGCCCACGCGCCGGCGTCCCCCGGTGCCGGTGCGACCGCCGGCCGCGGCCGGACCGATGCCGTGGCTCTGCTCGCCGTAGAAGGGCCGATGTCCCGCATACGCGGCGTGGGAGGATCCCGTCCGCGGCGCGTCCAGGGGTGCCGTGGGCGGGCTCGCGGGCTGGTCCGCCTGCCGGCCGTTCCAGCCCGCTCCCCACGACGGCGGGGCCTGCGGCTTGGGGGGCAGGGGTCGGTCGGAGTTGCCCGGCTGCTCGTTCATGGGGGTCCTTTCGTTGCTGTTGACCACATCATGGCAACCTTCTCTGAGCCTTCAGCATGCGTTCACTGGGCGGAATCTGAGAAGTCGCTGGAAATGTGTGGGCACGGCACGCCGCCCCCGGGAGGTCGTGTCCAGTATCCCCCGGTATGCCCGGCGGCTTTCGCTAGCGGCATAGGTGACGGTGGTGGACGCTCTTCCGGACCGACCATAGAATCGGGAAGACAGGGAGCCTCCGGCATCCGCCGGCCTCAGTCCTGGGACCGGACCGGCCGGAGGACGTGCTGAAGGGTCGAAAATGCGAATGATGAGCAGGCGCGCCCGCGTCTCTGCTGTCCTGGGTGCCGTCGTGGCCATCCCGTTGGTCTCGGCTGCGGCGGCCGTCGCCGACGAGCCTCTCACCTTCCCGTCCGGGGACTACGTGATCGACAACGCCGGGGTCCTCAGCCCGGAGGAGGAGGACGAGCTCGAGGCCGCGATCGCGGACCTGCGGTCCTCCCGGGATTTCACCGTCCGCGTGGCCTACGTGGACGCGTTCGAGAACCCGAGCGGCGCCGAGCAGTGGGCCGAGGAGGTCGCCGTCACCAACGCGGCGTCGGCCGAGGAAGCCGTCCTCGCGGTCGCGGTGGACCAGCGTGAAGTGGGACTCGTCGCCGGACAGCGCTCGGGCATCTACCCGTCCGTGCAGGAGATCCGTACGAGCTATGTCATCCCGGAACTCCAGGCCGATGACTGGCTCGGCGGCGGCCTGGCTGCGGTCGAGGGGATCGACCAGGCGCTCGTCGGCGGGACCGGCGGCCCCGCGGGTGGCGGCACCGCCCCGGACGGCGGCGGCAGCGGCCTCGGCGGGCTCGTCCTCGTCGGCGGTCTCGTGGCCGTCGCCGGGGCCGGCGGGTACATGCTGCTCAAGAACCGCGGCGGCGGCAGCGCCCAGCGGAAGCGCGAGGAGTACGGTTACGGACCGGTGCCGTCCGAGGACGGCGAGGTCGTGGACCCGCTCGCGGCACTGAGCGTGGAGGACCTGCGGAAGCGCGCGGGGAGCCTCCTGGTCGCCGCCGACGACGCCATCAAGTCCAGCGAGCAGGAGCTCGGTTTCGCGGAGGCCCAGTACGGGTCCGAGGCCATCGCCACGTTCTCCCAGGACATCGCGGCCGCGAAGCAGCACATGGGCGAGTCGTTCAAGCTCCAGCAGCAGCTCGACGACCACATCCCGGACACCGAGCAGCAGCAGCGCCAGTGGCTCGGTGAGATCATCCGGCGCTGCGAGGACGTCAACGCCTCCCTGCAGGAACACAAGGAGGACTTCGACGCGCTGCGCGAGCTCGAGCGGAACGCACCCGACGCCCTGCGCCGCGCGCAGGCCGCCGCGGACGAAGCCCGCCGGCGCTTCTCCACCGCCGAGCAGACCCTGCGGACGCTGCAGGGCCGATACCTCGAGACGGCCACCACCCAGGTCTCGGACAACATCGAGCAGGCCCGCGAACGCCTGGACTTCGTCGGCAGCGCGGCCACGGAAGCACAGTCCCGCATGGCGCAGGGCGACACCGGGCGTGCCGTCGTCGCCGTCCGCGCAGCCGAGGAATCGGTGCACCAGAGCGCGGTCCTGCTGGACGCCATCGACAAGCGTGCAGAGGAACTGGGCGCCGCGGAGCGCGAGCTCGAGCGGGCACTCCCCGACAGCGAGCAGGACCTCGCCCAGGCGCAGGCCATGGACCGCACCGGGCAGTACCGTGACCTCGCAGGCCCGATCGCGGACCTCCAGGCCGCCGTCGCGACCGTGCGGCAGGAACGGCAGAACGGCCGCAGCAACCCCCTGGCCCTGCTGCAGCGACTGGAGGCGGCACACGCGCAGCTCGACGCCGCCCTCGGGGGTGTGCGTGACCAGGCCGAGAACAACCGGCGCGCCCTGGACTCCCTCCAGCACGCGCTGATCACGGCCCAGTCCAGCATCTCCGGGACGGCCGACTACATCCGTGCCCGCCGCGGAGGCGTGGGCAGCGAAGCCCGCACCCGCCTCGCCGAGGCGGAGCGCAACCTCGACTACGCCGTGGATCTCCAGCGCTCGGACCCCGTGACCGCGCTCGCCCACGCCCAGCAGGCGACGATGCTCGCCGAACAGGCCGCCCAGCTCGCCGAGCAGGACGTCGACGGCTTCGGCGGCGGCATGGGCGGCGGGTACGGAGGCCGCGGATACGGCGGCCGCGGCGGCGACGGGATGGGGGGCGCCCTGCTGGGCGGCATCCTCCTCGGCGGCCTCCTCAACGGCGGCGGGTTCGGCGGCGGCCACCACGACGGTGGCGGCGGCTTCGGTGGTGGCGGTTTCGGGGGCGACGGCGGGAGCTTCGGCGGCGGCGGCTTCGGCGGCTTCGGCGGAGGCGGAGGCGGTTTCGGAGACTTCGGCGGCGGCGGCGGCGACTTCTAGCCGACCCGCCCCGTGAGGGCAGCACACAAGGACCATTCGCAGAATCGAAAGGGAAATCAATGGTAAAGCAGTCGATATTCGGCAGGATGGCTCAGCTCACCCGAGCCAACATCAACGCGTTGCTCGACCAGGCGGAGGATCCGCAGAAGATGCTCGACCAGATGGTCCGCGACTTCACCAACAGCATCGCCGAGGCCGAGAGTGCCGTCGCGCAGACCATCGGCAACCTGCGGATGATGCAGGACGACTACAACGAGGACGTCGAGAACGCCCGCAGCTGGGGCAACAAGGCCGTCGCCGCGTCCCGCAAGGCCGATGAGTACCGCGCGTCCGGCGACACCGCCGACGCCCAGAAGTTCGACAACCTCGCCAAGGTCGCCATCCAGCGCCAGATGTCGGCGGAGAACGAGGCGAAGGGCGCCGAGCCGACGATCGCCTCCCAGACGGAGATCGTCGAGAAGCTCAAGGACGGCCTCAACCAGATGCGGGGCAAGCTCAACGAGCTGACCGTCAAGCGCGACCAGCTGATCGCGCGCTCCCGCACCGCGCAGGCCCAGCAGCAGGTGCACGACGCCGTCAAGAGCATCGACTTCATGGACCCGACGAGTGAGGTGGGCCGGTTCGAGGAGAAGATCCGCCGTGAGGAGGCCAAGGTCCGCGGGCAGCAGGAGCTCGCGTCGTCGAGCCTGGACGCCCAGTTCGAGAGCCTCGAGGACCTCGGGGAGCAGACCGAGATCGAAGCCCGCCTCGCGGCGCTGAAGTCCGGCGCGGGAACGCGGTCCGCGATCGGCCAGGGCTCCGAGAGCGACGTCGCGGACGCCGGCACG
The DNA here is from genome assembly GCF_054511115.1 of Arthrobacter arabinosi. NCBI lineage: Bacteria > Bacillati > Actinomycetota > Actinomycetes > Micrococcales > Micrococcaceae > Arthrobacter > Arthrobacter arabinosi. The sequence goes on from NZ_JBTNDF010000006.1 coordinate 74,259, forward strand.
TCGTCGACGAAGAGCGAGACCACGTACTGATCCACTCCTGACCCGCGGAGGACCAGCTCCGGGCCGGCGGGTCGTCGAGGAGCCGGCGCACAGGGGACCGCAGCCGACCGGCTGCGGTCCCCTGCTGTGTCCGCCGTCCGGAGTGTCGGACCCCGCCGGTAGATTGAGGGCATGGCCGTGACTCTGGTGTGGTTCCGCGATGACCTTCGGATCTCCGACAACCCCGCGCTCGCCCGGGCCGCGGAGACGGGAGACGACGTCGTCGCCTGCTATGTCCTCGACGAGCAGACCGAGGGCCTCCGGCCGCTGGGGGGCGCATCGCGCTGGTGGCTCCACCACTCGCTCGCAGCGCTGGGCGAGTCCCTCGCCGAACTCGGCATCCCGCTCGTCCTGCGGCGCGGCGCCGCGGCGGAGGTCCTCCCGCAGCTCGTCGGGGAGTGCTCGGCGCAGTCGGTCCTCTGGAACCGGCGCTACGGCCTGGCCGAACGCACCGCGGATGCGGCGCTCAAGGCGTCGCTGCTGGAGCGGGGCGTCGAGGCGACGAGCTTCCAGGCGAACCTCCTGTACGAACCGTGGGAGGTGACGTCCGGCTCCGGCGAGGCCTACAAGGTGTTCACCCCCTTCTGGCGGGCCTGCCTCACCTTCCGCACCCCTCGCACCCCCCTGCCCGCTCCCGCGTCCCTCAGCGGCCCGCAGCTGGCGTCCGAGGACCTCGGCGACTGGGACCTGCTCCCGACCACGCCCGATTGGGCGCAGGGCCTGCGGGCGACCTGGACGCCGGGTGAGGCCGGCGCCCACGCCCGCCTGGACGACTTCCTCGACGGCGCCGCCCACGGCTACAAGGACAAGCGCAACCTGCCCGCCGTCCAGGGCACCAGCATGCTCTCCCCCCACCTGCGGTTCGGCGAGATCAGTCCGTTCGAGGTCTGGCACGCCGCGCAGGACCACAAGGACAGTTCGACGGCCGAGGACATCCGCGTGTTCGGGTCCGAGCTCGGCTGGCGTGAGTTCAGCTGGCAGCTCCTGTACTTCAACCCCGAGCTCGCCACCGTCAACTACCGGCCCGAGTTCAATGCCTTCGCCTGGGAGAGCTCCACGCCTGCCGAGCTGGAGGCCTGGCAGCGGGGACGCACGGGCTATCCACTGATCGACGCCGGGATGCGCCAGATGTGGGAGATCGGCTGGATGCACAACCGGGTGCGCATGGCGACGGCGTCGTTCCTCATCAAGAACCTCCTGATCGACTGGCGCGTGGGCGAACAGTGGTTCTGGGACTGCCTCGTCGACGCCGACGCCGCGAGCAACGCCGCGAGCTGGCAGTGGGTGGCGGGATCCGGGGCGGACGCCAGCCCCTACTTCAGGATCTTCAACCCGGTGCTGCAGAGCAAGAAGTTCGACCGCGACGGCCGGTACCTCCTCCGCTTCGTCCCCGAACTCGCAGACGCCGACAACCTGCACGAGCCGTGGAAGGGCGAGGCCCCCGGCTACCCTGAGCCGATCGTCGATCTGAAGGAGAGCCGGGAGCGGGCCCTGAGCGCCTTCAAGGCCCTCTCGCAGGGCTGACATCCCCGCATCATCACCTAGGGGTGATGCGCGCACCGCTGCTGTGCGGCACTCTCTGTGTACGCAGCGTCCGCCCGGACGCGACACAGGAGGAGTCACCATGCCAGAAGGGACCGCAGGGACCAGCACAGGAACGCCGGTGATCGACGACGAGGCCATCGTCGCCCCCATCGACTTCGTCCTCCTCGAGTTCTCGCCCGACCGCCTGACCGGCGAGGCCGCCCCCGCGCTCATGGACCTCGTCGAGCGGGGAGTCATCCGCCTCTTCGACCTGCGGATCGTCCGGAAGGCGGAGGACGGGACCGTCCAGGTCGTGGACATCACGGATCCCCTCGCCGCGAAGGGCGGGTTCTCCACCTTCGCGGGGGCATCCTCCGGGATCCTCGGCGTCGACGACATACGCCAGGCGACGGACGCCATGGCCCCCGGGACGGTGGCCGCACTCATCGTCTACGAGAACACGTGGGCCGCGCGGTTCGTCGCCGCGGTCCGCCAGAGCGGTGGAGAGCTGATCGCCAGCGCACGGATTCCCGCCACCGACATCATCGAGGCGCTCGACGCGCTCGACGCGACAGACTGAGGAGACGAGGACATGCCAGGTCTACTTCGCGGGGTCGCCCGCACCGCCGTCGTCGCCGGCACCGCCACCGCCGTGAGCGGGCGGGTGCAGCGCCGGCAGGCCGCCAGGTTCGCCGGCCGCGATGCTCAGATCGCTGCCGACCGCAGCCGGGCCCATGACCAGGAGACGGCCGCGCAGGCTCCGGCGCCCACGTCCGGGGCCGAGGCCGAGGATCTGATCGGCCGGCTCAGGGAGCTCGCGTCCCTGAGGGACGACGGGGTCCTGACGGAGGAGGAATTCGCCGCCCAGAAGGCCAGGCTCCTCGCCTGACCCCGGGGAGCCTTCCCCCATCCTCCGACCCGAGAGGCGCAGCGCAGATGGATGTCACCCGGCCGAGGGACCAGGAAGTCGCCCGGCTGTCGGCGGAGGTCGCCCGGCTGCAGTCGCAGCTCCAGGCCGATCCGGCCGCGACTCCCCCGCCGGTACGCGGGCGCGGGACCGGACGCGGACGCGCCGTCCTCGCCGCGCTGCTGATCGTGCTCGGGGTGCTCCTCGCCCCGCTCGCCGTCGTCGCCGTGTGGACGAAGGCCGAGGTCACGGACACCGACCGGTTCGTCGCCACCGTGGCGCCGATCCTCGACGACCCCGCCGTCCGGGCCTTCCTGGTCGACGAGATCACCGTCGCCGTGGAGGAGGACGTCGACCTCGAGACGATCACCTCGGACCTGTTCGACGGCCTCGCGACCCTCGACCTCCCACCCCGGGTGGCGGAAGCGCTCCAATTCCTCGAACGGCCGGCCGTGGAGGGTTCCCGGGAGCTGATCCGCTCCACGACCGAGGACCTCCTCGCCTCCGACGGCTTCGACCAGGTGTGGGACCAGGCACTGCGGAGCAGCCACGCCGGGCTGACCGCCGCGATCAGGGGCGACACCTCGGGTTCCGTCGTGATCAGCGACACCGGCGAGGTGGGCATTCAGCTGGGACCGGTCATCGCGGCGGTCAAGGGGCAGCTGGCGGACCGGGGATTCGCGCTGGCCGACCGCATCCCCGCCGTCGACCGCACCGTCGTCGTCGCCCGGTCGGACCAGCTCGTCCGGGCGCGCACGGCCTACCTGGTGGTCGACGCGGTCGGCTTCGGGCTCCCCTGGGTCAGCATCGCCCTGCTCGCCGGCGGTGTCCTCGTCGCGAGGAGGAGGGCGAGGGCGCTGATCCGGGTGGGAGTCGGCCTGGCGGTCGCGATGGCGTTCCTCGCCCTCGGCGTCGCCGTCGGTCGCATCGTCACCGTCACCGCGCTCTCGCCGCTGTACCTGCCGTCGGACGCGGCCGGGGCGATCTACGACGCCCTGGTGCCGCTGCTCTCCTCGACGGCCCTCGCCGTGGGCGTGGCCGGCCTCACCACCGCGGTCGTCGCCTATCTCGCGGGGCCGTTCCGCGGCGCGAGGGCGGTACGCCTCGGGACGGTCTCCCTGGCCGGACGGGCGCGTGCGGCGGCGGAGGGCACCGGGGTGACCACCGGCCGGTTCGGCGCGTTCCTGTACCGCTCCCGCCGGTACCTCAGGATCACGATCGCCGTCATCGGCGCGGCTGTCCTATTGTTCGTGAGGCCCCTGACGCCGGGGATGATCCTGTGGACCGCGGTCGGGGCGCTGACCGCCGTCCTGCTGCTCGAACTGCTGCAGCGGCCGCCGGCCGCAGAGGCTGCACCGCGGGGTGCAGAGTCCGCACTCCGGGGCGACAGCGGGGTCGTCGTCACAGCGGCGACACTCACGGAACGTGTCTGAGGGAAGGCAGACAGTCGCGGGAGGACCACGCTGTCGGGGGACAGCAAGAAGTCCGGCCCACCAGATGGTGGACCGGACTTCTTTTCCGTTGCGGGGACAGGATTTGAACCTGTGACCTCTGGGTTATGAGCCCAGCGAGCTACCGAACTGCTCCACCCCGCGGCGTGTAACTAACGTTACCGGCCACGGGGAGGAGAAGCAAATCGGCCTACTGCCCGCCGGCCGCGGCGCCGCGCTCCTCGGCGTCGAGCGCCCGCTGGATGGCCTCCTGCAGGCGGTCCTGCGCCTCACCGTAGGCCGCGAAGTCCCCCGCCTCGAGGGCTGCGTTGCCGTCCTGGATCGCGGTGTTCGCGTCATCCAGTGCGGCCCGCAGGTCCGCGGCCGGGTCGCCGGTCGCCCCGCCCGGTGTGCCGCCCTCGGAGGGCGACGGTGTGGGACCGGGCGACGGCGCCGGCGTCCCTTCACCCTCGGCCGGAGGCGCCGCCGGGTCGGTCGGCGTCTCGCCGACATTCTCCTGGTCACCGGTGGTGGCTCCCGAGTTGCCGCCGAACACCTGGTCCAGCGCCTCGGCGAGGGTCGGCGCGAAGCCGACGGTCTCCCCGAAGCTGACCAGCACCCGCCGCAGGACCGGGAAGGACGAGCTTCCCGAGGACTGCACGTAGACGGGCTGCACGTAGGCGATGCCGCCGCCGATCGGCAGCGTCAGCAGGTTCCCGTTGATGACCTCGGAGGCACCCTGCCGCAGCAGGTTCAGCTCCTGCGACACGGTCGTGTCCGAGTTGAAGAGATTCTGGGCCTGTCCCGGACCGACCACGGAATCCTGGCCGGAGCTGTCGAGCAGGGTCAGGCGGCCGTAGTTCTCGTTCTTCTCGCCGTCCTCGCCCGTACCGGCGTCGCCGTTGGCGGCGAGGAAGCCGTACAGCACGTTCCTCGGCGTCTGGCCCACGGGCACGTAGGGGATGTACGGCGTGGTCAGGGAGAACGCCGCCTTCTCCTGGTTCGGCATCTGCAGGGTCAGGTAGAACGGGGGCTGCCGGGGCGTGGACGCCGTCGTCGCGCTGTCCGACGCCGCGCCCGGGTCCGCCGGCACGCTCCACGCCTCGCTGTTGTTGTAGAAGGCGTCCGTGTCGGTGACGTGATAGCGCGCGAGGAGCTCCCGCTGGACCTTGAACAGGTCCTCCGGGTAGCGGACATGCGCCAGGAGGTCGGCGGACATGTCGCTGTAGGGCTTGAGCGAGGACGGGTAGACGTTCTGCCACGACTTCATGATCGGGTCCTGGTCGTCCCACGCATACAGGGTCACGGAGCCGTCGTAGGCGTCGACGGTGGCTTTCACGGCGTTGCGGATGTAGTTGACGCGCTCCGCGGGCAGCGCGGTGGCGAGGCCCTCGGCCGTCTGCGAATCCTGCGTCGCCTGCTCGAGTTCCTGCTGCATCGAGTAGGGGAAGCTGGCGCTCGTGGTGTAGCCGTCGATGATCCACTTGACCCGGCCGTCGACGATCGCGGGGTAGCTGTTGCCGTCCAGCGTCAGGTAGGGGGCCACCTTGCGGACCCGGTCCACGGGCTCGCGGTCGTACAGGATCTGCGAGTCGCTGTTGACCTGGTTGGACAGCAGCAGATCGGTGGACTGGAACTTCAGGGCGTAGACGAGGCGGTTGAACGTGTTGCCGACGTTCGGTCCGCCGTCGCCGTCGAAGGTCGTGCGGGACTCGGCGTCGGAGTTCTCGTTCTGCGGCCGGTCGATCTCGGCCGGGGCCTGGCCCTCAGGGGCTCCCACGACCGAGTACTCGGGGGATTCCTCCCCGAAGTAGATGCGGGGTTCGTAGGTCGACTCGTCGCCCAGCACGCCGGTCGAGGGGATGCCGGACTGCAGGAAGGACGGGCGGCCGTCGGGCTGCACGGTCGAACCGGCCGCGGCCACGACGCCGTAGCCGTGGGTGTAGAAGACGTGCTCGTTGACCCAGCCGTCGGGCACACCGTTCGTGTCGAGTTCACGCACCGCGATCACCGTGTCCTGGACCTCGCCGTCGATCTCGTAGCGGTCCACGTTGAGGGTCTCGGGGAACTGGTAGTACTGGCGGAACTGCTGGAGCTGGCTGAAGGCGTCCGACACCAGGTTCGGGTCGAGCAGCCGGATGTTGGCGGTGGTCTCGCCGTCGTCGCCCAGGGCGCCGGCCGCCGGGATCGCTTCCGGCGAGTAGGGCTCGACCTCCACCCGGTCCAGCCCGTAGGCCTCGCGGGTGAGCGTGATGTTCCGGTCGATGTACTGCTCCTCGAGGCTGAGCTCCGAGGGACGCACCTGGAAGCGCTGCACCACCGAGGGGTACACGCCGCCCGCGAGCAGGGCGGTGATGATGAGCATCGCGGTGCCGATCAGCGGCAGGCGCCAGCGTCCGATGAACGCCGAGGCGGCGAACAGGGCGGCGACGATGATCGCGGCGACAGCGAGGATGGCCTTGGTGGGGATGACGGCGTTGACGTCCGTGTAGAGCGCGCCGGCCCACGTCCCCTGCTTGAGGAGGGTGTCGTACCGGTCGAGCCAGTAGTTGATGCCCTGCAGCACCAGGAAGAGGGCCGCGACGACGGCGATCTGCACCCGGGCCGACCTGGTCGTGAACAGGCCCTTCTCCTCGAGGCGGATGCCGCCGTAGAGGTAGTGCGTGAGGACCGTCGCGATGGCACTGATGATGACGACGCTGATCAGGAACCCCGTGAGGAAGTTCAGGAACGGCAGCGTGAACATGTAGAAGGCGTAGTCCAGGCCGAACTGGGGATCCTGCCGGTTGAAGGGCTCCTGGTTGATGAACAGCAGCACCTCCTGCCACTGCGAGGAGGCTGCGGTGCCGGCGAACGCGCCGAGGACCACGGGGATCCCGAACATCAGCAGGCGGCGGATCGGCTCCAGCTGGGCCTGGTACCTGTTCAGGTTGTCCTGGATGGCGCTGTCCGGCGCGTAGATCGGCCGGTTGCGGAAGGCGATGCGCAGGCTGAAGTACACCGCCGCCGCCATGATGACGAACGCGACGACGAAGAGGACGATGCGCGACAGGTTCTCGGTCACGAAGACTTCGAGGAACCCGAGCTGGCTGTACCAGAGGACGTCCGCGTAGACCTGGGACAGGTAGACGAAGGCGATCACGATCACCGCCACCACGATGATGGTGGGTATCAGCGGACTTCGACGTCTGCCGATCGTTCCACGTGCTGGGCTCGGCCTACTGCCGAACGGACGGTCTGGTCCGGATGTCACATCCACCTCATCGTTAGCTGCTGCGGGTCACGCCGACCGGTCTTCCGCGTCGCTCCCCCGACCCGGGCAAGGGAAGGAGAGAGCGCGCAGTCACGCCCTTCGTGAGTTCATTCTGCACTGTCCACGCTTGGCCGGACCAATTAGGTTCCCGCCCCTGCCCCGGGCGGGAACGATCGTCACCGAACCGTGTTGTGTGCACCGGCGGTCGGGGACCCCGACGTGGCGTCGAGGGTCAGCAGGCAGGCAGTCCGGACGCATCACCGCCGGCGCCCAGGATCTCGACGGCGTCGGCTGCGTCGTCGAGCGTCCTGACGCTGACGACCGTCAGGCCGTCCGGGATGTTGCCGACCACCTCGTCGCAGTTCGCGGCAGGCGCGAGGAAGAAGTCCGCACCACCGGAGCGTGCTCCGACGAGCTTCTGGGCGATACCGCCGATGGGCCCCACGGCGCCGCTGGAATCGATCGTGCCGGTGCCGGCGAAGTGTCTTCCGCCGGTGAGGTCCCCCTCCGTCAGGGTGTCGATGATCCCGAGGGCGAACATGCTGCCGGCCGAGGGGCCGCCCACGTTGTCGAGCTGGATGGTCACGTCGAAGGGGAAGTCGAACGTGGAGGCGAGCAGGATGCCCAACTGGAACTCCCCGTCCGCCGATTCCTTCGGCGTGACCGTGACCTCGGTCTCGGCCCCGTCCCGGACGATCCGCAGGGTCGCGGCAGCACCCCCTGCGTCGGCCAGCACGCCGCGGAGGGTCTCGATGTTCTCGATCGTCCGCCCGTCGATGGAACGCAGGATGTCCCCCTCCTGCAGGATGCCCGTCGACGCGGAACCGTCCGCCAGGCCCGCGACGGACAGCTCCTCCGTGTAGGCGATCCCCTCATGGGAGAGCGCGGCGGCGATCGCCGACTCCTGGGACGACGTCATCGCGACGGCGTTCTGCTTCCGGATGTCGGAGGACGTGGTGCCCTCGGGGTAGACGAGCTGCTCCGGCAGGACGTTCTGGTGCGGATCCACCCAGGCCCGGAAGGTGTCGAGGATGTTGACCCGGCCGTTGGGACCGCCGCTGACGAAGACGGTGGTGAGGTCGAGCTCGCCCTCCGGGGTGAAGCTCTGCCGGCCGTCCACCTGGATGAGCGGCTGGCCATCGACCTCCCCGATGGTGTTGAAGGTCGGGCCGGGCGCTTCGATGATGTAGGGCGACGGCAGCAGCACTGCGGCCGCACACAGGACGACGGCGAGCCCCCCGGAGACGGCCATGGCACGGAATCGCGGGTCCCGGGGCCGGGTGGGCTCCTCGGGGCTGTACGTCTCGAAGTGGACAGGCTGCGTCACTGTGCTTCTCTCTGTAGGTGCGTGCCGTGCGACGGCGCGGTCAGCGCCTCCCGGCTTACCCAGAGTAGACGCTCCGGCCGACGCCGGACCCGGAGGATGCCGGGCATGCGGGGGCCCTCGCGTTCCCGGCGGCACGGACCGCCGTCGGGTCCCGTGCAGGCTTTGCCCTCAGCGAACGGCCGACGGCACGAGGGACAGCGGCAAGCCCGGGCCGGTAGCGTGTCTTCAACAGCCGGCGGGAGCGGGACCACCCTCCTGCCCGGACCCCGAGCGACTCCCCAGGACCGGTGGTATCAGTGACCAACCCATCCAACCCCTCGAACGGCGACGACGACACGCCCCAGGACCCGCTGTCGGAGATGCTGGCGAAGATGTTCGGCGGCGGAGCCGGCGGTTTCGATCCCCAGGAGATCGCGAAGGCGGCCGGGCTCCCCTCCGATCCTGCGACGATGGCCATGATGATGCAGCAGGTCCAGGCGATGTTCTCCGCACCGAGCGAAGGGCCCGTGAACTGGCAGATGGCCCATGAGCAGGCACGGCGGGTGGCGGCCTCGGACAACGACCCCTCGGTCACCTCCCTCCAGCGCCGTAGCGTCGACGAGGCCCTGAAGGTCGCCGAGCTGTGGCTCGACCCCGTGACCGAGTTCCCGAGCACCGGACAGCTGGGCCGCGCGTGGTCGCGCGCCGAATGGGTCGAGGCGACCATGCCCACCTGGCGGCGGCTCACGGAGCCCGTGGCGACGAGCATCGCGAAGGCCCTCTCCGACGCCATCAGCGACCAGCTCCCCGACGAGATGAAGTCGATGATGGGCATGATGGGCGGTCCCGCCTCGATGCTGCAGAACGTCGGCGGTGCGATGTTCGGGATGCAGCTGGGGCAGGCCGTCGGGGGTCTCTCGAAGGACGTGGTCGGCTCGACGGACATCGGTGTCCCCCTCGCCGACGGCCGGATGGCCCTCCTCCCCGCGAACGTCGCCGCGTTCGGCGCGGGGCTCGACATCCCAGAGCAGGAGGTGCTGCTGTTCCTCGCGGTGCGCGAGGCGGCGCACGTCCGGCTCTTCACGCACATCCCCTGGCTCACCGGCCACCTCCTCGGCAGCATCGAGCGGTACGCCCGCGGCATCCACATCGACATGGGCAAGATCGAGGAAGCCGCCCGCGATATCGATCCGACGAACCCGGAGAGCCTGCAGGGCGCCCTGTCCCAGGGTGTGTTCATGCCCGAGCGGACACCCGAGCAGGACGCCGCCCTCGTGCGGCTCGAGACCACCCTCGCCCTCGTGGAGGGCTGGGTGGACGAGATGACCGCCGCCGCGGCTGCGAACCTGCCGTCCGCGGGGGCCCTTCGCGAGATGCTCCGGCGGCGTCGGGCGACCGGTGGCCCGGCCGAGCACGCCTTCGCCTCGCTGGTCGGACTCGAACTGAGGCCGCGCAGGCTGCGCGACGCCGCAGCCCTGTGGTCCCACCTCACCGAGGAGCGCGGCATCGAGGGACGTGACGCCCTCTGGCAGCACCCCGACCTCCTGCCCACCGCGGAGGACCTCGACGACCCTGCCGGCTTCACGGAGCGCCGCAGGCTGATCGAGTCCTCCGACGCCGATGTCGATGCCGCCCTCCAGCGGCTCCTCTCCGGGGGCTTCGAGGACGACGGCGACGGGGCGGCCGGGTCCGACGGGGGTGCGCCCGACGGCGGGTCGGGCGACGGGTCCGACGGCGGACCGGAATCCGACGGCGGACCGGAGTCCGACGGCGGGTCGCCGGGCGATCCCCGCTCCTAGAGCTCCTCGGGTGCTCCCATGAGGTTGCGGTGCGCGGCGAACGCGGCGCCGTCGAGGAAGGCCTTGGCGGTCTCGGTCCTGGGGTAGGCGGTCAGCAGTTCCCAGAACCGTGCGTTGTGGGAGGGCTCGATCAGGTGCGCCATCTCGTGCAGGATCACGTAGTCGACGACCCACTCCGGCATGCCCCCCAGCCTGTGGGAGAGGCGGATGGAGCGGTGGGCGGGGGTGGCGGAGGCCCAGCGCGAGTTCTGGTTGGTGACCCACCCGATCGTGATCGGCACTCCCCTGCCACCGAGGTACCGCTCCGCCAGTTCCTCGGCCCGTCGCAGCAGCGCCCGGGCGGCGTCGTCGTCGTCGACCGCGGGCCGCGCGAGGTACTTCGCGGACATCCGCTCCACCATGCGCTCCACCCACTGGCGCTCCTGACCGGGTGAGAAGTGCCCCGGGATCGAGACGCGGAGCACTCCGTCGCGGATGTCGGCGCTCACCGTCCGTTTCCGCCGCGCCGACCGCCGGACCTCGACCGGAAGCCGCGCTGCAGGGGACGGCCCGCCCGCCTCAGGCGTGGTCACTGATGATGTCCAGGACGGCTTCGCCGTACCGTTCGAGCTTGGCGGAGCCGATGCCGGCGAGGTCCCCGAGTTCCTCCAGCGTCTGCGGTCGTGCCTCGGCGATGGCCACGAGGGTCGCATCCGTGAACACCACGAACGCGGGCACGTCCTTCTCCCTGGCCTCGGTGAGCCGCCATGCGCGCAGCGCCTCGAAGGTCTCCTCCTGGTAGGTGGCCGGGCAGTCGCTGCACCGACCCATCTTGCGCTCGGCGCCGGTGAGGAGGGGCCGTTTGCACACCCGGCAGACGGCGGGGGCCGACGCCTTGCGGCCTGTCCTCGCCCGCGGCTGGCGGAACGACGCCTGGCCGGCCGTGGCGGGCCGGAGGGGGTCGAGGAAGCGCGAGGGCTTCCGGGTGGCGCGCCCTCCGGGGGACCGCGACGTGGACCAGGACAGGGCCAGGTGGATGCGGGCGCGCGTGATCCCCACGTACAGCAGCCGCCGCTCCTCGTCGATCCCCTCCTGGGTGTCCGCGAAGGAGATCGGCATGAGCCCCTCACTCAGGCCCACGAGGAAGACCGCATCCCATTCGAGGCCCTTCGCGGAGTGCAGGGACGCCAGCGTGACGCCCTGCACCGTGGGGGCGTGCTGGGACGCGGCCCGCTCCTCGAGCTCGGCGACGAACGCCTGAAGGGTGAAGGCCTCGGGGCCGCGGACCCGGTTGAGTTCGTCGGCCAGGCCGACGAGGGCGGCGAGCGATTCCCACTTCTCACGGACGGCGCCCGAGTTCTGCGGGGCGACCGACGTGTAGCCGAGGGACGCGAGGACGTCGCGCACCTGCTGCGGGACGTCCTCGTCGCCCTGGGTGCGCGCCGCGGCCCGGAGCTGCAGCAGCGCGTCACGGACCTCGCGCCGCTGGAAGAACCGCTCGCCGCCCCGCAGCTGGTAGCCGATGCCGGCGCTGGCGAGCGCCTGCTCGTAGGCCTCAGACTGTCCGTTGGTGCGGTAGAGGATGGCGATCTCACTCGCCTTGACCCCCTGGTCCAGCAGGACGCCGATGCGCCGCGCGCATTCCGCGGCCTCGGCGTCGTCGTCGGTGCATTCCGTGAAGATTGGTTCGGGGCCGGCAGGGCGCTGCGCGACGAGTTCGAGCGGAGCCGACCAGGTCGTGTCCCCTGATCGCCGGTCCACCTCGGTGCCGCGCGCGGCGAGCAGCGTATTGGCGGCACGCACCACCTGGGGTGTGGAGCGGTAGTCGCGCACCAGCCTGACCACCTGTGCGCCCTCGTAGCGCGTGGTGAAGTCGAGGAGGTGCCGTGAGGTGGCTCCGGTGAAGGAGTAGATGGTCTGGCTGGCGTCACCCACGACGCACAGGTCGCGACGCTCGCCCAGCCAGAGATCGAGGAGCCGCTGCTGGAGCGGGGAGACGTCCTGGTACTCGTCGACCACGAACTGCCGGTACTGGGCCCGCACCGTCGCCGCGACCTTCTCGTCCTCCTCGAGGATGGCGACCGTGGTCAGCAGGACGTCCTCGAAGTCGATGAGGTTGCGGTCGATCTTCAGGTCCTCGTAGGCCGAGAAGATCCGGGACACCGTGATGAGGTCCATGCCCGCTGGTTCCGCCCGGCCTGCGGCCGCCGCCGCGTAGGCGTCCGGTGTGAGCATCGAGACCTTGGCCCACTCGATCTCCGCGGCCACGTCGCGGATCGCGGCGCGGTCGGTCGACAGGCGCAGGCGGCGGGCGGACTCCGCGATGAGTTGGGCCTTGTGGTCCACGAGGGCGGGCAGCGGGCCGCCGACAGCCTGCGGCCAGAAGTACTGCAGCTGCCGCAGGGCTGCTGCGTGGAAGGTCCGGGCCTGGACCCCGCCGGCCCCGAGATCGCGGAGCCGCGTGCGCATCTCTGCCGCAGCCCGCGCGGTGAAGGTCACGGCCAGGACCTGCTGCGGCTTGTACACCCCGGTGTGGACGCCGTACGCGATCCGATGGGTGATGGCGCGCGTCTTGCCGGTACCGGCTCCGGCGAGCACGCACAGCGGCCCGGACAGGGTGCTCGCGACCGTCCGCTGTTCGTCGTCGAGCCCCTCGAGGATGCTGTCCTCGAGCAGTAGTCCTGACATCAGGGACGCGCCTCCGACGGCTCCTCGTCCAGCGGCCCGCCGTACCAGCGCTCGATCATGGCCCGGGCGATGGAGACCCCGCCCGCGACGACGATCTTCTCGTCGCGCACCTCCGCGAAGAGCTGCTCCCGCGTGAACCACCGCACGGACCGCATCTCCTCGCGGTCGGGTACGGCATCGGTGTTCGCGGCCCGCGCAGTGAAGCCGAGCATCAGGGACGCCGGGAACGGCCAGGGCTGCGAGCCCAGGTACTCCGGCGACCGGACCTCGATCCCGGACTCCTCCCCCACCTCGCGGACGACGGCGGCCTCGAGGGATTCGCCGGGTTCGACGAAGCCGGCGAACGTCGAGTAGCGGTCCTCGGGCCACGCCACGGCCGAGCCGAGGAGGATCCTGTCGTCGTCGTCGATGACGGAGACGATGACGGCGGGGTCGGTGCGCGGGTAGTGCTCGGACCCGTCCCGCGGGCACACGCGCACCCACCCGGCGTGGCTCGGGACCGTACCGGCGCCGCAGCGCGGGCAGTGGGTGTGGACCGCGTGCCAGTTGGCGATCGCCGCTCCCGCCACGAAGAACCCGGTGTCGCGGGCGTCGAGCGACGCCGCGATCTCGCGGAGGCCGAACCACTGGTCGAGGGGTGCGACGGCGGCATCCGCCTCCTCGAGGACGGCGAGGACGACGCGCCGCCCTGCGTCGGCGAAGCCCTCGTCGACGCGGCCGAGGTAGACGACCAGGTCGGGGCGCGCCAGGTCTGCGGGAGCGAGGAGGCGGAGGGCGCCTCCGTGGACCGGGGCCTTCCCTCGGGCGATCGGCAGCACCCGTGTCTCCCCGGACCCCCAGAGGTCGTCGAGGAAGTGCTCGGCGGTCCTGGCATCGCCGTCCCGGTCGGATGCGGCACGCGAGAGCGGCAGCGATCCGAGGGGAGGGAGCACGAGGGTCCGGAGGGGATCGGTCATGGTTCTACGGTACGGTCTCGCACTCCCAAAACCCATTCACCGGAAGCCGGGTGGAGGACTGGTGGGGAGCCCTACACGAGGGGTGCATCCGACGACTCGCCGGGTTGCTGCGAGCGGCGGGAGCAGGAACGCCCTACGGTTGATCTTGTGAAACGGACACCCATGGAACTTGCAGCCATCGCCAGCGCCGCAGTACCTGGCCTCGCTCCGACCGGCGTCGCCGGTGCCCCCGACGACGCCGCGGATTTCGACTCCGCCCTGCTCGTCGACGATGCGGGGAAGCAGTGGAGGGTGCGGTCGCCCCGGCATGCGGAAGCCAGCATGCGCCTCGAGACCGAGTTGCAGGCCCTGCGAGCCTTCACCCCCGCCGTCAAGGCCGAGCTCCCGTTCCTCATCCCCCACATGGCCGGCAGCGTCCGTCAGGGGGAGCTCAGCACGTTCGTGTACTCCCATCTGGCCGGCACCACCCGCCCGCTCGATGCGCTCACCGCCGGCGGGCACACCATGGCGCAGGAACTCGGCCGCGTCATCGCCGCGATCCACGCACTGCCCGAGGAGATGGTGCAGCGGGCGGACCTGCCGACCTACGAGGCCGACGAGTACCGTCAGCGCAAACTGAACGAACTGGACCAGGCCGCGACCACCGGGAAGATCCCCTCCGTCCTGCTGCGCCGCTGGGAACACGCCCTCGAGGATGTCTCCCTCTGGCGGTTCAGCCCCACCGTGGTCCACGGAGACCTCCATGAGGACCACCTGCTGATCTCCGCCGGGCGGGTCTCGGCCGTCACCGGCTGGACCGATCTGTGCGTCGGCGACCCCGCCGAGGACTTCGCCTGGCTCGCCGCCGCCGAGGACACCGCCTTCGTCGACGCCGTGTACGCCGCCTACGCGGCCGCCACGACCGCCGTCGACCCCCATCTGTCGCGCCGGGCCGCGCTGGCGGCGGAGTTCGCCCTCGCCCAGTGGCTCGTCCGGGGGGTGGCCCTCGACGACGCCGTCATGATCGACGAGGCCGAGGACATGCTCGCCACGCTCGAAGCCGACGTGGAGGCGATCGAACGCGAGCAGCAGGAGGCGGCGGAGCGCGCCCGGCACGAGCACGAGCAGCGCCTCGAATGGGGCGACGAACTGGGCACGGACGACCACCCCGTCACACCGGGCCACGGGCACGCGTCCGACGAGGCGCCCCGGGACGCACCCGGCGATCCGGACGGCACCGGCGACGGTACGCACACCGCTGCCCACGACGGCGCAGCGGGTCCTGCTCGCACCGGCAGCCATCTCTACGATCCGAAGGCCACGGCGAACCGGGTGCACCACCGCCCGGCCCAGGCCGACGACGACGACCGGCACCACGCGCCCTCCGGGTCCTCGCTCGCGCACGCGCGCCTCACGGCGGGTCGCCAGCGGCCGGTGACGACGTCGTCGAAGGTCACGGTACTCGGGGGGCCCGAACCGGGTGCAGTCTCCGCCGACGACGTCGCCACGTCCGCCCTGCCGATCGTCCCGTCGGGCCGCTGACCCGCCCCGCCGCACGGCGCCGGCGATCGGGCACGCGAGGCACGCGAGGCACGCGAGGCACCGCCCAGGCGATCAGGCGCCGGACGCGCCGGCTGCCCGGATGATCCCCTCGAGTTCCTCGGCGTCCGCGAGGTCGTGGGGACGGACCACGAGGTTGTCGGCCACGTAGAAGAACGCCGCGCGCACCGTCTCGAGCGGCACCTCCTTCAGGCGCGACCAGGCAAGCCGGTAGAGGGCGAGCTGGACGGCCTTCGCGGCGCGCCGGTCCGGCGACGGGGGACGCCCGGTCTTCCAGTCGATGAGGTCCCACCCGCCGTCGGCGTCGCGGAACACCGCGTCGATCCGGCCGCGCACCACGATGCCGCCGATCTTCGTCTCGATGGGCGCCTCGATCGCCGCGGGCTCCCGCAGCGCCCACTCGGACCGCTCGAAGATGGCCGCCATGTCCGTCAGCCCCAGCGTCTCGTCGACGTGCGCGTCCGCACCGCCCGGGTACTCGCCGAGGTCGAGCATCCCTCCGGCCCCGTAGTACTCCTCGATCCACGCATGGAACGCGGTGCCCTTGCGGGCTGCCGACCCCGGCTGCCGGGGCAGCGGCCGACGCAGCTGCTGCATGACCGCCGCGGCGTCCTCGCGCAGCTCCACCAGGGTGGAGGCGGAGATGTGCGACGGCAGGGCGAGGGGCATGCGTTCGCGTTCCCGGGCCTGACGTGCCAGGGCGAGCCGGACCTCCCGGCCCCAGCGGCCCTCGTCCTGGTCCTGGTCCTGGTCCGCCTCGGGGGCGGGGGCAGCGGCCTGCTCGAGGACGGCCCGGGCTGCACCCTCCATGGACGACCGCCGGGCACCGAGCGGATCGAAGGGCCAGAGCGCCCGCTCCGGGCTCGCGTTGGCCGGGTTCTCGCCCCCCTCCTCCCCTTCCGGTAGCCAATGCGGCAGGACGAAACCTGCCGCGGCCGCGTCGGCGAGCCCGACGAGGTCCGTCAGGTACGACGACGGCGCCGACGGTTTCGACCGCCCGCCACCCCAGGCCGAGGACGTGCATACGAGGGTGTGCTTCGCCCGGGTGAAGGCGACGTAGGCGAGCCTGCGTTCCTCGCGCTCCGCATGTGCCCGCGCCTCGTCCGTGAACTCCTTCTCGCTGGCAAGCCACTCCTTCTGGTCCTGCTGCTCCCAGTCCCAGTGCGGCAGTTCGGGTGCGTCACCGCGCAGGGGCCAGGGGATGGCCGAGTCCCCGCTGCTCCAGCGGGAATCCTTGCCGCTCGGGAAGGATCCGTCGTTGAGGCCCGGCACGAAGACCACGTCCCATTCCAGGCCTTTCGACGCGTGCACGGTCAGGAGCTGGACGGCGTCCCTGCTCGCCTCGAGCTGTGTCACCGGCAGGCCGTCCTCCTCCTGGTCGGCGGCTTCGAGCCAGGCGAGGAACGCGGGGAGGTCGACGCGCTCGGCGGTGGACACGAAGCCGGCGACCGCCTCCGTGAAGGCATCGAGGTTGCGGCGCGCCTCATGGATGCTCACGCCGGGCTTCGCTGCCACCTCGATGTCCAGCAGGATCGTGCGTTCGACCTCGCCGATCATGCTGCCGAGATCATCGCCCACGAACCCGCGGAGTCCGCGGAGCTCATGGCGCAGCAGCTCGAGCCGCTGCCGTGCGGTCTCGCTCAGGGTCCTGCCGGCCGACGACACCCAGTCCCCGGGCGGGAGGTAGTCGACGGCCTCGACCAGGCTTCCGGCCTCCGCCAGGTCGGGGGCCACGACGGCGTCCCTGCCCTGCCCGCGGTCGAGTTCGCCCTCGAGCCCGTCGTCGTCCCGGCTGCCCCGGCGGAACATGGCCTCGCGCGTCCGGGCGAGCTGCCGCGACCAGTCCCCGAGGGCCATGAGGTCCGCCGGGCCGAGCCGCCATCGTGCGCCGGAGAGCAGCCGCAGCATCGAATCCGAGCGGTCCGGGTCGCCGAGGACCCGCAGGGTGGCGAGCAGGTCGACGATCTCGGGGGTGCGCAGCAGGCCGCCGAGACCCACCACCTGCACCGGGACACCCGCGCGGTCCAGTTCACGCCGGATCGGCTCGAACTGCTTGCGGCCGCGACACAGCACCGCCATGGTCGGCCGGAGCGGGCTCCCGTCGTCGTCCGTCTCGAAGCTGCGCCGACGCTGCAGCAGGACCTGGCGGACGACGGCCTCGGCCTCGCTGAGCGCGGCGTCGGGCCCGGCCGGCGCCCCGTCCTCGCGCCCGGCCGCGGGGGCATCCGTGAGGAACCGCCCGAGCAGGACGTCACCGAGGGGCGCTCCGGGCCGGGCCACGAGGCCGGGGACCTGCTGGACCGCGGTGTCGCGGAGCCAGGGCGCCGGCACGTTGAGGGGCGCCGAGACGGTGTTCGCGGCTTCGAGGATGGAGGTCGCGTTCCGCCACGCGACCGACAGGTGCGCCACCTGCGACGGCGCGCGGCCGTCAGGCGCCACCCTCGGGAAGGCGGTGCGGAAGGTCGCGAGCTGACCGGCGGACGCTCCCCTGAACCCGTAGATGGACTGGTGTGGGTCCCCGACCGCGGTGACGGAACGTCCGTCGGCGAACAGCCGCGAGAAGAGGACCATCTGGGCGTGCGAGGTGTCCTGGAACTCGTCGAGCAGCACCACCTTGTACTTCTCGCGTTCCATCGCCCCCGCCTCCGGGATGTCACGGGCGATCCGTGCGGCGAGCGAGACGAGGTCGCCGAAGTCGAGCTGCCTGCGCGCGAGCTTCGCCGCGGCGTAGTCCTCGGCCAGCTCGGTGACGGTGATGCGGGTCCGGAGCTTGTCGATCATCTCCTGGACCTTCTGCGTGGCAGCCCTGCCGGACCCTGCGACGTAGGGTCGCGAGGTCACGTGCTCGATGTGGCGGCGCAGGTCGTCCCGGACCGTCGCCGGGCTGACCAGGTGTTCGGCGCACTCCCCCGCCATGTCGAGCACCGCCTTCACGAGCGTGCTCTTCGCGGCCGTGAAGTGCTCCCAGTCGCCGTCGTAGGCTTCGACGACGGAGTGCGCGAGCTGCCACGACTGCGCGGTGCCGAGCATCACCGAGTCACGCTCCACGCCGATCCGCAGCCCGTAGTCCTGGACGATCCCGTTGGCGAAGGAGTGGTAGGTGGAGATGGCGGGGTCGAGCCGGTCGAACGCGTCCCCGCCGGCCGAGGCCGGGGCGTCCTGTGCGAGCGCGGCGTAGAGCTGGACCAGCCGCTGCCGGACGCGGGATGCCAGCTCCCCCGCAGCCTTGCGGGTGAACGTGACCCCGAGGACCTGTTCGGGCCGGACGAGATCGTTGGCCACGAGCCATACGACCCTGTCGGCCATGGTCTTGGTCTTTCCCGAGCCGGCGCCGGCGATGACCAGCAGGGGTTCGAGGGGCGCTTCGATGACGCGTACCTGATCGTCCGTCGGGTACTGGACGGGGGCGTCGGGGTCCGTGTGCAGGAGTTCGGCCAGTCGCCGGGCCGAGAGCCGTGCCGCCGGTCGCGCGGCGGCCGTCACTGCGTCACCTGCTTGCCTTCTTCGCACAGGGGGCAGACCTCGGGCAGCCGGCACCCGCTGCCACCGAAGCCCGACCTGCGCGGGTCGTGGATGGTGTCGAAGGTCGCCGCGGACATCAGGGCGGCGGCGTCCTCGATCATCGTCCTCGCCCAGGTGTCCTCCGGACCCACGGGCGGCTGCACCTGCACCGCCACCCCCTTGGCCTTCGTGCCCAGCTGGACCAGCGCCGCACCGCCCGGGGCGGCCGGCTCGACCTCCGGCGCGCCCGGGGCGCCCGGGGCGTCCGGTGTGTCCGGTGCGTCCCCGTGCGCCTCCGGTGCGGGTTCCCCCCCTGCGGCGCCCTCACCGTCCGAGGGGCCGAGCTGCGCACCCGAGGCGAGGGCGGTCTGGTAGGCGGCGAGCTGCGGGTGGCGCGGGATGTCCGCTCCGGCGGGCGAACTCTTGCCCGTCTTGAGGTCGACGACGACGAAGCGGCCCTCCGCGTCGACCTCCAGCCGGTCGATCTGCCCGCGCAGGCGCACGAGCCGCTCGGCGTCGGCGAGACGGAGGTCGAGGTCGACGGCGAAGTCGACCTCGGTGGCCACCAGGCTCCGTCCGTCCTTCCGCATGGACAGCACGTAGGCGGCGAGTTTCCGCACCATGGTCTCGGCACGCCGGAAGTCGGACCGGCCTTCCCACGTGTCCTTGATCCCGAGCTGCGGCCAGCGCCGCTCGAGCTCCTTCACGTACTCGTTCCCGGTGGCCTCGGGCAGGTCCTGGGCGATCTGGTGGACGAGGGTCCCGAGGGAACGGGCGAAGTCGGTGGTCCGCTCCCCGCCCGCTGCGGAGACGAACCAGCTCAGGGGCGAGGTGAGCACGGACTCGACCTTGGACGGCGATACCGGGATCGGCTGGTCCGGGGGCACCACGGGGTCCTCGCGGGTCAGGCCGAGGACACCCCACCACTGGGCCGGATGCGCTCCCGGCACGGGCGGCTCCAGGACGGCCATGTGCCCGAGGTGCCGGACCGCCTCCCGGGACAGGGAGGGGCTCGCCTGCGGGTCCTGGGCGAACTTCCGCAGCTCGGCCACGAGGGCGCGGAGGGTGACGGGGCGCAGCACCTCGGTGCGCGGCCGGACCGCGGTGCCGGTCGGCAGGGGATCGAGCACATCGAGGAACGGGGAGGGCTGCTCGTCCTGGGAGGAGACGGCGCAGCACACCAGCTCCTGCGTGGCGCGGGAGACGGCCAGCGAGAACGTCCGCAGCTCGTCGAAGCGGATGTCCTGCAGCAGGGACACGGGGTCGCGGTTGCTGCGGAACGACTCCCCGTAGTCCAGCAATGCACGCAGTTCGCCCGACCCGAGGAGCTCTCCGCGCAGCCGGAGGTTCGGCCAGACGCCGTCCTGCACGCCCGCCACGAGCACGAGCGGCCAGTGCCTGCCGGCGGCGCTGGCCGGCGTCAGCACCGACACCGACGCCTGGCGGGCGACGCGCGTCGTCAGCGTGTCCATGGGGATGTCCTGGCTGAGGATGTAGTCCAGGAACAGTTCCGGGTCCGCGCCGGGCATCTGTTCGACGAATCGTTCCGCGGTGGTGAAGAGCGCCATCATCGCGTCCAGGTCCCGGTCCGCGCGGGTCGAGGACGGCCCCTCGGACAGGGCCGCCGCGGACCACTGCTGCGCGAGTCCCGACGCGGACCAGAGCGCCCACAGGACGGTCTCGGGGTCGCGTGTCGGGTCGGCGGCCGCGGAACGTCCGGCGTCCAGCATGCGGGCGAGCCGCCGCACCGGTGCCCCCTCGGACGGCAGGGCGGCGATCTGCTCGGGTGCCGTGAAGAGGGCGGTGAGGAGCTCGTCGCTGGTCCTCCCCCCGCCCTGCTGCAGCTCGGTGCGGCGCAGGATCTGTCGCAGTCGCCGGAGATCGAGGCTCCCCGCCCCGCCGATCCGCGACGTGAGCAGCGAGATGCACAGCTCGGTGTCCAGGTCCGCGCGGCCCACGACGACGGCGTACAGCTCGAGCAGGGGGCGTACGGCCGGTTCCTCCCGGATGGCGGTCTCCGCCGCCGGGACGTTCACGGCGATGCCCTGGGCGGTCAGGAAGCGCTGCACCGCGGACACCTGCGTCCCGTTGCGGACGATCACGGCGATGTCGTCGAGGCTGCGCTCCCCGAACAGGTGCGCCTCGAGGATGCGCTGGGTGATGAACCGCTGCTCGTGGAAGGCACTGTCGAGGACGTGGGCGGAGACGGCCGGCCCGTTCGTCGTCGTGCCGCCTGCTCGTCGCTCGGGCCGACCGTCCTCGGGCCGTCCGCCGGACGCGGGACGGCCGGGACCGCCGTCCATGTTCCGGTAGGCCGTGCTGACGCCGGTGGTCGCGATGCGGGCGGCGACGTTGCTCCATGCCCCGGCGAGGGGGCCCTGCAGGGTCAGCGACCCGGGCAGGGTGACCGTGGTCAGGCCGCCGCCGCGGCTGAAGAGGGTGGACAGGCGTCCGGTGAGTTCGGGCCGAGCCCCCCGGAAGCCCTGCGCGACCACGTCGGGGCAGGACGTGACGACGACGTCGTTGCCTGCTCCGATGAGCCCCAGGAGGGCGTGGATGGCGGGGTTCGCCTCCTGGTAGTCGTCGACGAGGACGAGCTGGAGGCGCCCCCGCTCCCTGTCGAGGAAGTCGCGGTCCGTCTCGAGGATCTCGCGGGCGGCCGTGAGGATCCCGGCGGGGTCGAAGGCCTCGGGCATGCGGAGGTCGAGCACGTCGCGGTATTCGCGGTAGAGCGTGGCAGCGGCGACCCAGTCCGGACGGTCGAACCGCTCCCCCCAGGCCGCCAGCTCCCCGGCGGACACCCCGTATTCGCTGACCCGGTCGAAGAGGTCCCGGATCTCCTGCCGGAAGCCGCGCGTCGGCAGGGCGAGGGTGAGGGTCGACGGCCAGTCGGGACCCGGGGCGCCGTCGCGTCCGTGCCCGGCCAGGAGTTCCTTGATGATGAGGTCCTGTTCGGCACCGGACAGCAGTCTCGGCGCGCGCGTGATGGCGGGAGTCCGTCCCTCGGCCCGGGCCCGGCGGATGAGGTCGAACGCGTAGGAGGCCCAGGTGCGGGCGGGAGCCGTGCTGATGCTGCGGTCCAGTTTGGCGGTGAGCTCGTCCCGGAGCCGCGTCGCGGCCGCGCGGGTGGGAGCGAGGAGGAGCAGCCCTTCGGGTGCCACGGTTCCCGCCGTGATGCGGGCGACGGCGAGGTCCGTGAGCAGCGACGACTTGCCGCTGCCGGGCGCACCCAGGACCAGCGCCTGCCCGGTCACGCCCGCCAGGGAACGGACCGCGGCGTCGTACGCCTCCGCGGGGGACGTGGCGGTGGCCTCACCGGGGGATGCCGGCGGGGCGTCGGGGAGGGTGCTGGTCATGGGTCAAGACCATCACACGCCACGGACAATCAGCGGCATCGCAACGGGCGCCGGGCGCTAGGGACCGGCGCGTCGCAGGGACGCGCCGACCCCGTCGAGGAGGGCGTGTTCCTCGGGGGTGGGCCACCAGCGGGCGGAACGCAGATCCACCCGGTACACGCCCGGGTCGGTGCTCCCGCGCGGCACGGAGAGCGGTGTGGCCTCGACGTCGTAATGCGCCCGCGCGCGCACGGCCAGGCCGTGCGGCGGGTGCCCGCCGGCACGCAGGACGCGCCACCACGGGACGTCCCCGGCGCTGCGGGACAGGGCGCGGCCGACCTGGCGGGGCCCCCCGCGGTCGAGGAGTTCGGCGACGTCCCCGTAGGTCAGCACCCGACCGGCGGGGATCAGCTTCGTGACGGCGAGGACCGCGTCGCGGTAGTCGTGCGGATCGGTGCGCGCGGCGGCGTCCGGTCCCGGCCGCCGGGGACCGGGGTCCTCCCCGGCGGCGGCTCGTCGATGCATGCGCTCCACCCTAGCCGGGCGGGACCTGCGGACGGCGCCTATTTGGTCGGAGCGCGCCCGTACGGTGGTGCCATGAAGAGCTGGCATGAGGGTCCGAGGGCCGCGTTCGACCTCGAGACGACGGGGCGCGATCCGCTGACCGCGCGCATCGTCACCGCGACGATCGTCCTCGTCGGCGACGACGGCGAGGTGCTCGAGCACCACGAGTGGCTGGCCGATCCGGGCGTCGACATCCCCGAGGGCGCTGCAGCCATCCACGGGATCACGACGGCGCACGCCCGGGCGCACGGCCTGCCCGCCGCGGAGGTCGTCCATGGGATCGGAGCCGTCCTGGCGCGGCTCTTCGGCGCCGGGGTTCCCGTGCTCGCGTTCAACGCCCGGTACGACTTCACGGTGCTGGCGCAGGAGGGACGACGCCATGTTGCCCGGATCCCGGTGCCGTTCCCCGTGATCGACCCCTACATCATGGACAAGCAGGCGGACCGGTACCGGCGCGGCAAGCGGACCCTGACGGCGATGTGCGAGCACTACGCCATCCCGTTCGAGAACGCCCACACCTCCGCGGCGGACGTCCTCGCGACGCTGCGGGTAGGGACGGTCCTCGCCGAGCGGTTCGCCTTCCTCCGGCGCCCCGCCACCGACCTGCATGCCTCGCTCGTCGTGTGGGCCGACCGCCAGGCCGCGAACTTCGAGGAGTACCTCCGCCGGACCGAGCCCGCCGCCGTCATCGAGCGGGCCTGGCCCGTCGTCGGCTGCGACGGGCATGCCGCCCCGCCGGGCCCGGAAGACGGGGCACCGCCGCAGGACGACGTCGCGCTGCGCCCGGTCGCGACGGTGCGCTGAGGCCCGGCACGACGGCGCACCACCCCCCTCCGTGCCCGGCGCCGCCCAGCAGCGCGGCTGGGCGACCGGCACGCAGCCTAGTCGACCGGTACGGCCGCGGCTGCCGCCCTCGCCGCCGCCGGAAGGGCGGCGTGGATGCGCTCCATCGCGGCGTCGTCGTGCGCCGCGGAGAGGAACCAGGCCTCGTACACGGATGGCGGGAGGTACACACCGGAATCGAGCATGGAGTGGAAGAACGGCCCGTAGCGGAACGCCTCCTGCCCCTGGGCGTCGGCGTAGTTCCGGACGCCGTGCTCGGCGGTGCCGAACGCGACGCTGAAGAGGTTCCCTGCCCGCTGGATCGAGTGGTCGACGCCCGCCTTCGCGAGTTCAGCGCTGAGGGCGTCGCCGACCTCGAGCGAGCGCGCGTCGACGTGCCGGTAGACGTCGTCCGTCGCCGCCGTCAGGGTGGCGACGCCCGCGGCCATGGCGATCGGGTTCCCTGACAGCGTGCCCGCCTGGTAGACAGGCCCGATCGGGGCGAGGTAGTTCATGACGTCGGCGCGGCCGCCGAGGGCCGCTGCGGGGATCCCGCCGCCGATGACCTTCCCGAAGGTCAGCAGGTCGGGCGTCCACGGGTGCTCTGCGTCGTCGGCGCCGCCCGTGAGCTTCCAGTACCCGCCCGGGTGGGTGCGGAACCCGGTCATGACCTCGTCCACGATGAACAGGGCACCGTGCTCGGAGGTGATGCGGCTGAGGAAGGCGTTGAAGCCGGGCGCCGGCGTCACGACCCCCATGTTCGCGGGCGCCGCT
Organism: Arthrobacter arabinosi; assembly: GCF_054511115.1. Classification (NCBI taxonomy): domain Bacteria; kingdom Bacillati; phylum Actinomycetota; class Actinomycetes; order Micrococcales; family Micrococcaceae; genus Arthrobacter; species Arthrobacter arabinosi. The sequence continues at coordinate 98,675 of NZ_JBTNDF010000006.1, forward strand.
TCGGTGATGACGGCGGCGATGTGCTCGCCGTGCGTGCGGAAGGCCTCCTCGACGGCCTCGACGTCGTTGTACGGCAGCACGAGCGTCTCCGCCGTCGTCGCCTCGGTGACACCCGCGGAACCGGGCAGTGCCAGGGTGGCGACACCCGATCCGGCGGACGCGAGGAGGCTGTCCACGTGCCCGTGGTAGCAGCCGGCGAACTTGACGATCAGGTTCCGGGACGTGAAGCCGCGCGCGAGCCGGACCGCGGTCATGGTCGCCTCGGTGCCGGTGGACACCATGCGCAGCAGCTCGACGGCGGGCACGCGATCCCTGACGAGCTGCGCGAGGTCGGCCTCGGCCGGTGTGGAGGCGCCGAAGGTCAGCCCGTGGTCCACGGCGCGGTGCACGGCCGCGATGACGTCGGAGTGGGAGTGACCGAGCAGTGCCGGACCCCAGGAGCAGACGAGGTCGACGTACCGCTTGCCGTCGGCGTCGGTGACGTAGGCGCCGTGTGCGTCGACGAGGAAGCGCGGGGTCCCGCCGACCGACCCGAAGGCGCGTACGGGCGAATTGACGCCGCCGGGCATGAGGGCGCGGGCGCGTTCGTACAGGGTGTCCGAGGTCGTCGGGGATGGTGTCATGGAGGGTTCCTCAGTTCGTCTCGTCGAGCCAGAGCGCAAGCTCGGAGGCCCAGTAGGTCAGGATCATCTGCGCGCCGGCCCGCTTGATGCCGAGCACGGACTCCTCGATGGCGCGGCGGCGGTCGATCCAGCCGTTCGCGGCGGCGGCCTCGATCATCGCGTACTCCCCCGAGATCTGGTACGCCGCGACGGGTACGGGGGACATGGCGGCGACGTCGGCGAGGACGTCGAGGTAGCTCATGGCGGGCTTGACCATCACCATGTCGGCGCCCTCCTCGATGTCGAGTTCGACCTCGAGGATCGCCTCGCGGCGGTTCGCGGCGTCCATCTGGTAGGTGCGGCGGTCGCCGACGAGCTGGGAGTCGACGGCCTCGCGGAAGGGGCCGTAGAACGCGGAGGCGTACTTGGCGGCGTAGGCGAGCACCACGGTGTCCTGGTGTCCCGCCGCGTCCAGGGCCTGGCGGATGACGGCGACCTGGCCGTCCATCATCCCGGAGGGACCGAGGACGTGCGCACCGGCCCGGGCCTGCTCGACGGCCATCCGCGCATACAGCTCCAGCGTCGCATCGTTGTCCACGGAGCCGTCGGCCGCGAGGACCCCGCAGTGCCCGTGGTCGGTGAACTCGTCCAGGCAGACGTCGCTCATGACGACGAGGGAGTCGCCGACCTCGGAGCGGACGGCGGCGATGGCACGGTTGAGGACGCCGTCGGGGTCGATGCCCGCGCTGCCGGTCGCGTCGCGGTGTTCGGGGATGCCGAACAGCATGATGCCGCCCACGCCGCGCTCGACGGCTTCCGCGGCCGCCCGCCTCAGCGAGTCCGTGGTGTGCTGCACGACGCCGGGCATGGAGAGGATGGGCGAGGGCTCGGTGAGACCCTCCCGGATGAAGGCCGGCAGGATCAGTTCGGACGGGTGCACCCGGTGTTCGGCCACCATGCGACGCAGGGCCGGCGTCGAGCGCAGCCTCCGCGGCCGGTGCTGGGGGAAACTCATGGCTGATCTCCGTTCGGTGGTGCGGTCTGGGAAAGAGACGGGGAGGAAGGGCTGTGGTCCTGCGCGAAGGCATCCGCGGCCGCGCGGGCGATCCCCTGCGGCGTGGGGTCGGCGGCCGTCGCTGCCGGGTCCCATCCTGCGGACCGCAGCGCGTCCGCCGTCGTGCGCCCGATGGCGACGGCGCGGAAGGACAGCGGCCCGGCCTCCAGCCTGTCACGGAACTGCCGGACCGCGCTCGGTGCGGTGAAGACGACGGCGGGCTGGACACCGCCTGCCGCGAGTCCCCGGAGATCGCGGAGGGACAGCTCGGGCGGCCGGGGCCCGTCCTCCTCGACGCCGGGCACGCGCCGCGCCGGCTCCGCGGGGTAGGGCACGGTGCGGTAGGCCTCGATCCGGCGGACGGTGCGTCCCGAGGCCGCGAGTCCCGCCCGGAGGTCGTCCGGGGCCAGGTCCGCCTGGGGCAGGAGGACCGCGCCGTCATCGTGCGGGAACTCCCGCAGGAGCCCGGCCGAGGACGCCTCCCCGGGCACCAGGTCGACGACGACGCCCGCGGCGGCGAGGGAGCGCGCGGTGGCGGAGCCGACCGCGGCGACCCGCGCTCCCCCACGGCGGACGAGGGCTGCGAGCGCGTCGGTGCCCGCGAGCATCCCGAGGGCCTGGACGGTGTTGGCGCTCGTCACGACCAGCCACGCGTACCCGCCCCGCCCGAGAGCCTCCAGCGCCTGAGTGACGGCGCCGACGTCCGCGGGAAGTTCGGTGTCGGTGAGCGGCAGGGCGTAGGCCGTCATGCCGCCGGACCGGAGGGCGCCGGCGATCAGGACCGTCCGCGCCGGATGCCGGAGGACGACCACCGGACGGACCCCGCCATCGCCGGCCACGCGCACCTAGCTGTTCAGGGGCGCGATGTCGGCTGCGCCGGCGGCGAGCAGTTCCTCCGCGAGCTCGAGGCCGAGCCGCGCGGCGGCGACGGCGTCCGAGGCCGGTGCGGAACGCGTCAGGCGGATCATCGACCGCCCGTCCAGGCTGCACACCACGGCCTCGAGGGAGAGCGCGTCCCCCTGCAGCCGGGCCAGGGCGCCGATCGGCGCGGCGCAGCCTGCCTCGAGCTGCAGGAGGACGGCGCGCTCCGCGGTCACGGCGAGCCGGGTCGGCAGGTGGTCGTAGGCGGCGAGGGCCTCGCGCACCCCGGGGGTGCCCTCGCTCTCGCGGCACTCGACGGCGAGGGCGCCCTGCCCGGCGGCGGGCAGCATGACGTCCGTGTCGATCAGCTCGGTGATCGTCTCCTCGCGCCCGAGCCGCCGCAGTCCCGCAGCGGCGAGGACGACGGCGTCGAGGTCACCGGGCGCCCCGGGGACGAGGCCGGCGACCCGCCCGAGGCGGGTGTCAACGTTGCCGCGGATGTCCACGACGTCGAGCCCGGGCCGCGCCGACCGCAGCTGCGCGGCCCGCCGGGGGGACCCGGTGCCCACGCGGGCGCCGTCGGGGAGCGTGGCCAGGGTGAGGCCGTCCCGGGCGCAGAGGGCGTCCCGGACGTCCTCGCGCTCGGGCACGGACGCCACCGTCAGGCCGGGGGCGGGCAGCGTGGGGAGGTCCTTCAGCGAGTGCACGGCGACGTCGCACCGCTCCTCGAGGAGGGCGTCGCGGAGGGCCGCGACGAAGACCCCGGTCCCGCCGATCTGCGAGAGCGAACCCTTGAGGATGTCCCCCTCGGTCCGGACCCGCACGAGGTCGTAGGGCAGGCCGGCGAGCGCGGAGACGCTCTCCGCGACGGTCGTGGTCTGTGTCATGGCGAGCGCGCTGCCCCGCGTGCCCACCCTGATGTGTGCGCCCACTACGTACCGGGGTTGGGCAGGGGCGTGCCCACGGTGGAGTCGACGGCGGCGACGGTCGGCTTCTCCCCGCGGCGGTTGGCGCAGCAGTTCGGGCGGCACACGTCGTACCAGGGCCCGAGCGCCGTCGCGGAGGGGCGGTCCGCGATGTTGCCGTCGACGGTGCGTTCGAGGATGAGGTCCACCAGTCCCTCCACGAACTTCCGGTGGGTACCCGGTGTCGGCACGCGGTCCGCGACGATCCCGAGCTCGCCGCAGGTCTCCATGGCCTCGGTGTCGAGGTCCCAGGCGACCTCCATGTGGTCGGAGACGAACCCCAGGGGGACGATCACGACGCCGCGCGTGCCGTTCTCGTAGCGGTCGCGGAGGGCGTCGCTGATGTCCGGTTCGAGCCACGGGATGTGCGGGGCACCCGAGCGGGACTGGTAGACCAGCGACCACTCGACGCCGGCGGCCTCGGGGATGCGGTCCAGGACGGCCTGTGCGGTGGCGAGGTGCTGCGCCACGTAGGCGCCCTCCTCGTAGGCCGGGCCGCCGTCCGCGGTGCGGGGCCCCGCTGCTTCGGCGTCGCCCATCGGGATGGAGTGGGTGGAGAACATGATGTGGACGGGCGCGTCCGGGGTGCCCTGTTCCGCGAGCCCGGCTCGGACCGTGGCGAGGCCGTCGGTGACGCCCTCGACGAAGGGTTCCACGAAGCCCGGGTGGTCGAAGTACTGGCGGACCTTGTCCACTTCCAACCGGCCCTCGAGGCCGGTCTTCACGAGTGCCATGCCGAGGTCCTCGCGGTACTGGCGGCAGCTCGAGTAGCAGGAGTAGGCGCTCGTGGTCACGGCGAGCACCCTGCGGTGCCCGGCGTCGTACGCCTCCTGCAGGGTGTCGGCGATGAAGGGCTCCCAGTTGCGGTTGCCCCAGAAGACGGGCAGGCCGATGCCGCGGCGGCGGAGCTCGGCCTCCATGGCCGCGCGGAGGGCGCGGTTCTGGCTGTTGATGGGGCTCACGCCGCCGAACGCGCGGTAGTGGTGCGAGACCTCCTCGAGCCGTTCGTCGGGGATGCCGCGGCCGCGGGTGACGTTCCTGAGGAAGGGGATGACGTCGTCCTGCCCTTCCGGTCCGCCGAAGGAGGCGAGCACGACGGCGTCGTACGCCTTCGGTGCCATCCGGCCGTTCTCGTCGACCCCGTCGAGGGGGTTGAATGCCTGCGTCACTGGAGCACCTCTGCAATCTCGTCGTGGCCGATTCGCCGGCCGGTGTAGAACGGCACTTCCTCGCGGACATGGCGCCGCGCTTCGGTCTCCCGCAGGTGACGCATGAGGTCCACGAGGTCCACGAGCTCGGGAGCTTCGAGTGCCAGGATCCATTCGTAGTCGTTGAGGGCGAAGGATGAGACCGTGTTGGCGATGACCTGCGGGTACCTGCGTCCCTTCAGGCCGTGATCCATGAGCATGTCGCGGCGCTCGTCCGAGGGGAGGATGTACCAGTCGTAGGAGCGCACGAACGGGTACACGCAGACCCACTCGGCCGGGGCGACGCCGCGGGAGAAGGCGGGGCTGTGGGACTTGGAGAACTCGGCGTCCCGGTGGACGCCCATGGCCGACCACGCGACGGTCGTCGCCGCGAGGAGGTCGGTGCGGCGCAGCTTGCGCACGGCGGCCTGGAGTGCCTCCGGGCGGGGCCCGTGCAGCCAGACCATCACGTCGGCGTCGGCGCGCATGCCGGAGACATCGTAGAACCCGCGGAGGACGATGCCGTCCTCCTCCAGGCCGGCGAGCACGTCCTCCAGGGCGTGGGCACCCGAATCCGTGGTCGCCGCGTCCCGCTTGAAGACGGTCCAGAGGGTGTAGAACAGCTCTCCGGGGGCGTCGGCGCCCTCCCCGGTCGGCTGTGGAGCGTGGACGGGTGTACCGGTGGGCTCAGTCATGGTACTAGTCTGCCCCTGCCCGCAGACGAACCGAAATCGTTTTCTTCTACGAATGGTAGAAGAGATCAACGTCACATCCCGGGTGCTCAGGCGCCGCCGGCGAGGGCATCGGCGAGCGCGTCGGCGCGGGCCCGGGCGTCATCGATGACGGCGACGAGCCCCGTCCCGGCGAGCCACCCACCGGTCACGGCGAGCGACGCGGACTGCTCCGCGACGAGGGCGCGGATGCGTGCGACCCGCTCCCGGTGGCCCACGGAGGCGTGCGGCAGGGCGCCGGCCCAGCGCACCACGTCCCAGTCGAGCACGTCGGCCTCCCCGACAGGGACGCCGAGGAGCGTCGAGGCGTCGGCGAGGGCGTGGCGGTAGAGGTCGCCGTCGGGCGTCGCGAGTCCGACGGCGGTGGGGGCGTCCCCCACCCGCCCGAAGGACAGCCGGAGGACGTGGGAGCCCGGCCCGGCCTGGTCCCGCAGCCACGCCCACTTGGCCGTGGAATGGGTGAGCGCCTTCGCGGCGACGCCCTCGACCCCGCGGGCGACGAGCACGCCGGTGCCGCGCGGCCGGGCATCGAGCTCCGGGACGTCGACGACCAGGGTGACGAGGGCGACGCCGGGCGCCGGGTCGGGTCGCTCCCCCGCCAGCGCGGGAAGGGCCGGCGTGAGGAGATCGACGGCGCCGCGGCCCTCCGTGGCCACGAGCACGGCGTCGGCGGGGATGCGGCGCGAGAGGGACGAGTGTTCGGTCGTCACGATCCATCCGCCCCCCGAGCGGGCGAGGCCGCGGACCTGCTCGCCCGACCGCAGGTCCGCGCCGTCCTCCCGGAGCTGCTGCACGAGGGCGTCGCGGAGCTGGGCGATCCCGCCGACGAGGCCGCCGACGGCGGCGCCTGCGGGAGCGGCCTTCCGCAGGGCGCCCGCCGCGGCTCCGAGCGAGCCGAGGCGGCCCATGGTCGCGCGCAGGCCCGGCGCGACGGAGTCGACGTCGAGGTCGTCGGGATCGGCGGAGAAGACCCCTCCGGCGACGGGCGCCACCAGGCGGGTCAGGACGTCCTCCCCCATCCTCGTCCGGACCAGTTCGCCGAGGCTGACGCCGGGGCGTGTCGCGAGGGGGCCGACCGGGAGGACCCTGTCCAGTCCGGCGCGCAGGGAGCCCGCGCGGCCGATGATGGCACTGATCGACGGCTCGGAGGGGTCTGCGGGGATGCCGAGGACACCGGAGTTGGGCAGGGGCTGCGCGGCTGCACGGAGGTCCTTGCCGGGCAGCTGCACCCACGCGCCGGTGGCGTCGGGGGCGACGATCCGGCCGCCCAGCCCGAGTTCCCCGGCGAGCGCGGGCACGGTGGCGGACCGCGTGGAGAAGGATTCGGCTCCGCTGTCGAGCTGGAACCCGCCGAGCATGCGGCCGTCCACCGTGCCGCCGAAACGGTCCGACCGCTCGAGCAGGGTGACGCGCAGCCCCCTCGCCAGGAGCGTCCGCGCCGCGACGAGGCCCGCCATGCCGCCGCCGACCACGACGACCGTCCGGGGGCGGTCGCGCTCGGACGGGGCGGACAGGGTTGACGTCCCCTCCGGTTCCGCCGGCACGCCGTCCGGCCGCGCGGCCCTGGTCACGGCTACAACTCCACGGAATGGATGAGGTCGACGACGCGCGTCAGGACGTCGGGGTCCGTCCCGGGCGGGACGCCGTGCCCGAGGTTCACGACGTGCCCCGGCGCCGAGGCCCCGGCGGCGAGCACCTCGCGGACATGCTGCTCGAGCACGGGCCACGGGGCCGGCAGCAGGGCCGGGTCGATGTTGCCCTGGAGGGGCACCGTCCCACCGAGGCGGCGGTTCGCCTCGTCGAGGGGCAGCCGGTAGTCGACACCGATGACGTCCACCCCGACCTCGTGCATCGCGACGAGCAGTTCCGAGGTGCCCGTGCCGAAGTGGATCAGCGGCGCGCCGAGGCCCCGGACATGGTCCAGGGCCCTGCGCGAGGCGGGCGCGACGTGGCGGCGGTAGTCGGCGAGGCCGAGGGAGCCGGCCCACGAGTCGAACAGCTGGGCGGCACTGGCGCCGGCCTCGAGCTGGGCGCGCAGGAACATGCCGGAGGCGTCCGCGGCCCACTCGGTCAGGGCGCGCCACGTCGTCGGGTCGGCGTGCATCATGGTGCGGGGGCCGAGGTGGTCCCGGGACGGCTTCCCCTCGACCATGTAGGCGGCGAGCGTGAACGGCGCGCCGGCGAAGCCGATCAGCGGCGTGGATCCCAGCTGCTCCACGGTGAGGGCGACGGCCTTGCGGATCGGCTCCAGCGCCTCGTCCGTCAGGGTGGGCAGCGCGGCGACGTCGGCGGCGGACCGGATGGGCGCGCCGAGGACCGGCCCGACGCCGGGCACGATGTCGACGTCGACCCCGGCCAGCTTGAGCGGGATGACGATGTCCGAGAAGAAGATCCCGGCGTCGACGTCGTGCCGCCGCACGGGCTGCAGGGTGATCTCCGACGCCATCTCGGGGTCGAGGCAGGATTCGAGCATGTCGGTGCCCTCGCGCAGGGCGCGGTACTCCGGCAGCGACCGCCCGGCCTGGCGCATGAACCAGACGGGCCGCCGGTGCGGAGCCTGCCCGCGGTAGGCGGAGATGAGGGCCGATCCGGACGTGCGTCCGTCGACCAGCGGGTGCGATGCTCCAAGGTCCATACGGCCGATTCTGCCGAAGATCCGTGCGGATGGATAACCGGAACCGGCCGCGCCGGACCGGGCGTGGCCAACATCACCCCCCGCGTAGCGGGCGTACTTCCGCAGGATTGCACGGAACGCACGCTCCCGGTAAGCCTCGCCTATTCTCCGGATGGGCCCGGTCCTCGCTATGATCGGAGGGCTGTGGTACTTCTATCGCTTGTCGCGACCCATTCGAACGCCGACCTGGAAACCGTGGCCCGACTCAGCGTCGGGGCCCCCCAGGTCCCTTCGGTCGCGCTCGCCCAGGACCGGTCCGTGTCGGGTGCCGTGGTCCTCGCCACCTGCAACCGCTTCGAGATCTACGCCGAGGCTCCGTCGGAGGACGACGTCGAAGCCGCCCGGTCGGCGATCGTGGCCACCGTCAGCGAGTACTCAGGCATCTCCGAGCACTCCGTGTCCTCGTCCTTCGAGACGCACACCGGCCAGGACGTGGCCGAGCACCTCTTCGCCGTCGGCGCCGGCCTCGACTCCGCCGTCATCGGCGAACGGGAGATCGCCGGCCAGGTGCGGCGGGCGCTCATCGAGGCCCAGGGCTCAGGATCTGCCAGCGGCGGTCTCGTCCGTCTCTTCCAGGCAGCCTCCCGGACCGCGAAAGACGTCGGCGCGCAGACGGCGCTCGGCAGCCGGGGCCGGTCCATCGTGTCCGTGGCCCTCGACCTCGCCGGCGACCTCTCCGAGGATCCCGGCTGGTCGGCCAAGACCGTGGTGCTGTTCGGCACGGGTGCCTACGCCGGCGCCACGATGGCAGCCCTCAAGGACAAGGGGTGCACCGACATCTCGGTCTTCTCCTCCTCCGGGCGGGCCGGGGCGTTCGTCGCCACCCGCGGGGGGACGGCCCTGCGTGCCACCGACCTGCCCGACGCCATGCGCCGGGCGGACGTCGTCATCGGCTGCAGCGGAAGCGATGCACGTATCGACGCCGCCGACATCGGACGGGTCCGCGAGGGCAGCGACCGCCCGCTCGTCATCATCGATCTCGCCCTCAGCCACGACTTCGACCCCGCCGTCGGCACCCTCGACGGCGTCGAGCTGATCACCCTCGAATCGGTGCGTGCGGCCGCTCCCGAGGAGCAGGCCGATGCCCTGGCCCGGGCCGGCGACCTCGTCCGCGAATCCGCCCGCGCCTTCGAGGAACAGCAGGCCACCCGGGCGATGAACGCGGCCATCGTGGCCCTCCGCGAGCACACGCAGACCGTCCTCGATGCCGAGATGGAGCGCGTCCGCGCCCAGCACGGCTGCACGGCCGCCGCGGAAGAGGTCGAGTTCGCGCTCCGCCGCATGGTGCGCCAGCTCCTTCACGTCCCCACCGTGCGGGCCCGGGAGCTCGCCGCCGAGGGACGCCAGGACGACTACACCGCGGCCCTCGAGGCCCTCTACGGCATCGACGTCGCTCCGGCGGCCGCGGGAGCACCCGAGGCAGCACCGCACACCGACCACGTGCACCCCGCGGGCGCCGTCTGCCCCGTGGACCACGAGCGGCCCGCGCAGAGCGCCTGACCGTCCGGCTCCTAGTACGTCATCTTCTGCGGTTCGACGGTCCGCACCCATTCGAGGATGCCGCCCTCGACCGACCAGACGTCCCGGTGGCCGCTGCTCCGGAGATGGCGCACGACGTCGGCCGAGCGGACGCCGGACTTGCAGTGCACGTAGACCGTCCTGTCGCTGTCCACGGCTGCGGTGCCGTCGAGGATCAGCGGCTTCGGCACCAGCACCGCGCCGTCGATGCTCACGATCGCGTACTCCTCCGGGTTCCGGACGTCCAGCAGGTCGAAGTCGGCCGAGCCTGCCGACCGCGCGGCGAGGAGCTCCGCCAGGTCCCCCACGGATATCGTGGGCACCTCCTCCGTGTCCTGCACGAGACCCTGCCCCGCTGCACCGGACGCCGACGGCAGCCCGCAGAACTGCTCGTAGTCGATCAATCCGGTGATGCGCGGGGCGGTGGGGTCCGGCCTCACGCGCACCTCCCGCCAGCTCATGTCCAGGGCATCGAACACCAGGACCCGCCCGAGGAGGGTCCGTCCGACGCCGGTGATGAGCTTGACGGCCTCGTTCACCATGACGGATCCGATCTGCGCGCACAGGACGCCCAGCACGCCGCCCTCGGCGCAGGACGGCACGGAGCCCGGCGGCGGCGCCTCCGGGTACAGGTCGCGGTAGGTGGGGCCGTGGTCCTGCCAGAAGACGCTGACCTGCCCGTCGAACCGCAGGATGGACCCCCAGACGTAGGGCTTCCCGAGGATGGCGGCCGCATCGTTGACCAGGTAGCGCGTGGCGAAGTTGTCGGTGCCGTCGAGGATGAGGTCGTACCCGGCGAAGAGCGCAAGGGCGTTCGAAGCGTCGAGCCTCTCCTCGTGCAGGACCACCTCGACCAGCGGGTTCAGCGCCAGGATGCTGTCCCGCGCGGATTCGGCCTTGGGCCGGCCGAGGTCCGGGACGCCGTGGATGACCTGGCGCTGCAGGTTGGAGAGCTCGACGTCGTCGTCGTCGACGATGCCCAGCGTGCCGACGCCCGCCGCCGCCAGGTAGAGCAGGGCGGGCGATCCGAGCCCGCCTGCACCGATCACGAGGACGCGTGCGTTCTTCAGCCGCAGCTGAGCCTCCGTCCCGAAGCCGGGGATGATCAGGTGCCGGGAGTAGCGCAGTGTCTCCTCCCGGGTCAGGCTCCCGACGGCGTCGACCAGGGGCGGCAGGCCCGCCGGGGCGACGGGCGGGGCGTCCGCTGAGGCCGGGCTGCTGCCGGGGCCCTGCGCGGGCGGAGTGGAAGCGGTCATGCCCAAGGGTATTCCGCCCCGGCGAGGCCGGGCCAGCCGGGGCGCGTGGGTACACTGGACCGCGTCCGCCCGACCGCAGAACCGAGGATCGCCCACGTGAGTGTTGAACCGACCGCCGCAGGAAAGGCCGTCAGGCTGCCGCGGGACGAGCGCCGTCGCCAACTGCTGGCCGCAGCGCAGGAGGTCTTCGTCGGCAACGGCTACCACGGGGCCGCCATGGACGACATCGCGGTGGCGGCCAGGGTGAGCAAGCCCGTGCTCTACCAGCACTTCCCCGGCAAGCGGGACCTCTACCTCGCCCTGCTGGACAGCCACCTCGCCGAGCTGACGCAGCTGCTGGTCGACGCGCTGCGGTCCACCGACGACAACAAGCTGCGCGTGCACGCGACCATGCGTGCCTATTTCCAGTTCATTGCCCAGGACAGCAAGGCGCACCGGCTCGTGTTCGAATCGGACATCAGCAACGAGCCCGATGTCAGCAGCCGGCTGGAAGCCTTCAACGCCCACTTCGCGGGCGCGATCGCCGGGGTGATCGCCGGCGACACGCAGCTGTCGATGGTGGAGGCGACGCTGCTCGGCCGCGGCCTCGCCGGCATGGCGCAGATCAGCGCACGCTACTGGCTCGAGACCGACGGCAGCCTCGACATCGATGCCGCCGCGGAACTGATCTACCGTTTAGCTTGGCGCGGAATCAGCCGTTTCCCCAAGGAGATCTAGAGTAGGTTTCGAAGCAGCAACCGGCTCACACAACAGGAGGAACGCGCCGTGGAAGTCAAGATCGGTATCCAGAACGTCAACCGGGAGATCATCCTCGAATCCTCCGAGAGCGCCGACGCCATCGCCGAGCTCGTGGGGCAGGCCCTGGGCGGCGGCACGGAGCTCCGGCTCAAGGACTCCAAGGGCCGTCTCGTGATCGTCCCGACGGCCGTCCTCGGCTACGTGGAGATCGGCGCCGAGGAGACCCGGCGCGTCGGATTCGGTGCCCTCTAGCCTCGAAGCAGTATCCAGCAGGACGAGCAGTGACAGGAGGACCCGCGGCCACGGCCGCGGGTCCTCCTGCCGTGTCGGGACCGGTCTATGCCGTGAGGCCCAGCGCGCTCATGCGCCGTGAGTGATTACGGGTGAGTTCGGAGAAGAGCGCCGTCGTGTGCTGCGTGTGGTCCGGCTCGTCGGCGAACAGGAGCCCCGCCAGGTATTCGCGCTCGATGCCCACGCGCTGTGCCTGGGTCAGCGCCTCGCCCACGAGCCGGCGCCCCCAGAGGGCGAGGCGCGACGCGAGGCGGGGATCATCGGTGACCGCCTCCTTCAGGCGGCGGTGCAGATGCGCGGCACCCTCCCCGGAGTCGATGGTGCTGATGAGCTCCCGCGTCCGCGGGTCCAGGGTGTCGGCGAGTGAGCGGTAGAAGTCACCGGAGAAGGCGTCGATGACGTAGGCCTTCATGAGCGACTCGTACCAGTCACCCGGGCGGGTGCGCTCGTGGAAGGCGTCGATGGAAGCCTGGAACGGCGCCATGGCGTCCTCGACCGTGATGCCGAGGTCCACGAGGAACGCGGCCACCAGCTCGAAGTGCTCGAATTCCTGCACCGCAAGCCGGCCCAGACCCGCTCGATCGGCGAGGCTGGGCGAGAACCGGGCGTCCGAGGACAGCCGCTCGAATCCCGACAGTTCCCCGTACGCGACGATGCCGAGCAGATCGGTGACGAAGCGCGCGTAGACGGGGTTCGCCAGCGGGTCCTCCGGGGCAGGGGCGGCGCCCACCGGGGCCGTCGCGGGAGGCCGGCTCAGGGGCGCGGCCGTCGGGGGCCGGACAGATCCGGTGCGATCCCGTGCGGTCGCCGGGAGGGCCGTGCTGTCGGAGGAGCCGTTGTTCATTCTGCTAAGAGTACGCACTCCGGGGGGCGCGGCAACCTGCCCCTTCCGGCCGGGGCCTGTCGCCCGGCGCCGCCGCGGGTCTATGCTCGGTGCCCTCCGACCGGAGGGATCAGGCGCACACTGCCGGACCCCGCCGAGTCGGGCGGAGACCGGACGGAAGGCAGGAACGCATGGAGTTCTCCGGGGTCCTCGAACTGGCTGGCCGCACGGCCACGGGCATCGCGGTGCCCGAGGAGGTGCTGACGGCGCTCGGTGGGGGCAGGCGACCCGCCGTGACCGTGACGCTGGGTGCCCACACCTACCGCACCACCATCGGATCCATGAACGGGCGCGCCATGATCCCCGTCAGCGCTGAGCACCGGAAGGAAGCGGGGCTCGCTGCCCATCAGACGGTCGCCGTGCGCCTCGACCTGGACCACGAGGAGCGCGTCGTCGACGTGCCGGAGGATCTCGCCGTCGCGCTCTCGGCCGATCCGGCGCTCGTCGCCGCGTTCGGCGCACTGTCCGTCAGCCGGCGGAAAGCGCTCGTCGTGCCGATCGAGCAGGCGAAGGGACAGGACACGCGGCAACGCCGGGTGGCCAGGGCGGTGGAATCGCTCCGCCCCCGGGAGCCCTGACGCTCCTCCCTCGACGGTCCCGCGCTGCGACTGCCCGATGTCTGTGACGTGCACTACCGTATTGCCTGTGCCCGCACAGCATATGGACCTCAGGAACCGGGAATCCCAGCAGCGACTCACCGAGTCGCTGCGATCCCTCCGCGAGGAGCTCGGCGTCCGGGAGCAGTTCCCCGAGGACGTCCTGCGGGAGGCCGAGGCCTCGGTGGCCGCCCACACCCTGCCCGCGACCGACCTCCGCGCCCTGCCCTTCCTGACGATCGACCCGCCCGGCTCCACCGACCTCGACCAGGCCGTGCACCTCACGCGCCGCCAGGGCGGCGGAGATGGGGCAACCGGAGTCCCCGCAGGGTATGAGGTCTGGTACGCCATCGCCGACGTACCGCTGTTCGTGAGCGCAGGCGGAGCCATCGACGTCGAGGCCAGGCTCCGCGGGCAGACCCTCTACGCGCCGGACGGGCGCATCTCCCTCCATCCGGAGATCGTTTCCGAGGACGCAGCGAGCCTGCTCCCGGACCGGGACCGCCCCGCCTTCGTGTGGCACTTCCTGCTCGACGCCGCAGCGGAGGTCCGCTCCGCGACCGTCAGCCGTGCCACGATCCGCAGCCGCCGCCAGCTCACGTATGCGCAGGTGCAGGCCGAGATCGACGGCGGCACCGCCGACGAGCAGCTCCTGCTCCTCAAGGAGATCGGCCTGCTCCGGATCCAGCAGGAGCTCGACCGCGGGGGCGCGAGCCTCAACCTGCCGCGACAGGAGATCACCTATGCCGAAGGGAGCTACGGCATCCTCACGGAGCCGGCCCTGCCCTGCGAGGACTGGAACGCCCAGATCTCGCTCATGACCGGCATGGCGGCGGCGCGCATGATGATCGACGGCGGCATCGGCATCCTGCGGACCATGCCGGCGCCGGACGACGTCGCGCTCGGGAAGTTCCGGCGCCAGTCCGAGGCGCTCGACCACCCGTGGCCGGAGCATCTGCCCTACGGAGCCTTCCTCCGCACCCTCGACGTCGCCGTCCCCCGGCAGCTCGCCCTGATGCACGCGGCGGCGTCGCTCTTCCGCGGGGCAGGTTACACGGCGTTCGACGGCGCGGTGCCGGACGCCGTCGTGCAGTCGGCCATCGCTGCGCCCTACGCGCATGCCACCGCTCCGCTGCGGCGGCTCGTGGACCGTTTCGTGCTCGTGACGTGCGAATCGCTCTGCAGCGGCACGGACGTGCCGGGCTGGGTCCGGGCGGCCCTACCGGACCTGAACGCGCTCATGGCGTCCTCCAACCAGACCGCATCCCGGCTCGATTCGGGCGCCATGGACGCGGTGCAGGCCGCGCTGCTGAGCAACCGGATCGGCGAGGCCTTCTCCGCCGTCGTGCTGCAGGGCTCGCCGCCGGCAATCGAGGACGCCCCGGGGAAGCAGGCGCCCCGCCTGTCCGGGACGGTGCAGATCACCGAACCCGCGCTCGAGGCGACGTGCTACGGGGAACTGCTGGCCGGGGAACGCGTCACGGTGGTCCTGCTGGAGGCCGACATCGCACGCAGGCGCATCCGCTTCGAGGTGAAGCCCACGGACGCGCCCGCACGGAGCCCGCGATGACGCCGCACAGGGGGCGGGCAGGGTAGTCTTGCGGTGTAGTCATGGATGCCCGGTCGTTATCCCTCGATAACCCGCAGTACCTACTCGATCCCGAGTTCCCCCGCAGGCGCAGGTCTCACTCCGCCGCCCGCACGCAGTCGCAAGCCCGCGATCGGCTTCCACTGGACGCCCTGCGCCCGCCGATCCGCTCCGCAGCGGATGAACCCCATCCGCTGCGTCGAGCCTCGGCGGCCGCTCGGCCTGAATGAACGGTAGAACGTGCAGAACACAGACCACGATACGAACCCAGGCGCCGGCCACACCGCGGCAGCCGACGGCCACCACCTCGTCGCCGACAACTCCCCCGACGTCATCGACGTCGAGGAGACGCTGGTCACCACCGCGGAGCCGCACGCGGCCGTTGCGGAGACCTTCGCGGACTTCAACGTCCGCCCCGACATCGTCGAGTCGCTCGCCGATGCGGGCATCACCCACCCCTTCCCCATCCAGGCGATGACCCTGTCGATCGCCCTCGGCGGCCACGACATCATCGGCCAGGCCAAGACCGGTACCGGCAAGACCCTCGGCTTCGGCATCCCTGCGATCCAGCGCGTCGTCGGCCCCGAGGACGAGGGCTACGACCGGCTCCCTGTCCCGGGCGCCCCGCAGGCGCTCGTCGTCGTGCCGACCCGCGAACTCGCGGTGCAGGTCGCGAGCGACCTCACGACGGCGGCGAAGAAGCGCAACGCGCGCATCGTCACCATCTACGGCGGACGCGCGTATGAGCCCCAGATCGAGGCCATCAAGAACGGCGTCGAGATCGTGGTCGGGACGCCCGGCCGCCTGATCGACCTGTACAAGCAGAAGCTGCTCGTCCTCAAGAACGTGAAGATCGTGGTGCTGGACGAGGCCGACGAGATGCTGGACCTCGGCTTCCTGCCCGACGTCGAGACGCTCATCGCCGCGACGCCCCCGGTACGCCAGACGCTGCTCTTCTCCGCGACCATGCCCGGCCCCGTCATCGCGATGGCCCGCCGCTACATGACGCAGCCCACGCATATCCGGGCCGCGGATCCCGAGGACGAGGGCATCACCAAGAAGGACATCCGTCAGGTCATCTACCGCGCGCACAACCTGGACAAGGCCGAGGTCGTGGCCCGTATCCTGCAGTCCCGCCACCGCGGGCGCACCATCATCTTCTGCAAGACCAAGCGCACCGCCGCCAAGCTCTCCGAGGAACTGATCGACCGCGGTTTCGCGGCCGGTGCCATCCACGGCGATCTCGGCCAGGGCGCCCGCGAGCAGGCGCTGCGCGCCTTCCGCGGGGACAAGATCGACGTGCTCGTCGCCACCGAGGTGGCCGCGCGCGGCATCGACGTCGAGGACATCACGCATGTCATCAACTACCAGTGCCCCGAGGACGAGAAGGCCTACCTGCACCGCGTGGGCCGCACCGGCCGCGCCGGCAAGAAGGGCACCGCGGTGACGTTCGTCGACTGGGACGACCTCCCGCGCTGGGGCCTGATCAACAAGGCCCTCGGACTCGACGCCCCCGAGCCCGTCGAGACGTACTCCTCGTCGCCGCACCTCTACACGGAACTCGACATCCCCGAGGGCACCAAGGGGCGCCTCCCCCGCAAGGACCGCAAGCTCGCGGGCATCAACGCCGAAGTGCTCGAGGACCTCGGTGAGACCGGCAAGCGCGGCGGGCGTCCCGACGGACGGTCGGACGGCAGGAACGACGGCGGCAGGAACGACGGCGGCCGCGGGCGTTCGGCGTCGGGTGGCCGCGGCGGGGAGCGCCGCGACAGCAGCTCGGGCGAGGGATCGGGCGGTTCACGGAGTCGCGGCCGCGGTCGCGGTGGCAGCCGGAACCAGGACGCCGACGCACCCGCCCAGGGTGCCGCGGCAGCATCGACCGGCGCCGCAGCAGCGGACGGCGGCGGACGCCGTCGTGCCGCGGAGGGCGACGCACCGGCAGGTGACCGGCCGCGCCGCAGCCGGACCCGCCGCCGCAACGGTGAGGTCGTCGCCGATCCTGCCGGCGGCGCAGAGGACTAGCCCCCGGTGACCGGGCTTCCCGCGCCGTCCGAGGCTCCTGTCTGGAGCCCGGACGGCGCCAACCTCGTGGTGCACGCTGACAACGCGGAATACCTCGCGCTGCTGCCGGACGCCTCCTTCACGATGATCTACGTGGATCCGCCCTTCAACACCGGGCGGGTGCAGCGCCGCCAGCAGACCACCATGGTGCGGGCGGGCGAGGGCTCAGGGGACCGCATCGGGTTCAAGGGCATGTCCTATGCGACGGTCAAGGGGATGCTCGCGAGCTACGACGACGCCTTCGAGGACTACTGGGACTTCCTCGCGCCGCGCCTCGCCGAGGCCTGGCGGCTCCTCGCCGACGACGGCACGCTCTACCTGCACCTCGACTACCGCGAGGTGCATTACGCCAAGGTCATGCTGGACGCATTGTTCGGGCGGGAGTGCTTCCTGAACGAGATCATCTGGGCCTACGACTACGGGGCCCGGGCGAAACGCCGGTGGCCGGCGAAACACGACAACATCCTCGTGTACGTGAAGAACCCGTCCGGATACCACTTCGACAGCGACGAGGTGGATCGGGAACCGTACATGGCGCCCGGCCTGGTCACGGCCGAGAAGGCAGCCCTCGGCAAACTCCCGACGGACGTCTGGTGGCACACCATCGTGTCACCGACGGGTCGGGAGAAGACGGGCTATCCCACGCAGAAGCCCGAAGGCCTGCTGCGTCGGGCGGTCGCGGCGAGCAGCCGTGAGGGCGACTGGGTGCTCGATTTCTTCGCGGGCTCCGGAACGCTCGGTGCCGTGGCCGGGAAGCTCGGTCGCCGCTTCGTGTGCGTCGACAGCAACCCGCAGGCCATCGACGTCATGCGGGCGCGACTGGCGCCCTGGACCTGACGCCTTCGGTCACGGGCACCGCGTCCGCCGTCCCGGACCTGTAGGACCGTACTGCCGGGCGGGCGCTAACCGACCCTGCTGCCCGTGGCGAGCGAATGGATGGCCTCGAGCGTCTCGGCCGTCGTGGTGTTCTCGCCGAGCAGGTTCGGCTTGCCGCTGCCGTGGTAGTCGCTCGAGCCGGTCATCAGGAGACCGCGGTCCCGCGCGATCCGCCGCAGTTTCACGCGTGCGCTCTCCGGGTTGTCCCGATGCTCCACCTCGAGGCCCAGCAGCCCGGCGTCGATCATCTCGTCCAGTACGGCGCCTCCCGCCACGGCCCCGCGCGTGAAGGCCGACGGGTGGGCGAAGACGGGAACGCCGCCGGCGTCGCGGATGAGGGCGACCGCGTGCGCGGGATGCGGAGCGTAGTGGCTGACCCAGTAGGGCGAGCGCGTGGTCAGGATCCGATCGAAGGCCTCGGACCGCGTGGTGACGACGCCGAGCGCGATCAGCGCGTCGGCGATGTGCGGCCGCCCCACCGTGGCGCCCTCCGTGACGTGCTGCTCCACGAGCTCCCAGGTGATCCCGAAGTCCTCCGACATCAGTTCCACCATGCGCCGTGCCCGCGTCAGGCGGGCGGTCCGCGACTTCTCGATCTCCACGCGCAGGCCGGCATGCAGCGGATCGTGCAGGTAGGAGAGCACGTGCACACTGATGCCCGTGTCCGTGCGGCAGGACACCTCCATACCCGGGATGAAGGTGATGCCGAGGGCGGTGGCCGCGGTGCGGGCGCGGTCCCAGCCGGCCGTCGAGTCGTGGTCGGTGAGTGCGACGGCGTCGAGGCCCGCCGCTGCTGCGGACCGGATGAGGACGTCGGGGTCCTCGGTGCCGTCCGAGACGTTGGAATGCGTGTGCAGATCGATTCTCACCGGGTCCAATCTACGCGCTCCCGGCCTGCGGCCCGGTCAGGGCGCCCGTGACCCTCCTGGCTGCCGCGAGCGCACACCGATCCGCGGGGAGGACCGCGAACTCGGCGCACCTCCCGCACTGTCGGGGTGACGCCATCGCGATGACCGCGTCTCCGACCGCCGGCGCCCTTACCCCGCCCCCGAGCGCGACCACCGTGCCGGCGCCCCGGCGCTCGAGGACCAGCAGCTCGTCCGGCCCACCGTACCGGTGGGATCCTGCGGCCCTCACGGCGTGGTCCTGCCGGCCGGCCGGACGAGGGACAGCAGGCGCCGCAACTCGCGTACGTCGTCGGTGCCCAGGGCGTCGAAGCGCGGCGCGACGGCGTCGATCCACCCGCGCTGGAACTCGTCCACCTCGGCGCGCGCCTGCTCGGTCAGCGTGACGATCCGCGCCCGCGCGTCGAGCGGATCGACTCCGACGGTCACGAGGCCCGCCTGCCGGAGATGGTCGACCTGCTGGCTCACCGCCCCGCGGGTGACGTCGAGCGCGTCGGCGAGTGCGCCGACGCCGAGGGCACCGGTGCGGGACAACTGGTAGAGCAGGTTCATCCGGGCCCGGCCGAGCCGCCGCTCCCGGAACGGGTAGGACCCCGCGGCGGCGAGGTCCCGGGTCAGTGCCGCCATGGTGTCGATCGCCTCGGCCAGCACCTCCTCCCGCTCGACGTCGGGCCCCTCCCCCATCAGTAGCTCACCATGGGCAGCTGGTGCACGAAGGTGCGGTCCTCCACCTGCCGCAGGAGGAACTCGGCGAGGTCCGCCCGGCCCACGGAGGTGCTGGCGTCCACGCCCACCCAGCCCACGCGGTACACGCCCGTGTACGGCTTCTCCTGCAGGCGCGGGCCCCGCACCACCGTCCAGTCCAGACCGCTCTCCTGGAGCACGCGCAGGTGCCCCTTGGCGTCCTCGAGCACCGTGGGCGAGAGCAGTCGCAGGAGGACACGGATGATCCGGTCGGCAGCCTTCGGCCTGTCATGGGCGGGATCCGGCAACCCACCCCCCGAGAGGGAGACGATGCGCCGCACGCCGTGCCGTGCCATCGCCTCGGTGATGATGCGGGTGCCGTCGGTCTGCAGGGTCGGGGGTGACCCCTTGACATGTCCGAAGACGCTGATGACGGCACTGCTCCCCGCGAGGACCCGGTCCACTGCCCGGGCGTCGAGGACGTCACCCTCGATCACTGTCAGGCGGGGGTCACCGGCCCGGACGGACGTGGCCGAGCGTGCCAGCACCCGGACCTCGTGTCCCGCTGCGAGGGCCTGGTCGAGAACGTGGCGGCCGGTTCTGCCGGTTCCGCCGAAGACCGCGAGGGTTGCCATGGTTCCGCCTTTCCGTGGAGGGGCGTGCCGTTTTATTTTAGCTTCTAAAGTATCTGGCTCCCAGACTTTCCCACGCCGCAGTCACGGTGGGAGGATGACGGGGTGAGCCCTGACGACACCGCATCCGTATCCCTGAATCCCACCGACTCCCCGGAAGGCCAGCCCCTGACGGACCGTAACGACAACCGGTCCCAGCGGCCCGACTCCGACGCCTTCAAGGCTTTCATGGCGAGCAGCTGGGCGCCGGCCTCGGACGATCTTCCGCCGGCATCGCCCGTCGCCCCGCACGCGGCACGCCGCCGTCGCGCCGTGTCCGACCGCTTCCCCGGGGAGCGCATCGTCATCCCTGCCGGCCCCTTCAAGGTGCGCTCGAACGACACCGACTACCGCTACCGCCCCCACTCCGGCTTCGCGCACCTCACGGGCCTCGGTCTGGACCACGAGCCCGACGCCGTGCTCGTGCTCGAGCCGGTGGAGCAGGGCACTGGCGACGACGGCGGCAACCACGCCGCGACCCTGTACTTCCGTGAGCTCGCAGGGCGCGACAGCGACGAGTTCTACGCGAACGCCCGCTACGGCGAGTTCTGGATCGGGCAGCGCCTGTCGATGGCGCAGATCGAGGCACAGCTCGGGCTGAGGACCGCCGATCTCGCCGGGCTCGAGGTCGCCATCACCAAGGACGCCGGCGTGGCCGAGATCGGCGGCGTCAGCATCCGGCTGCTGCGCGAGGTCGACTTCAACGCCGATGCCCTCGTGGACACCTCCCGCATCAACACCGGGGTGGACCTCGAGAAAGCCGACGCCCTGGACGCCGTGCTCGCCGAGATGCTGTCCGAGTTGCGGCTCATCAAGGACGCCTGGGAGATCGAGCAGATGGAGACGGCGGTCGCCGCGACCGTGGAGGGCTTCCACGAGGTGGTCCGCACGCTCCCGCGGGCCATCACGCATCCCCGCGGCGAGCGTGTCGTCGAAGGCGCCTTCTTCTCCCGCGCCCGCGAGGAGGGCAACGACCTCGGGTACGACACCATCGCCGCGTCCGGCAACAATGCGACCACGCTGCACTGGATCCGCAACACGGGCCATCTCAGGGCCGGCGAGCTGCTCCTGCTGGATGCCGGCGTCGAGGCCGAGAGCCTCTACACCGCCGACATCACCCGTACCCTGCCGGTCAACGGACGGTACACGGAGGTGCAGCGCACGATCTACCAGGCGGTGCTCGACGCCGCCGACGCCGGCTTCGCGGCCGCGCAGCCGGGCCGGAAGTTCCGTGAGATCCACCTCGCCGCGGTCACCGTGCTCGCCGAGAACCTGGACCGCTGGGGGCTCCTGCCCGTCCCGCTCGAGGAGGCCCTCGCACCCGAGGGCCAGCACCACCGCCGGTGGATGCCGCACGGCACGAGCCACCACCTCGGCATGGACGTGCACGACTGCGCCCAGGCCAAGCGCGAGCTGTACCTGGACGGGGTCCTCACCGAGGGCATGGTGTTCACGATCGAACCGGGTCTCTACTTCAAGGCGGAGGACCTTGCGGTGCCCGAGGAGTACCGCGGGATCGGCGTGCGCATCGAGGACGACATCCTGATGACGGCCGACGGCCCGGTCAACCTCAGCGCGGCCCTGCCCCGCACGCCCGAAGCCGTCGAGGACTGGATGGGCGGCATCTGGGGCAGCACCGGCGAGTAGCCGGCCCGCAGGACGAACCGGACAGGACGAACCGGACAGGACGAACCGAACAGGACGAAGGCAGGGACCCGGACCGGGCCCCTGCCTTCGTGCGGTGTGCGTCCGGAGCCGTCCGCGGGTGCAGCGGTCGCCCAGGTCCTAGCGCTGCGGGCCCGCAGCGCTGGAACCGTGCCCGCCGTGCCCGCTGTGCCCGCCGTCGTCGGAACGGGCTCCGGGCTCGTGGGGAGAGGGGCCGTCCTGCGCAGCGGGTCCCCCGGCGTCCTGGCCGTCCACCCGCACGCCGTACTGCGGCCGTCCGTCCGGGAGATCGGGGAACTGTCCCCGCCGCGGGCCGGTGGTACCGGGACCGGCGGTCTGGCTCTCGTCGAGCACGCCCTGCTGCGACTGGGGCTGCTGTGCCGCGGACCGGGGCTGGGACTGGTCGGCGTACGGGTCGTTCCAGGAGGCGGGGCGCTGCGGTGGCTGCGACTGCTGCTGCCCCCAGGACGAGGGGTCGGCGCCCGGGTGCTGCGCCTGGCCGTTCATGGGCAGCTGCTGCAGGAGCCGGCGGGCGTCCGCGGCGAGCTCCGGTTCCACGAGCACGTCGTAGCTCGTCGCGATGACCTGGCTGGTCGAGGTGAAGTCTCGCTTGCCGCGCTGGAACGCGTAGGTGATGACGCCGAAGAGCAGCCAGAAGATGGCCCCCAGGGCGATCGACGAGGAGATCGTGATCCCCGACTCGCTGCCGGCGAACAGGCTGAGGATCAGCCCCACGAACAGTCCGAACCACGCGCCCGTCGCCGCGCTCCCGAGCGCCACCCGCGGGTAGCTGAGGCGTCCGGTGACGCGTTCCACGGTCTTCAGGTCGTTGCCGACGATGGCCACCCGCTGCACGGCGAACTTGTTGTCGGCCAGGTAGTCGACGGCCTTCTGGGCGTCGAGGTAGCTGGTGTACCGCCCGATCGTCTCGCCGGTGGGCAGCGCCCGGCCGAGGTCGCGGGACGCGGTGTTTCCAAGTGGTGGTGTCGACATGCTCCCCATTCTTGCCTACCGCTCCGGCTGATGGGAGGCACTTCGCCGGGAGAGAACGGCGGTCGGCCGGCGATGCGCGGGGCGCCGGGCAATGCCCGGCCGCCCTCGTCCACGCTGATGCCGTCCTGCCGTGCCACTGCCGATAGCCTAGGGAGGTGACTACCAACTCGACCCGCGTCTTCGTCGCCCGCCTCCTGGGCCTCGACGTCTTCGACCCGCTCGGTGACCGTCTCGGTCGCCTGCGTGACGCCGTCGTGCTCGACCGCGGACCGACCAGACCGCCGCATGTCGTCGGCCTCGTCGTGGAGGTCCCGGGCAAGAAGCGCGTCTTCGTGCCCATGACGCGCATCACCTCCATGGACCCCTCGCAGATCATCTGCACGGGCCTCGTCAACCTGCGCCGTTTCGAGCAGCGCGGCGCCGAGATGCTCATGGTCGCCGAACTCTTCGACCGCCGTCTCACCCTCCGGGACGGCAGCGGGAACGCCGTCGTCGAGGACGTCGCGATGGAGCGCGACCGGGCGGGTGACTGGCACGTGTCGCAGTTCTTCGTGCGCCGTGAAAGCTCGTCGCCCCTGCGCGGGCTGCGCCGGGGCGGGGAGCGCCTCATCATCGACTGGGCCGATGCCTTCCACGGCACGACCGACGAGCCGCAGGGGGCCTCCCAGTTCGTCGCGCAGCACGACGACCTCAAGGCGGCCGACTTCGCGGACGCGCTGCACGAGATGAACGACAAGCGGCGCATCGAGGTGGCCGGCGAACTGCAGGACGACCGGCTCGCCGACGTGCTGCAGGAACTGCCCGACGACGACCAGGTGCAGATCCTGACGTCCCTGACGCGTGAGCGCGCGGCGGACGTCCTCGAGGAGATGGACCCCGACGACGCCGCGGACCTCCTCAACGAGCTCCCCGAGGCGCAGAAGGAGGAACTCCTCCAGCTCATGGAGCCCGACGACGCCGAGGACGTGCGCCGGCTGCTCGAGTACGAGGAGGACACCGCCGGGTCCCTCATGACCACGGTGCCGGTCATCCTGCCTCCCGAGGCGACCGTCGCGGAGGCCCTCGCCCACGTGCGGCGCGAGGAGCTGACGCCGGCCCTGGCGTCCTCGATCTTCGTCTGCCGCCCGCCGCTGGAGACGCCGACCGGCCGCTACCTGGGGGTCGTGCACATCCAGCAGCTGCTGCGCTACCCGCCGCCCGAGCCGCTCGGCAACATCATCGACACCGACCTCGAGGCGATCGGCGACCAGTCGAACGTCAGCGAGGTGTCGCGGATCCTCGCGACCTACAATCTGAACTCCCTGCCCGTCGTCAACACGGAGGGCCGGCTCGTCGGCGCCGTGACCGTCGACGACGTGCTGGACCACCTGCTGCCGGATGACTGGCGGGCTCAGGACGACGTACCGGGACAGAAGCGAGGCGACCGCCGTGGTTGAGAAGATCAGGTCGAATTCGCGTGGCCTGGACACGCCGCGGGTGGTCCGGAAGCGCTTTCTCCTGAGGCCGCGGCCCAACCCGGACCGCTTCGGGAGCGCGACGGAGAATTTCGCCCGCTTCATGGGCACGCCCCAGTTCCTGCTGTACATGACGGTGTTCTGCATCATCTGGCTCGTCTGGAACACCTTCGCACCGGAGGACTTCCGCTTCGACAGCGCCGCGCTCGGCTTCACGGCGCTCACCCTCATGCTGTCCCTGCAGGCCTCCTACGCGGCGCCCCTGCTGCTGCTCGCCCAGAACCGGCAGGACGACCGCGACCGCGTGTCCCTCCGGCAGGACCGCCAGCGCGCGGAACGGAACCTGTCGGACACCGAGTACCTCACGCGGGAGATCGCCGAGCTGCGCATCGCGCTGCGCGAGGTCGCCACGCGTGACTACGTGCGCTCCGAGCTCCGTTCCATCCTCGAGGAGCTGCTCGAGACCACCGACGGGCAGGAACTCACGCTGCAGAAACGCAAACCGCGGAAGCCCTCCGACAACACCGTCACCCTGCCGAAGATCCAGTCTGCCGGGAGGAGACCGTCCCGGTGACTGGCGACCCGCCCACCGAGGGTGCCGTCCGCGCGGCCCTGGACACGGTCATCGACCCGGAGTTGCGCAGGCCCATCACCGAGCTCGGCATGCTGGAGTCGGTGGAGATCCTCGGGCGCACGGTACGGATCCGCGTCCTGCTGACCATCGCGGGCTGCCCCCTGCGCGACACCATCGCCCGCGACGCCGAGTCGGCGCTCTCCGCGGTCGAGGGCGTGGACGGCGTCGAGGTGGACCTCGGGGTCATGAACCAGGAGCAGCGTGACGCGCTGAAGGAACTACTGCAGGGTGCGGGCGGCCGGCGCGGCATCCCCTTCAACGATCCGGAGTCGCTCACCCGGGTCTACGCGGTCGCGAGCGGGAAGGGCGGCGTGGGCAAGTCGAGCGTCACGGTCAACCTCGCCGTCGCCCTGGCTGCGCAGGGGCTACGCGTCGGCATCGTCGACGCCGACGTCTACGGTTTCTCCGTCCCGGCCCTCATGGGGATCACGCAGCAGCCCACGCGCGTCGACGAGCTCATCCTGCCACCGGTCGCCCACGGCGTGAAGGTGATCTCGATCGGCATGTTCGTGGAGGGCAACCAGCCCATCTCCTGGCGCGGCCCCATGCTGCACCGCGCCCTCGAGCAGTTCCTCACCGATGTGTACTTCGGCGACCTCGACGCACTGTTCCTGGATCTCCCTCCGGGCACGGGTGACATCGCGATCTCCGTCGCCCAGCTGCTGCCGTCCTCCGAGCTCCTCGTCGTCACGACACCCCAGAGCGCAGCCGCGGACGTCGCGGAACGGGCGGGTGCCATGGCGGCGCAGACCGGGCAGGGCGTGGCCGGTGTCATCGAGAACATGTCCTGGCTCGAACTCCCCGACGGCACCCGGCTGGAGGTGTTCGGGACCGGCGGCGGCAGCGCGGTGGCCGCGCGGCTGTCGGCGACGCTGGACACGCAGGTCCCGCTGCTCGGCAGCATCCCGCTCGACGTCGCACTCCGCGAGGGCGGCGACGCCGGCGTGCCCCTCGTCCTCCAGGGAGGCGGTTCGGCGGCCGGTGCGGAACTGGTGGCCATCGCCTCCGCCCTCGCGCGGAGGCCGCGCGGCCTGGCGGGACTGAGACTCCCCGTCAGCGTCCGCTGACGCCGGTCCGCGGCGGCAGGGCGCGGTACGTCTAGGTCGCCTCGAGGTCGTACGGTGCGGCCTGGCCGGCCGAGAGCCGGGGCCGGGCGGGGATGGAGGGGGCGGGGCGGGCTGCTGCGAGCGCCGCGCCCGCTGCGGCGGCGGGTGCGACCGCTCGGGGTGCGCCGTCGCTGACGGGCTTGAAGACGTCCTCGATGTCGTCGAGCAGGGCTTCCCTGATGATGCGGCGGGGATCGTACTGGCGCGGATCGAGCTTCCGCCAGTCCACCTCGTCGAGTTCGGGGCCCACTTCCTCGCGGAGCTGTTCACGCGCCCCGGTCGCCATGCGCCGGAGCCCCTTCACGAGCCGGGCGAGCTGGGCAGCGTACTCCGGAAGCCGCTCCGGGCCGAGCACCAGGACGGCGATCAGCGCCAGGACCACGAGTTCCAGGCCGTTGATTCCCAACACGTGAAAAGACTACCTTCCCGATCGGTGGCCCACCTATCCGCGATCGTCCTGCACGTGGGTGATCATCGACAGGCCGCGGAGGATGCGGTCCACCGTCGAGTCCTCCCGCCCCTGGGGGGCGAGCGAGAGCTGCGTGTGCTCCGTCGTGACGAGCTGGCTGAGTGTCTGCGGCATGGAGGCCGGGGGCAGATCCGACACCACGGTGTACGTGACCGACGGCGAATCGAGGACCGCCTGCCAGGGTGCGCCGGGGCGGACCCAGACGTCCCGTGCCGCACCGCCGATGTGCTCGAAGCCGTCGGAGACCACGCTGTTGCCGGTGACGGCGTTGACGGGCGCCGGAGGGACGTGCCGGTCCACGCTCACGCCCCCGACCTTCCGCTGCTCGTACACGGTCACCGTGTCGCCGTCGTTCTCGAGGACGAGTTCGAGCGTCGGCCTGCCGCCCACGGTGATGCCCTCCGCGCTCCGCAGCGTGAACCCGAGCGCCTCGAGCTCCGGGCAGTACCAGCCGCCGGCCCGCAGCGTCTCGAGCTGGTCCGTGTCCAGGACGGTCGGCGTCCGGGGGGCGACCGACTCCCAGCCCGCACGCAGCGCCGTCGTCCCGGTGGCCGTGCCCTCCGCCACCGGCGGGACCTCCGATCCCACCACGTAGGCGGAGGCGAGGATCGCCGCCGCTACGACGGCCGAACCGCCGACGGCGGCGAGCACCGGACGACGCCGCTGCGGTCCCGTGCGTTCGTGGTGCTCGCGCACGAAGGCAGCGCTCGAGCCGGTGTGGGGTGCACGGGGGGCCGCGGAACCGCCGAACCCGGGCGAGAGCAGCCTGCGCCGGAGATCCGGATGCGGGTCCGGGCGGTCGAGGCCGAGCAGCGTGCTCTTCAGGGCGCGGATCCGCGAGAGGGCGGCCGCGCAGGACGAGCAGCGGGAGACGTGCCGTTCCACGGCGATACGCCGTCGATCGGACAACTCACCGTCCACGAGGTCCTGGAGGGAGCGATGCGGGTGGAACATGACCGTCAGCCCAGGCCCGCGATCCGCGGGACACCCAGGGCCGCTCCGCTCGTGCCGGTGGTGCGGGGGTCCCGGTGCGCGAGCTTCTCCCGCAGCATCGTCCGGCCCCGGTGGATGCGCGAACGGACGGTACCCAGCTTGATCCCGAGCACGCGGGCCACCTCGTCGTACGCGAGGCCCTCCAGGTCGCAGAGCACCACGGCCGCACGGAAGTCCGGCGGAAGTTCCTCGAGGGCCGCCTGCACGTCGATGTCGAGGTTGTTGAACTCGAAACTGCGCTCGGGGCCGGGGTGCTTGCTCGGCAGGCGGCTCTCCGCCTCCTCGGTCAGCCCGTCGAAGCGGATGCGGGTCCTGCGGCGCGCCTGGTCGAGGAACAGGTTCGTGGTGATGCGGTGCAGCCAGCCGTCGAGCGTCCCCGGCTTGAAGTTGGCGAGGGACCGGAAGACCCTCACGAAGACCTCCTGCGTGAGGTCCTCGGCGTCGAACCTGTTGCCGGTGAGCCGGTAGGCGAGGCGGTAGACCTTGGGTGAGTACGTGGTGACGACGTCCTCCCAGGACGGCGCCACCCACGGATCGCCGTGCTCGTCGAGGATCGGCGCATCCGCTGCGGGGACTGTCTCCCCGGCTCCCTGCGTCGCCTTCACACTGGACATCATGTTCCCCTTCTCGCCTCGGCCTCCGGACCCGCCCCGCCCGCTGCCCTGAGGCTCGAACGATGGTGTCAGGGATTCGAGACTGCGCTCGCACCGGATGCCCCGAGGAAAAAGTCTTTCCCACCAAGCTGGGAACTCGCTGGCAGGGCGGCGGACGCTGCACGCCGGTGCGGGCCCGCTTGGAACTGCCCCCGCGCCGCACAGTACTGTTGGGGCGGGGCTCCGGCAAGCCGACGGCCCCCTCGAACCCTCCCGCTCACAGAATGGATGTCCATGGCCGCCGACAAACACAGCAGCTGGTCCTACACGGAGGGGCTCCCCGACGAGGACGACACCCTGCTCAGGGCGCGCGACCGCTCGCACGAACTCGGGGTGACCCCGGTGAGCCCTGCGGTCGGAGCGGCCCTGACCGTGCTGGCTGCCGCCTCCAAGGCGTCGACGGCGGTCGAGGTGGGCGCCGGCGCAGGCGTCTCCGGCGTCTGCCTGCTGCGCGGCCTGGGCCGGAACGCGGTCCTGACGACCATAGACTCCGACGTGGACCACCTGCGCGCCGCCCGCGAGGCGTACTCGGAAGCGGGCATCCCCTCGAACCGCACGCGGACCATCTCGGGGCGCGCCGCCGACGTGCTCCCGCGCCTCACGGACGCCGCCTACGACCTCGTCTTCATCGACGCCGACAAGGTGGGGCTGCCCGTGTACGTCGAGCAGGCCACGCGCCTCCTGAAGAACGGGGGCATCATGATCGTCAACGACGCGCTGGACCAGGACCGCGTGGCGGAGCCCGCCGTCCGGGAGCAGTCGACCAACACCCTGCGTCAGGTGGGGCGGATGGTCCGCGAGAACGACGCCCTCGTGTCGGCCCTCCTGCCCACCGGCACCGGCCTTCTGCTGGCGGTCAAGCAGCGCGCCTGACGGCCCGGGCCAGGGCCCTAGCGGGCGACCTGGGTCGTCACGCCGAGGAGGCAGTCCTTCAGGTGGCCGGCTTCCTCGGCGTTGAGTTCGACGACGAGGCGCCCGCCGCCGTCGATCGGCACCCGCATGATGAGGCTGCGCCCTTCCTTGGTGACTTCCATCGGTCCATCGCCGGTACGCGGTTTCATGGCAGCCATGGGGGTGTCCCTTTCAACAGGGCGCGGCCGCGATCAGCGGCAGCGCGACAGTAACCGGTGCTCCATCCGGAGCGACCTGTACAGGGCCCCGGTGTGCACGTCATCACCATTATTATTCAGCACAAGTCCTGCACCTGCTAATTCGGGTGCGGCGTGGATCACACTCACGGGGGATAATCCCCGGCCGGACCGGTCGGGGTCCACGCCCACAGGCCGTCCACCCAGAGGAACTGGAGCGCCACGGACACCGGCAGGAGCACCCAGAGAAGGCGTCCCCCGCGCACGGACGCGGGGGCGATCGCCAGGGGGAACAGCGGGAGCAGGATGCGCCAGGTACTCGACTGGGGGTCCCAGAACGCCGCGAGGTAGAGCAGGTACGCGGCGCACCAGGCGCCGGGGACGAGGCCGATCGAGCGCACCGACGGCGCGAGGAACAGCGCGACGGCGCCCACCACGAGGCCGGCGACCACCAGGGCCCCTGCCGCGGGCCCGAGCACGGCGGCGGGTGCCTCGAACCAGGGCACGAACGGGACCAGGGCCTCACCCCGCCAGGCCGTCTCCGTCGCGACGTAGGCGGTGCGCTCCCCCGTCACGGCCCAGGCGATGATCGGCCACGTGACGGCGGACACAGCGGAGACCACGCCGAGCAGGAACAGCGGGAGGAGGCGGGCCGCCGCCTCACTGCGGCTGCCCGGATCGCCCGCTCGGCGCGCAGTCCACAGTGCGTGGAGGAACAGGATCCCGACGGCGACCGCGAACGGCACTCCCGCCGGGCGTGCCAGGCACATCAGGACCACGACGGGCATGGCAGCGACGTAGCGGCCGCGCGAGACGAGGTACAGCGCCGAGGCCAGCAGCAGCAGGTGCAGCGACTCCGCGTAGGGCACCTGCAGGATGGCTGCCACGGGTGCGAAGGACACGACCGCGACGCCGGAGAGCGCCGTCCGGTGATCGGAGCGCAGCCTGAACAGGCGGTAGATCACGAGCGACGCCGCGGCCGATGCGACCACCGACACCAGGGGGGCGAGGACGCCCCACCCGAGGCCGGTGGCCGCATCCAGGACGCGGACGAGTCCCGGGTAGAGGGGGTAGAACGCCCACTGGTTGTGGCTGACCGCTCCGAGAGCGTCCCGCGGCAGCTCGGTCGGGTATCCCTCCATGAAGATGCGCTCGTACCAGCCGCTGTCCCAGAAATCGATGAACGTCCCGTAGCCGGGGCGGGGGCCGGACCACGGACTGGGGCCCTGGCGCGCCGCCGCGAGCAGGAGGATCGCGGTCGACACGAGGCGGCCGGCGGCGAAGACCGCCAGGACCTCCAGGATCCGGCGGGCCTGCATCCGGCCCGGCTGCCCGGTCGCCGCGGTCCGCGTCCGGTTCACGCCGCGCCGTCGCCGGCAGCGGTCGTCACGGTCGTGTCCCCGCGGGCCGATCGGCGTCCGGTGCCGTCCCGTCCGCGCCGCGGACCCAGCAGTCCTCGAGGTGGTCGTCGACGTACCCGGTGGCCTGCAGCATGGCGTACGCCGTCGTCGGGCCCACGAAGCGGAAGCCGAGGGCGCGGAGATCGCGGGCCAGGGCCGTGCTCTCCGCCGTGACCGCGGGTACGTCGGCCGGCGTGGCCGGCGCGGGGCGCGCCTCGGGGCGGTGCCGATCCAGGACGGAGTGGAGGGTGGTGCCGTCGGGGAGCGCGAGGAGGGCCCGGGCGTTGGCGATCGTCGCCTCGATCTTCAGCCGGTTCCGGACGATGCCGGCGTCGGCCAGGAGCCGCTCGACGTCGTGCCCGTCGAAGGCCGCCACTGCCTCCGGGACGAACCCCGCGAAGGCCGTGCGGAACGCCTCCCGCTTCCGGAGGATGGTGATCCAGCTCAGGCCGGACTGGAAGGCCTCGAGGCTCAGCCGCTCGAACAGACCGGTCTCGTCCCGGACGGGGCGTCCCCATTCGAGGTCGTGGTACTGCTCGTAGTCGGCGCTGGTGACCGCCCAGCCGCACCGCGGCCGGCCGTCCGAGCCGGGGACGGCTCCGCTCATGGCCGGGCGTCCTGCGCGGCGAGCTGCGAGCGCAACTCACCGATGAGGACGTCCCGCTCGGCGAGCGCGCCGGCCAGGCGGTCGAGGACCTCGTCCACCTGGTCCATGCGATAGCCGCGGAGGCCCAGCCCGAACCGGACGGCGTCGACGTCCGGCGCGGAGGGCCGCTCGGGCAGCAGGACGGGAGGCAGGCTCGCCACCGGCTCGACCAGCCCGAACCCGTCCTGGCCGGACGGCGCCGAGCCTGCCGGGACAACGGCGTCGGGACGCCGGAGCGATGCAGGGAGCGGGCGTCCGGAGGCGAGGACGGCGGTCCCGCCCAGGAGCAGGACGGCGAGGATCACCAGGAGAATAGTCACACCGCCATGGTGCCAGAGTCGACTCTCAGCGGTGCCCGGAGGCAGTACTCGGGGCCTGGCCGTGCCGCGCGGAGGCCGCGACGATCCGCACGGCCTCTTCCGCCGTGTCGACGAGCTGCAGCAGCGAGAGGTCCTTCTCCGAGACGGTGCCCTCGGCGAGCAGGGTGCCCTCGATCCAGTCGATGAGCGGGCGCCAGTAGTCGACGCCGATGAGCACGATCGGGAAGGAGGTGACCTTGCGGGTCTGGACGAGGGTCATCGCCTCGAACAGTTCGTCGAGCGTACCGAAGCCGCCCGGCAGCACGACGAACCCGTTGGCGTACTTGACGAACATCGTCTTCCGCGCGAAGAAGTAGCGGAAGTTGATCCCGAGATCCACCCACTCGTTCATGCCCTGCTCGAAGGGCAGTTCGATGCCGAGTCCCACCGAGACCCCGCCCGCCTCGCAGGCGCCCTTGTTGGCGGCCTCCATGGCTCCTGGCCCTCCCCCGGTGATGACGGCGTACCCCGAGGCGACGAGGCGCCGGCCCACCTCCTCGCCGATCGCGTAGAAGGGCGAGTCCCGCGGCGTCCGGGCCGACCCGAACACGCTGATCGCCGGTCCGAGGTCGGCCAGCGTACCGAACCCCTCGACGAATTCGCTCTGGATGCGCAACACGCGCCAGGGATCGGTGCGGGTGAAGCCGCCGCCCGGATCGGAGTCCAGCAGCTGGTTGTCGGACTGCGGAGCCGCCGCCTGGGCACGCCGCAGTTCCACCGGGCCCTTGTGCCGCGCCGGCCTCGACGCCGGCACACCGTTCCCGCGCGCGCGGGCCGAACCGTTCATGCCGGGTCCTGCGGGACCGTCGGCCACTGCAGGCACGGCGCCGTCGTCGCTGGTGGGCTGCCCGGTGGTGTCACCGGCCGGGGGCTGCTGCGAAAGAGACATTGTCCTAGGCTAACCAATGGGAGCGCATCGGTCAGTGCACTGATTGCACTTGAATCACAATGCTCCCCATTCCACCCCGCCGTATTGCCGGGGAGGAATAGTTCGCTACATTTCTCCCATGACAAGTGAACAGCAACCGACTACGCCCGCGTCCTCGGGAAGCCCCCTCGTCTCGCTCAAGCACGTCAACAAGCACTTCGGTGACCTGCACGTCCTCCGCGACATCAACCTCGAGGTCGGGCGCGGCGAGGTCGTGGTGGTCATCGGGCCGTCCGGGTCCGGGAAGTCGACCCTGTGCCGTGCCATCAACCGCCTGGAGACCATCGACGACGGCGAGATCGCCATCGACGGCAAGGTCCTCCCCGCGGAGGGCAAGGCCCTGGCGAAGCTGCGCGCCGACGTCGGCATGGTGTTCCAGTCCTTCAACCTCTTCGCGCACAAGTCGATCCTCGAGAACGTGACCCTCGGCCCCATCAAGGTCAAGGGCATGAAGGGCGGCGAGGCGAAGGAGCTCGCGATGTCCCTGCTCAAGCGCGTCGGCGTCGACAACCAGGCGCAGAAGCTCCCCGCCCAGCTCTCCGGCGGCCAGCAGCAGCGCGTGGCCATCGCGCGGGCCCTCGCCATGAAGCCGAAGGTGATGCTGTTCGACGAACCGACCTCGGCGCTCGACCCGGAGATGATCAACGAGGTCCTCGACGCGATGGTCGCCCTCGCCAAGGAGGGCATGACCATGATCGTCGTGACGCACGAGATGGGCTTCGCCCGCCGTGCCGCCGACCGCGTGATCTTCATGGCGGACGGCCAGATCATGGAAGAGGCCACGCCCGAGGAGTTCTTCACCAACCCGCGGAGCGATCGCGCCAAGGACTTCCTCGGCAAGATCCTCTCGCACTGACCCCGCATCCGCAGGACCCACGAGGGCCTTCCGAGGCCGCGACGCAAGGAGAACCAATGCGAAAGACCCGATACGCAGCAGCCACGGTGGCTGCGGTGGCAGCACTCACCCTGTCCGCGTGTGGAGGTGGCGACACCACCGGCAGCGAAGGCGGCGGGGGCGAGGACGGCGGCGGCGAGACGCTCCGCATCGGCATCAAGTTCGACCAGCCCGGCCTCGGCTACGACGAGGGCGGCTCCTACTCCGGCTTCGACGTCGACGTCGCCAAGTACGTGGCGGGCGAGCTCGGGGTGGCCGAGGGGGATATCCAGTTCGTCGAGGCGCCGTCCGCGAACCGTGAGAACCTGCTGTCCAACAACCAGGTCGACATGATCTTCGCGACCTACTCGATCACCGACACCCGCAAGGAGACCGTCGACTTCGCGGGCCCGTACTTCATCGCCGGCCAGGACCTCCTCGTCCCCACGGACAGCGACATCGAGGGCCCCGAGGACCTCGAGGGCAAGAACCTCTGCTCGGTCACGGGCTCGACGTCCGCCCAGAAGATCAAGGACCAGTACCCGGGCGTGCAGCTCGTCGAGCAGCCCGGCTACGCCGAGTGCGTCACGGCGATGGGCGGCGGCCAGATCGACGCCGTCACCACCGACGACATCATCCTCGCCGGCCTCGCCGCGCAGGAAGCCAACGCGGGCAAGTTCAAGGTCGTCGGCAACACCTTCTCCGAGGAGAAGTACGGCGTCGGCCTGCCCAAGGGCAGCGACAGGTGCGAGGACATCAACGCGGCCATCACCAAGATGATCGAGGACGGTGCCTGGGAGGACGCGATCACCAGCAACACCGAGGGTGCCGACTACACCTACAACGCGGAGCTGAACCCACCCACACCGGAGCCCTGCGCCTAGCAAGCCCCCATTGGCGGGGCGGTCCGCCCGGACCGCCCCGCCAATGCCGTGTTCCCCACCAGGAAAGAGGTGAACCGTGGAGAACTACCTGTCGCTGTTCGAGACCTACGACGTGCCCGCCGCGTTCTGGGTCAACATCCAACTGTCGTTCTGGGCCGCCATCTGGGCGCTCATCATCGGCACGGTGCTGGCCCTGTTCCGCATCTCCCCCATCGCGAGCCTGCAGTGGTTCGGCGCCGCGTACGTGAACATCTTCCGCAACACGCCGCTGACCATCATCCTGGCCTTCGGTTTCCTCGGGTTGTTCTCCGTCATGCAGATCAGCCTGGCGTCCGACCTCAACGACAGCCTGTTCCGGATCGCGATCGTGGGCCTGTCCGTGTACCACGCGGCCTTCGTGTGCGAGGCCATCCGCAGTGGCGTCAACACCGTCCCTCTCGGCCAGGCGGAGGCCGCACGGGCGATCGGGCTGAGCTTCCTGCCGGCGGCACGCCTCATCATCCTCCCCCAGGCCTTCCGCGGCGCCATCGCGCCCCTGGGGAACGTGCTGATCGCCCTCATCAAGAACTCGACGGTCGCCGCGGCGGGCTCGGTCGCCACCGAGGCGTCGGGCCTCATGAAGACCATGATCGAGTTCCGCTCCGACCTCGTGATCCCGATCTTCCTCACCTTCGCCCTCGGCTTCGTGATCCTGGTGATCCCCATCGGACTGCTGACCACCTGGGCCTCACGGAAACTGGCGGTGGCACGATGAGCGCGCAGCAGGTCCTCTTCGACGCGCCCGGTCCCCGCGCACGCCGGAACATCCTCATCGGCAACATCGTCGGCGTGCTGATCGTCCTCGGGATCCTCGCCTGGGTCGTCGCGGCCCTGGCCGAGAAGGGGCAGCTCGCCGGGAGCATGTGGACGCCCTTCCTCGAAGGGAGGACGTGGCAGTACTTCATCCTCCCCGGGCTCGCCAACACGCTGAAGGCGGCGGCGATCGCCATCGTCACCTCGGTGGTGTTCGGCCTGATCTTCGGCGTCGGCCGGCTCTCGCACCTCGCGCCGGTCCGGTGGGTCGCAGGGGTCGTCGTCGAATTCCTGCGCGCC
This sequence comes from Arthrobacter arabinosi, assembly GCF_054511115.1. Classification (NCBI taxonomy): domain Bacteria; kingdom Bacillati; phylum Actinomycetota; class Actinomycetes; order Micrococcales; family Micrococcaceae; genus Arthrobacter; species Arthrobacter arabinosi. The sequence continues at coordinate 134,054 of NZ_JBTNDF010000006.1, forward strand.
GTCCCCGTCCTGCTGATGATGATCTTCTTCTGGCTGGCGCTCGGCAGCTCCGGGGCGGTCCAGCCCGAGGACGCCCCGCTCATCGCGGTGGTCATCGCCCTCACCCTCTACAACGGCTCCGTGATCGCGGAGCTCGTCCGGTCCGGTGTCCAGGGCCTGCCCCGGGGGCAGCGCGAGGCGGGCATGGCGATCGGCATGACGCCGAACCAGTCGCTGCGCAGCATCGAGATCCCCCAGGCCCTGATCGCCATGCTGCCCGCACTGATCAGCCAGTTCGTGGTCATCCTCAAGGACTCGGCGCTGGGCTTCATCATCACCTACCCCGAACTGCTGCAGTACATGCGCCGGCTCGGGGTCGGCGAGGGCAACGTGATCCCGTCGCTGCTGGTCGCCGCCGCGATCTTCATCATCATCAACTTCGCGCTGTCATCCCTGGCGACGCGGCTGTCCGTCCTCCTGAGCTTCAGGACCAAGGGCCGCCGGCCTGCCGCGGAGGAGGCCATCGCGATGGACGCGGCCTCCACCTGAGCCGTTCCCGCGACAGCAACGACGAAGGACCCGGCGCATGCCGGGTCCTTCGTCGTCCGGGGGCGCCACGGCGCCGCCGGTCAGGACAGCCAGGTCGTCAGGGCGGCCAGGCACGCGCGGATCGCGTCGGCGTGCACGTGCTCGTCGTCCGTATGCGCGAGGAGCGCGTCGCCGGGACCGAAGTTCACCGCCGGCACGCCGAGGGCGCTGAACCGCGCGACGTCGGTCCAGCCGTACTTCGGTTTCGGCTCCGCACCGACGGCCGCGACGAACGCGGCCGCGGCGGGGTGCTGCAGGCCGGGCCGCGCGCCGGCGGCCGCGTCGGTCCGCTCGACGTCGAAACCGTCGAGGAGTGCCCGCACGTACTCCTCCGCCTGCTCCGGCGACTTGTCCGGGGCGAAGCGGTAGTTCACCTCGATCACGGCGCTGTCAGGGATGACGTTGCCGGCGGTGCCCCCCGTGATCATCACCGCGTTCAGGCTCTCCCGGTAGTCCAGCCCGTCCACGTGGACGGTCGCCGGCACATGGTCCCGCAGACGGACGAGGATGTCGGCGGCACCGTGGATCGCGTTCACGCCCCGCCATGCCCGCGCCGAGTGCGCCGCCTTCCCGGTGACCCGGACGTCGAAGCGCGCCGTACCGTTGCAGCCGCCCTCCACGGTGCCGTCCGTCGGTTCCAGGAGCACCGCGAAGTCCGCCGCCAGCCATTCGGGGTAGGACTCCGCCACCCGGCCGAGCCCGCTGAGGGATGCCTCGACCTCCTCCTGGTCGTAGAAGATGAAGGTGATGTCGCGCGTGGGTTCCGTCAGGGCCGCCGCGAGCGCGAGCTGGACGGCGACACCTCCCTTCATGTCGGTGGCGCCCCGCCCGTACAGGACGTCGCCGTCCCACACGGACGGGACAGTCCCCCGCGACCCGGGGGCGGTCGGGAGGGGCACGGTGTCAATGTGCCCGGCGAGGATGACGCGCTCGGGGCGCCCGAGCCGGGTCCTCGCCATGACGCAGTCGCCGTCGCGCACCACCTCCAGGTGGTCCAGGTGGCGCAGGGCCTCCTCGACGGCGTCCGCGATGAGCGCCTCGTTGCCGGAGACGCTCCCGATGTCCAGGAGTCGCGCTGTCAGGTGGGCTACGTCGGAGCGCGGATCGAGCGCCGGAACGGGAGAGGGCATCATGCGGCAACACTATCGCTCGGTAGACTTGTCCCCATGACTGCTCCTGCGCCCAGTTCACCCATGTCCGCTCCCCGGCGGCCGGCCGGCGGCCTCGGCCTCGCGACCGTCGCATCCGACGGAACCGTCCTGGACACCTGGTACCCGGCCCCCTGGGTCGGCGCACCTGCGCAGGACGACGCCGCGGCGGCCCACCTGCGGGACACCCTGGACGCCCTCGCGGCGGCGGGCGTGGACAACGCCCGGCACGTCACGCAGCGCGTCGTCGACCTCACCGTGGACCTCGACGACGCCCCCGCGGGGACCGAGGACGCCTATCTGAGGCTCCACCTCCTCTCCCACCGGCTCGTCCAGCCGAACACCCTCTCCCTCGACGGCGTCTTCGGGCTGCTGGCGAACGTCGTGTGGACCAACTACGGGCCGGTCCCCGTGGAGGGCTTCGAGACGGTCCGTGCCGCGCTGCGTGCCCGCGGCCCCGTGGCCGTGTACGGCGTCGACAAGTTCCCCCGCATGGTCGACTACGTGGTCCCGACCGGCGTGCGGATCGCCGACGCCGACCGCGTCCGCCTCGGCGCCCACCTGGCCGACGGCACCACCGTGATGCACGAGGGGTTCGTGAACTTCAACGCCGGGACGCTCGGCCACTCCATGGTCGAGGGGCGCATCTCGGCGGGGGTCGTCGTCGGGGACGGGTCGGACATCGGCGGAGGGGCCTCGATCATGGGGACGCTCTCGGGTGGCGGGACGCAACGCATCACCATCGGCGAGCGCTGCCTCCTGGGTGCCGAGTCCGGTGTCGGCATCTCCCTCGGGGACGACTGCGTCGTCGAGGCCGGGCTCTACCTCACGGCCGGCACCAAGGTGACCCTGCAGGACGGAACCCTCGTCAAGGCCACGACCCTCTCCGGCGAGCCGGGCATCCTGTTCCTGCGCAACTCCGCCACGGGAGCCGTCGAGGCCCGTCCCCGCAGCGGCCAGGGCATCGCGCTCAATCCCGCCCTGCACGCCAACTAGCGCATGTCCCCGCGGCCCCCTTCCGTTGCCGTCCGGCGCCGGCGGCGGCAGCTCCGCACCGGCGGGATGCTCGCCGCGCTCGCCGCCGTCGTCATCGGGGGTACCGCTGTCGCCGTCGACCAGCTGGGCGACAGCGAGGTCCTGGTCCGGGAGCGGTGCAGCGCGACCGTGGGAGCGGACACCTTCGAGCTCTCCCCCGAGCAGACCGGCAACGCCGCGCTCATCGCGGCGGTCGCCGTGAACCGGGGACTGCCCGCCCGCGCGGCATCGATCGCCATCGCCACGGCGGTCCAGGAGTCCCGCCTCGAGAACATCGACTACGGCGACGACGCCGGCCCCGACTCCCGGGGCCTGTTCCAGCAGCGCCCCTCGCAGGGCTGGGGCACCGAGGAGCAGATCATGTCGCCCCTCTACGCCGCGGGCGCCTTCTACGACGCGCTGGTCAGGATCCCCGGGTACGAGGCACTGCCGATCACCGAGGCCGCCCAGACGGTCCAGCGCTCCGCCTACCCGACCGCGTACGCCGACCACGAGCCGGAGGGCCGCGCCTTCGCCTCCGCACTGACCGGCCACTCGCCCGCGGCCCTGGAGTGCACCCTCCGCGAACCTTCGGCCGACGGCGACCCGTTCGCCGTCTCGACGGCCGCGGAGGAGGTCTTCGGCCCGCTCGGCGGGACCGTGGACGGGACCCGCCTCACGCTGGACGTCGCGGACACCACGGGCTGGGCGGTCGCGCAGTGGGCGGTGGCCAACGCGTCGGCCCTCCAGATCACCGCGGTCGCGTTCTCCGGCCTCGAATGGGTGCGGGAGGACGGCGGCTGGTCGTCGACGACGACGGAGACCGGGACGGTGACCGTCACCGTCGCGGGGGCGACACCCTGATACCCGGCGCGCGGGCGCGGGCGCGGGCGCGGGTCAGACGAGCATCCTGACGACGGGCTCCACGTAGCTGCGGAAGGAACGCTCGTCGTCGAACAGTTCCTGGCACATTAGGAGCTTGTCCGGCTCCACCCACCACGCGCGCCGGACGCCGAGGGGCAGCTCGACGACCTCGAGCGTGAAGCGGCGGGCCGACCGCCCCAGCTCGAGCTCACGCTCTTGGATGATCCGGGAGAGCAGGTAGTCCATGCTGTCCGCGCCCCTGGACCCCGCGTGGAGGGCGTATTCGGCGCACCGCTCCTGCGCCCATTCCATCGCGGTCCCGAAGTGGGCCTGCAGGAGGACCTTCAGCGCCGGCATGCCGTCCAGCGCCTCGAAGTGCGGAGGGAGCGGCAGGACCGCGTCCTGGACACGGTGCGCGAGCAGGCTGTGCCACCAGGCCTCCCACTCGACCCGCAGGGCCGCCCGCCCTCCGACCTGCTCCGTCAGGCGCCGCGTCGCGGCCTTCCGCACCGTCGGAATCAGCGGTGGCAGGGCGGGTCGACCGGTACGCGCCAGCCCGGCGCAGTCCCTGAGGTACAGCGCCACGAGCAGCACTTCCGAGGTGTCCACGGTGAAATACCCGCTGTAGCCTGATGCGGCGTGCGACATGGGCCTCCTTCGGACCGGTCGGGCTCGTTCCTACAGTAATCCCCGGACGCCGGGGGCTCCAGAGGCGGATCGGGCAGCGGGGACACCGCACTCCTCCACGATGCACCTACGATGGGAGCGTGAAAATACTCGTTACCGGTGGCAGCGGCTACATCGGCTCGCACACCGTCCTGACCCTGCTCGACCACGGCCACGACGTCGTCGTCGTCGACAACCTGATGAACTCCACGGAGACCTCGCTCGAACGCGTCGCGACCCTTGCCGGCCGCAGGCCGACCTTCCATCGGGCCGACCTCCTCGACGAGCCCCGGCTGCGCGCCATCTTCGCCGAGGAGAAGGTCGACGCCGTCATCCACTTCGCCGGACTGAAGGCCGTGGGCGAGTCCGTCGAGAAGCCGCTGTACTACTACCACAACAACGTGGGCGGCACCCTGACCCTCCTGCGGGTCATGGACGACGCCGACGTGCGCACCCTCGTGTTCAGCTCCTCCGCCACCGTCTACGGCGCCTCCGAGGAGGTGCCCCTGACGGAGAAGCTCCCGCTCGACGCCGTGAACCCCTACGGGCGCACCAAGGAGCAGATCGAGGACATCCTGACCGATCTCGGCGCGGCGGATCCCCGCTGGAACATCGCCCTGCTGCGCTACTTCAACCCGGTGGGCGCGCATTCCTCGGGCACCATCGGGGAGGACCCCACGGGCGTCCCCAACAACCTCCTGCCCTTCGTCGCACAGGTCGCGGTGGGCCGCCGGGAGAAGGTCCTGGTGTTCGGCAACGACTACCCCACGCCGGACGGCACCGGGGTGCGCGACTACATCCACGTGGTGGACCTGGCCGAGGGCCACCTCGCCGCCCTCGACTACCTCGTCGCCCACGGCGGGGTGCACACCTGGAACCTCGGCACGGGGAACGGCTCCTCGGTCCTCGAGGTCCTCGCCGCGTTCTCCGCCGCGGTCGGCCGCGAGGTCCCCTACGAGTTCGCGCCCCGCCGGCCCGGCGATGCGGCGGTCAGCTACGCCGACCCGTCGTCGGCCCTCGCCGACCTGGGCTGGTCGGCAACCCGGACCCTCGCCGAGATGTGCGAGGACCACTGGCGCTGGCAGAAGCACAACCCGCAGGGCTACGCCCAGGACAGCTGACAGCTCCCTGTCCGGCCCCGGCAACGACGGCGGCCGCCCACCTGGGGTGGGCGGCCGCCGTCGTGCTGCGGGATCAGTTGGCCGGGTAGTGGCGCTCGCCCTCGCCCGTGTACAGCTGGCGCGGGCGGCCGATCTTCGTCTGCGGGTCCTGCATCATCTCGCGCCACTGGGCGATCCAGCCCGGCAGGCGGCCGATGGCGAAGAGGACGGTGAACATCTTCTCGGGGAAGCCCATGGCCTTGTAGATCAGGCCCGTGTAGAAGTCCACGTTCGGGTACAGCTTCCGCTCGATGAAGTAGTCGTCGGCGAGGGCCTTCTCCTCGAGGCGCATGGCGATGTCGAGCAGTTCGTCGTTGCCGCCGAGCTTGCCGAGGATGTCGTGGGCCGTGGCCTTGACGATCTTCGCGCGCGGGTCGTAGTTCTTGTAGACGCGGTGCCCGAAGCCCATGAGCTTCACGCCGTCTTCCTTCTTCTTGACCTTCTCCATGAAGTCCTCGGGCTGCATGCCCGTGGCCTTGATGTCACGGAGCATGTTCAGGACGGCCTCGTTGGCGCCGCCGTGCAGGGGGCCGAAGAGCGCGTTGATCCCCGCGGAGACGGAGGCGAACATGTTCGCGTTGGAACTGCCCACGAGGCGGACCGTCGACGTCGAGCAGTTCTGCTCGTGGTCGGCGTGCAGGATGAGCAGGAGGTCCAGTGCCTTGACCATCATGGGGTCGAGGTCGTACGGCTCGGCGGGCAGGCCGAAGGAGAGCCGCAGGAAGTTCTCCACGAGGTTCATGGAGTTGTCCGGGTAGAGCATCGGCTGGCCGATGGACTTCTTGTGCGCGTAGGCCGCGATGACGGGCAGCTTCGCCATGAGGCGGAACGTGGAGAGCTCCACCTGCTCGTCGTCGAACGGGTCGAGCGAGTCCTGGTAGAACGTGGACAGTGCCGAGACGGCCGAGGAGAGCACCGGCATCGGGTGGGCGTCCCGCGGGAAGCCGCCGAAGAAGCCCTTGAGCTCCTCGTGGAGGAGCGTGTGCCGGCGGATCCGGCCGTCGAACGCGGTCAGCTCCTCCGGCGTCGGCAGGTTCCCGTAGATCAGCAGGTAGGAGACCTCGAGGAAGGTGGAGTTCTTCGCGAGCTCCTCGATCGGGTACCCGCGGTAGCGCAGGATCCCCGCGTCGCCGTCGATGTAGGTGATCGCCGAGGTGGTGGCCGCGGTGTTCATGAAGCCGGGGTCGAACGTGACCTGGCCGGTCTGCTTCAGCAGTTTCGACACGTCGTAGCCGTTGTTGCCCTCCACCGCGGGCACCAGCGGCAGGGTGAGTTCGCCGCCGCCGTAGTGCAGGGAGGCATTCTGCTCGGTCATTGATTCTCCTTCAGGGGCTGGAGCGCGGTCATCGCCACGGATCATCGTTTCCCACGCGGGCAGGGATCACCCCGGGATCAGCATATTCAGGCCAAACGCTACCGTCAGCGCCCCCCGATCACTAATCCTGCTGCCCGCCGGTGGTCGAGGGCACGCAGGGTGGAGGGTCAGCGCGGCGCGGCGGCCAGGCGCGCCGCCGCGGCCCGGATCCGCTCGTCGCTGCCCGTGAGGGCCATGCGGATGAAACCCTCCCCAGCGGTGCCGTAGAACGTCCCGGGACCCGCGAGGATCCCGAGTCCGGCGAGCCGGTGGATCGTGTCCCAGGTCGGCATCCCGTTCGACGCCCAGAGGTACAGGCCGGCGGCCGACCCGCTGATGGTGAAGCCCGCAGCCTCGAGCGCCGGGACGAGCAGGGCACGACGACGACGGTACAGGTCCTTCTGTGCGGCCACGTGGGCGTCGTCCCCGAGGGCCACCCGCATGGCCTCCTGCACGGGGTAGGGGACGATCATGCCGGCGTGCTTGCGGGAGTTGACGAGGTTCGCGATGATCCCCGGATCGCCGGCCGTGAAGGCGGCCCGGTAGCCGGCGAGGTTGGACTGCTTGCTCAGCGAGTAGACGGCCAGCAGGTTCTCGTGGGACCCGCCGCATACCCGGGGGTCGAGGATGCTGGGCACGGGCTCGCCGCCCTCCGCCGGGTCCCACCGGCCCCAGCCCAGTTCGCCGTAGCATTCATCGGATGCCACGACCGCGCCGAGCGAGCGGGCGTCGTCGACGATCGTCCGCAGTCCCCCGACGTCGAGCACCTCGCCCGTGGGGTTGCCGGGCGAGTTGATCCACACCAGGCGGACGCGGGCCCGCACGTCCGCGGGCAGGTCGGCGAGGGAGTCGGCGGCGACCGCCGTGGCACCGGCGAGGAGGGCGCCGACGTCGTAGGTGGGGTAGGCGACGGACGGGCGGACGACGACGTCGCCCTCGCCCAGCCCCAGCAGCAGGGGAAGCCACGCGACGAGCTCCTTGGAGCCGACGGTCGGCAGGATGTCCGCGGGATCCAGCCCGGGGACACCCCTGCGCCGCGCGAACCACGCGCTGACCGCCTCACGGAGCGCCGGCGTACCGTGGGTGGTCGGGTAGCCGTGCGCGTCCGCGGCTGCGGCCAGCGCGGCCCGGATGAGGTCCGGCGTCGGATCGACCGGCGTGCCGATGGACAGGTCCACCAGGCCGTCGGGGTGGCGCGACGCCGTCTCCCGGTAGGGCACCAGCGCGTCCCACGGGTAGTCGGGCAGGTGCAGGCCGAACGGCTCCCCGGCCACCACTTACGCGGGCTGGTTCTGGGGCGGCAGGGCCGCGATGAGGGGGTGGTCGAAGCCGGTGTTGCCGACCTTCGCCGCGCCGCCCGGCGAGCCGAGGTCGTCGAAGAACTCGACGTTGGCCTTGTAGTAGTCGGCCCACTGCTCGGGGGTGTCGTCCTCGTAGTAGATCGCCTCGACGGGGCACACGGGCTCGCACGCGCCGCAGTCCACGCACTCGTCGGGGTGGATGTAGAGCGACCGCTCCCCCTCGTAGATGCAGTCGACAGGGCATTCCTCGATGCAGGCCTTGTCCTTGACATCCACGCATGGCTGCGCGATTACGTAGGTCACTTCCCACGCCTTTCCTGGTGAACGGGGTCGGGCTGACGCACCCGTGGTGCGGACTCCAGCTTAACGCAACGGCCCGCCCCGCCAGGACCAGTCCGTCCGGGGCCCCGCCATCCCCGCGCTGCGCCCCGAGGGCCTACCCTTGAGGCGTGCCGACACCCGCCGCCCTGCTCGCATCGCTCCCCCTCGGGACCAGGGTCGTCGTCCGGCACCGGATCGAGTCCGGGTACACGGATGCGCTCGGCGACCTCGTCGCGGTCGACGCGAGCACATGCACGGTGCGCACGCGCAGGGGCGACGACGTCGTGCTCTTCGCGGACATCACCGCGGCACGCACGGTACCGCCGCCGCCCCCGCGCCGGGCGCCGCGCCGGACACTGCCCCTCCGGCCTCAGTGATTGGGACCTGTCAATCCGACGGGCGATCTCCCGTACAATCGGCGCATGGACTCTGACGAGGATCTCCAGGCGCGCGGCCGGGCGCTCAGCTCCCCCGTCCGGCTCCGCATCCTGCGGTTGTGCCTGCACCAGGGCAGGACCAACAAGGAGATCGCGGAGGCCCTGGACCTCAATCCGGCGACGACGCTCCACCACGTCCGCACCCTGCTCTCCACGGGGTACCTCGCGGCCGAGGACGCCCGGACGGGGAACCGCGGGGCCAGGGAGATCCCCTATCGTGCCACCGGGATGTCGTGGAACAGCCGCGTCCCGAACTCCGCGCCCGTGCTCGTCGAGACGTTCCTGCAGGAGATCGAGGGCCTGGAGCCGTCCGAGATCGACGTCTGGCGTCTTGGCCTCCGACTCAACGACGAGCACCGGGCCGAGATGATGGGGCGCATCCGCGCGGTCTTCGAGGACTACGCCCATCGCGGCCCGGATGAGGGCGGCACGGCGACGTCCATCATGCTGGCCCACCACCTGGACCGCACGGCCGACTGAGGCCCGGCCCCGCCCTCAGGGCCGGGGCCGCAGCACGACGACGCCCCGCACCACCGCGGCGAGCGTCACGACGAGCACGCCGAAGAGCCAGAGATTCCCCGCGATGGCGGTGCCCGGGGCGGCCGTCGACGACCCCGTGACGATGAGCGTCTTGCCGGACCTCGAGAGCATCGCCACGACCCCGTACGCGACGGCACCCGCCACCGCCGTCATCAGGACGTTCCGCGCCCAGAGCCCGCTCAGCAGGAACAGGCTGCCGGCCAGGAGCAGGGCGGCCAGCGCGCCGACGGGGAGCGCGATCCCGCCCACGAAGAGCAGGTGCGCGTGCAGGGCCGTGCCGAACACCCCGGCCGCCACGCCTGCCGCCACCGCCCCGAGGACGGCCAGCGGACGCCGGGGGCCGGCGGGAGGAGACGCCGGATACGACGGACGCCGGCCCTTCCCGGCAGGGGAGGGACCGGCGTCGTCGTAGGCCATGGTGCAGACGTGCCGCGGGAACTAGGCCCGCGCGCGCGAACGCGAGGCGCGCATGCGCTCGTTGGCGTCGAGGATGACCTTGCGGATGCGGATGGTCTCCGGGGTGACCTCCACGCATTCGTCCTCGCGGGCGAACTCGAGGGACTCCTCGAGGGTGAGGTTGCGCGGCGGGGTCAGGTTCTCGAAGGTGTCCGAGGACGCGGCACGCATGTTGGTGAGCTTCTTCTCCTTCGTGATGTTCACGTCCATGTCGTCGGCGCGGGAATTCTCGCCGACGATCATGCCCTCGTACACCTCGGAGGTGGGCTGCACGAAGAACGAGCCGCGCTCCTGCAGGTTGATCATCGCGAACGGCGTGACGACGCCGGAGCGGTCGGCGATCATCGAGCCGTTGGTGCGGTACTCGATGTCGCCGCACCAGGGCTCGTAGCCCTCGGAGATCGACGCAGCGATGCCGGCACCGCGGGTGTCCGTGAGGAACCGGGTGCGGAAGCCGATGAGGCCGCGCGCAGGGACGATGAACTCCATGCGGACCCAGCCGGTGCCGTGGTTGGCCATGTTGGTCATCCGGCCCTTGCGGGCGGCCATGAGCTGGGTGACGCCGCCGAGGTACTCCTCGGGGACGTCGATGGTCATGTGCTCCATCGGCTCGTGGATCTTGCCGTCGATGGTCCTGGTGACCACCTGCGGCTTGCCGACGGTGAGCTCGAAGCCTTCGCGGCGCATCTGCTCCACGAGGATGGCGAGCGCGAGCTCGCCACGGCCCTGGACCTCCCAGGCGTCGGGGCGGGCCGTGGGCAGGACACGGAGCGAGACGTTGCCGATGAGCTCCTTGTCGAGGCGGTCCTTGACCTGGCGTGCCGTGACCTTGGCGCCCTTGACCTTGCCGGCGAGCGGCGAGGTGTTGATACCGATGGTCACGGAGATCGCGGGGTCGTCGACGGTGATCAGCGGCAGCGGCTGCGGGTTGTCGACGTCCGTCAGGGTCTCACCGATGGTGATGCCCTCGATGCCGGCGACGGCGACGATCTCGCCGGGTCCCGCGGAATCGGTGGGGACGCGGTCGAGTGCCTTGGTGGCGAGCAGCTCGGTGATCTTGACGTTCTTGAGTTCACCGTTCTGGCGCGCCCAGGCGACGGTCTGGCCCTTGCGCAGCGTGCCGTTGAAGATGCGCAGCAGCGCGAGGCGGCCGAGGAACGGTGAGGCGTCGAGGTTGGTGACGTGCGCCTGCAGGACGCCGTCGGGGTTGTACCGGGGTGCCGGGATGTGGTCGATGATCGTCTGGAACAGCGGCTCCAGGTTGTCGTTGGCCGGTGCGGAGCCGTTGGCCGGCTGCTCGATCGACGCGGCGCCGACGCGGGCCGCGGCGTAGACGACGGGCACGTTGAGGATCAGGTCGAGGTCGAGGTCGGGGACCTCGTCGGCGAGGTCCGAGGCGAGGCCGAGGAGGAGGTCCATCGACTCGCTGACGACCTCCTCGATGCGGGAGTCGGGGCGGTCGGTCTTGTTGACCAGCAGGATGACGGGGAGCTTGGCCGCGAGGGCCTTGCGGAGGACGAAGCGGGTCTGGGGCAGGGGGCCCTCGGAGGCGTCGACGAGGAGCACCACGCCGTCGACCATGGAGAGGCCGCGCTCCACCTCGCCGCCGAAGTCCGCGTGGCCGGGGGTGTCGATGACGTTGATGGTGATGGTCTCGCCCTTGGCGGCCGGACCGTCGTAGAACACCGTGGTGTTCTTGGCGAGGATGGTGATGCCCTTCTCGCGCTCCAGGTCACCCGAGTCCATGACGCGGTCGGCCACGTCGCCGTGGGCCGCGAACGAATTGGTCTGCTTCAGCATGGCATCGACCAGGGTGGTTTTTCCGTGGTCAACGTGAGCCACGATGGCTACGTTGCGGAGGTCGCTGCGAACAGCGGTGTTGCCTGTGGTTTCAGACATGCGTTATTACTCAATTCGGTATCTACTGCGGGGAAAATGACGGCGGCTGCACTGCACGCCCTCTTACCAGTCTAGGGGACACGGCAAAAACAGACCTAATGCACTCTGTCAATGGGCGCCCGAATCCGCTGTGGGCGCACAAGCGGGGCCGTCGACGGGACGACGACGGCGGCCCTCCGGATGGAGAGCCGCCGTCGCCGGTGCTGCTGGTGACGCGGGTGCTTCGCGCCTACGCGACTTCGGGAGGCAGGACGAGCCCTGCCCCTGGGATCGCTGCGAGGAGCGCCTGCGTGTAGGCCGTCTGCGGGTTGTCGAACACCTCGTCGGTGGTGCCCTGCTCCACGAGCCTGCCCTTCTCCATCACGGCCACGTGGTCGGCGATCTGGCGGACCACCGCGAGGTCGTGCGTGATGAACAGGTAGCTCAGGCCGAGGTTCGCCTGCAGGTCGGCGAGGAGGTTCAGGATCTGGGCCTGCACCAGCACGTCGAGCGCCGAGACGGCCTCGTCGCAGATGACCACCTCGGGGTCCAGGGCGAGGGCCCGGGCGATGGCCACGCGCTGCCGCTGGCCGCCGGAGAGCTCGTTCGGGAAGCGCTGCATCATCGAGGACGGCAGGGCCACCTGGTCGAGCAGCTCGCGGACCTTCTTCTCGCGGCTCGCGGCATTGCCGATCCCGTGGACCCGGAGCGGCTCCTCGATGGTGCGGTAGATGTTGTACATCGGATCGAGTGAACCGTACGGGTCCTGGAAGATCGGCTGCACGCGGCGACGGAAGTCGAACATCTCCTTCCGACCCAGCGTGGTGATGTCCACGCCGTCGAACCGGATGCTGCCCGACGTGGCGCCCTCGAGCCCGAGCACCATCCTGGCGACGGTGGACTTGCCCGAACCGGACTCCCCCACGACGGCGGTGGTGGTGCCGCGGGCGATCGAGAAGGAGACCTTGTCCACGGCGGTGAAGTCGGTGGACTTCCCCCAGCTGCCGCGGATCTTGAAGACCTTCGTCAGGTCCTCGACCTCGATCACCTTGTCCAGGGCCGCGCCCTTCACGGACGCCGCGGCCGGAGTGAGGAGGTCGTCCGTCTGCACGCCCGCCTTCTTCGCCGACTCGATGCGCCGCGACGCGATGGACGGCGCCGAGGCGACGAGCTTCTGCGTGTAGGGGTGGCGCGGGTTCGTCAGCAGCTCGAGGGCCGGTCCGGCCTCGACGACCTGCCCCTTGTACATCACGATCACCTTGTGCGCACGCTCGGCGGCGAGGCCGAGATCGTGGGTGATCAGTAGCACGGCGGTGCCGAGCTCCTCCGTCATGGTGTCGAGGTGGTCCAGGATCTGCCGCTGGACGGTCACGTCCAGGGCCGACGTCGGCTCATCGGCGATGAGCAGGCGCGGACGGCAGGACAGCCCGATGGCGATCAGGGCCCGCTGGCGCATGCCGCCGGAGAACTCGTGCGGGTACTGGTTGGCGCGCGACGCGGCGTCGGGCAGGCCCGCCTCGGCGAGCACCTTCGCGACGTCCTGCGGACCGCTGGGCAGGCCGTTGGCCTTCAGCGTCTCCCCCACCTGGAACCCGATCTTCCAGACCGGGTTCAGGTTCGACATGGGGTCCTGGGGCACCATGCCGATCGAGGAGCCGCGGAGTTCCACGATGCGCTTCTCCGAGGCGTGCGTGATGTCCTCGCCGTCGAAGATGATGCTGCCGTTCGACACCCGGCCGTTGGCGGGCAGGAGGCCGATCGCGGCGAGCGCCGTCGTCGACTTGCCGGACCCGGACTCCCCGACGATCGCGACGGTCTCGCCGGGCATCACGGTCAGGTGGGCGTTGCGCACCGCCGGGACGTCCCCGTTCGACGTCGAGAAGGTGATGGCGAGGTCCCGGAGTTCGAGCAGCGGCTGCGGGGTGCCTCCGCCGGTCGACGCGGCACGGCGGCCGCGTGTCTGGGTTCCTGTGCTGTGGCTCATCGTTTGCGTGCCTTCGGATCGAGAGCGTCACGCAGGGCATCGCCCAGCATGATGAAGCTCAGAACGGTGATCGACAGGGCGAGGCCCGGCCAGAAGATGGCCATGGGGTTGCTGCGGAGCGACGGCTTCGCCGAGAAGATGTCATTGCCCCAGGACATGACGTCCGGCGGGAGCCCGATGCCGAGGAAGGACAGCGTCGACTCCGCCACGATGAACGTGCCGAGCGAGATCGTCGCGATCACGATGACCGGCGCGAGCGCGTTCGGGATGACGTGCTTGACGAGCGCTCCCAGCGGCGAGACGCCCAGCGACCGGGCTGCGGTGACGAAGTCCGCGTTGCGCACCTCGATCACCGCCGCGCGCGTGATACGGGCGATCTGCGGCCAGCCGAACGCCACGAGGATGACGACGAGCGTCCAGACGTTCCGGTTCTGCTGGAACACGGGCAGCTGCACGACGACGATGGCGCCGAGGATCAGCGGGAGGGCGAAGAAGATGTCACCCACGCGGGCGAGGATGGCGTCGACCCAGCCGCCGAAGAAACCGGCCAGGGCGCCGATGAGGCCACCGATCAGGACGACGCCGAGCGTGGCGAACAGGCCGACGGTCAGCGAGGACCGGGTGCCGTGCACCACGCGGGAGAGGATGTCGCAGCCCTGCACGGTGAAGCCGAGCGGGTGGCCGGGGGCCGGCCCGCCGTCCGAGTTCTCGAGCAGGCAGTTCTCGTTGGGCGGCTCGCTCGTGAAGATGCCCGGGAACAGCGCCACGAAGATGACCGCGAGGATCAGGAGGGCGCTGATGATGAACAGCGGCTGCTTCCGCAGGCTGCGCCACGCCTCGCCCCACAGGCTGCGGGGAGCGGCGTCGGAGACCGTGCTGTCCGTGGCCCGGACCGGCGTCTCGTCGACATCGGCGACGAAGTGCTCGATCGGGTGGGCCGACGTCTTGGTGCGGACGACGGGCGCCACGGTCGTCGCGTCGGTGGGAGCGGAAGATGTTGGTTCAGGCATATCGAATCCTTGGGTCCAGCCACGCGTACAGGAGATCCACCAGCAGGTTCGCGAGGCAGAAGATGAGGATCAGGAACGTGACGATCGAGACGACCATCGGTCCGTCACCGTTCAGCACGGCGCGGTAGAGGGTGTTGCCGACGCCGTTGACGTTGAAGATGCCCTCGGTCACGATCGCGCCGCCCATCAGGGCGCCGAGGTCGGCACCGAGGAAGGTCACGACGGGGATCAGGGAGTTGCGGAGGACGTGCACGACGACGACGCGGCGGCGGCTGAGTCCCTTGGCGGTCGCGGTGCGTACGTAGTCGGCGTTGACGTTCTCGATGATGCTCGTCCGGGTCAGGCGCAGCACGTACGCGAAGGACACGAGCCCGAGGACCACGGCCGGGAGCAGGAGCTCGGTGAACGTGGCGTCACCGCTCACGGTCGGGTTGGTCCACTGCAGCTTGACCCCGATCAGGAACTGCATCAGGAAGCCGAGCACGAAGATGGGCACGGCGATGACGATCAGGGACAGCACCAGGACCGACGAGTCGAAGATCCGGCCCTTGCGGAGGCCTGCGATGAGGCCGAACACGATGCCGAAGACGGCCTCGATGACCAGGGCCATGATGGCGAGCTTGGCGGTGGTAGGGAACACCTCGGCGATGATCGTCGCGATCGGGCGACCGGAGAAGTTCGTGCCGAGGTCGAAGGTCAGTACGCCCTTGAGGTAGAGCAGGTACTGGATCCAGAAGGGCTGGTCCAGGTTGTACTGCTCGCGGAGGCCCGCGACGACGGCGGGCGTGCAGCCGCGCTCACCGCAGATGGCGGCGGTGGCGTCGCCCGGGAGGCTGAAGACGAGGAAGTACACCAGCAGGGTCGCACCGAGGAAGACGGGGATCAGCTGCAGGAAGCGTCGGACGATGTACCAGATCATCGGTGCGCACCTCCCGGTGCGGCGTGCATCCGGACGGGATGCGGGTGGGGGTTGCTCATGAGGTGGGAAACCTTTTCGTTGGAGCACGGAAAAGGGGCCCGCCCTTTGACGGGCGGGCCCCGGGACCGCTACGGGTTACTTGCCGGTGATGGCGTAGTAGAGCGGGACGCCGTTCCAGCCGAATTCGACGTTGTCCACGTTGTTGCTCCAGCCGCCCTGGGCGACCTGGTACCACAGCGGGATGGCCGGGAGGTCCTCCAGGAGGTGTTCCTGGGCCTCGTTCATGGCCTCGTTGCCCTCCTCGACGGAGTCGGCTGCGAGTCCGTCCTTCAGCTGCTGGTCGAACTCGGGGTTGCTGTAGCGGGCATCGTTGGATCCGGCGCCGGTGGCGTAGATGGGTCCGAGGAAGTTGTACAGCGACGGGTAGTCGGCCTGCCAGCCGGCGCGGAGGGCACCCGTGAGGGTCTCCTCCGTCGCCTCGGTGCGGGCTTCCTTGAAGGTCGCGTAGGGCTTGCCCGCGACCTCGATGCCGAGGTTGTTCTTGATGTTGTTCACCACGGCCTCGACCCAGGTCTTGTGGTCGCCCTTGTCGGCGTTGTAGCCGATGGTCAGGGGCTGCGACTCGTCGTAGGGCGAGATCTTCTCGGCGTCGGCCCAGAGCTTCTTGGCCTCCTCCGGGTTGTACTCGAGGTTCTCGCTGCCCGGGAGGTCCTCGCTGAAGCCCTCGAGGACGGGAGCGGTGAAGTCCTTCGCCGGTTCGCGGCCACCGTTGAAGATGACCTCGGTGATCTCGTCACGGTTGATCGCCATCGACAGCGCCTGGCGGCGCAGCTTGCCCGCCTCACCCTCCCAGTTCGGGAGGTAGTACGGCACGGCGATGGTCTGGTTGCCCGCGTACGGCGACTCGATGGACCGCTCGCCGAGATCGTTCTTGAAGTTCTTGATGTCGCTCGTCGGGATGGTCTTGAGGACGTCCAGGTTGTCCGAGATGAGGTCCTGGTAGGCCGTCGTGTCGTTCTGGTAGATCTTGAAGGTCACGCCGCCGTTCTGGGCGGCCTGGGGGCCCTCGTACTCGTCGTTGGGAACGAGTTCGATCTGCTGGTTGTGCTGCCAGGCACCCTCGGACGCGAACTTGTACGGCCCGTTGCCGATCGGGTTCTCACCGAACGTGGTGGGATCCTCCAGCGCGGCGGCGGGCAGCGGGAAGAACGCGCTGTAGCCGAGGCGCAGCGGCCAGTCGGATTCCGGCTGGGACAGCTTGACGGTGAACGTCCGGTCGTCGACGACCGTCAGGCCGCTCATGGTCTCCACGGTGGAGCCCTCCGCGCTGGCCTCGGCGTAGCCTTCGATGCTCTCGAAGAAGTAGCTCGAGAGCTGGGCGTTCTTCGCGGCTGCACCGTAGTTCCAGGCGTCGACGAAGGAGCTCGCGGTGACGGGATCACCGTTGGTGAAGGTCTTGCCTTCCTTGAGCGTGATCGTGTAGTTCTGGGCGTCCTCGGTCTCGATGGACTCCGCCATCTCGTTCTGGGCCTTGCCGTCGGCGTCGTAGCTGACGAGGCCCGCGAAGACGAGGTCGAGGATCGCTCCGCCGCCCACCTCGTTGGTGCTGGTGGGGATCAGCGGGTTCTGGGGCTCGGAACCGTCCACCACGATCACGGCTTCGGTGTTGCCGCCCTCGGCGCCGGATTCGGTGTCTCCGCCGCCGCATGCGCTGAGCGAGAGCGCCGCGAGGGCCGCGACGCTGAGCATCTTGGAAGTGCGCGTGAAACGCATTCCGCCTCCTATTGATTGGGTCTTACCGGCCCTGATGTGGCCGATCCAGTGGCCTCGCAGAGAGCGAGAGCCAACTCACAACGAGAAATCATATGCCCGTTCCGTTGCTTCCCTGAACATCAGGAGGGGTCGAACGTCCAGCGTCCTCCCAGCTTCGCCATCCCTCCGTACTGTTCGTGCAGACCGGAGTGCACTCGGGCCGCGCGTCACGGTTCCATAACGCACCGCGAAGAGAGCGCCTGCGTGCTGTACCGGCCGCCGGGTCGCCCGTCGGCGGAAGGATCCTCCTGCACATGGAGAAGCCCGCCCTGCGGGGGCAGGGCGGGCTTCGATCGGGCGGGGTCAGTCGGTGGCTGCGAGCAGCTTGGCGCGGAGCTCGCGGCGTTCGCGCTGCTTCTCGGGATCCGGCAGCGGGACCGCCGCCAGGAGCCGCTGCGTGTACGGGTCCTGGGGGTTGCGGAGGATCTGGTCCCGGGGCCCCTGCTCCACGATCCGGCCGCGCTGCATCACGCAGATGTAGTCGGCGAGGACGTCGACGACCGCGAGGTCGTGGGTGACGAAGAGACAGGCGAAGCCGAGTTCGCGCTGCAGGTTCTGGAACAGTTCCAGCACCCTGGCCTGGACGGAGACGTCGAGGGCCGACGTCGGCTCGTCCGCCACCATCAGCTTCGGCTTGAGGGACAGCGCCCGGGCGATCCCCACCCGCTGCTTCTGCCCGCCCGAGAGCTCGTGCGGGTACCTGTTGCGGTAGGAGCGTGGAAGCTCCACCTGGTCGAGGAGCGCCTCGATGCGTTTCTGCAGTTCACCGCCCTTCGCCTCCCCCGCGAGGTACATGGGCTCGCCGATGCTCTCACCGATGGGCAGGCGGGGATTCAGCGACGACGACGGGTCCTGGAACACCATGCCCACATGGCGGCGGACCTTGATGAGCTCCTTCGACGTGGGGCGGAACCCTGAGATGTCCGTTCCCACGACCTTCAGAGATCCGTCGGCGACGGGCAGCAGCCCGACGGCGGCCCGGCCGATCGTCGTCTTCCCCGAACCCGACTCCCCCACGAGGCCGATGACCTGCCCCGGGTACACCGTCAGGTTCGCGCCCTCGACGGCGCGGAACGCCGGCACGCGGCCCTGCTTGGGGTACTCGATGGCGACGTCGACGAGCTCGAGGACGGGCGCCGCCCCGGGTGCCCCGTGCTCGGCCGCCTGCTCGACGTCGGCGAGCTGGGCGAGCACTTCCTGGGCGCGCCGCTCGAGTTCGTCGTGGTCCACGGTCTGCAGCTCCGTGTGGGTCGCAGCCGCGAGCGCCGCGGTGATGTCGACGTCGTCGTTGCCGTCGCCCTGCCCGAGGTGGGGCACGGCGGCGAGGAGCGCTCTGGTGTACTCGTGCTGCGGGTGGTTGAAGATCTGCTCCGCCGTGCCCGTCTCGACGATGCGGCCCTTGCGCATCACGGCGATGCGGTCGGCGAGGTCCGCGACCACGCCCATGTCGTGCGTGATGAGGACGATCGCACTGTTGAGCTTGTTCCGCAGATTGCGCATGAGGTCGAGGATCTCGGCCTGGACCGTCACGTCGAGGGCCGTGGTGGGCTCGTCGGCGATGAGGAGCTTGGGGTCGCAGGACAGGGACTGGGCGATCATGGCGCGCTGGCGCTGGCCGCCGGAGAGCTGGTGCGGGTAGGACCGGAACGCCTTGTCCGGGTCCGGCAGTTCGACCAGCTGCAGGAGGCGCAACGCACGCTGCTTCGCCTCGTCGGGCGAGATCTCGTTGTGCAGGCGGAGGGTCTCGACGATCTGGAACCCGACGGTGTAGACGGGGTTGAGCGCCGTCATGGGTTCCTGGAAGATCACCGCGACGTCGTTGCCGCGGATCTGGCGCAGCTTGGCCGGGGACATCGTGAGGACGGACGTGCCGTTGAGCAGCACCTCGCCGGTGACGCGGCTGTTCGAGGGCAGCAGCCCGAGCAGCGACATCGAGCTGGCGCTCTTGCCGGAGCCGGACTCCCCCACGATGGCGAGCACCTCCCCGGCCCTCACCTCGTAGTTGAGGTCGATGGCCGCGGGGACCCACTTCTTGTCGACCCCGAAGTCGACACTGAGGTTCCGGACCTCGAGCACGGGACCCCGGGAGGCCGGCAGGTCCGTTCCGGAGTCTCCGGTGCCGCCGATGACCTGGGTACTCATGAGGGGTCCTCCTTCGTGAGGGAGGCGCCGCGGGATCGCGGCCCCTCCTGGTGTGCCGTGTGCGGCTGCCGTGCTGGGATCATGGAGCCATGGAGAGCTCGAGGGTGGCAACGGCCACCGTGTTCAGGCCGCGGACCAGTCCCTGGTTCACGGGCATCGCCGTGCTGGTCGCGCTCGGCGGCCTGGCGTCCGTCGTCGCCTCGCAGGGGACGGCCGGCCTGCTCGCCGGGTGGCCGCTGGTCGGCGTCGCCTATGCGGGCTGGTGGCTGTTCTGGTACCCCGTGGTGGTGTTCGCCGACGACGCCGTCACGCTGCGCAACCCCCTGGCGACCATCCACGTGCCCTGGTCCGCGCTGATCGACGTCGACACGAAGTACGCCCTGAAGCTCATCACGCCGTCCGGTGCGTACACCGCCTGGGCGGCACCCGCTCCCGGCGTCTGGGGAACCCACTCGGGCAAGCCCGAGCATGTCACGAACCTGCCGTCGACGAGCTACGGTCCGGGCGGCTCGATCCGACCCGGCGACCTGAAGAACACCGACTCCGGCTACGCCGCCTACGAGGTGCGGAGGCGCTGGCAGGCACTCGTCGAGGACGGCGGGATCGACGTCGACCACCCGGGCAGCGTCCGCCGCCACCTGAACTGGCCCTGCATCGCGGGCGCGGTCCTGCTGGTGGCTGCAGGCGCCGTCTCGCTGGACCTGGTCTCCTAGGGGCGTGTTCACGCGGCCGCGGGCTTCCCTGATTCCTTCGCCCGGCCGGCATTGAACTTCTTCTGCCGCGGGTCGAAGGCGTCGCGGAGGCCGTCGCCGATGAAGTTGATGCACAGGCAGATCAGCACGATGAACAGGCCGGGGAACCAGAACAGCCAGGGCCGCGTCTGGAAGGCTTCCTGGTTCTGGCTGATGATCAGGCCCAGGGAGACGTCCGGCGCCTTCACGCCGAAGCCGATGTAGCTCAGTGCTGTCTCGAGCAGGATGGCCGAGGACATCAGCAGCGTGGTGTTGACGATGATGACGCCCACGGCGTTCGGCAGGATGTGCTTGAAGATGATCCGGGTGTTCGACGCTCCGGCGATCTTCGCGGCGTCGACGAACTCGCGCTCGCGCAGCGTCAGGAATTCGCCGCGGACGAGGCGCGCCAGGCCGGTCCAGAGCACGAGGCCGAGGAACAGTCCCAGAAGCCAGATCTGCGCGCCGGGCCCTACGACCCGGTTGACCGCCTGGCCGAGGGTCGCCGCGGCGAGGACGACGGGGATGATGATGATGACGTCGGTGAAGCGCATCAGGACGGCCTCGGGCCAGCCGCGGAAGTACCCGGAGCAGGCGCCGATGACGACCCCGACCAGGCCGGCGAGCGCGCCGATGATGAACATGATGATGATGGAGTTCTGGGTGCCGCGCATCGTCATGGCGAAGTAGTCGCGGCCGATCGAGTCCTGGCCGAACGGGTGGTCCCCCCAGCTGAAGGGGCCGGTGACGGTCGGGGCGCCGCCGTCGACCAGGGGGAGGAATTCGGTGTGGTTGTACTTCCACCATCCGGGGATGCCTGCGAAACCGACGGACGTGAAGGCGAGGACGAACACGGCGGCGAACACGACGAGGCTGATGATCGCAGCGGTGTTGTCGAAGAACTTCTTCCGGACGATCTGGCCCTGGGACAGGCCCTTCGCCTCGGGCTCGGTCTCCGGGCGCCCCGGTCCGGTGACGGTCGCCGTCTCGCTGTTGGGGAAATCGGACGGGGTCTGGATGGTCATGCTTTCACCCTTACGCGAGGATCGAGGACCGAGTAGGCGATGTCTGCGACGAGGTTGAAGACCAGCGCGAGGATGCCGGCCACCAGGAAGAAGCCCATGATGGGGTCCGGGTCCGTCCGCTGGAGGGCCTGGACGAAGAGCTGGCCCATGCCGGAGAACGCGAACACCTGTTCGGTGATGATGGCGCCGCCGATGAGCGCGCCGATGTCGAAGGCGACGAGGGTCGCGAGCGGGATCAGCGCGTTGCGGAACGCGTGGCGCATGACGACGGTCCTCTCGCTGAGGCCCTTGGCCCGCGCGGTGCGGATGTAGTCCATGTTCATGATCTCGAGCATCGACGCACGCGAATACCGGCTGTAGCTGGCGAGGGACGCCAGGAGCAGCGCGAGGGTGGGCAGCAGGAGGTGCGTGAAGGTGTCGAGGCCGTTGATCCAGAACGTGCCCTCCAGGCCCGGCGTCTCGGCGCCGACCGTGGCGATCGGCCTGCCGCGGACGCGCGGGTTGCTCACGTAGGACGGCCACGTCACCATGAAGCGGTCCACCACGATGAGGAAACCCATGAGCAGTCCGGTGAGGGCGGCCGCGCGCATGCTCTGGCTGCGGTCGTACCCGCCCATGGCGTAGCCGACGCCCAGGCCCACGAGCACGGTGATGATCGCCAGGATGATGATCATCCAGATGGTGGCCGCATTGAGGATGGGGTTGACGACGTAGTAGGCGACGAGGCCCAGTGCCACCATGATCAGCGACGAGTACAGGGCCTTCCGGTTGCGCAGGCCGGCCGTGAGCAGGACGATCCCGAACGCGATGCCGACCCCGGTGATGAGGATGATGATCGGTCCGAGTCCGGGATCGGCGAACCAGCCGACGAGGTCGAGGACGACGAGCAGGACCGCTGCGACGACGGCCCCGAGCACGAACGCGATTCCCTTCCGTTTCCAGGACCTGCTCGCGAAGAGCGCCCAGATCAGTCCGCTGGCCAGCGCGACGACGACGATGGTGGATGTCGGTATGTCGGGATCGTCGAGGAAGTTGTTGAAGCCGATGGCACCGAATTCCTTGAGGAGGACGGCCAGCCAGAAGATCGGGAGGGAGAAGAACAGGAAGGACATGAAGGTCACGCCGTAGTCGAGCCCGCTGTACTGGCGCAACGCCGTGATGATGCCGAGCGAGATCCCGATGATGATCGCGAGGACCGTGGCGGTGGTGACGAGCGTGATGGTGTTGCCCATCGCGCGGCTGAGCGAGGTGGTGACGGCCTCACCCTGGATACTGGTCCCGAGGTCGCAGGTGGCGGCGAAGGGGATGATGCACTTCGCGGCCCCCGCGAGCCAGCCGAAGTACCGCAGGGGTGCCGGGGTGTTCAGGTCGAGGAGGTCGGTGCGGGCCTGGATGAGCTGCTCCCGGTTCGGGGCGTTGCTCGCACGCAGGTCCTCGAGCGGATCACCGGACAGGGCAGTGAGCTGGTACACGACGAACGATGCGCCGAACAGGATGAGCACGGCAGTCACCAGACGCCGAACGATGTAGGTCACCATAGGTCTCAGGCCTCAAGATTGAATCGGGTAGGGGTATCCCGTGTTATCGCAAAGTGTAGATCAGCGGCATAGCAGAAGGCGCCGGGACGGGCGAGTCGCCCGTCCCGGCGCCTTCCATCTACGGTCGAGCTGGTTCCGGTACCGGAACTACTGGACGACCTGCCAGTCCCAGAAGTTCCACCAGACACCGGTCTGGTTCGGCATGTACTCGATGCCGCTGACGTTGTCGCTGTAGGCGTCGACGCCGGGCACCTGGAAGAGGGGCAGGCCGTACTTCGAGTCCCAGATCAGCTTGTCGATCTGGATCTGGAGTTCGTCCTGCTTCGCCGGATCCGTGGTCACGATGAGCTCGTCCATCAGCTTGTCCGCTTCGGGGCTCGAGAACCCGTTGAAGTTCGAGCCGTTGGCGGTCTTGAAGATCTGCGGCACACCGGACACGCCGACGCCCGAGTTGATCCAGCCGAAGATGGTGGCGTCGTAGGTCCCGTTGCCGAGCGCGGCTCCCCAGTCCGAGGATCCGAGGCCGCCGTCGACGATCTTGAACCCGGCCTGAGCGGCGGACTCGGCGATCAGCGTGTACGAGTTGAGACGGTTCGGGTTGTCGCGGTTGTACATGATGCGGACCTCGGGCGTCGCCCCCGCGAGGAGTTCCTTCGCTCCCTCGATGTCGACCTCCGCGTAGGCTTCCGATCCGTTGTTGGCCGCGGACTCCTCGTAGGGTTCCTGATCGGTGAGGAACAGCTGCGAGTCGAGCGGTGCGGCGTCCGGGTTGATCTTCTTGACGATCGTGTCCACGAGCTGCTGGCGCGGGACGGTCTTCATGAACGCCTCGCGGACCTTCTCGTCCTTGAACACGCCGCTGAAGTTGAGGTCGAGGTGGTCGTAGGAGAGCTGGTTGCCCTGCTCCACGGTGACGCCCTCGAGCGCTTCGAGCTGCTCGACCGTGTCGGCCGACGCCTGCGGCGCGATGATGTCCACCTCGCCGTTCTGCAGGGCCTGCACCTGGGCGGGAGCCTCACCGATGTAGCGGACGGTGATCTCGTCGACCTTCGGCATGGGGCCCCAGTCGTAGTCCTCGTTCCGGGTCAGGGTCATCGACTGGTCCGGCGTGATGGCCGAGGCGATGAAGGGACCGTTGGAGAGGAACAGCGACGGGTCGGTGGGGAGCGACTTGGTGTCGAAGCCCGTGTTCCAGAAGTCGGCCAGTGCCTGGACCTCGGGACGTTCGACGGGTTTCGCGGGATCGCCGGCGGGCGTCGTCTTGATGAGCTCGATCAGCGCATCCTCGTCCGCCAGGCCGCCCTTCTCGGCGAGGACGTGGGCGGGCGTATCGATGCCACCCTCGCTCATCAGGCCGAAAGCCACCTCGTAGTCGGCGAAGGGCTCCGAGTAGTTCAGGGTGATGGAGCGTCCGTCCTCGCCGATCTCCGGGAGCTCGGTGAGCGCGAGGCCGCTGGTGTCGCCCGCGTAGTCGAAGTAGGTGGCGCCGGAGGTGACCTCACCCGCGTCGTCGGTGGTGGCGTCGTTGAAGTAGCCGGACTCGATCGCCCAGGCCAGGAGCAGGTCGCCGCCGTCGACCGGTTCGCCGTCGGACCAGGTGACGTTCTCGTTGACCGTGTACTTCACGCTCAACGGGTCCTCGGAAAGCACCTCCATGGTGCCGAAGTCCTCGTTCTTCACGACCTCGAGGTCGTTGTTGATGTAGACGAAGCCGGAGTGGGTCGCGTAGGCGATCTTTCCGTTGATGTCCACATTGCCTTCGGACGTGCTCGAGTTGAACGAGCTGAAGGCATTGACTTCGACGACGCGGATGTTTCCGCCGGTTGCTTCGCCCTCGGTGCCCTCATCGGTGGTTTCAGTTCCCGTGTTGGCAGCGCAGGCGCTCAGTGCGAGTGCTGCGACAGCAGCGACTCCCACAGCTTTGGAAGTACGTCCGAAACGCATTCCGCCTCCTCTTTCATAGTGTGGCTCCAGCTTCACGCGGTGTTGCATGACAGCCGACACGTGACCCGGAAGGGTGACGCGACTCACATGAGGCACAGCCTAAGTGGACTTCGCCGTGAACAGGTGTTCATCAGACGGGTCGGTTAGGTGTTGTTACCGAGCTGCAACAAAACCTTCACAGGTAGCCTTCAGCCCTTCTCCAGCTGCCTGCCGTACGTGGTGTGCCGCCACGGCGGGTGCCCGGGCCCGGGCGGCGGTCCTCCGGCCCGGTGCCGCGGATCTGCGCCCGGGTGCCCACTGCTTGATAACGCGCTCGCCGCGGTGCTTTGCTAGGAGCACGCCTGCAGGATCCTGACCTGCGGGCCCGGACCCGGTGGCGCGCGGGAGCCGGACGCAGGACGGACGGGAGCACCATGGCCTGGCTTTTCGTGGACAAGCACGCGGCGGTCTGGGACGACGACGCGAACGTCCAGGCCGCGATCGGTGCCCTCAAGGCGCGTCTCGATGAGCATCCGGAGGTTCATCTGTCCATCCAGAGCAAGGGCCTGAAGGGTCCGGTGTTCGTCATCACCCGGGATACCGTGCTCAGCTCCCCCGAGCTCAACAACCGGTTCAACGCCGATCTGTTCGCGGAGCTCACGACGCCGACGGCGCGCAACAGCCCCACGATCCACTGGTTCTCGGACGGGCGGGGCTTCGTGTCGGAGACCAACAGCAGGATGTGGTGAGACCTCCGCGGACCCGGTCGACTGGGCGGGTGTGGCGGGTGGTACCGGGCTGGACCCGGCTCCGCCCCTTCAGGGCGCGGGTCCGGTGCCCGGCATCGGTCCGGTGGCGTGCACGGAGGAAGCCGGCCGAGTTCAGCCGACGTGCCAGTGGCGGCGAATGAGCTCCTCACGCGCAGCCTCGTCCTTCCCAGCTTCGCCGTCCAGCAAGGCGTCGTCGGTGTCGCGGAGGCCCACGAGCAAGGCATCGATGAGCGCACCGGGGAAGACGCCGTCGGCCTCGAACATCTCGCGCTCGGCCTCGAGCAGGTCGGCCGACGCCGCGCACGAGGCAGGCAGTCGCGCGAAGTCGTCGTGGTTGGCGGTGCTGAGCCGCTCGGCCAGCTCCAAGCTCCCCGGATCACTCAGCCCGCGCTTGGCCGCGATGGCCATCCCGGCCAGCAGCAGGTGCACGTCGGCCGAGCCGTCGCCGAGCCGGAGCTCGACCGTCTGGGGGTGCGTGGCGGGTTCAGGGACGGGCCCGGTGCTGCCGGGATTCGCGTGAGCGACCATGTCGGCCAGCACATCCCCGCCCCAGGCCAGTGGGACCCGGACGAGACCGGTGCGGTCTCTCTCACCCCAGCAGATGCCCTCCGGCGACTCGTCCCCGTCGGTGAATCGCAGGTAGGACGTGGGAACCGTGTTACCGAACGCGGTCAGCGCCCCCGCCGCCGAGAGGTAGCCGGCGATCAGCCGACGCCCGGTGTCGTTGATCCCCTCCTCGCCGACGATGGCGCTGGCGCCGTCGCGCACCAGCCGGCTGTGGATGTGCAGCCCGTTTCCTGCGCCCTTGCCGCTGACCAGCGGTGCGAAAGTCACCTCGAGTCCGTGGGCGTGGGCGACCTCGCGCACCACCCACTTCGCAAGGACGAGGTTGTCGGCTGCTTGCTCCAGGGGTACGGGTTGAAGCTCGATCTCGTGCTGCACCAGCTGCCGGTCGGCCTCGAGGATGTTGCCGACCTCGCCGTGGGCGTACTTCAACGGCACCCCCATGGCGCAGAGGTGACCCAGCACCTGTTCCCGGACCCTCTGGCCCTTGGAGAAGGGCCCGGACTCCTGGTAGCCGCGCTCCTCCTCGACGGGGTAGATGCGCTCGGGCTCGTCGACGAGGTAGTACTCCAACTCGCCGAAGGCCTCGAGTGTCAGGCCGGTTTCCTGCGTCAGCAACTCGGCAGCGCGGCGCACGACCTGCTCGCGTGCGTAGGACAGAGGCTTTCCGAACTCGTCGTAGAAGGAGCACAGCACGTCGAGCGAGCTCCGCTCTCCGAAGGGATTGACGAAGGCGGTGCGGTGACGCGGAACGATGTACACGTCACTGCTACCGGTATCGGTGCCGGCGAAGACACTCGAGCCGTCAACGCGCTCACCCCTCGTCAGCACCTCGATGAGGTGCTCGCGCGAGTTGATGGGGAAGGCCAGAGTCTTCAGGCGCCCGTCGCCGCCGACGTAGCGCAGGTTCACCTGGCGCAGCCCCAGCTGTTCGATCGCCCGCACCAGGTCACCTCCGGTGAAGTCGGCCGAGGGCTTGCCGAGCAGGCGGACGAGCGGGTGAGGTTCGAGTGCGTCGAGGGCCATACTCCGTTCTACCAGCGTCACCGTGAGCTCCACCAGCGCCAAGCGGGGCCCTCCCATCAGCGGCTGGGCCCGGCACCGGAGAACGCGACTTCCTGCAGGTCACATCGGAGGAGGGTGCCGATCATCCCCGGGCTACCCCCGCACGACCGGGTCGCCGCACCCACGAATCCCGGTCAAGGGATCCTGCACACCGACGTCACGTGGCGACCAGGACCAGCACAAGGGGGCCACCCTTCTCGCACTGGAATGCAGCCTCCAGACGCCGTCACGGAGGGCGGCATTCCTGTCGACTCAGGCGAGGGGCTCACACATTGAAGCGGAACTCCACCACGTCGCCGTCGGTCATGACGTATTCCTTGCCCTCGATGCGGACCTTGCCGCGGGACTTGGCCTCGCTCATGGAGCCGGCGTCGATGAGATCCCCGAAGTGGACCACCTCGGCCTTGATGAAGCCGCGCTGGAAGTCGGAGTGGATGACGCCGGCGGCCTCCGGCGCCGTCGCGCCCTTCCTGATCGTCCAGGCCCGGCTCTCCTTGGGACCCGCGGTGAGGTAGGTCTGCAGCCCGAGGGTGTGGAAGCCGACGCGGGCGAGCTGGTCGAGGCCCGACTCGTCCTGCCCGTTCATCTCGAGCATCTCGCGGGCCTCGGCCTCGTCGAGTTCCACGAGGTCGGCCTCCAGCTTGGCGTCGAGGAAGATGGCGTCGGCGGGGGCGACGAGCTGCCGCAGCTCCGCCTGGCGCTCCTCGCTGCCGAGCACGGCGTCGTCGACGTTGAACACGTAGATGAAGGGCTTGGCCGTGAGCAGGCTGAGCTCGCGCAGGTGCTCCATCTCCAGCTTGTCGCTGGTCACCGACGCGAAGATCGTGTCGCCGCGTTCGAGGACGGACTGCGCGGCCTGCATGGCGGTGAGCTGCGCGGCCTCGCGCTTCTTGATCTTCACTTCCTTCTCGACGCGCGGGATGGCCTTCTCGAGCGTCTGCAGGTCGGCGAGGATGAGTTCGGTGTTGATGGTCTCCATGTCGGAGCGCGGGTCCACCTTGCCGTCGACGTGGATGACGTCGGGGTCGTCGAACACGCGGATGACCTGCGCGATGGCCTCCGCCTCGCGGATGTTCGCGAGGAACTGGTTGCCGAGGCCCTCCCCCTCGGACGCGCCCTTCACGATCCCGGCGATGTCCACGAAGGACACGGTCGCCGGCAGGATCTGCTTCGACCCGAAGACCTCGGCCAGCTGCGCGAGACGCGGGTCCGGCAGGCTGACGACGCCGACGTTCGGCTCGATCGTCGCGAAGGGGTAGTTCGCCGCCAGGACGTTGTTGCGCGTCAGGGCGTTGAAGAGGGTTGATTTGCCGACGTTGGGCAGTCCGACGATGCCGATAGTAAGAGCCACGGGACACAAGTCTACCGGCGGGCGGTGTCGTGGAATGTCGGAGCTTCCTGCGACAGTGTGGGCATGAGCACAACCGCCGTCCTCCTCGTCATCCTCGCCTTCGTCCTCGGGTGCGCCGTCGGCGCCTTCCTCGTGGCGCGCTCCCTCCGGACGCGCGCGGAGGAGCTCCGGGCGGAGCTCGACGACGCCACGGCCCGCCTCGGGAGCACGACGACGAGCCTCGCGGCGGCCGCGGCGCAGCGGGACCTCCTGCAGCAGCACAACCGCGAACTGACCGGCAGGACGTCCACGGACCACGACGTCCTGCGCGCCCTCGCCCCGGTCGCCGAGAAGCTCACCCAGGTCCAGCGTCAGGTGGGCCTGCTCGAGCGCGACCGGGTGGAGCAGTACGGGCAGCTCGCACGGCAGCTCGAGGAGGCACGGGAGGCCGACGCCCGCCTCCTCTCGACCACGCATTCGCTCGCAGGCGCGCTGCGCAGCAACAGCGCGCGCGGCCAGTGGGGCGAGATCCAGCTGCGGCGCGTCGTCGAGGCGGCGGGCATGCTGTCCCGCGTCGATTTCCTGGAGCAGGTCTCGGTCTCGGCCGGCAGCGACGGTGAGACGGCGCGCCCCGACATGGTGGTGCAGCTCCCGGGTGACAAGCAGCTCGTCATCGACGCGAAGGTCCCGCTCAGTGCCTTCCTCGCCGCGCAGGAACTGGCGGGCGCGGGCGACGGGTCCGCCGAGGCCGACGCCGCGTCCGAGGCACGGCGCGCAGAATTGCTGAGGCAGCACGGGAAGGCGCTCCGGGCCCACATCGACGCCCTGGCCCGCAAGAAGTACTGGGAGGGAGCAGCGAACTCCCCTGAGCTCGTCATCTGCTTCATCCCCGTCGAGTCCGTGCTGTCCGAGGCGCTGCGTGCGGATCCCGAACTGCTGGACTACGCCTTCGGCCGCAACGTCGCCCTCGCCTCACCGGTGTCGCTGCTCGGCATCCTCAAGGGGGCCGCCTTCAGCTGGCGGCAGGCCGTCCTCACGGACAACGCACGGGAGCTCTTCGACCTGTCGAAGCAGCTGTACGAGCGCCTCGGCACCATGGGCGGGCACGTCACCCGCCTCGGGGCGTCCCTCAAGACGTCGGTGGAGCGGTACAACTCCTTCGTCGGTGCGCTCGAATCGAGGGTCCTGCCCACGGCGCGGCGCATCGGCGCGTTCGATTCCGCATCCCTCGACGTCGTCGACGCGGCAGCCGACGGGTCCGACGCCCTGACGGGGGGACGCACCGCCGACGTGAGCCTGCTCGGCACCGCCCGCGCCCAGCGGGTGGGCAGCTCGGGCGCCTCCGCGGAGTCGGCGGCCTCGATCGATGCCACCCCGAGGTCCCTCACCGCCCACGAACTCCTCGACGGGACGGCCGGCTGAGGTCCCGCACCCGGGGAGAGGTGCGGACCGAGCCCCCGGCCCGGCGATCAGGTGTCCCGTCGCGCGGAGGACTCAGCTCAACGACGTGCGGTCCGACCCGCGTCCGCCGCGACCCTGCGACGGGTCGCCCATCGCCTTGAGGGCGGCCCGGATCTCCTTGGGCAGGGAGAAGATGATGTCCTCCTGCGCCGTGACCACTTCCTCGACCTGCCCGTAGCCGTACTCGGCGAGCAGCCGCAGGACGTCCTGCACGAGGTTCTCCGGGACGGAGGCACCCGAGGAGATCCCGACGGTCGTGACGCCCTCGAACCAGGACTCGTCCACCTCGTTCGCGAAATCGACGCGGTGCGCGGCCTTGGCGCCGTACTCGAGGGCGACCTCCACGAGGCGCACGGAATTCGAGGAGTTGGCCGATCCCACCACGATGACGAGGTCCGTCTCCGGCGCGATCTTCTTGATGGCCGCCTGCCGGTTGGACGTGGCGTAGCAGATGTCGTCGCTGGGCGGATCCTGCAGCGTCGGGAACCGCTCCTTGAGGAGGTTCACCGTCAGCATGGTCTCGTCGACGCTCAACGTGGTCTGCGACAGCCAGATGAGCCGCTCGGGGTCACGCACCTGCACCTTGTCGACGTCCTCGGGCCCGTTGACGATCTGGATGTGCTCGGGGGCCTCGCCGGCCGTCCCCTCCACTTCCTCGTGGCCCTCGTGGCCGATCAGCAGGATGTCGAAATCGTCCCGGGCGAACCGCTGGGCCTCCTTGTGCACCTTGGTCACGAGGGGGCAGGTGGCGTCGATGGTGCGCAGCCCGCGGTCCTCCGCGGACTGGACGACGGCGGGCGAGACGCCGTGGGCAGAGAAGACGACGAGCGCCCCTTCGGGGACCTCGTCGGTCTCGTCGACGAAGATGGCGCCCTTCGCCTCGAGCGTCGAGACGACGTGGAGGTTGTGCACGATCTGCTTGCGGACGTATACCGGGGGCCCGTAGTGCTCGAGGGCCTTCTCGACGGCGATCACGGCCCGGTCCACGCCCGCGCAGTACCCGCGCGGGGCGGCGAGGAGCACCTTCTTGTCCCCTGCCACCGGCGCGGCGGCGAGCACGTCGGCAGGCGTGCGGCGCCTGCGCGGGATGGTGGGCATGGGGACCTGAACGGCGGTGCTGGTCATGCGGCGATTCTACCGGCTCGGCAGCGCGCGGCCGCGTGATCGGGCGCCGCTCCGCTGTGAGCTAAGCCCTGCGCCTGCGGCCGGCGGTGGCCTGCCACACCGCGCCGAGGGCGAGGGCGACGAGCCCTGCGAGGACCACCGTCGCGCCGGCGGCGGCGATGTCAGCTCCCGCGCGGTCGGCCAGGCCGCCGAGGAACACGTCGGCGACGGCGCCCGTCCCCGGGACCCGGGCCGCAGCGGCGGGGAGCCAGCTCGC
Source organism: Arthrobacter arabinosi (assembly GCF_054511115.1). Lineage (NCBI taxonomy): Bacteria > Bacillati > Actinomycetota > Actinomycetes > Micrococcales > Micrococcaceae > Arthrobacter > Arthrobacter arabinosi. Next base: position 165,415 of record NZ_JBTNDF010000006.1, read on the forward strand.
GGCGAGGGCGCCGATGATACCGATGACGGCCACCCCGAGTCCGAGCAGGGCGAGGGTGGTGCCGCGCCGTCGAGCGATCAGCAGGGCCAGCAGGGCCAGCACGCCCGCGCCGGCGAGGTACACGGGCCAGGACTGCACGGCGTCGACGGCGGTGCTCAGGGTTCCGCTGCGCCCGATCGACCCGACCGGGATGGTGGTGTCGTCGGGCATCGGGACGTCGATGCCGAGGCTGCCGCCTACCGTGTCTCCCACGAGATCCGTGACCGGCGCGAGGTCGAGCGTCAGGAGGGCCGGCGCCGGTTCCGTGGGGTCGGACGCGGCGGCCAGGGTGAGGGCGTGGGATCTGCGGAGGACCTCCGCCCAGGCTCCGGGATACCCGGCGGAGGTCGTGACCGCCGCCGTCGCGTCCCTGACGAGCGGTTCCACGACGGCGGCGAGCTGATCCGGGAGTCCGCTCCGCGCGGAGAGATCCTCGGCGACGGAGGTGCTGAGCGCGGCCTGGAAGCCCGCGTCCTGGCCGAGCGGCGCGGCGAGCGCGACGAACCCCGACTCCGTCACGAGGTTCTCGTCGACCCAGGCACACGCCAGCCCGCCCGCCATCACGACGAGCGCGAGCAGGGTCAGCAGGGCAGAGACGACGGTCCGCATGGAGTCCTTATCGAGGGGTGGAGTCACGATTATGCCCGCTCGGGCTGTGCGGATGATCGTGTCCGGTCCCGGGTCCGCGGACGCACATACCCCGGCAGGGGCCGTCCCTGGGGGTGAGGGATGGTAGAGATGAGGAGTGCAGGCCCCACGAACGGGCGCGGAAGCACGATCCCGAGGACAGGACGGCGATGACGAGCGAGGGAATGAGGGCGCGGCCCGCCGGTGACCCCGGTGAGCGTGCGGCGTCGACCGTCCCCGCCACGGCCGCGGAGACGTCGCCGGACGCCCCCTGGCCGCTCCACCTGCTGTCGGAGAAGCTGAAGGCGCACATCGACAGGGCGCCGGCGGCGTGGGTCGAGGGGCAGGTCATCGAGCTCAATCGCCGTGCCAGCATGTGCTACATCACGCTGCGGGACGTCGACTCCGAGGTGTCGCTCTCCCTGTCGGTCTACGGCAGCGTGATGGACCGCGTGTCCTCCCCCCTGGACCGGGGCTCCCGGGTGGTGGCGCGCCTCAAGCCGGACTTCTGGGTGAAGACCGGGCGTCTCTCGATGCAGACCATCGACATCCGGCCCGTCGGGATCGGTGACCTCCTGGCGCGCATCGAACGGCTGCGCCAGACCCTCGCCGCGGAAGGTCTGTTCGCGGCGGCACGCAAGAAGCGTCTGCCGCTGCTCCCCCACCGCATCGGACTCATCACCGGACGCGATTCCGACGCCATGAAGGACGTGATGCGGAACGCCGCACTGCGGTGGCCGGCCGTCGAGTTCGACGTGCGGGAGGTCGCCGTCCAGGGCGTGAACAGCGTGGCGCAGGTGACCGGCGCGCTGGCAGCGCTCGACGCCGACCCCCACGTGGACGTCATCATCATCGCCCGTGGCGGCGGCGCCCTCGAGGACCTCCTGCCCTTCAGCGACGAGTCCCTGGTCCGGGCCGTCGCCAGGGCCGCCACGCCCGTGGTCAGCGCCATCGGGCACGAAGCGGACCGCCCCCTGCTCGACGAGGTGGCGGACCTCCGCGCCTCCACCCCCACGGACGCCGTGAAGCGCGTGGTCCCCGACGTCACCGAGGAGCTCGGGAGGATCGGGCAGGCCCGGTCGGCCCTCGAGCGGTCCATCCGCGTTCTCGTGCACCGTGAGAGCGAGAGCCTCGCGAACCTGCGCTCCCGGCCCTCCCTGGCACGGCCGGAGGGGATGATCGACGTGCGGGAGGCCGACGTCGAGCGGCTCCGCTCGCGCGCCCTGCGCTCGCTGAGCGCCGCCGTGGAACGCGACGCCGACGCCGTCCATCACCTCCGCGGACGCGTCCGCTCCCTCTCCCCCCAGAACACGCTCGACCGCGGGTACGCCGTCGTGCAGCGGACCGACGGGCACGTGGTGAGGGCCCCCGACGACGTCGCGCCGGGAGACGCAGTGCGCATCCGCGTCGCCGGCGGACAGCTCGGCGCGGTCATCGGCGAGGTCCCGGACGATTCCCTGACAGATACCCGCGCCCGGGCACGGGCCACCCAGCAGACGAGGAACACGCCATGACGGAGAACAACCAGCAGGGCCAGGGCGAGGGCGCCGCCGCGGTGGGCACGCTGTCCTACGAACAGGCCCGGGAGGAACTCGTCGCCGTCGTCTCCCGACTCGAGGCCGGGGGCGTGAGTCTCGAGGAGTCCCTCGCACTCTGGGAACGCGGCGAGGCCCTGGCCGATCGCTGCGAGGCCTGGCTCGAGGGCGCCAAGGCCCGGCTCGCCGCGGCCCGCGACAAGGCCGAAGGCCAGTAGTCCTACGAGCCCGCCGCGGAGTAGGGCGTGGCGGGCAGCTCCTGCAGCGCCCACGCGTTGCCGTCGGGATCGGCGAAGTGCACGAACCTCCCCCACGGGTGGTCCTCGACGTCGCTCGCCTCCACACCTCGCCCGAGGAGCTCGGTCCGTGCGCGGTCGGCATCGGCCACGACGACCTGGATGCCGCGCTGCGATCCGGGCGGCATCTCGCTGATCCCGTCGCCGAACGCTATGGAGCACGCGGATCCGGGAGGGGTGAGCTGCACGAAGCGCACTCCCTCACTCACCCGGTGGTCGTGGTCGAGCGTGAATCCGGCCTGGTCGCGGTAGAACGCGATGGCGCGGTCGACGTCGCTGACCGGTACGTCCACGAGTTCGATCTTCCAGTCCATGGGGTCTCCCTTCGAAGCGGGCCTCCAGACTACGGGGGCATGCGGTCAGGAACGGTCCGCGTGCGGGCGCGGCCCGGCCGGTGGGCTTCACCGCACACCGCGTCGGGATCGGCGGGCGCCTCTTCGCGTCGCTCATGCCGTCCTTCCGCGGCTCCCCGGTGGTGCGCCCCAGCCGCAGGGTCGGCGGGTCAGGACGACTGCAGGCGCTGCTTCTCCGCGGCGACGTCGAACGACGCCCGCGGCCAGCTCAGCTGCATGTCCTCCAGCGTCGCGAGGAGCAGGTGCTGCACGGCGAGCCTGGCGTACCACTTGCGGTCGGCGGGCACGACGTACCAGGGGGTGTCCGGCGAACTCGTCTCCTCGACGGCCACCTGGTAGGCCTCCTGGTACTGCTGCCACCGTGCGCGGTCCTCGAGGTCGTCGGGGCTGTACTTCCAGACCTTGTCCGTGCGTTCCAGTCTGTCGGCGAGGCGCGCCTTCTGCTCGTCCTCGCTGATGTGCAGGAGCACCTTGACCACCCGGGTGCCTGTACCCACCACCGTGTCCTCGAAGGTCCGGATGGCGCCGTACCGCTTCTCCACCTCCGCCGCGGGTGACAGGGCGCGCACGCGGTGGATCAGGACGTCCTCGTAGTGCGAGCGGTCGAAGACCCCGATCATCCCCGGCGACGGCAGTTGTCGGCGGACGCGCCAGAGGAAGCCGTGCCGCTGTTCCTGCTCCGTCGGAGCCTTGAACGCGTAGTGCTGCACCCCCTGGGGGTGGACCTGCCCGACGACGTGGCGGACGATCCCGCCCTTGCCGGAGGTGTCCATCCCCTGCAGGATCAGCAGCACGGCGATCTCGCTACCGGCCCGGCTCTCGGCGAAGAGCTTCTCCTGCAGGGACGCGAGCGTGTCGGCTCCCGCGGCGAGCGCCTCGGCGCCCTGTGTCTTGCCGCCGTCGAACCCGGGGGTGGAGCGGGGGTCGACGGCGGCGAGCGAGAAGTCCGGCCCGGCCAGCAGGAGCCGCCGCGTCCCGGCGGCGCTGGCGGTTCCGTTCGGCATGGGGCCTCCTGCGGGCGGGGCGGAGCTGGTCAGGGCCGGTAGGTGGACAGGAAGTCCGCGAGGCGCCCGATGGCGTCCTCGATCACCTCGACGCTCGGCAGCGTGACCATGCGGAAATGGTCGGTGTTGATCCAGTTGAAGGCGCTGCCGTGCGAGATCAGGATCTTCTGCTGCTTGAGGAGGTCCAGGGCGAACTGCTCGTCGTCCGTGATCGGGTAGACCTCGGGGTCGAGTCTGGGGAACAGGTAGAGGGCCCCCTGGGCCAGTTCGCAGCTCACGCCGGGAATTGCGTTCAGCATCTGCGCGGCCTTGTCACGCTGCTGGCGCAGGCGGCCGCCGGGCAGGATGAGGTCGTTGATGCTCTGGTGGCCGCCGAGCGCGGTCTGGATGGCGTGCTGCGCGGGGACGTTCGCGCACAGGCGCATGTTGGCGAGGAGGTTGATGCCCTCGATGTAGTCCGCGGCGTCGCGCTTCGGCCCGGAGATGGCCATCCACCCGCTGCGGAAACCGGCGATCCGGTAGGCCTTGGACAGTCCGCTGAAGGTCAGGCAGAGGACGTCGTCGCCGGTGACGGACGCGGCGTTGATGTGCACGGCGTCGTCGTAGAGGATCTTCTCGTAGATCTCGTCCGCGAACACGATGAGTTCGTGCTCGCGTGCCAGGCGCACGATGCCTTCGAGGATGCTCCGCGGGTACACCGCCCCGGTCGGGTTGTTCGGGTTGATGAGCACGATGCCCTTGGTGCTGGGCGTGATCTTGGCCGCGATGTCCTCGAGGTCCGGCCACCAGTGGTTGTCCTCGTCGCACAGGTAGTGGACGGGCGTGCCGCTGGCCAGGGCCACGGACGCGGTCCAGAGGGGGTAGTCGGGGGTGGGGATCAGCACCTCGTCGCCCGCGTTCAGCAGGGCCTGCATGGACAGCGTGATGAGTTCGCTGACCCCGTTGCCGAGGTACACGTCGTCGACGTCGATCGAGTTGATGCCGCGGCTCTGGTAGTACTGCACGACGGCGGTGCGCGCGGAGAAGATGCCGCGGGAGTCGCTGTAGCCCTGCGCCTCGGGGAGGTTGCGGATCATGTCCACGAGGATGGCGTCGGGAGCCTCGAAGCCGAACGGCGCGGGGTTGCCGATGTTGAGCTTCAGGATGCGGTGGCCCTGGGCCTCCATGGTCATGGCATGTTCGAGCAGCGGCCCCCTGATGTCGTAGAGGACGTTCTGGAGTTTGCCCGACTGCTTGTAGGTGGCCATCTCTTCAGGATGCCACAGCAGGGGCCCGCCGCGCGGCATAGCAATGCCGGGCAGCGGGCCCCTGCAGGGAAGCCGCCTGCGCCGGGACTAGCCGGCGAGGCCCTTCTCGGTGAGCCAGTCGGCCGCGGCGTCCGCGGGGTTCCGCTTCTCGTCGCCGCTGACCTCGCGGTTCAGGGAGAGCAGGTCGTCCGTGGTCAGCTGGGCGGACACCTCGTTGAGGACGTCCTGCGCCTCCTCGTCCACGGTGTCCTTGTTGATGAGCGGGAGGACCTGCTGGGCGATGAAGTTGTTTTCGGGGTCCTCGAGGACCACGAGGTCGTTGTCGTCGATCGACGGTGTCGTCGTGTAGATGTCCGCCGCCTGCACGGTGTCGTCGAGGAGCGCCTTCAGCGTGATGTCCCCGCCGCCGTCGTTGATGGCCTCGAACCCGCCGGGCTCGCAGTCGTACTTCGCCTTGAGGCCGGGCAGGCCGTACGCCCGCTCCTGGAACGTGCTGGGCGCGCCGATGGTGATGTCGCCGCACACCTCGGCGAGGTCCTCGATCGAGGTGAGGCTGTACTTCTCGGCGGTCGCCGCGGTCACCACGAGGGCGTCCTTGCTCTCCGCCTTCGACGGCTCGAGCACCCCGAGGTTCACGTCCGGCGACTTCGCGGCCAGTGCGTCCGGGAGGGCGGCGAAGATGTCCTCGGCGGATTCGGCGGTCGCCTCCGGGTCGGCGAAGAGCAGCAGGTTGCCGCTGTAGTCGGGGATGATGTCCACCGACCCGTCCTCGAGGGCCGTGTAGTAGATCTCCCGCGACCCGATGTTGAGCTTGGTGGTGGCCTCGACGCCGGCGGCGTTGAGCGCCCCGGCGTAGATCTCGGCGACGATCTGGCTCTCGGGGAAGTCGGCCGAGCCGATGACGACGGAACCGCCCTCGGCGGCGGCCGTGTCCTGTGTCTCGCCCTGGGGGTCGCTGTTGGCACCGCAGGCAGTCAACGCCAGCGCGGCCGTCAGGCCGCCAGCCAGTCCCATCAAAGCGCGCCGTCGGGCGCGTCGTGCTGACAGGTTCTTCATGTTGTTCCTCCTTGTGCACTGGCGACGGCCTTCTGCCGGCCAGATCCTTGAGCCCTCGCACGGTCCGGAGTCCGGAGTCCGGGTGAGATGACGATTCTCTGCAGCAGTCCCATGAGCAGATCGACGGCGATCGCCAGGACCGTGATGACCACGGCGCCGCCGAAGAGGCGCCCGTAGTCGGCGAGCTGTGTCCCCTCGACGAGGTAGACGCCGAGCCCGCCGAGGTTGATGAAGGCGACGACGGCGACGGTCGCGATGACCTGCAGCAGGGCGGCGCGCACTCCCCCGAGGATCACCTGGAGTCCGTTCGGCACCTCCACGCGCAGGAGGATCTGCCGTTCCCCCATGCCCATGCTCCGCGCGGCGTCGACCACCGCGGGGTCCACCGAGGCGATCCCGGCGTAGATGCCGGTGAGCAGGGGCGGGACGGCGAGCAGCACGAGGGCCCAGATGGGCGGCATCAGGCCGAGGCCGGAGAGGAGGACGAACAGGAAGACCAGGCCGAGGGTCGGCAGGGCGCGGAGGATGCCGACGCCGGAGACGATCACGATGCGGCCGCGTCCCGTGTGTCCGACGTAGAGGCCGATCGGGACGGCGATCAGCAGGGCGATGAGCATGGTCAGGCCGGTGTAGCCGAGGTGTTCGGCGACGCGCACGGGGATGCCGCGCTCGCCCTCCCAGTTGGCGGGGGCGGTCAGCCACTCCCACATCTGCACGAAGAGGTTGTTGCTGGTGTAGTCCATCAGGCTCCCGCCACCTTCGCCTCGAGGGCCACGATCTCGGCGTCCCGTGCCCCGCCGGAGGGGGCCTTCCGCGTCCACGGCGTCAGCAGCCGCTCCGCGAGCACGAGGAGGAGGTCCATGACCAGCGCCAGCAGCAGGATGATGATGATCCCGACGGCGATCTCGGTGGGGAAGGACCGGAACAGGCCGTCGGTGAACAGAGTCCCGAGGCTCGGGACGCCGATCAGCGCGCCGACGCTGACGAGCGAGATGTTCGTGACCGAGACGACGCGCAGCCCGGCGAACAGCACGGGCAGCGAGAGCGGGAGGTCCACGGTCAGGAACCGGCGGACGGGCGTGTAGCCCATGGCGACGGCGGCCTGGCGGATGCCGTCGTCGATGGAGTTCAGGGCGTCGAGCGTGGACCGCACGAGCAGCGAGAACGCGTAGATGGAGAGGGCGACGATGACGTTGACGGGGTCGATGACCCTGGTGCCGAGCACGACGGGCAGGAACACGAACATCGCGAGGGACGGGATGGTGTAGAGGATCGAGGACCCGGTCAGCAGCACCGAGCCGAGGACGGGGTTGAGCCGGGCGAGCTGCGCGACGGGAACGGCGACGAGCAGACCGAGGAGCAGCGGGACGACGGCCTGGAAGAGGTGCAGGCGCGTGTGCAGCCAGACGAAGTCGAGGTTGGCGAGGAACCAGTCCACGCCTAGACCGCCGTGTTGTGGTCGGCGCGGCCCCGGTCGAGCCGGGCGGCCTCGATGAGTTCGAAGACCTCGGCGGCGTGGACGACGCCGACGGCGCGGCCGTCGTCGTCGACCGTCACGCCCTGGCCGGACGGCGAGGACAGCGCGGCGTCGAGCGCGCGCCGCAGGGTGTCGCCGCGCGTGTAGAGGGACCCTCCGGGGACGGCATCGGCCTGGCGGGTGATCCTGCCGCGGGTGGCCTGCGGCACCCAGCCGTGCGGGCGCCCGTCGGGGTCGACCAGCAGCGTCCACGGAGAGCGGACGGAGACGGTCGGATCGGCGAGGCGCTCCACCTCGATGGTCTCCACGGGGTGGACCGTGACGCCGGCACCGGACTGGAAGGAGAGGTGGCGGAAGCCGCGGTCCCGGCCCACGAAGCCGGCCACGAAGTCGTCGACGGGCGACCGGAGGATCTCCTCGGGGGCGGCGTACTGCGCCAGGCGTCCGCCGACGGCGAAGACGGCCACCTTGTCGCCGAGGATCGTCGCCTCGTCGATGTCGTGGGTGACGAAGACGATGGTCTTGGCCAGGTCCCGCTGCAGGCGCAGCAGCTCCTCCTGCAGTTCGGCGCGGACCACGGGGTCGACGGCGCTGAAGGGCTCGTCCATGAGGAGGATGGGCGGATCGGCGGCGAGCGCCCGGGCGACACCGACGCGCTGCTGCTGGCCGCCGGAGAGCTGCGCCGGGTAACGCCCGCCCAGTTCGGGGGCGAGTCCGACGACGGCGAGCAGTTCCTGCGCGCGGGTGCGCGCCTCGGCCTTGCGGACGCCGTTCAGGCGCGGGACGGTCGCGATGTTGTCGAGGACGGACCGGTGCGGCAGGAGGCCGGAGGACTGCATGACGTAGCCCATCGAGCGCCGCAGCACGGAGGCCTTCTGCTGGGAGACGTCCTGCCCGTCCACGAGGATCAGGCCCGACGTCGGTTCCACCATCCGGTTGATCATGCGCAGGGAGGTCGTCTTGCCGCAGCCCGAGGGGCCGACGAAGACGGTGATCTTCCCGCGCTCGATGTCCATGGTGAGGTTGTCGACGGCGGGGCGCCCGCCGTCGTAGGTCTTGGTGACGCCCCGGAATTCGATCTGGTGCGGGGTGCCGGCCTGCTCGGAGGGTGTCATGGCAGCTGTGCCTTTCCTGGCAGGAGCTTCTCGGCTGGGCTGCGCCCACGGACCGCACGGCCTGCGGGTCCGGCTTGCCGTCTGGTATGTCGCTGCGCGGGGCGCGCAGCGGTCAGTTCAAGCTGTCGGAGGTTCTGAGTCTAACCATGCCTTCGGAGCAGACAAGACCACGGGTGGGTGAGGCCCGGATCACATCAGAAACCGGACGCCCATGACGGGGTCCTCGTCGAGGAACACGACGTCCGTGATGCCCTCGTCCGCGAGGCGCGTCCGGAGGCGTTCCTGCAGTCCCGGCTGGTGCATCGCGAGTCCGCCGCCCAGCACCACGGGCCCGGGCACCCCGATCACGGAGGCGACGTCGAGCACGAGGCGGGTGAGGTCCGCAGCGGCGCGGTCGACGATGGCGGCGGCGTCCGGGTCGCCGTCGCGTGCGGCGTCGAACACCGCGCGGGACTGCGCCGCCCAGTAGGTGCGCCCGGCACCCGAGTGGAACAGGCCGATGAGCTCGGTGGGGGTGGCGACGCCGTTGAGGGCGAGCACCACGGCGTCGAGGGTGTCCGGGGCGAGGCCGACGTCGTGCCGGTGCAGGGCCCGCCGGACGGCCTCGCGGGCCACCCAGTACCCGCTGCCCTCGTCGCCCAGGAGGTACCCCCAGCCGCCGGAGCGCGCCTGACGGCCGTCCCCGGTGGCTCCCCAGGCGACGGAGCCTGTTCCCGCGATGACGGCGATGCCCGCGTGGGTCCCGCCCGCGGCGAGGATGAGGCGGGTGTCGTGGACGACGTCCACGACGGCGTGGGGGGCGTGGGGTGCGATCAGCGCGCGGAGGCGGTCGGCGTCGGCGTCGGTGTCCACTCCCCCGGAGCCGGCGACGACGCGCGCGACCGGGCCCGCGCCCTCGTGTGCGAGGAGGTCGCGGAACAGCTCGCCCAGGCTGCGGGCGGCGTCGTCCGGGGTGACGTTCTGGACGTTGGCGCTTCCCGCCTTCGCCTCGGCGACGAGCTTCCCCCCACGCCAGAGCGCGCCGTGGGTCTTGGAGCCGCCGATGTCGAGGCCGACGACGAGCGGCGGCGGTCCATCGCCCGCGCCGGGTTCCCCGGGAGCGGGGGGCTGGTGCGGGGCGGGCTGTGCGGGGATCTCGGACATGCCTACAGCCTACAAAAAGCCTCGTGGGCGGTTCTCGTCAGCGTGGGGCCCGGGACCGGAGGACCAGGGAGCCGGCGGCGAGGACGCCGCAGACGGCGCAGATCGCGAGCGCGAAGACGGTGACCGAGGCGTCGAGGCCCCAGCTGCCGGCGGCGGCGCCGAGACCGAGGACCGGGACGGCACTGCCGAGGTAGGTGATGACGTAGACGGCGCTCACGGTCTGGGCGTGCAGGGCGGGGTCGACCCTCAGGGCCACCTCGTTGAAGACCACCCGGAACGCCATGCCCTGACCGGACCCGGCGACGACGCACGCCCCGACGAGCAGCGGCAGGCTGCCGGTCGCCTGCGCGACGGGCAGGAGGCCGACGCCCAGCGCCATTCCGGCGAGGCCCGCCGGGACGACGAAGCGTCCTCGCGGCGAGAGCAGCTGGCTGGCGGCGGAGGAGCCGAGCACGAGCGCGGCGAGGAGGCCGATCAGGGGGCGGGACGTCGTGCCTGCAATCCCGGCGAACCAGGTGGGGGCGAGGCTCAGCGTGAATCCGAACACCGCGAAACTCAGGAATCCGACGGACGACGCCGTCCAGAAGGCGCGGCGGGCATCCTTCGACACGGCCGGCCGGCGGGGGCGCAGCGCGGCCAGCGGGCTCCCGCCCGCCACGGGCCTGATCGCCGGGCGGGCGCGCAGCAGCAGGAGGGGGACCAGGAGGCTCGCGAGCACGACGATGTACACGACGAAGGGGGTCCTCGTGGGCGAGGGCAGGAGCGAGAGGAGCCCGCCGATCACCGGGCCGGCCGCGACCCCGCCCGCCGAGGCCAGGAGCGTGAACCGGGAGGCCCAGTCCGGGCGGGTCGGGAGCAGGTCGCGGAGCGCAGCCGCGCTGGCACCCGTCGCCAGGGCGACGGCACCGCCCTGGAGCACGCGCCCCGCGGCGAGCATCGGCAGCGAGGTGGCCATCGCGAAGAGCGCGGCACCCAGGAGCCCGAGGGCGACGGCGAGGACGAGGGCGGCCCGCCGCCCGATGTGGTCAGACCAGTGGCCGGCGAGCACGAGCCCGCCGATCAGGGCCACGACGTAGGAGGCGAACGCGACGGTGACGGCGAAGGGGGACAGCCCGAGATCGGCCTGGATGAGCGGATAGATCGGCGTGGCGAGATTCGCGCCGATCAGGAGGGTCGAGATCACGATCACGGCCAGCACGAGCCGGACCGCGAGCGACGCGTCCCAGCGCCGTGCCGGAGCCGCTGCCGCCGGCCTCATCCGCAGCTCGTCGATGACGCTCATCCCACCACTTCTCCTCGCTCGCGTGCGCCCGGACGGACGCGTCCCGGCACACTCCTGCACACCCCTATAGGATGAGGTCGATTGACCTCGGTGCAGCGTTGCCGCCCCGCTTTTTGAGCGCCGTGCGCAACACCCCGGGGCCCGATTGATGGGATGTGAGCGTCATGAGCAAGCTCGACCACCTCGACCTGCGCCTGCTGCTCGAGCTGGTGCGCGACCCCCGCGCGCAGGTGAGCGAGCTCAGCGAACTCCTCGGGATCGCCCGCAACACGGCGCAGAGCCGCCTGCGCAGGCTCCTGCGCGCCGGGATGCTGCGCCGCAGCGGACGTGAGCTCGACCTGGAGGCGCTCGGCTACGACGTCGTCGCGTTCGTCACCATCGAGGTGTCCCACCGCGAGCTCGACGGCGTCATCGCCGGGCTCCGCACCCTGGGCCAGGTGCTCGAGGTGCACGAGATCTCGGGACGGGGCGACGTCTGGTGCCGGGTCGCAGCCACCGACACCCACAACCTGCAGGCCGCGCTGCGGTCCGTGCTCAGGATCAAGGGTGTCATCCGCACCGAGACCGTCCTCGCCCTGCACGAGCACATCCCCTACCGCACCGAGCCCCTCCTCGAGCGGCTCGCCCAGCGTCCCGCGGACACCTGACCGCGCACACACCCACCCCCGACCCCGACCCACGCCGAGGAGACACCGATGACCCTGCCCACCACCGACACGCGCGTCACCTATCCCGCCGGAGCCACCGAGGAGGCGTCCCGCGTCCTGCACGTCGACACCCGTGCCGGCCGGCGCGCCGTCCTGCTCGACACCACAGCCTTCCACCCCGTGGATCACGCCTGGCCGGACCAGGGCGCGGATCGGGGCATCCTCATGGCCGGTGACCGCAGCTGGGCCGTCACCGACTGCGTCGTCGGCGCGACCGACGGCACCGTCCTGTACCTCGGCGCGGACGCGCCCGTGCGCAAGGGGACCGAGGGGTGGGCGTTCGTCGTCGCCCACCTGATCGACGGCGCGGAGGAGGACGGTCCGGCGGAGGGCGACGACGTCGTCGTGCGGGTGGACGCGGCGCATCGCGCCGCCGTGTCGGCCGGGCACACCGGGTGCCACCTGGCCTCGCTCGCCCTGAACCGGGCGCTGGCGGGGCGCTGGAAGAAGGACGTGGCGCCCGACGCCCTCGGCGCGCCGAACTTCGACGCGCTGGCGATCGACACGACGGTCATCCGCGAGTTCGGGTCCCTCGACCGGTACCGCCTCGGCAAGTCCCTGCGGCGGAAAGGCTTCACCGTGGACGGCCTCGACCCGGAGGCCACGGCCGCGGCGGTGAACGCGACCCTCGCCGAGTGGACGGCCACCGGTGCCTCCATCGGCATCGAGGCGGACGGCAGCGGGCTCACCGGCCGCCGCCGCTGGGTCTGCGACCTGCCCGGCGAACGGGCGGAGATCCCCTGCGGCGGCACCCACCTGACCTCTTTGGCCGGTGTGGGCGTGACCGTCCGGCTCGAGCTCACCGAGGCGGACGGGACCCCGGTGCTGCAGATGGACACCCGGGTCACCGTTCCGCCGTCGGACTGAGGTCCTCGGAGTTTCCTAGGTGCGACCCCGGCGGGGCGGCACCCGGAGTCGCCGCGCCTCGACCAGGAACTGCTCCGCGACCTCGAGTCGTGACACCGCCTCCGCCGTGCCGGCGTCGTCCGTCGCGCGCGCCTCGGTACGGCGCCGAGCCCCGGCGACGAGCGTGAGGCTCACGGCGGCGGCGCGGCCCCGGAGGGCCACCGGGTCGACGCGGCGGTCGAAGGCCTGCAGGAAGCGCTGCAGTGCCTCAGGGACCCGGGCGTAGCCGGCGTGCAGGGCGGGCAGGACGGCGAGGTGCCCGAGGAAGCAGGCGAGATCGTCCACGAGGTGTCCCGGGCCGAGCGCGTCGACGTCCAGGAGCCCCGACACCGTGCCGTCCTCGATCAGGAGGTTCCCTTCGTAGAAGTCGCCGTGCGTCGGGACCAGGGGTCCGTCCTGGCCGGCACGGACGACGGCGTCGATGTCAGCGGCGAGGCGGCGGATGCGATCGGCCTCCGCGGGCAGTGCCGCCACCGCTGCCTCCCCGTAGTCCCGGACCCTGGCCGACCATGGCGGGCGCTCCGGCAGCGAGAGGACCTCGACCGGCAGGCGCGCGAGGACCCGCAGGAGGGCCTCCGGCTCGACGCCGCTCGCGCCGTCGCGCATGAGGAGCTCCGCGAGCGGCGTGCCGGGAGCGGCGTGCATGGCGACGACGTCCCGGACGGGCCCGGCAGCGAGGACCGGAGCGGGCACGCCGGCGGCCCGCAGCATCCGGTGCCGTTCGGCCAGCGGTCCCGCCGCGTGGTGCCGGAGCACCTTGAGATAGCGGCGCTCGTCCCCGTTCCGCGCCAGCACCACCGCACGGCGCAGCGGCCGGTAGCTCCTGAGCTCGAGCCGCGTCGATCCGGACCCGTACCCGGCCCCGAAGGCGAACGGGGTGACCATGTCCGGGTCGAGTGCCATCGGAAGCCCCGGCAGGAGCGGATCGGCGGGGTGCAGCCACCCGGAGAGGACCTCGGCGCCCCGCCGCTGGAACGCCATGACCTTGCCGGGGGGAGACGGGAGCGGGCAGGACGTGAGGCAGGCGTGCGTCGGGACGGGTCCTGCCGGGACGCTGCGGCCGGTGCCCGCGCCGTCGGGGGGCGAGACCTCGAGGGAGAAGACGCCCGTCGCCCCCGCCCCGGGGCGGTGATGCAGGGAGGAGAGCTGCCAGGCGCCGAGGCGCCATCCCTCCGCGGCGAGCAGGCGCCGCAGGAGGTCCCCCGGCACGTCGGAGCCGAGGAGCGCGATGGCGTCCTGCTCGCGGATGATGCGGGCGTCCCGTGCCCTCATGCGATCGGGACCCTACGCGCGTCCAGCGCCCGCATGCCGTGTCATGCCGGGGCGTCAGGCGCGCCGACGCTGCAGGACGTCGTCGAGGTTGATGCGACCCGTCGCGGGAGCGGCGTCGTCGGAGGCGGCCCCCCCAGCGGGAGCGGCGTCGGCGGTGTCGGCGGTGTCGGCGGTGCTCGCCGCGACGCGGGCGGCAGCCTCCGAGGCCTTGATGGGCGTCTTCGATGCGGCCTTCGGGGCTTCGGGGAGGTCGAGGGGTGCGGGCGCCTGGCGCTCGGCCTTCGCGGCATCCACGTACGTGGGCCGCGGGACCTCGACGGGCGCCCAGGCCGCGGACCCCGGCGTCGCGGACGGCTCACCCGTCCGCGGGGTCGGGGCGGCGTCGGCGGGTCCCGCGTCCCGGACGTCCACGGCGGAGGACCCGTGGGCGACGGCGAGCGCGGCGGTCCGCTGTTCCATCGCGGTGAGGGGGCGCACGGGGGTCTCCTCGGCGTCGAACAGGACGGTCGGACGCGTAGGCGCCGCACGCACTGGAGCCACCGGCATGGCCGGGTCCGCCGGCCGGGCGGCCTCGGGCGCGGAGTCCGGAACCGGTCCCATCGCTTCGGCGAAGGCGCGGTCCACGCGGGCCCGGCGGGCACGCACGGCGAGCACCCTCAGCACGGCGACGGCGGCGGCGAAGCCGGCGAGGCATGCCAGCGGGACGAGGAGGGACACGACGCCGACCGCGCCGAGCACGAGGGTCACCAGGGCGGCGACGAGGCAGGCGAGACCGGCCGCGGCGACGGCGACCCGCCCCCGCCGCGGGGTGAAGGGCTGCGTGCCGGCCGGGGTGGCGGCCCGGACGGAGGGGGTGCCCGGCGTGGTCCCCGGCGCGGCCGGCAGGGTCCGGGGGTGACGTGCATCGTCCTGCGGTGCGGTCATGGTCATCATGCTCCCCCCAGGACGGCGCGTCCTGGTCGTCAGCGGCTGGCGTCTGGTCCCCGCGAACGCGGGCGTGGTCCTGCCGAGGAGGAACGGCGCCACCCACAGCAGCCACACACCGACGATTGCTGCGAGCACCAACGAGCTATCCAGGGAGAAGACCACACTCAGAACCGTAGAAGCACTTGCCACCCGGCTGCCGCATTGGCACCGGTGTGTCGGCCGCCAATATGCTCCCCCTGGCATCCACCGCCCGCTCAGCCCCGCTGCGGCTCCCGGCTCTCCAGCCAGGGGTCGAGCAGACCCCTCGGCACGTCCTCGGCGGTCAGGGCGAAACTGCGGTGGTCCGCCCACTGCCCGGCGATGTGGAGGAACCGGGGACGCAGGCCCTCGTCGCGGAAGTGCAGCTTCTCCACGACGCGCAGGCTCGCCCGGTTCTCGGGGCGGATGTTGATCTCCATCCGGTGGAGTCCCAGGTCCCAGAAGCAGTAGTCGGTCGCGAGCGCGACCGCCGTCGGGGCGATGCCCCGCCCCGCCCGGTCCGCGTCGACCCAGTAGCCGAGGGTCGCCGTCATGGCCGAGCCCCAGGTGATGCCCGAGACCGTCAGCTGTCCCACCAGGCGGGCGTCCCGCGATCCCGGCTGCTGCTCCGTGATGAGGAAGGGCAGCGCCGCCCCGGCCCGCGCCTGGGAGGTCAGGGAGCGCACCATCTGGTGATAGGTGGGCAGGAAACCCTCAGGGTCCGGATTCGAGGCCTCCCAGGGTGCGAGCCAGGCGGCGTTGCGTTGCCGCACCGCCGTCCAGGCTGCCTTGTCCCTGTGGCGGATGGGCCGCAGGACCAGCGACCCGGTCCTGAGGTTCACGGGCCAGCTGGCTGCCGACCACACGGCGGGTCAGTCCGGGAGGTTCTTGCTGAAGTCCCTGATCCAGTCCCGGAGATCCGGACCGAGGTCCTCGCGCTCGGAGGCGAGCGTCACCACGGCCTTCAGGTAGCTCAGCTTGTCGCCGGTGTCGTAGCGACGCCCGCGGAAGACGACGCCGTACACGCCGGATCCGTCGCCCTCGGCGCTCGCGAGGGTCTGCAGTGCGTCGGTCAGCTGGATCTCGCCGCCACGGCCCGGCGCCGTGGTCTCGAGGACGTCGAACACGCGGGGGTGCAGGACGTAGCGGCCGATCACGGCGAGGTTGGACGGCGCGTCCTCGACGGCCGGCTTCTCCACGAGGTGGTTCACCCGGACGTGGCCCTCGCCGTCGATCTCGGTGATGTCGGCGCAGCCGTAGGCACTGATCTGCTGGGGATCCACCTCGATCAGGGCGATGACGGACCCGCCCGTCTTCGCCTGCACCTCGATCATGGTCTCCAGCAGCGGGTCGCGCTCGTCGATCAGGTCGTCGCCGAGCAGGACGGCGAACGGCTCGTTGTTGACGTGCAGTTTGGCGCGCAGCACGGCGTGGCCGAGGCCCTTCGGGTCACCCTGGCGCAGGTAGTGGATGTCGCCCAGCTCCGAGGGCCGCCGCACGGCGGCGAGCTTGTCGTGGTCGCCCTTGTCCTCGAGGGTCTGCTCGATGAAGGGGACGCGGTCGAAGTGGTCCTCGAGCGCGCGCTTGTTGCGGCCGGTGATCATGAGGACGTCGGACAGCCCGGCGTCCACGGCCTCCTGCACCACGTACTGGATGGCGGGCTTGTCGACGACCGGGAGCATCTCCTTCGGCATCGCCTTGGTTGCGGGAAGGAAGCGGGTTCCCAGCCCGGCCGCAGGGATGACGGCCTTAGTCACACGTGATCGCAAAGTCATGGGCACCAGACTACATAACGGGCCCCGCATTCCCGGGCGGCTCTGCACAATAGTGGGATGAGCCCTTCACCTCGTACCATGCGGCCCGCTGCCGACAAGGCCGGGCTGCGCCGGTCGCTCCGCGCTGCCCGTGCCGCGCTGGACCCGGCCGACCGGCAGGACCAGTCGACGGGGCTCGCCCGCACCGTGACGGAGCATCTCCTGCGAAGCGCGCCCCCCTCCGGGGTCACCGGATCGTGCCGCCCGGTGATCGCCGCGTACCTCGGCGTCGACACGGAACCTGACACCTCACCCCTGCTCGGCGAGCTGCACCGCCTCGGCTTCGGGGTGGTCGTCCCGATCTGCGAGCCCGCATACCAGCTGTCGTGGACGGCCTGGACCCCGGACGTCCCGCTCGAGCGCTCGGTGCGGGCCCCCGTCGTCGAGCCCGTCGGGCACCGGCACGCGTTCGGTGAGCTGTCGGACGTCGCCCTCATCCTCGTTCCCGCCCTCGCCGTGGACCGTTCCGGCCACCGCATCGGCCAGGGAGGCGGCTACTACGACCGTTTCCTCGCGCAGCACCCGCCCGGACGGCCCGGCGCCGTCCCCCGGCTCGGCGTCGTCTACCGCTCCGAGGTGCTGCCGGCGGGCGCCGTTCCCGCCGAAGCCTACGACCAGCCCCTGCAGGGGGTCTTCACGGCGGACGGGCTGCTGAGCTTCGGGGCACTGCGCCCTGCCATGTAGACTGGCACTCGACCCGGGAGAGTGCCAACAGCTTCCAGTGGAAGCGTGCCGGCCGGGACCATGAAGCCTGTCCAGGAGGATTTCCATGCCCATGTACGCCTATGCCTGCAAGGACTGCGGCCACACCTTCGACATCCAGCAGTCCTTCTCCGACGACTCGCTGACCGTCTGCCCCGTGTGCGACGGCTCGCTGCGGAAGAAGTTCAACAGCGTGGGCGTGGTCTTCAAGGGCTCGGGTTTCTACCGCAACGACTCCCGCGACACGAAGTCCAGCACGGACGCGAAGGCACCGGCGAGCCCCGCGTCATCGGGGGCCCCGGAGGGCAAGGCCCCCGCGTCCGGCACTGCCGGCTCGGCCTCCGTCGCGACTCCGGCGTCCGCCGGTGCCGACCGCGCCGCGTCCTGACGGTCCCTGACGCCCGGTGGGCCGTCCGCGGGCCCGACGTCGCCGGCGGATATCCACATGGCAGCGCCGGCCGTCCCGGGCAGGAGACCGCAGCCTAGGGTCGGTGCATGCGCCCGATCCGCCGCACCCAGGCCTCCCCCCTCCGGTACCGCCTCCACCGGGTGGCGCACCGCCACAGGAGGCTTCTCGCCTGCCTGCTCCTGTGCGCTGCAGCGGGCGTCGCCGTCGAGGCTGTCGTGGGCGACGACTACCCCACGACGGCGGTCGTGAGCGCAGCCCGCGACCTCGCCGTGGGGACCGTCCTGACCGACGCCGACGTGGAGGTCGTCGCGGTCCCCGACCAGGCCGTCGTCACAGGCGCGTTCCACCGGCCGGACGAGGTGGTGGGCCGGCAGCTGGCCGCTCCCCTGCGTGAGGGCTTCCCACTGTCCACGACGGCGTTCGTCGGAGCCGGCTTGCTGACCGGGATGGCGCCCGGCACGGTCGCCGTCCCGCTCCGCCCGGCCGATCCCGCCACCGTCCAGCTCCTCACCCCCGGACAGCGGGTGGATGTGATCCTCAGCACCGGCAACGGCTACGACGTCGCCGCGGACTCGACGGTCCTCGCCCGGGCGGCGCCCGTCCTGTGGACCGCCCCCGACGCCGGCAGCGGGTCCTGGCCGGGCGCGGGCGACGACGGCGGGCTCGTCGTGGTCGCCGCTGGACCGGAGGACGCCGAGGCGCTCGCCGGCGCCTCCAGTTCCGGGGACGTCCATCTCGTCCTCACCACGGGTCCGTGACGCCGTGCCGGCCCGCCGCGGCGGACCGTCCCCTGCGACTGGCGCAGGCTCAGCCCCAGTGCGGGGGCCGCTGCTCCCTGAGCCACGCGTCGTGATCGTCCGGCGTGTCGCCCCAGGACCGCGGGTCGTCCTCGCCCGCCGTCGCCGGGATGGCGGGCTGCGCGTCGCTCCCGGATCCGGGGACGGAAACGGTACCGGGGCCGTCCGCCGTGCCGGCGGTTCCCGGGCCCTGGTCGTCCTTCGGCATCGTGTCGGCGTCCTTCCGGTTCTTCTGCGGGGCAGTGGTGTCGCGGGGCGGCAGCCCGATGAGGGCGGATGCGCGTTCGGCGCAGCCGTCCGGGTCCGTGAAGACCTCGATGGTCCACAGCGGCATGTAACACCACCCCATGCGCTCGAGGATCTGCGGCCTCAGCCTGCTGCGCTCGCGCACCGACATGGACCGGTACCGGCCGGTGCCGTCCGATTCGATCGCCAGGGGGGCCGGCCGCTCGTCCTGCACGGCGGCGGCGCTCCCGTCGGCGCGGAGATCCGCGGGCCGCACCGCGACGATGTCGAGGACGCCCGCGTAGTGGTCCCACACCTCGGCCCCGCGGTCCCGCAGCCGGTCCACGAGGTCAGCTACGAGCGGATCCTCGTTGCTCCCGGACACGGGCCGGCCGTGGCCCGTGGCCTCGCCGAGTTCCCGCTGGAGCAGCTCGAAGAAGTCCAGGGCTCCGGCGGTGAGGCGGTCCGGGTCGAGATCGGAGGGCTGGAAGCAGGTCAGCACGTGCTGCAGCCGGCGGGCGCGCGTCATCGCCATCACGAAGTTCCGGCGGCCGTCGGGGCCGGAGAGCGGACCGAAGGAGTGCAGGGCACGGCCGTGGGGGGTCCTGCCGTAGCCGAGCGAGAAGATGATGTCGTCGCGCACCAGGCCTCCGGCGCGCTCGACCGGGACGACGCGGAAGGACTCCCGGCCGGGCGTGAAGAATCCGGCGGCCCAGGGGAACGTGGACATCTGCAGCCGGATGGCCTCCCCCACCCTGGCGGCGTGCCGGGTACTCGCGGTGACGACCGCGAGGGAGGAACCCGGGCGGCGGCGGATGTGGTCGAAGACGAGTTCGACGACGCGCTTGACCTCGACGTCGACGCTCTCCACGCCGTCGTGCTCGGAGCTCGGCATGCCCGTGCCGTTCGGCAGGTACTCGACCACGAGTCCGCGGCCCTCCCCTGTGACCTCGGAGGCCTGCGGGAGACGGGCGAGCTTCCCGTCGTAGAACGATTCACTCAGGTAGGTGTCCAGGGCGCGGTCGACCGCCCGGTACACCTGGGTCAGCCCGCGCACGGGCAGGACCGGCCGCAGCGCGTCGAGGGCGCTGGGCAGGGGTTCAAGGGTGGACGCCCTGTCTGCGGACTGCACCTCGATGCTGAACCGGGTGGGGCCGGCCACGCGGTCGTCGCCGAGGACGACGACCTGCGAGGACCGGGCGATGCAGGGCACCGCGCTCTGCAGGGACATCGACTCGCCGTCGAGCAGGATGGCGGTGTCGAAGCGGTAGTCCTCGGGCACCGCCGCCCTGATGGTCAGGGGACTCACGGCCCAGACGGGCAACAGCGCCGCGACGAGGTCGCGGTGGAGGCCCGCGAAGACCTCGAGGGTCAGCGTTCCGTCCTTCAGTTCCTGGCGCAGGCGTCCGGCGTCCTCGGGGTGGTTCTCGACCGCGGCCCGCCAGCGTTCGGCGAGGATCCAGCGGACGCGGGGGGCGCCGGAGGCGATGTGCGCGTTGTCGGCGAGCCGGTACTCGGCCTCGAGCTTCCGGAGGCTGGCGCCGTCGGACATCGCGAGGTAGTCGTCCCCGCTGATCATGGCCTCGAGGGCGGACTGCCACCACGCGAGTTCCAGTTCGGAGCCCACGCGTTCCGCGGGTACCTCCCGGGCGGCAAGATCGGTGAGCAGTTCGGCGAGGCCCTGCTCCCGCATCTCGTCGAGGAGCAGCGTGCGCTCGGGCAGCGTCTCCAGGGTGTCCTTGTCCGCGGCGAGGTCGCGCAGCAGGGCCTCGAGGGCGTCGAGGGCCAGCCCGGTGAGGTCGGGGTGCCCGGAGGTGGGGCGGAGGATCTCGGTGAGCTCCTCGAGGCGTCCCTCGACGGCGCGGTAGGACGCATGGATCTCGGCCAGCCCGGTCGGCACCGAGGGGTGCCGCTCGGTGACGGCGTAGCGCGTCCACAGGGTGCGCTGCTGCTGGACCTCGAGCAGCGAGCTGTGGAGGTCGGAGATGTGGACGCCGGGCCGGATGTACTCCTTGGCCACGCGCCGCAGCCGGGAGCGCGTCATCGAGCTCATCTCGATGTCACGTTCCTTGCGCCACGACGACGGCGCCGTGGCGGAGATCAGGTCCGTCACGGGGCGGTCGAAGATGTCGGGCGTGAACTTGTCGAGGCTGCCCCGGACGGCGACGAGCAGTTCGAGCTGCTCGCCCCATTCCCTGAAGGTGTCGCCGAGGGTGATGTGCGAGTGCTCGGCGACGCGCTGCACCTCGCCGCGCAGCTCGGGAATGCCGCTGGCGAGCTGCTCGGCGAGGCCGTGCGCGTGTTCGGTCTCCTTGCGGTTGAGCAGCTGCGCGCCGTACCAGGGGCTCTCGGTCGACGCCTTGCTGAAGCTGCCCAGCTCGGCGGCCCGCTGGAGCCGCTCCGTGAGCTCGTTGCGGTCGGCGATGGAGTCGAGGACGCTGCGCTTGAGGCGCACCGTGGTGGACGGCGCCGGGTCGAGCGCGGTGAGCCCGGCCAGGGACTGCATCGCCTGGTAGGGCGAGCACCTCCACCGGCTGCGCACGTTGTGCAGGCTGTGTACGTGCTCGACCAGCTGGTGCCGGTGAGCCGTCAGCGTGGAGTGGAGGGCCCCGAGCGACGGTTCGGCTGCCTTCTCGTTGCGCACCAGGGCGCGGATGACGGCCTCGCGCAGCTGGGCGGGGCCGGTCTGGCTGCCGAGCTGGAGCACGAGGGAGCCGAGGTCCAGCCCGTCGAGGTCCTGCACGAATTCGTTGAGGGTCCCGCGACGCTCGGCGGCGATGATGACCCGTCCGCCCGCGGCGGCGGACCTGACGGCGAGATTGAGCGCGGTCTGGGTCTGGCCCGTCCCGGGGGGAGCGGCGACCGCGAGGCTCACGCCGGCGGATGCGAGGTCGAGGACCTCCTGCTGGGCGCGGTCCGCGTCGAGGATCAGGAGTTCGTCCTCGGGTGCACGCTCGTCGGGGGCCGGGAAGGAGAGTCCGTCGGCCGCCGTCGTGAGTGACGCGGCCGCCTCCCCGTCGCCGCGCGCCGAGGCCATGAGGGCTGCCAGCACGGGGTGCTCGGGGTGGAGGGCCGGGTCGCCCCTGACACCGGCGAGGTCCGCGAAGGTCGAGACGAGGATGCGGTGCTCGACCGACATGCCGCGCACGCCGTCGCTCAGCACGCGCATGTGCTCGAGGACGGGGTGCGGGTCGAGTCGGGCGGTCCCGTAGGCGAGGCGCGCGATGCGCGCGGCGTCCACCTGGAGGCCCTGCTGGTCCCGCAGGTGGCGGACGAGCGCCGGGTTCATGCGGGCCTGCTCGGTGATCTGGAGCTCGTAGTCGTCCTGCGACGCGTGGACGGTCAGGGACACGGCGGTCAGGAGCACGGGGGCGTTGAGCGTCTGGGACCGCCCGGAATCGTCCACGGACCGCCAGGACGCCGTGCCGGCGGCCAGGTAGCCGACGTCGATGCCGCGTTCGGTCCCGAGCTCGAAGATCTTCGCCCGGAGAGCGCGGGCGGCCGCCTTGGCGGCGCTGTACTGCACCGGGTCGCGGAGGAGCGTGGACAGCCTCGTCCGGCGTCCCGCGAGGAGCTGCGCGAGCCCGGAGGGGTGCGCGTGGGTCAGGTCGATGCTGGTGCCGGCCGAAGGCCGGAAATGGAGCAGGGTGTCCCCGCTGGCCTGCGGGCCGAGCCCTTCGAGCCAGGGCTCGAGGAAGTCCCGGGCGGCCGGGGCCTCGCGCGGCGACGCCGGCTGCTGCTGCCCGGCTGGGGCGTCCTGCGGGCCCTCCTGCGGCTGATCCGCAGGCTCTCCTGCCGCGTCAC
Organism: Arthrobacter arabinosi; assembly: GCF_054511115.1. NCBI lineage: Bacteria > Bacillati > Actinomycetota > Actinomycetes > Micrococcales > Micrococcaceae > Arthrobacter > Arthrobacter arabinosi. The sequence goes on from NZ_JBTNDF010000006.1 coordinate 188,170, forward strand.
GCGGGTCCTGCTCCGGCACGACCGCCTTCTTCCCTGCATTGTCACGTGCTGATCTCGACCAGATGGGCATGTCTTCCAAGCTATCCGAAAAGCGTCCGGACCCCGCGGATAGCAACGCGGCCCGGGCGGTCCGGCGTGGGCCGATGCCCACCCCGGGGTCCGCCTACTCCCATTCGATGGTTCCCGGCGGCTTGCTCGTCACGTCGAGCACCACGCGGTTGACGCCGTCCACCTCGTTGGTGATGCGGTTGGAGATGCGCGCGAGCAGGTCGTACGGCAGGCGCGACCAGTCCGCGGTCATCGCGTCCTCGCTCGAGACCGGACGCAGGACGATGGGGTGCCCGTAGGTGCGGCCGTCCCCCTGCACGCCGACGCTGCGCACGTCGGCGAGCAGGACCACGGGCATCTGCCATACCTCGTTGTCGAGTCCGGCAGCCGTCAGTTCGGCGCGGGCGATCGCGTCGGCGGTACGCAGGAGCTCGAGCCGCTCCTCGGTGACCTCGCCGACGATCCTGATCCCCAGTCCGGGTCCGGGGAACGGCTGCCGTCCCACGATCTCCGGCGGCAGGCCGAGCTGGGCGCCGACCGCGCGCACCTCGTCCTTGAAGAGGGTCCGGAGGGGCTCGACGAGTTCGAACTGCAGGTCCTCGGGCAGGCCCCCCACGTTGTGGTGGCTCTTGATGTTCGAGGCGCCCTCGCCCCCGCCGGATTCGACGACGTCGGGGTAGAGCGTGCCCTGCACGAGGAAGCGGATGGGCTCGCCGTCGGCCTCCGCCTCGCGCATGATGGCGCGCTCGGCCTCCTCGAAGGCGCGGATGAACTCGCGGCCGATGATCTTCCGCTTGGTCTCGGGGTCGGAGACGCCGGCCAGCGCGTCGAGGAACCGCCGCTGCTCGTTGGCCACGTACAGCCTGACGCCCGTCGCCGCGACGAAGTCGCGTTCCACCTGCTCGGCCTCGCCCTCACGGAGCAGCCCGTGGTCGACGAACACGCAGGTGAGCTGGTCGCCGACGGCGCGCTGCACGAGTGCGGCGGCCACGGCCGAGTCGACGCCGCCGGAGAGCCCGCAGATCACGCGGGCGTCGCCGATCTGCTCGCGGATGCGCTCCACCTGCTCCTCGAGGATGTTGCCGGTGGTCCAGTTCGGGTCCAGCCGTGCGCCCCGGAAGAGGAAGTTCTCGATGACCGCCTGGCCGTGCTGGGAGTGCTTGACCTCGGGGTGCCACTGCACCCCGTAGAGGCCTTTCTCCTCGTGGGCGAAGGCGGCGACGGGTGCGCCTGCGGTGCTGGCGAGGACGTCGAAGCCTTCGGGAGCGGACTGCACGCTGTCGCCGTGGCTCATCCACGCGTTCTGGTGTTCGGGCGTTCCGCTGAGGATCGAGCGGGACGCGCCGTCGGACCTCACGTCCGTGGAGCCGTACTCCCGCAGGCCCGTCTTGGCGACCGTGCCGCCGAGGGCGTCCGCCATCGCCTGGAAGCCGTAGCAGATGCCGAGGACCGGCACGCCCGCCTCGAAGAGGTCCGCTTCGACCCGGGGGGCGCCCTCCGCGTACACGCTGGAGGGACCGCCGGAGAGGATGATCGCCGCGGGGTTCCTCGCGAGGATCTCCTGCGTGCTCAGGGTGTGCGGCACGATCTCGGAATAGACGTCGGCCTCGCGGACCCGGCGCGCGATCAGCTGGGCGTACTGTGCGCCGTAGTCCACTACGAGGACAGGTCGGTGTTCGGAGCCGTTCTCGGGGGTAGTCACCCACCAACAATAGTCTGCGGGCCCGGCCCCCGCACATCAGCGGGCCCCTGTGAAGCAGCGCCCGGGGGCGGGCCGCGCTCGGCAGGGGCGGCGCTCAGTAGCGGGGCGCGGCCTCGGGGTGCGCCGCCAGGTCCTCCTCCGCCTGGCGGTGGATGCGCTTCTCGACGACGAACGAGAGGAGCGGCACCACGCCGCCGAGGGCGATCAGGATGAAGCGGCCGAACGGCCAGCGCATGATCTGCCAGAGACGGAAGTCGGCGATGAGGTAGACGACGTACAGCCAGCCGTGGACGATCAGCACCGCGGTCGAGAGGTTCAGTCCCCCGGCGGTCTCCGCGACGGCTTCGGGGAGGAACTGCAGGGGCGCGCCGCCCCCGGCGACGATCTCCGCGCCGAACCCGTACTTGGCCACCATCTCCACGACGACGAGCAGGAGCATGACGCCTGTCGCGTACGCGAGGACCTTGTAGAACGCCAGGGCGGAGCGGATCTGCGCGTGCGTGCCACCGAAGCGCCGCTTCGGCGTGCCCTTCGCGGGCGTCCGGCCCGTTCCGGTGGTCGGGTCGAGAGCTGGCTCAGTCACGGTGGGTTCCGCCTTCGGTGTCGGATCGGGTTTCGGGGGTCGATGCGGGCCGCGCATCGGATCGGGGGCCGGACGCCGAGTCGACTCCGGCTTCCCCGGCGGCGTCGTCGGCGTCCTCGAGGGTGCGGCGGTGGTCGTCGGCGACGAGGCGCCACCACAGGAAGAACGCGAACCCCGCGAAGACGACCCACTCGACGGCGTAGAAGACGTTGAGCCAGTTGATCGGGGTGTCCTGCGGCTGCGGGCCGACGACCACCGGCTCCATGCCGGCGGCGAAGGGGACGTCGGCTCCCCCGGCGGTCACCGCCGCCGCCACCACGAAGGCAGCGTAGGCGGGGGCGTCCCACCGGTTGGCGAGCTCGGCCGTGGACAGCGAGGGGACCTGGCCCTCCACGGGCCGCTGCACCAGGGGCGCTTCGGGCGGCAGGAGGCGTCCGACGACGGCTGCGGGCCCCTCCTGCTCGGGAAGGGAGTCGGCGGCGTCGGCCGCGGGCACCCAGCCGAGCACGACCGGGATGACCGCGCCCTCCCCGGCACCTCCCGCCGTCGCCCCGTCGACCACGAACGCCTGGACGACCCACAGGCCGTCCTCGCCCTCGCGCAGGCGGTCCTGGACGAGGGTGCGGGTGTCCGGCAGGAAGTCGCCCTCGAACGAGACCATCTGGTCGGCGTTGCTCGCGTACAGGGGCGTGAGGGGCTGGAGCACGTCGCTCAGCGGGATGACGTTCTCGGTGGTGCTCGCTGCCGGCGGCGGGGCCTGCCGCGACGAGTTGAACTGCCACTGGCTGAGGAGCACGAAGACCGCGGCGATCGCCATCGCGAGGATCAGCATCAGGATCCATCGGGGCTTGAGCGCGGTCTTCAACACCCCTCAACGGTACTTCGTGCCTCTGTAGAACACCGAATGACGCCCACGCCCGACGGTCCGGAGGCAGGACCCGGAAAACTGATTGGCAAATCCCTATCACTGGGGCGGGAAGCGGCTTACGCTTGATCCTCGTGCGCTCCTATCCCTATCCCCTGACCGGCCCGCCGGATCTCCGCTCGCCCTCGCGCTACCTCCTGTGGCTCGCCGGCCACCAGAAGGCCACCCTGGCCGCGGGGATCCTGCTCGGCACCGTGTGGATGGCATCGCAGGCCGTCATGCCCTTCGTTCTCGGACGGGCCATCGACGACGGCGTGATCGGCGCGGATCATCGGGCGCTGCTCGCCTGGGCCGGGGCCCTGCTCGGCCTCATGGCGATCCAGGCGGTGTCCGACACCGCGACGCATCGCACCGGGGTCAGCAACTGGATGCAGGCCGCGTTCCGCTCCGTGCGCCTCGTGGGCCACACGATCAGCAGGACCGGGGACGCCCTGCCCACGGCGCTGTCGACCGGGGAGGTGGTGTCGACGGCGGCCTCCGACGCGTTCCGCCTCGGCGAGGTCTACGAGGTCCTGACGCGCCTGGCGGGCGCGGTCGCCGCGTGGCTCGTCGTGACGGTCCTCATCTGGCGGACCTCACCGGTGCTCGGCATCGTGGTGCTCGCCGGCGTCCCCGCGTGCTGCGGGCTGCTCCTGTTCGTGGTGCGCCCCCTGCAGGCCCGGCAGCGTGAGCAGCGCGAGGCGTCCGGCAGGATGACCGCGGTCGGCGCGGACACCGTCTCCGGCCTGCGCGTACTGCGCGGCATCGGCGGCGAGCACATCTTCGTGGACCGGTACCGGGCCAGATCGGCGGACACACGCGACGCGGGTATCCGGGTGGCGCACTCCCTCGCGGACCTCGAGGCGTCGCAGGTGTTCATCGCGGGCACGTTCAGTGTCGTCTTCACGTGGGTCGGGGCGTCCCTGGTCCTCTCGGGTGACATCACGCCGGGCGAGCTCGTGGCCCTGTACGGGTTCTCGATCTTCCTCATGACGCCCATCCGGGCCGCGGCGGACTCCGTGGCCCGGTTCATCCGCGCGCACGTGGGCGCCCGCAAGATCCTGGCCGTGCTCGCGGTGGGCGCGAACGTCGCCGACAGCACGACGCCGGTCCCCGCCCCGCCGTCCGGCTCTCCCCTCCTCGACGAGCGCACCGGCGTGATCGCCCACCCCGGCCTGCTGACCGCCGTCGTCTCGAAGGACCCGGCGGAGGCGACGGCTGCGGTGACGCGCCTCGGCCGCTTCGAGGACGCCGTCCTCGAGGAGGCGACCGTCCGGTGGGGCCCCGCCGACCTGCGGCACGTGCCGCTCGCCGAGGTCCGCGCGCGCATCGTGGTCAGCGAGGCGAGCCCCCAGCTCTTCAGCGGCCCGTTGCGGAGGCAGCTCGACCCGCACGGCAGGCACGACGACGGCGCGATCCTCGCCGCCCTCGAGGCGGCCGGCGCGTCCGACATCCTCGACGGACTCGAGGGAGGCCTCGACCACGAGGTCACCGAGCGCGGTCGGGGCTTCTCGGGAGGGCAACGGCAGCGCCTCGTCCTGGCCCGCGCCTACCTGTCCGACGCCGAGAACCTCGTGCTCGTGGAGCCGACGAGCGCCGTCGACGCCCACACCGAGCAGCGGATCAGTGCCCGCCTGGCCGGCGCGCGGCGGCGGGAGAACCGCACGACCGTCGTGGTCACGGCCAGCCCGCTCCTGCTGCGCGCCATGGACCGCGTGATCTTCCTCGAGGACGGCCGCGTCGCCGCGCAGGGCACCCATGCGGATCTCATGACCGACCATCCCTCCTACCGTGACGTGGTGATCCGCAGTGAGTAGTACGGCCAGGCTTCCCGTCGCCGCTCCGGGGACGGTCCGCGACGAAGCCTTCCGCCTGATCCGGCACCACCGGCGGGGCCTCGGGGCGGTGATCGCCCTGTACGTCGGATCGGCCGTCGCCGGACTCGCCGGGCCCCTGCTGCTCGGGATCCTCATCGACGCCGTCGCCGCGGGCACGACGCCCGACTTCGTCGCGGCCGTCTCGCTCGGGATGCTCGCGTTCCTCGCCGTGCAGTCGGTGCTGCGCCGCTTCGCCGTCCGGTCCGGCATGGTGTTCGGCGAGCGCGTCTTCGCCGAGCTGCGCGAGGACTTCATGGCGGACGTCACGGCGCTCCCGCTCTCCACGGTGGAGAGCGCGGGCACGGGCGACCTGGTGGCCCGGACGACCAACGACATCGACGCCGTGTCCCACACGGTGCGCTTCGGCGTGCCGCAGGTCGTCGTCTCCGTGGTGACCATCGTCCTGACGCTCGGCGCCGCCGTCGTCACCTCCCCCGTCCTGTCGCTGGCCCTCCTCGTGGGGCTGCCGCTGCTCTGGCCCGTCACACGCTGGTACCTCCGCCGCAGCGCGGACGGGTACATGCGCGAACGCGAGACCTACGCCGTCGTGAACGGGACCATCACCGAGACCATCGAGGGCGCGCGCACCGTGGACGCCCTCAGCCTCGGCGGGCTGCGCCGCGCGGACCTCGACGACGCCCTCGGCGCGAGCTACCGGGCGGAGCGCTACACGCTGTGGCTGCGCTCCGTGCTGTTCCCCGCCGCGGACATCGCGTTCTGGCTGCCCGCCGCCGCCGTCCTCCTGTGGGGCGGCTGGCTCGCGGGCCAGGGCGTGGTCACCCCCGGTGCCGTGGCCGCCGTGGCCCTGTTCGCGGTGCGGCTGATCGACCCCGTGGACCTGCTCATCATGTGGACCGACGAGATCCAGGTGGGCGCGGCGTCGCTGGCGCGCATCGTCGGCATCAAGGGCGTCGAGCCGGACCGGGAGTCGACGGCGGCCGAGCCGGCGAACGACGACATCGTGGTGTCGGCGGCGACGTACGCCTACCGTCCAGGGCACGACGTGCTGCACGGCGTGGACCTCACGCTCGTGCGGGGCGAGCGCCTCGCCGTCGTCGGCCCGTCGGGCGCCGGCAAGTCGACGCTCGGGCGGCTGATCGCCGGGATCCACCCGCCGACGTCGGGCTCGGTCACGGTGGGCGGCGTACCGCTCGTGGACCGGCCGCTCGACGACCTGCGCCGCGAGGTGGCGCTGGTGACGCAGGAGCACCACGTGTTCGTCGGCTCCGTCTCCGACAACGTGCGTCTCGGCCGGGCGGACGCGGGCGACGGCGAGATCGAGGACGCCCTGCGCAGCGTCGGTGCCCTCGACTGGGTGAAGCAGCTGCCCGAGGGCATGGACACCGAGGTGGGCTCGGGTGCGTACGAGCTGGGCCCCGCGCGGGCCCAGGAGCTCGCGCTGGCACGGCTCATCCTCGCCGATCCGCACACCCTGGTGCTCGACGAGGCGACGTCCCTGATCGACCCGCAGGCCGCGCGCGACGTGGAACGCGCGCTCAGCGCGGTCCTCGAGGGGCGGACCGTGATCGCCATCGCGCACCGGCTGCACACGGCGCACGACGCCGACCGCGTCGCCGTCGTCGAGGACGGCCGGATCGCGGAGCTCGGCTCCCACGACGAACTGCTCGCGCTCGACGGCGCGTACGCGTCCCTCTGGCGCTCGTGGCGGAGCGACTAGCGGACCGGGCGGACGACGGACCGCCCGTCAGTGGTCGTAGAACACGAGCGAGGAGTTGATCAGTTCGGCGATCACCTCGGCGTCGTGGGCACGGCGCAGCGACTCCCGGAAGTTCTCCTTGAACAGGCTGCGGGCGATCGTGGCGAGGACCTCGAGGTGCTCCGAGAAGGACTGCGCGGGCGTGGCCATGAGCAGGACGAGGGTCGCCGGGCCGTCCACGGCGCCGAAGTCGAGGCTGTACCCGAAGCGGGTCACCCCGACGGCGATCGAGGTCTGGTTGACGTACTCGCTGCGGGCGTGCGGCAGGCCGACGCCGCCGGGCAGGCCCGTGGCCATCTGGTGCTCGCGGGAGTTGACCTGGTCCAGGAAGGCCTGGAGGTCCGAGATGCGGCCCGCGTCGTACAGCCGTCCCGCGAGCTGGGCGGCGGCCTCCTCCTTGGAGGTCGCCTCCATCTCGAGGATCACGAGGTCGGGGGTGGTGAGTTCGGCGTCGTGCAGATCGAGCGGCTTCTCGCTCACGGGGTGCCTTTCAGGGTTCAGTCGACCGAGACGTACGGCGAGAGGACTACTTCCACCCGCTGGAATTCCTTCAGATCCGAGTACCCTGTGGTCGCCATCGCACGCCGCAGCGCCCCGATCAGGTTCGAGGTGCCGTCCGTGTGGTGGGACGGGCCCCACAGCACTTCCTGGAGGGGCCCGACGGTCCCGATGTTGACCCTGTCGCCGCGCGGCAGTTCCGGGTGATGCGCCTCCTGGCCCCAGTGCCAGCCCTGGCCGGGTGCCTCCTCGGCCCGGGCGAGCGCCGAACCGAGCATGACGGCGTCGGCCCCCATGGCGATGGCCTTGACGATGTCGCCGCTGGCGCCCATGCCGCCGTCGGCGATGACGTGCACGTAGCGTCCGCCGGACTCGTCCATGTAGTCGCGGCGGGCACCGGCGACGTCGGCGATGGCGGACGCGAGCGGCGAGTGGATGCCGAGCGCGCGGCGGGTCGTCGTCGTCGCACCCCCACCGAAGCCGACCAGGACGCCGGCCGCCCCGGTGCGCATCAGGTGCAGTGCCGGGGTGTAGCCGGCCGCGCCGCCCACGATCACGGGCACATCGAGTTCGTAGATGAACTTCTTGAGGTCGAGCGGTTCCTCGTTCTTGGACACGTGTTCGGCGGACACCGTGGTGCCGCGGATGACGAAGATGTCGACGCCGGCCGCGAGGACCGTCCTGTAGAACTGCTGGGTGCGCTGCGGCGTGAGCGATCCGGCGACCGTCACACCGGCCTCCCGGATCTCGGCGAGGCGGCTCGTGATGAGTTCCGCCTGGATCGGTGCCTCGTAGATCTCCTGCATGCGGCGGGTGGCGGCGGGGCTGAAGTTCTCCGCGCTCAGGCCGGCGATCTCGTCGAGGGCGCCCTGGGGGTCCTCGTAGCGGGTCCACAGGCCCTCGAGGTTGAGGACGCCGAGGCCGCCGAGCCGGCCCATCGCGATGGCGGTGGCGGGCGACATCGCCGAGTCCATGGGGGCCGCGACGACGGGCATCTCGAACTGGTACGCGTCGATCTGCCAGTTCACCGAGACGTCGAGCGGATCGCGGGTGCGGCGGGAGGGCACCACCGCCACGTCGTCCAGCGAATATGCCCTGCGTCCGCGCTTGCCTCGGCCGATCTCGATCTCGTAAGTCACTGCTCTAGGTTAGCCCAGCGCGCCCTCCGGGCAGGTGTCACCTCCGGTGGCACCGCGGGCGCGTCCGGCCGCGGATCTGCTACCGGACACGGCCGCGCGGTCATGCGTGGGCGCGCGGGGACCTTATCCTGAACACCGGACGAGGACTATCGAGGAAGGACGACGGGATGCCGTTCCGTAGCAAGCAGACCCTGGAGACCTGGCTCGACGAGTTCCGGACCACCCGCGAGGGCGGTGCGCTCGTCTCGGTCCTGGTGCAGGACGGCGCCGACGGCGCCGACACCGGACTCGTGATCGTCCCGCTGAGGAATGACAGCATGGAGATCTTCATGCAGCCCGTCGCCGTCGGCGACCCCCAGTGGTCCATCTGGTTCGGCACCCGGGACGAGGGCGCCGAGCTCACCGCCGCGGAACTGCACGGACTCGCCGCCGAACTGCTGGTCGCCGCGTCCCTGTGCCAGTTCCTGCAGGAGAAGTCGATCGACCACGTGGAGCACCAGGACCACCCCGAGCCGGCGGAGAACGTCCCGGGCTGAGGTCCGGGGGAGGATGCCCGGCACGCGTCGGGGCAGGGGCGGCGCGGTCAGGCGTCCGGAAGCTGGCTCTCGAACATGCGGTAGTAGCGGCCGCGCAGCGCCACGAGTTCGCGGTGCGTCCCGGACTCCACGACCTCGCCGTCCTCGAGCATGTACACGACGTCGGCCTTCTCGATGGTCGCCAGGCGGTGGCTGATCGCGATGATCGTCCGTGAGCGGTCGGCGAACAGACGCGTGAAGATGCGGTGCTCGGCGAGCGCATCGATGGCCGACGTCGGCTCGTCCATGACGATGAACGGCGCGTCCCGGTAGAAGTTCCGGGCCATGGCGAGCCGCTGCCACTGGCCGCCGGACAGGCCGCTGCCCTTGCGTCCGCGCGGGTCCTCCATCCAGTTGCTGACGTAGTTCTCGAACCCGTTCGGCATCTTCCCGATGAAGTCCGCCGCGTCGGCGTCGCGTGCCGCCCGCCGCACCCGCTCGTCGTCGCGCGGGCCGTGCACGTCGCCGAAGTAGATGTTGTTGCCGGCCGTGGCGAACTCGTACCGCAGGAAGTCCTGCGACATGACGGCCAGATACCGGTGCCAGTCCTCGATCGCGATTCCGCGCAGGTCCCGTCCGTCGAGCAGCACCGCTCCCGTGCTCGGCTGGTAGAGGCCGGCGAGGACCCGGACGAGCGTGGACTTCCCGGCACCGTTCTCACCCACCACGGCGACGTGCGTGCCACGCTCGAAGGACATGGAGATTCCCTTGAGGACCTCCGCCTCCCCGCCGGAGTAGGTGAAGCGGATGTCGCGGAGTTCGACGACGGCGGGAGCGTCCTGCAGCCGGCCGGGGGCGCCCGTGGACAGCGGGAAGTCCATGAACTGCTCGTAGTCCTTGAGGTTCGCGAGGTCCTCGTCGATGGAGCTCAGGGAGGAGACGAGGCTGTTGGCGGTGCTGAGGGCACGGCTGACGATCTGCTGCACGTACAGGAACTGGCCCACGGGCTGGGCCCGGGCGATGATCTGCCCCACGATCCACACCAGGGCCAGCAGCTCGGCTCCGTACTGCAGGCCGTCCGCGAGGAGCTGCTTGGGGATGTACCGCTTCTGGAAGTCCAGGCGCCGCTTCTCGTCGGCGTCCCGCAGGGTGGAGCGCAGGTCCATGAGGTACCGGACGATCCCGTAGAGGCGCATCTCGGCGATGTTCTGCGGCTTCATGAGGTTGGTCTCGATCATGCGCCGCTGCCTCCGCGAATCCACCTGCGTGTTCCAGTGCGCCATCTGCTCGCGGGAGAGCCGGAACTGGAGGTAGACGCTGGGGATGATGGCCAGGAGGACGATCAGCGCGATCCACCAGCTGACCAGGAGCAGGGCGCCGATCGCGAGGACCACGGAGACCAGCTGCGTGAAGATCGCTGCGATCCGGTCGAGGACCCTGGCGTAGGAGTCGGAGAACCGGCGGGCCCTGTCGTACAGGTCCACCGTCTCCTTGTCGTCGTACCGCCAGAACTCCAGTGCCAGGAACCGCTCGTACATGCGGTCCCCCACGATGGCACCGACGCGGAAGCTCAGGACCTGCTGGATGTAGCGGTCCACGCTGGTGAAGGCGCCCCACAGCAGTCCGAGGACGGCCGTGACGATCACGTAGACGATCGCGGACCGTCCGGCGTCGGGGTCTCCGGCGTAGGCCGCGGCGAGCGCCGTCGTCGTCAGGGAGGCGAAGTAGGTGGTGACCAGGGGCAGGGTCGCGGAGATGAGCGAACCGGCGACCTTCATGGCGACGGCGCCCGGCGACGCCTTCGCGCTGACCACGAGGACCTGCCCGACGGCACGGGCGTACGGTCCCAGCCGGAGCCTGCCCCGGGCGGTCGCCCGGGGCTGCGGGAGGCCGCTCATGCGGGCCCTCCCGCCCGACGGGACATGCGGCCCGGCGCCCTACTTGGAGCCGTAGTTGGGGGCCTCGACCGTCATCTGGATGTCGTGCGGGTGGGACTCCTTCAGGCCGGCGGCCGTGATGCGCACGAACTTGCCCTTGGCCTTCAGCTCGGGGATGGTGCGGGCCCCGGTGTAGAACATGGTCTGGCGCAGCCCGCCGACGAGCTGGTAGGCCACCGACGCGAGCGGGCCCCGGTAGGCGACGCGACCCTCGATGCCCTCGGGGATCAGCTTGTCGTCGCCGGTGACGTCCGCCTGGAAGTAGCGGTCCTTCGAGTAGGAGGTGTTCTTGCCGCGCGTCTGCATGGCGCCCAGCGAGCCCATGCCGCGGTACGTCTTGAACTGCTTGCCGTTGACGAAGATCAGTTCGCCGGGGGCCTCGGCGGAGCCGGCGAGGAGCGAGCCGAGCATCACGGTGTCGGCGCCGGCCACGAGGGCCTTGCCGATGTCGCCCGAGTACTGGAGGCCGCCGTCGGCGATCACCGGCACGCCCGCGGGGATGGCGGCCTTCGCTGATTCGTAGATCGCGGTGACCTGCGGGACGCCGACGCCGGCGACGACGCGCGTGGTGCAGATGGAGCCCGGGCCCACGCCCACCTTGATGCCGTCGGCGCCCGCGTCGATGAGGGCCTGCGCACCCTCGCGGGTGGCGGCCTGGCCGCCGATGATGTCGACGTGCGCCAGGGACCTCTCGGCCTTGAGACGCGAGATCATCTCGAGGACGCCCGCGCTGTGGCCGTTGGCGGTGTCGACGAACAGGGCGTCGACGCCGGCCTCGACGAGGGCCATGGCGCGCTCCCAGCCGTCGCCGAAGAAACCGATGGCCGCACCGACGCGGAGGCGGCCGTCGTCGTCCTTCGTGGACAGCGGGTACTGCTCGGCCTTCGTGAAGTCCTTGACGGTGATGAGTCCGCGCAGGATGCCTTCGTCGTCGACGAGGGGCAGTTTCTCGATCTTGTTCTGCGCGAGGAGGTTGATGGCGTCGTCGCCGCTGATCCCGACGGCACCCGTCACCAGGGGCATCTTCGTCATGACGTCGCGCACGAGCGTGCGCGGGAAGTCGCGCTCGAGCACGAAGCGTGTGTCGCGGTTGGTGACGATCCCCAGCAGGTGTCCCGTCTCGTCGGCGACCGGCAGTCCGGAGACGCGGTAGTGCCCGCAGAGATCGTCGAGTTCCTGCAGCGTGGCGTCCGGGCCGACGGTCAGCGGGTTGGTGATCATCCCGGATTCGCTGCGCTTCACGCGGTCCACCTGGTCGGCCTGGTCGGAGATGGACAGGTTGCGGTGGATGACGCCGAGTCCGCCCTGACGCGCCATGGCGATGGCCATCCGTGACTCCGTGACGGTGTCCATCGCGGAGGAGAGCAGCGGCGTCCTCACCGTGATGCGCTTGGAGATGCGCGACGACGTGTCGGCCTCCGAGGGGATCACGTCGGTGTGGCCGGGGAGCAGGAGCACGTCGTCGTACGTCAGGCCGATGAATCCGAAGGGGTCGTGGGTCTCGTGCTGGCCTGGCTGCTGGGTCACTGCTGCGCCTCTTTCGGTGTCGCCCGGTGGGGGTGTGAGCTCTGGAGCGGCGGCTGTGGATGCGCCGACGGGCCCTGACAGTCTAGAACGGATCGGGGAGGCCCCCTATTCCGGTGACAGCGCTCACCTCACCAGCCGAGGGCCGCCGTGAATCGCTCCTCGAAGACCGGGACGGTCGTCTCCACGTACGTCTTGGAGAGGTGGTCGCGGTCCATGTACACGCGGACGTTCCCCACCACGCCGGGGCACGTCGCCCCCGCGCAGACGACGTCGGTCAGGTCCACGTGTTCGAGGCCGGGCAGGCGTCCGGCCAGGGGCAGGAGGGGCGACGACGGCGCGAGCACCTCCGCCGCCGGGACGTCGCACGCCGCGGGGTCGTCGGCATGGCGGGCCGTGCACTCGGCCATGTCCTCCTCGAAGCGGGGCGTGTCGCGGAGCGCGACGACGGGGATCCCGGCATCCAGGAGCGGCGTGACACCCGCCTCGAACCCGGCGGGGACCTCCTCGGCCGGCGAACTCCAGTCCGTCCGCGTCCCGACGGTGAGCACGGCATCCGGCGCGAGATCCAGGGCGTAGGCACGGACGGCGTCGTTGAAGGCCCGGCACTCCGGGTCCACACTTCCGCCTGCATCGACGAACCGGCAATTGGGACGGTGCACGGAGACGGCGAGCCAGCCGTTGGTCTCGGCCATGGCACCGAGCGCGGTCATCCACATCTGCGAATGGGAGTCCCCCAGCACCAGGACGGTCCGCTCCGCCGTCGCCTCGTCCCCCGTCTGGACGCACGAGGACAGCCGCGGGTCGGCGGGCATCAGGGCCTCCGAGCACGGCCCGTCCACGGCGGCCCACTCCGCGCCGAGGCTGCTCGCGAGCGGCTTCACCAGTGCATCGTCCGCGCCCCGGTATTCGAAGTCGGGGTGGAGGGCCCCGGCGCCGGGATTGTCGGCCGGCGTCTGCTGCTCCACGGCGGCCTCCTGCGCCTGCACCCGGTACTCCCAACCGGACAGCGGGACGGCCACGAGGGCGAGGGCCAGCGCGGCCACGAGGCCCGTGCGCCACCGCGTCACGGACGGCCATGACCACGAGCGCACCGGCTCCTCGACGAGACGCGTGGTGAGCACGGCCAGCACGAGGGAGGCACCGATGACCGCGGCGCCGTCGAGCAGCCCGGCATTCTCCTTGCCGGCGACGACGAGCCAGAGGACCAGGACCGGCCAGTGCCACAGGTAGAGCGCGTAGGACGCGCCGCCGAGCCGCAGGAGCGGCCCCGAGGACAGCCAGCGGTCCACGCCGGCGGGGCTGTCCGTGCGGCCCGCGACGATCACGGCGGCCGCGGCCAGCGTGGGCCAGAGGGCCACGAAGCCCGGGAACTGCTGCTGCACCTGCAGCAGGACGCCGCACGCCAGCATCATCACGACGCCCGCCCAGCCGAGGACCACCCGGGCGCGCCGCGGGATCCCCAGATACGGCAGCGCGAGGGCCACGAGCGATCCGAGGGCGAATTCCCAGAGCCTGGCGCGCGTGTCGAAATAGGCGGCCGCCTGGTCTGCACCCGTCTGCCACACCGAGAACGCGAGCGACGCCGCGAAGAGGGCGCCGAACAGGACGATCAGCACGGGCCGCGGGCGCAGGCGCGTGACGCCGGCGAACGCGCCGGCCACCGCGAACAGGAATGGCCACAGCAGGAACACCTGGCCCTGGATGGACAGCGACCAGAAGTGCTGCAGCGGGCTGGCGGCGCTGTGGTCGAGGGCGTAGTAGTCCACGGCGTTGCCCGCGAGCTCCCAGTTCTGCCGGTAGGTCAGCGACGCCCAGGTCTGGTCGAACACCGCACGCCACCGCGAGCCCGGCAGGAAGGCGGCCGTCGCGGCGAGGACGGACAGGAGCACGACGACGGCGGCGGGCAGCAGCCGCTTCAGCAGGTTGAGCCAGTACGCCACGAGGGCGAGGGGCTGCTGCGCCTCGAGCCTCCGCGTGAACGTGACCGTGAGCAGGAAGGCGGAGACGAGCAGGAAGACGTCCACGCCGCCGGACACCCGGCCGAGCCACACGTGATAGACCACCACCATGGCGACGGCGAGGGCCCGCAGCCCCTGGACCTCCGGGCGGAAACGGCGGGCATCACCGCCGGCGGACGACGACGGGGATGCCACGGGAGGACCTGCCGGGGCGGCGGTCGTCGGGGTGGGAGCCACGCTGTTCCTCCTCTGCGGGACGGGCACGGGAAATGAACGCAAACCTCCAGATTACTGCCCGGCCGTCGTCGTCGGGCATCGCGGCGGACCAGCCGGCCCCCGTCCGCGCGCGGAACCCCGTAGTCTAGGGGGAGTATCTTCCCCGACCGCAGGGGACCACCAGTAAGGAATCGCCGGGTCCTCCGGCCTCGACGACACTCGTCTGACGGCCGCTCCCCCGCCGTTCCCCACCAACGAGAGAAATCTGATCTGTGAATAAAAGACCTGCCGCACTGAAAGCACCACGGGAACTGGCCAAGGGAGCCATGCGCATCGTCGCTCTCGGGGGTATCGGTGAGATCGGCAGAAACATGACCGTCTTCGAGTTCGAGGGCAAGCTGCTGATCGTCGACTGCGGCGTGCTGTTCCCCGAGGAACACCAGCCCGGCATCAACGTGATCCTCCCCGACTTCTCCTACATCAGGGACCGGCTCGACGACGTCGTGGCCGTGGTCCTCACCCACGGCCACGAGGACCACATCGGTGGCGTGCCGTACCTGCTCAAGGAACGCGCGGACATCCCCCTCGTCGGATCGCGGCTCACGCTCGCGTTCATCGAGGCGAAGCTCAAGGAACACCGCATCACCCCGAAGACCATCCAGGTCAAGGAGGGTGACCGGCGCACCATGGGCGGCTTCGACCTCGAGTTCGTCGCCGTCAACCACTCCATCCCGGACAGCCTCGCCGTCGCCATCCGCACCGCGGCCGGCATGGTGCTGCACACCGGCGACTTCAAGATGGACCAGTTCCCGCTGGATAGGCGCATCACGGACCTCGGC
The DNA here is from genome assembly GCF_054511115.1 of Arthrobacter arabinosi. NCBI lineage: Bacteria > Bacillati > Actinomycetota > Actinomycetes > Micrococcales > Micrococcaceae > Arthrobacter > Arthrobacter arabinosi. The sequence goes on from NZ_JBTNDF010000006.1 coordinate 203,630, forward strand.
GCTTTCGCCCGCCTCGGCGCGGAGGGCGTGGACCTGTTCCTCACGGACTCCACCAACGCGGACGTCCCGGGCTTCACGACGTCGGAGAAGGACCTCGGGCCCGCCATCGACGCCGTGTTCCGCACCGCCCCGCGCCGGATCATCGTCTCCAGCTTCGCGAGCCACATCCACCGCATCCAGCAGATCATCGACACCGCGCACCGGCACCGCCGCAAGGTGGCCTTCGTGGGGCGCTCCATGGTGCGCAACATGACCATCGCGGCGGATCTCGGCTACCTGAACATCCCGCAGGGCCTGCTGGTGGACTTCAAGAAGCTCGAGCGCAGCGACGACCACAAGGTGGTCCTCATCTGCACGGGCTCCCAGGGTGAGCCGATGGCCGCCCTCTCACGCATGGCGAACAACGACCACGCCATCCGGATCACCGAGGGTGACACGGTGCTGCTGGCCAGCTCCCTCATCCCCGGCAACGAGAACGCGATCTACGGCATCATCAACGCGCTCACCGAGATCGGCGCCAACGTGGTCCACAAGGGCAACGCGAAGGTGCACGTCTCCGGCCATGCCAGCGCCGGCGAGCTCGCCTACTGCTACAACATCGTCAAGCCCCGCAACGTCATGCCCGTGCACGGCGAGTGGCGGCACCTGCGGGCCAACGCGGAGATCGCCGTCGCGACCGGCGTCGATCCCCGCAACGTGATCCTCGCGCAGGACGGGGTGACAGTGGATCTCGCCCGCGGCCGGGCGACCCTTTCGGGCAAGGTCGACGCCGGGCTCGTCTTCGTCGACGGCGACAGCGTGGGCGGCATCACCGAGGAGGACCTCGTGGAGCGCCGCCGCCTGGCCGAGGAGGGCGTGGTCACCATCCTCGCCATCATCGACCCGGACAGCGGCGACATCGTCGAGGCCCCCGAGTTCTTCACCAAGGGCTTCTCCTGCTCCGACGAGGACCTCGACAAGGCCGGAGCCGCCGTCGAGAAGGCGCTCCGCGATGCCGCCTCGAACCGCCAGGGCGGCCGCCGCCAGGACCCCGAGGACATCATCGAGCGGGCCACGGCCAACTGGATGCGCCGGTTCTACAACCGCCAGCCCGTGGTCAACGCGATCGTCGTCGACGCCTGACCCGAGCCGGACAGGGAGAAGCCCCGGTACCCGTTGGGTGCCGGGGCTTCTCCCTGTCCGGGACCGCTCGTCCGGTGGCGGTCGGCCCCGGTTCCCGCTCGGTGCCGGACCTTCGTTGTCCGACGGTGGCAGTCCGTGCCTGTTCCGCGCCTATGCTGGGCACACGGATCGGTTCGACCTGGGGGACCTGTGGCACGCAGACTGTTCGGCGAGATCTCGCCGCTGACCTACCGCATCGCCTCGGAACGGATGATCCTGCTCAGGCACCTGCGGAACGTTCGGGACCGTGGCATGATCTCGTCGACCCGCTCCGAGGAGTCCCTGCCCGTCACCGTCTACCGTCACAACTCCCTGATCCGCCGACGGCTGGGGAACGTCGACACGGAACTGCAGGACAACAAGGCCGTCAGCCTCGGCCTCACGGCCCCGAAGATCGACGGCATCCTGATCAGACCCGGGGAGCGTTTCTCCTTCTGGAGCATCGCGGGCCGCTGCTCCGCGAAAGAGGGCTACAGGGAGGGCCTGACGATCAGCAACGGCAGGCCGACCAGGGGTATGGGCGGCGGCATGTGCCAGTTCACCAACCTGCTGCACTGGATGGTGCTGCACAGTCCGCTCACCGTCGTCGAGCACCACCACCACAACGGGCTCGATCTCTTCCCGGACTACAACCGCCAGATCCCCTGGGGTACGGGCACCTCCATCGCGTTCAACTACCTCGACTACCAGGTGGAGAACCGCACCGACCGCACCTTCCAGTTCCGCACCTGGACGAACGACGAGCACCTGGGCGGGGAACTGCGGGCCGACCGCGAGCTGCCGATGAAGTTCCACCTCCGCGAGCATGACGCCTACTTCTACGAGGAGGGCGACGACGTGTACCGGCACAACAAGATCTACCGGATCGAGCGTGACAGACGCACGGGGCAGGTGATCTCCAGCTCACTGATCCTCGAGAACGAAGGCAAGGTGGCGTACGACCGGTCGCTGGTCCGCTCGGAGATCCTCCCGTCACGTCCCCTGACGCGCGAGGAATCCGCGGAGCTTCCCACGGGGTGACCCCACCCGGTGGGCATCTCCGAGCATGCCCACTGAAGAGCCCGGGTCGGTGGGCAGGAGTGCCGGCCGACACGAAGTGCCCGGACGCAGAAGCACCCCGACTCCGAGGAGCCGGGGTGCTTCGGCGACACGAAGGGGCCGGGGCCCCTGCGCCTAGTGCGAGTGGCCGTGGACCTCGTCGTCGGACGCCTCGGGCTTCTCGACCACGAGGGTCTCCGTGGTGAGCACCAGCGCCGCGATGGAGGCCGCGTTCCGCAGGGCGGACCGCGTCACCTTCACGGGGTCGATGATGCCGGCCTCGACGAGGTTCTCGTACTCGCCGCTCGCGGCATTGAAGCCGTGGCCGACCTCGAGGTCGGAGACCTTCGCGACGACGACGTAGCCCTCGTGGCCCGCGTTCTCGGCGATCCAGCGCAGCGGCTGGGCGAGGGCGCGGCGGACGAGGCCGACGGCGGTGGCCGCGTCGCCCTCGAGTGCCAGGACGTCGGGGTCGGTGTCCAGTGCCTTGCCGGCGTGGACCAGCGCGGAGCCGCCACCGGCGACGATGCCCTCTTCGAGGGCCGCACGCGTCGACGACACGGCGTCCTCGATGCGGTGCTTCTTCTCCTTGAGCTCGACCTCGGTGGCAGCACCGACCTTGATCACGCCGATACCGCCGGCGAGCTTCGCGAGGCGCTCCTGCAGCTTCTCGCGGTCCCAGTCGGAGTCGGTGCGCTCCACCTCGGCCCGGATCTGCGCCACGCGGTCGGCGACGTCGGACTCGCTGCCGGTGCCGTCGACGATCGTGGTCGCGTCCTTGGTGACGGTGATCCGGCGTGCGGACCCGAGGACCTCGAGGCCCACCTGGTCCAGCTTCAGGCCGAGATCAGGCGAGACGACCTGCGCACCCGTGAGGGTGGCGATGTCCTGCATCATGGCCTTGCGGCGGTCACCGAAGCCGGGCGCCTTGACGGCGACGACGTTCAGGGTGCCCCGGATCTTGTTGACCACGAGGGTGGAGAGGGCTTCGCCCTCGATGTCCTCGGCGATGATGAACAGCGGCTTGCCGGCCTGCAGGGCCTTCTCGAGCAGCGGCAGGAACTCCTGCAGCGAGGAGATCTTGCCGGAGTTGATGAGGATGAGCGCGTCCTCGAGGACGGCTTCCTGGCGCTCGGCGTCGGTCACGAAGTACGGCGAGAGGTAGCCCTTGTCGAACTGCATGCCCTCGGTGAGGACGAGCTCCGTCTGCGTGGTGGAGGACTCCTCGATGGTGATCACACCATCCTTGCCGACCTTCTCGAACGCCTCCGCGAGGAGATCGCCGACCTCGGTGCTCTGCGCGGAGATGGAGGCGACGTCGGCGGTCTGCTGGCCCACGACCTCGCGGGCGTTCTCCAGCAGGCGCTTGGCGACGGCCTCGACCGACACCTCGATGCCGTGCTTGAGCTGACCCGGAGCGGCGCCGGCGGCGACGTTGCGGAGGCCTTCCTTGACCAGTGCCTGGGCCAGGACCGTCGCGGTGGTGGTTCCGTCACCGGCGACGTCGTTCGTCTTGGTGGCGACCTCCTTGGCCAGCTGGGCGCCGAGGTTCTCGTACGGGTCGTCGAGCTCGACCTCGCGGGCGATCGTGACGCCGTCGTTCGTGATGGTGGGAGCGCCCCACTTCTTGTCGAGCACGACGTTGCGTCCGCGGGGGCCCAGCGTCACCTTGACGGTGTTCGCGAGCTTGTCCACGCCGGCCTCGAGGGCACGGCGGGCGGCATCGTTGAATTCCAACTGCTTTGCCATTGATTGGTTCCTTTCAGGCTTGTGCAGCAAGAAAAACCCCGGCCACTGCGGGCCGGGGCTTCTCCGATCGGGGTGTTACTTGACGACGATCGCGAGGACGTCGCGGGCGGAGAGCACCAGGTACTCCTGGCCGCCGTGCTTGACTTCGGTTCCGCCGTACTTCGAGTAGATGACGACGTCGCCCTCGGCGACGTCGACGGGGACGCGGTTGCCGTTGTCATCGACACGGCCCGGTCCGACGGCTACGACTTCGCCCTCCTGGGGCTTCTCCTTGGCGGTGTCCGGGATGACGAGGCCGGAAGCAGTGGTCTGCTCGGCTTCGAGCGGGCGGACAACGATACGATCCTCAAGCGGCTTGATAGAGACCGACACGGGCTCTCCTTTGCGTTCGGTACCAATGGACTGTGGGCCGTCGGGCTGGGCGTGAACCGTCGTCGCGGTGCCGGCGAACGCTTCCCTCGGGATTAGCACCCGCAGTGAGCGAGTGCCAACTCCGACTGTATGCAAGCGCTGGCACTCGGTCAAGGCGAGTGCCAGCCCGTGGCCATGGGCGGAGGGCCGGAACCGATGCCCGGGCTATTACGTCATGCTCCGTTTGCGTAATTCCGCACCGGTCGCCTAGATTCGATCAGGTAAGGCTTTCCTTACTTCATTCTTCCCGGCCCTCGGCCCCTTCCCCCGGAGTCCATCCATGTCACACGTGCGCCTCGCCGTCCTCTCCGCAGCCGCTGCGGCCACCCTCGCCCTGACGGCGTGCGGCGGATCCTCCGAAGCCGCCGGCGAGCCCGCGTCCTCCCCGATCGTCACGGTCGAGCATGCGCAGGGAACCACCGAGGTGCCCGTCGACCCGCAGACGGTCTTCACCTTCGATCTCGGCGCGCTGGACACGCTCGACGCCCTCGGCGTCGGGGTGGCCGGCGTCCCGCAGGGCACCCTCCCCGCGCAGCTCTCGGGCTACGAGGGCGGGGACGTCGCCGACATCGGATCCATGAAGGAACCCGACTTCGAAGCGATCGCCGCGGGCGCCCCCGACCTGATCATCATCTCGGGGCGCGTCGCCGACTCCTACGACGAACTCTCCGCGATCGCGCCCACCATCGACCTCAGCGTCGACGCGGCCGATCCGATGGCGAGCTTCACGGAGCACACGGAATCCCTCGGCCGGATCTTCGGCGTCGAGGACGAGGTGGCGGACCGCCTGGCCTCCCTCGACGACGCCATCGCCGGGACGAAGGAAGCCGCCGCCGCCGCTGGAACCGGGCTCGTCCTGATGACCAGCGCGGGCGAGGTCACCGCGTACGGCGCCGGTTCCCGGTTCGGCCTGATCCACGACGTGCTCGGCGTGGCACCCGCCGCCGAGGTGACGAGTGAGGGGACCCACGGCGAGGCCGTCTCCTTCGAGTACATCGCGGAGGTCGACCCCGCCCACCTGTTCGTGATCGACCGCGACGCCGCGGTCGGTGAGGCGGGAGCAGCAGGGGCCGCGGTCCTCGACAACGACCTCGTGAACGGGACGACAGCCGGGAAGAACGACGCCATCACCTACCTCGACTCGGCGAGCTGGTACCTCATCGGCTACGGCCTGGACAACCTCGACGCCATGGTGTCCGCCGTCAACGAGGCCGTCACGGCCTGACCTGCCCACCGCACCCCGCGGCAGACGCCTCCATGCCAGTACTCACCCTCCCGCCGCGACAGCCGGTCCGGCAGCATGGTTCCAACGGATCACCCGCCCTCGGGCTGGCCGGTGGAGCCGTGCTGCTGCTCGCTCTCGTGAGCCTCTTCGTGGGCGTCTCCGACGTCTCGCCCGGGGACCTGCTGGCCGGTGATGCCGACGTCCGGCAGACCTTCCTCGTCAGTCGCGTGCCGCGCACGCTGGCGATCGTGCTGGCCGGTGCCGCCCTCGGCATCGCCGGATTCATCCTGCAGCTCATGGCACGCAACCGGTTCGTCGAACCCTCCACGGTGGGGACGGTCGAGTCCGCCACCGCGGGCATCCTCGTGGCCACGCTCGTCCTGCCCGGAGCGCCGATCGTCGATAAGATGCTCGTCGCCGCCGTCTTCGCCATGGCCGGCACCACCCTCTTCCTGGCCGTCCTCCGCCGCATCCCGCTGCGCAACACGCTGATCGTCCCCCTCGTGGGCATCATGCTCGGCGGCGTCATCGCCGCGGTGACCACGTTCTTCGCCTACCGGTTCGACCTGCTGCAGACCCTCAACACCTGGATGATCGGCGACTTCTCCGGACTCGTCCGCGGCCGCTACGAACTGCTGTGGATCGTCGCCGTCCTCGCCGTGGTCGGCTACATCTGCGCGGACCGCTTCACGGTCGCCGGGATGGGCGAGGAGTTCACCACGAACCTCGGGCTGGGCTACCGGCGCACCATGAACCTCGGTCTGGTGCTCGTGAGCCTCATCAGCGCCGTCGTCGTGGTGGTGGTCGGAGCCATCCCGTTCCTCGGACTGATCGTCCCCAACCTCGTGTCCCTGCTCATCGGCGACAACGTGCGCCGCGCCGTGCCCTGGATCGCCGTCGTCGGAGCCGGCTTCCTCCTCGCCTGCGACATCCTCGGGCGCATCATCCGCTTCCCCTACGAGGTGCCGGTGGGAGTCATCGTCTCCGTGGTGGGCAGCATCCTGTTCATCACCCTGCTCGTGAGGAGGAACGCCGGTGCGCGCTAGGACCGGGACCCTGCCCGCCGCCGTCGTGCAGTCCGCGCGGCGACCCGTCCGGTCCATCCCGCCCGCCGCCTGGCTGGTGATCCTCGGCGTCAGCGCTGCAGCGCTCATCGCGGCGTTCCTCCTGATCGGCCTCGAAGGGAACCTCGCCTACGTACTCCCCCGGCGCCTGGGCAGGGTCGGCGCGATGGTGCTCGTCGCCGTCGCCGTCGGGGTGTCCACGGTCCTCTTCCAGACCGTCACCGGCAACCGCATCCTCACGCCGTCGATCATGGGCCTGGACGCGCTCTACATCCTGATCCAGACGGTGCTGGCGTTCGTGCTCGGCGCCGGGACACTCCTCACCCTCGGCGCTCCCGTCCGCTTCGCGATCGAGGTGTCCCTCATGGTCGGTTTCTCCTGGCTGCTGTACCGGTGGCTGTTCCTCGGCGACGGGCGCAGCCTCCACCTGCTGCTGCTCGTCGGGATCGTGTTCGGGGTGTTCTTCCGGGGCGCCTCCTCGCTCCTGCAGCGACTGATGGATCCGAGCGAGTACATCATCCTGCAGGACCTGTTCTTCGCGAGCTTCAACCGGGTCGACCCGCTGCTCCTGCTCATCTCCGCGGTCACCGTCGCCGGGTTGTGCATCCCCGCCTGGCGGCTGCGCCACCGGCTGGACGTCCTCGCCCTCGGCCGCGAGACCGCGGTGGGCCTCGGCGTCGACTACCGGCGTACCGTGACGCTCGTCCTCGTGGTCTGCTCGGTGCTCGTCGCCGTCTCCACCGCACTGGTGGGCCCGGCGACGTTCTTCGGCCTCCTCATCTCCGCCCTCGCATACCAGCTCTGCAACCAGTTCAGGCACGCCGCGGTGCTCCCCCTCGCCGTCCTCCTCGGCGTGATCGCGCTCGTGGGCGGGCAGCTCGTCCTCGAGCAGATCTTCGCCTTCGACACCGCCCTCAGCATCGTCATCGAATTCACCGGCGGCATCGTCTTCCTCGTCCTCCTCCTGAAAGGCCGCATCCGATGAAGGGCCGTCTCCGATGATCACCATCGACCATGCCACCAAGCGCTACGGCGCCGCCACGGTGGTCGACGACGTCACCTGCACCGTCCCCCGGGGCGGCGTCACCTCGATCATCGGACCGAACGGCGCGGGCAAGTCCACCCTGCTGTCGATGATGAGCAGGCTCCTCCCGCTCGACGCCGGGTCGGTGGTGGTGGATGGACTCGACGTGAGTACCACGCCGGGACCGGTCCTCGCGCGGGCCCTGGCCATCCTGCGCCAGGAGAACCAGCTCACCGTCCGGCTCTCCGTGCGCGACCTCGTGGGCTTCGGCCGCTTCCCCCACAACAACGGCCGCCCCACCGTCGTGGACCGCGAACTCATCGAACGCGCCCTCGCCTACCTGGACCTGACGGACCTGGCCCACCGCTTCGTCGACGAGCTCTCCGGCGGGCAGCGCCAGCGGGCGTTCATCGCCATGGTGCTCGCCCAGGACACCGACTGCATCCTGCTCGACGAGCCGCTCAACAACCTCGACATGAAGCACTCCGTGGACATGATGCGCCTGCTCCGCCGCCTCGCCGACGACCTCGGGAAGACCGTGGTGCTGGTCATCCACGACATCAACTTCGCATCCTGCTACTCGGACACGATCCTCGCGATGCGCGACGGTGCGCTCATCCGCCAGGGCCCGCCGGAGGAGATCATGACGCCGGAGGTGCTGCGCGAGGTGTACGACGTCGAGATCCAGGTGGAGCAGATCCGCGGCAACAGGATCGGCGTGTACTTCGCCTAGGCTGGCTGCATGGCTTCGGACAACATCGCGGACATCCTGACCCCGGAGGGCTGGGAGCTGCTGAACTCGCTCGGGCCCTACACCGAAGCCGACAGCCTGCGCCTCACCGGTCAGCTCCGGAAGGCCGGCTACTCGCCCGAGGTGGTCGCCGCAGCCCTCACGCAGTCGAGGCTCCGGGCAAAGGCGTCCGCCAAGTTCGGTCCCTTCGCGGAGCGCATGATCTTCACGGCGGCCGGGCTCGAGCAGGCCACACGCCTGACGGTCGCGGCACGCCACGCCCAGCGCTTCCTCGATGCCGGCCTCGTCAGGATCGCCGACCTCGGCTGTGGGCTCGGCGGGGACAGCATGGCCCTGGCCACCCTGGACCGCGAGGTCACCGCCGTCGAACTCGACGAGACGACCGCCGCCGCAGCGACCATGAACCTGCTCCCCTTCCCCAACGCGCGCGTGGTCAACGCCGACGCCTCGTCCGTCGACACCACGGCCTTCGACGGCATCTGGCTCGACCCGGCACGCAGGACGACGACGACGTCGGGTACGTCCCGCCTCTTCGACCCCGAGGCGTTCTCGCCCCCGCTGTCCTTCGTGCAGGAACTCGCCGACGGCGGCATGCCGGTGGGCGTGAAGATGGGCCCGGGCATGCCGCACGACTCCATCCCGGCGACCTGCGAGGCGCAGTGGGTCTCCGTGGAAGGCGACGTCACGGAGGTCGGCCTGTGGTTCAACGCGCTCCGCCGCGACGGCGTCCGGCGAGCCGCCCTCGTGATAGGCGCCCGGGGCGCCGCGGAGATGGTGTCGGGGCAGGACTTCGGCGACGGACCGACGGCCGCCGTCGGCGACCCCGCCGGGTACCTGTACGAGCCCGACGGCGCCGTCATCCGCGCCGAACTCGTGGCCGACCTCGCCGCGCGGCTCGGCGGGCACCTGCTGGATCCGATGATCGCCTACATCTGTGCGCCGTCGTTCACCGACACCCCGTTCGCCCGCGCCTACCGCGTGCTCGAGGTCCGGCCCTACAACGTGAAGGCGCTGAAGGCGTGGGTCCGCGCCGAGGGGATAGGGGTCCTCGACATCAAGAAGCGCGGCACCTCGGTCACCCCCGAGGAGGTCCGCAGACAGCTCCTCACCGGATCGGGCAAGGGCCGGAAGAAGGCCGCGCTCGTCCTGACGCGCATCGGCGACGACCGCGTGGCCATCGTCGTCGAGCCCGTCCGAGCCCCCTGACGGCAGGCCACACTTCACTCCCCCTCGCAACACGGAACCGGCCACGGTACCCGGACCGGCGCGTTCCTAGACTCGGTGGGGAGCACACCCACCCGAGCGGAAGGCATTCCATGGCAGACGGCACCAGCACAGCGGCGGACACTCGGCACGGGGTGCTGTTCGACGTGGACGGCACCCTCGTCGACTCCAACTACCAGCACACCCTCGCGTGGTGGCAGGCCTTCCGGCGGTTCGGGCACGACGTCCCGATGGCCGAGATCCACCGCGCCATCGGGATGGGCGGGGACAAGCTCGTGGAGCACCTCCTCGGGGACGACCGCGACCCCGACCAGGACGCCGAGCTCGACTCCACACACAGCGCCCTGTTCTCGAGCTACTGGCCCGGCCTGCGCGCCTTCGAGGGGGCCGGTGACCTCCTGCGCCGCTGCGCCGACGACGGCCTGACGGTGGTCCTCGCCTCCTCCTCCTCGCAGCAGGAGGTAGGAGTCTCCCGCGGCATCATCGACGCCGAGGACGCCATCAGCGCCGCCACGAGTTCCTCCGATGCCGAGAACACCAAACCGTCGCCGGACATCCTCCAGGCAGCGCTCGACGCCGGCGGGCTCGAGGCGGCGAACTCGGTCTTCGTCGGCGACTCGGTGTGGGACGTCGAGGCCGCGAGCGCCCTGGGGATCCCCACGGTCGGCCTCGCCTCGGGCGGCACGAGCGAGGCGGAACTGCGGGAGGCCGGCGCGGTAGCGGTCTACAAGGACATCAGGGCCCTGCTCGACGCCTTCGGGGACGGGCCGCTGCGCCGGCTCGCGTCGTCGTCGACGAACGCCTGAGGTCCCGGGGTCTCCCGGGACTAGTCGTCGCTGCTGAGGAGCCGCCGCCGCGCACTGAGGAGCTCGACCTCCGGCCGCGCGGCGACGTACCGCTCCACGCGGTCCAGCACCTCCACCACGTGCTGCCGGTCCCCTCCGACGAGGCCGACCCCGACGACGGCGCGGCGGTGCAGGTCCTGGTGTCCCACCTCGGCGACGGACAGCTCGAACGTCCGTCGGAGATCGGACACCAGCGGGCGCACGACCGATCGTTTGCCCTTCAGCGAGTGCACGTCGCCGAGCAGGACGTCGAACTCGATGACGCCGATCCACATGAGCGTTCCCCTCGTGACGTGCCGTCCTCCGGACGGGCCTAGGCCGAATCGCGCCAGACGACGGTGGTGTCGAGCACCTGCACGGGGCTCGGGAGTCCCCGGATCTGCGCGAGCACGAGTTCCGCCGCGGTACTGCCCAGCAGGTCGGCGGGCTGCCGGACGGTGGACAGCTGGGGCCGGGTCCTCACGGCCCAGCTGCTGTCGTCGAAGCCGACGATCCCGACGTCGTCGGGCACCTTCCGCCCCGACTCCTGGAGCGCGGTCATCGCGCCCGCGGCGACGGCGTCCGAGGCCGCGAAGACGCCGTCGATGTCCGGGCAGCGACGCAGCAGCTCCTGCATGCCCTCGAGCCCGGCCGCGTAGGTGTAGAGCGGGTACTCGACCACCAGGGACGCGTCGAAGCGGTCCCCCATCGCGTCCCGGAAGCCCGTGAAACGGTCGTGCCCCGAGTCGCGGTCCATGGCGCTGGCGATCATGCCGATCTTCCGGCGTCCCGTCGCCACGAGTCGCTGCGTGATGGCGCGGGCGGCCGCGGCGTTGTCGATCGCGACGTACGGCAGGTCCGGCGTCCCGGGCGGGTGGCCCACGAAGGCGGCCGGGACGCCGATGTCCCGCACCGCGGAGGCGATGGGGTCGGAGGCCCGGGCCGAGACGATGACCGCGCCGTCGACCAGGCCTCCCCGGAGGTAGTCGGCGACCCTGCGGCTGTCGCGGTCGGAGTCGATGATGAGCGAGACCAGCTGGTAGTCGGCCTTCGAGAGCACGGCGTTCGCGCCGAGCAGGATGGACCCGATGTTGGGGTCCTCGAACAGGAGCGAGTGCGGCTCGTGGATGATCAGGGCGATCGCCCGGGATTCCTGCGTGACCAGGTTCCTGGCCGCCGAATTGCGGACGTACCCCACCCGCGCGATGGCCTCCTCCACGGCGGTGCGCGCCTCGTCGGACACGTACCGTTCGCCGTTGACGACCCGCGACACCGTCCCCCGGGAGAGCCCCGCCGCAGTGGCGACGTCATTGATGGTCGCCCGGCGATGACGGGTTCGGCTCGTGGGCATACGTGTACTGTAGCCGAGCGTTCACGGGCCGTTTCCGCGCAGGAGATCGCTGACCGAGTAGTGTGGTGGAAGTTGTCTAGAAGAAGGCGGCTGTTCCTCCGGTTCTCCTCCTCGTTGCCTCGACCATCACGGCGGGCACCCTTGCAGCAGAGCACCTTCCCCGATCGGGGCGTGTAGCAATGAACAACCAGGAAGCCCTTCTTCCACGGCCTCCCGCGGGCGGATCCCTGATGCGCAGCCCGCGCCCCTCCGACGACGCCGCGGCGTACCCGCCCTTCCCCCGCGCGCCGAGGCGCGCCCCCGCCTCCTGACTCCCCTCCGCGGCGGGGCGCCGCAGCGCCCTCTGCACGCATCCCACGCCGCCTCGGGCGAGCGACCCGCCGACTGACCCTCCGGCGCCTGCATCCGACTGCAAAGGATAACCTCATGACGCAGCACATCACCGGCTTCCTCCAGACCACCACCACCGTGACGGCCGACGGAGCCCTCGTCTCCCTCGACGAACTCGAGAGCCTGTACGTGTACTGGTGCTGCCTGCGAGGCGAGGACCCCTCCGCGACCGAGGACGTGCTCGCTGCCCTCGGACAGCAGGGCGTGGAACCGGTCACCCGCGACGGCGTGGAGTACGTGGAGGGGCTCGTCCTGACCGGCAGCCTCGTGACGGACTTCATCCTCTCCTGCGACTTCACGGGCACCTGGGGGGTGCCGTCCGCGCAGGAGCTGGCGGCGGCGCGGGAAGCCGTGACGGTCTCCTAGCGACCAGGGATCCCGACAGGGGGGAGTGGAATGGGCAGGAAGACGACCGGCCGGCGCAATACGCCCGCCCTGGCCGCCCTCACCGCCGCGGCCGTCCCCTTCACCGCGCGGCCGTACCGCCACGAGGAGGGCGCCTCGTCCTACGGGCTCGAGGCCGCCGCAGCGCTGGGGGTCGACCCGGAGCGGGTCTTCAAGACCCTCATGGCGAGCGTCGACGGCATCCTGGTCGCCGCCGTCGTCCCGGTCAGCGGTTCCCTGGACCTCAAGGCCCTGGCCTCGGCCCTCGGCAGGCGGAAGGCCGCCATGGCCGATCCGGACGCCGCCCGGCGGCGGACGGGGTATGTCCTCGGCGGGATCTCCCCCATCGGGCAGCGGCAGGCGTCGCCCGTCGTCGTCGACCGGTCCGCACTCGACCACGCCACCGTGTTCGTGTCCGGGGGCCGGCGGGGCCTGGACATCGAGCTGACTCCGGCAGATCTGGTCGCCGTCACGCACGCCGTGACCGCTCCGATCGCCGGAGCCCGACGCCACCCGGGCGCCTGAGGTCTAGCCGGACCTGGTGAGGTACCGGAGGACCACGTCGGTGGACTCCCCCAGGAAGCGTTGGATCAGTTCCAGCTCGGCGTCGTCGTAGGTCGACATCAGGTCCGAGAGATCGGCGGTGAGCGGCCGGAAGAACTCGTGGCCGAGCCGGACGGCCGCGGGTTCCACCATCAGCAGGACCCGACGCCGGTCCGTGGGGTCGGGCTCCCGCCGGACGTGCCCCGCCGCGAGCATGCGGTCCACCAGCGCCGTGACCGAGGCGGGTGTCAGGTCCAGGAGATCCCCGAGTTGCCCGGCCGTCAGGGGCGTGCCGCGCTCGGCGGCCTGCATCAGCTCCATGACCGCCCGTGCCGCTGTCAGATGCATCCCGTTGCGGATCCCGAAAGCCCGTTCGAGGTCACCGGCCGCGGAGGCGAACCGCCGGAGCTGGGCGCTGACCTCCTCGGTGCGGTCCAGGGCCTTGTGCGTCTCCACGGGAAGCTCCTATTATTAGATGATCGAAATATTCCATCAGCTTACTGTATGTTCATCGAAAGGACAGGGAGGTGCCTACGGGGACGGACGTCGTCATCGTCGCGCTCGGAGGGTCCATCGGGCCTGTCGCGGTGGCCCTCGCGGACGCGCCGGGCGCCGACGTCCGTGAACCGTCCCTGCGCCGGCCGTCGCTCGACGGCGTGTTCCTCCCTGTCACCGGCGAGCACGCGACGTGCATCACGGAGGGAACGGGCATGACGACCATCACCGGCACTCCGGGCGGCTCCGTCGCCGCGCCGCGGCGCGCCGACTTTCCGCGCGACCTCGCCTCGGCTGCCGACCCGCGAGTGACACGGCGCCTGTCCCGCTCCTGCCCGGGCCCGACCGCCGTCGGTGACCGGCCGTGAACGAGCCCGTGCAGGCGCTGCCACCCGCCTGGCCCGACGTCGCGCCGGCCTTCGGAGGGGTGAGGCTGCGGAGGTTGGAGGACGGGGACGTCCGCATGGTGCGGGACCTCGCCACCGATCCCTACGTGCCCCTGATCGGGACGCTCCCCCCGCGGGCCGGTGAGGAGGAGGCCCTCGCCTACATCGCCCGCCAGCGACGCAAGTATGCGGACGGGGCGGGCTTCTCGTTCGCGATCGCCGACGCCCGCACCGACCAGGCCCGGGGCGTCATCGGCCTGTGGCTGCGCGATTACCTGCTGGGGCGCGCCCAGGCCGGCTACGCCGTGGCCCCCTCCGCCCGCGGCCGCGGGGTCGCCACGGACGCGCTGCACGCGCTGACCTCGTTCGCATGGACCCTGCCGGGCCTCCACCGCGTGGAACTGCACATCGAACCGTGGAACGCGGCATCGATCGGCGTGGCGGACGGCGCCGGCTTCACCTATGAGGGGCTCCTCGGCAGCTACCTGGAGATCGGCGGTGAGCGGCGCGACCTCGCCTCCTACGCGTTGATCCGCACCGCGCCGCCCGAGACCGTCAGTCCCCCGGCCTCGGGGATGCCGACCGTGATCAGGGACGGACGCCCGACGTCCGAGCCCTGATGCACCGTGATCTCCACCGGCGGGACCACCTCGCCCTGCGCCCTCAGATAGGCGCCGAGGGATGCCGCCGCGGATCCGGTGGCGGGGTCCTCGCGGACGCCGCCCGGCGGGAAGGGATTGCGGGCCTCGAAGACGTGCGCGGCGATCCGGTGGACGACGGCGACCGTCGCGCCCCAGCCCTCGGCGGCCATGAGCGCCTTCAGACCGTCGTAGTCGTAGTCGAGGGCGCGCAGCACCGCCGCGTCGCGGACGGGCACGATCGGGTGGACGTTGCCGGCGAAGGACAGCAGCACCGGCAGTCCGGGTGAGAGGTCGCCGTCGTCGAGCCGGAGATGCCGCAGCAGGTCGGCCCGGGTGCGGGCGTCGATCGGGCCGACCCACGGGTCGACCGTCCCGAGGGACGCGACGAGGCGATCGCCGACCACGCCCGTCCTGAGCGCGAGCACACCCACCGGCGTGGAGAGGGCCAACTCCCCCGGGCCGTCCCGCTCGGCGAGCGCGACCCCCGTGGCGATGGTCGCGTGGCCGCAGAAGGGGATCTCCGCCTCGGGAGCGAAGTAGCGGACCGTGGCACTGCCCGGCCGACGCTCGGAGAGGAAGGCGCTCTCCGCGTATCCCAGGTCGGCGGCGACGGCCTGCATCGCGTCGGGGGTCAGGCCGTCGGCGTCGAGCACCACACCGGCGGGGTTCCCGCCGTCGGGCCGGTCGGTGAACGCCGCGTACCGAAGGATCTCCATGCCGCCGATGCTAGCGCGCGAGCGGCGGGCTCAGCCTTCGATCCTCGCGGGGTCCCCCGCCCGCGTGTCGGTCTTCCGGTTGATCAGCCAGGTGATGACCCAGAGCACGACCCCGATGGCCATGAGGCCCCCGGCGATCTGGTACTGGATGATGTCACGCCCCACCCACGGGCCCGCGAGGAACAGGCACAGGAGCCCGGCCACCGCGGGAAGCGGGCCCGGGGAGGTGAAGAACACCTTGCGGTTGACGTCCCTCTTGCGGCGCAGCACCAGGCACGCGATGTTCACCACGGTGAACACGCACAGCAGCAGGAACGCCGTGGTGCCGGAGAGGTTGGCGACGACATTGCCGTCCGGGTCGCTGGTCACGTAGAGGATCAGGGCGAGCGCCAGGACCGTGGAGAAGGCGATGCCGGCCCACGGCGTGCGGCGGCCCGGAAGCACCTTCCCGAGCGCGCGGGGCAGGACGCCCTGCCGGGCCATCCCGTAGATCAGGCGGCTGGCCATCAGCATGTTGATCAGGGCGGTGTTCGCGACCGCGAAGACGGCGAGGAACGGGAAGATCTGGTCGATGGGGAAATCGGGCGATCCCTTGTGCACCACCTCGAGCAGCGCAGCGCCCTCCGCCTCCCGGATTCCTTCCAGTTCGGTGGGACTCAGTACCGTTACCACGGAGACCGCCACCAGCATGTAGAAGATCACGGCGATCCCGAGGCCGGTCAGCATGGTCCGAGGGAAGATGCGCTCCGGGTTCTGGGTCTCCTCGACCATGTTGACGGAGTCCTCGAAGCCCACCATCGCGAAGAAGGCGATCGAGGTGGCGGCCGTCACCGCGAGGAACAGTCCCTTGTCCCCGTAGTCGGTGAAGACGAAGACCTCTCCCACGTTGCCCTTGCCCTGCGCCATCGCGAAGAAACCGACACCGATCACGATGCACAGCGCAGCGACCTCCACGAGCGTCAGGACGACATTGAACTTGACGCTCTCGCCGACGCCCCGGAGGTTGACCACCGCCAGCAGGAGCATGAACCCGAGGGCGACGGCGGTGACCATCCCCTGCCCCGGCAGGTCCATCCAGCCGTTGACGGCCATGCCGCCGAAGAAGTTCTGCGCCAGCACATTGGCGGACGTGGCGGCGCTGGTGATACCGGAGCAGACCACGGCGAAGGCCACCAGGAAGGTGACGAAGTGGATGCCGAACGCCTTGTGGGCGTAGAGGGCGGCCCCCGCCGCCTGCGGGTACTGGGTCACGAGCTCCAGGTAGGAGAACGCGGTCATCGTCGCGACGACGAAGGCGAGGAGGAACGGGAGCCAGACCAGCCCGCCGACCGTCCCTGCCATGGTGCCGGTGACCGCGTAGACCCCGGCCCCGAGGATGTCGCCCACGATGAACAGGAGGAGCAATTTCGGCCCGAGGACCCGCTTGAGTTCGGGCTCCTCCCCGGTGGCGGTCGCCTTGGACGCGTGCTCTGCAGAGGTACTCATGGACGGCCTTCCCGTGGTTTTCCTCCCTCACTGTGGTACGCATCACCCTGTCGCGCAAGCGATGGAAGGGAACGGTCCGGGCACCGGTGATTTCCCGGACGGCCCGCGTCCAACAGGTATAAGGGCTCGCAGCAGCCGCCCCGGTGACCTACCCATCCACGAACAGGAGAACGGCCATGGCCACGAACGTCTTCATCAACCTCCCCTTCGCGGACGCGCACGCCACCTCCGCCGTCATCAACGCGATCAGCGTCGACGTGCCGGCCGGCGTCGACACCCTCGTCGAGCGGGCCCTCGCGGCGGGCGCGCTGGAGCCCGCGGAAAGCACCGGGCCACGCTGCCGGAGGAGGATGGACCCGGCCATCAGGGACACACGCAGGGAGCCGGCCCCCTGGGGGGACCGGCTCCTGCCGCGCCATGGTCGGGTCAGAGGTACTCTGCGAGCCAGTCCTGCGCCTCGGGGATGTCCACGCGCTGGTACCCGCCGAGGTAGCGGCAGTTGGCGGTGTAGCCGTAGCTCGTGACGGCGACGAGGTAGCCGTTCAGGAACACGGGTCCGCCCGAGTCGCCGAAGCAGGTCCCGCCTCCCCCGCGGATGTCATTGGGGTTGCCCTGCAGCTGCAGGATCTGGGGGGTCAGCTTCTGGCCGGGAGATGAGGTGGCGCGACGGATCAGGGGGTAGGACATCGGCTGCGGCTTCTGCGGCCCGGTCGCCGGCTTGCGCACCTCCGTGCCGTATCCGACGACGTCGAAGATGGTGCTGTTGAGGACGGGATTCCGGAATCCGTCGAGATACCCGATGGGTGCGACCTCCGCCGGCTCGATGCCGACCACCGGCTCATCGAGGACGATGACGCCGACGTCGTTCCACGTGGCCATGTCCGTGAAGTCGGAGTACTCGTCGTGGGTGAACGCATCCCCCGACAGGTAGCCGGCACTGGTGATCTCCGCATCCGTGTATCCGGCGGAGGGGTCCGCCGCGACAGGGAACGGCGCGGGGGGCGCCTCGGCGACGACGGTGTCGAAGGTGACCAGGGTGCTGCCGACGGTCCCGTCGGTGCAGTGCGCCGCGGTCAGGAGGACAGTGGGTTCGATGAGCGTGGCGGAACACCGGTACCGCCCGCCGTCCTCGCCGTAGGCGAGGATCAGGGCGACGTTGGGGTGGCCCTCTCCATCGGGCTCGCCTCCCGTGATCGCCGACGCCGGGGACATCCCGACGACGGAGAGGGAGACTGCCGCTGAAGCCAGCAGGGCGGAAGTACGGAGGAAGCGTTGCATCGTTGCGACCTTTCCAGGAAGTGTGTGGTGCGGTGAACGGTACCGCCGACCGTTCGGCAAGGCCACCTTTTCTTCTGTCGAGTTCTGAAACGCCTTCCGCAGGAGAACCGGCACGCTCCCGGCCCGTTGACAGCGGATGTGACCCCAGTTACTCTGGGAGCGTTCACAGATTCTCGACGGAGAGCGCGACGCCCATTTATGGGAGCGTTCACAGAGTGCCCCGGTGCCCTCTCCTGCGGCACCCGCCCGAGAATCGGCACCGCAGCACCGAGGAGCAGGCTTGGCACACACAACCACCGTCGCAGGACTGTCCGGCGACGGGCGGCTCGTCTATGGGTGTGACTACAACCCCGAACAGTGGGACGCGTCCGTCTGGGCCGAGGACGTCCGCCTCATGAAGGAGGCCGGCGTCAACCTCGTGGCCGTCAACATCTTCGGCTGGGCGGAGCTGGAACCCGAGCCCCGCGTCTTCCGCTTCGAGAACCTCGACGCCGTGATGGACCTCCTCGCCGAGAACGGCATCGGCGTCAACCTGGGCACCGGCACGTCGTCGACCCCTGCCTGGCTCACCACCGCACACCCGGAGATGCTCCCCCGCGCCGCCGACGGCACGGCCCGCTGGCCCGGTGGCCGCCAGGCGTTCTGCCCCAGCTCCCCCGTCTACCGCGAGCACGCCCTCGCGCTCGTGGAGCAGGTATCGGCCCGTTATGGCAGCCACCCGGCGCTGCGCCTGTGGCACGTCTCGAACGAACTCGGCTGCCACAACTCGCTGTGCTACTGCGATGTCTCGGCCGACGCCTTCCGCGCCTGGCTGCGCACCCGGTACCAGACCCTGGACGCCCTCAACGCAGCGTGGGGTACCGCTTTCTGGAGCCAGCGCTACTCCGGCTGGGAGCAGATCCTGCCCCCGCGGCTCACCCTCTCCGCGACCAACCCGACGCAGACGCTCGACTTCCACCGCTTCAGCTCCGACGAACTGCTCGCGCACTACTCCGCCGAGGAAGCGGTCCTGCGCCGCAACAGCGACGCCCCGGTGACCACCAACTTCATGGTCGCCGCCCACATCCGTGACCAGGACTACTGGTCCTGGGCGCCGGAGATGGACGTCATCGCGAACGACCACTACCTGGACCACCGCCTCGACGTGCCGCACACGGAGCTCGCGTTCACCGCCGACACCACCCGCGGGCTCGCCCAGGGTCTACCATGGCTGCTCATGGAGCACTCCACGGGTGCCGTGAACTGGCAGCCGCGCAATATCGCGAAGGGCCCCGGGGAGATGCTCCGCAACTCCCTCACCCACCTCGCGCGGGGTGCGGACGGCCTGTGCTTCTTCCAGTGGCGCGCGTCGCTGCAGGGCAGTGAGAAGTTCCACTCCGCGATGCTGCCGCACGCCGGGACCGACTCGCGGATCTGGCGCGACGTCGTCGCCCTCGGCTCCGCCCTCGGGAAGCTCCGCGAGATCGCGGGCACCACGGTGCACGCCGACGTCGCACTCGTCTTCAGCTGGGAGGCCTGGTGGGCGCACGACCAGGAATCGCACCCGTCCGGCGACGTCCGCTACATCGAGCAGGTCCACGCCGCCTACCGGGCCCTGTGGGACGCCGGCCTGACCGTCGACGTCGTCGCGCCCGGGGCGGATCTCTCCGCCTACCGCCTCGTGGTGGTCCCCAGCCTCTACCTCGTCCGCGACAAGCACGCGGACGTCATCAGCGACTTCGTGGACGGCGGCGGATCCGCCGTCGTCACGTTCTTCAGCGGCATCGTCGACGAGAACGAGAGGGTGCGCCCGGGCGGCTACCCCGGAGCGTTCAGGGATCTCCTCGGCATCCGGTCCGAGGAGTTCTTCCCCCTCGACCCCGCACACCCGCTGACGCTCGACAACGGCTCCCCCGCCTCCCTCTGGTCCGAGGCCGTCCGCCTCACCACCGCGGACGCCATACTGAGCTATGCGTCGGGCCACCACGCCGGCGGCCCCGCCGTCACGCGCAACCGCTTCGGTGCGGGCGAGGCATGGTACGTGGGCACCGTGCTCGACGGCGGTGTCCTCCGGGACCTGCTGCTGCGCGCCGCCGCCGGCGCCGGGATCCCCGTCCCGGAGGTGCAGTCCGGCCTGGAGATGGTCACCCGCCGCGGCAACGGACACGAGTACGTCTTCCTCATCAACCACAGCGCCGAGGACCGCCAGCACCGGGTCACCGGCCTGGAACTGCTGACCGCCGAAGCCGTGGCCGAGGCCGTCGTCGTTCCCGCGGGCGCAGTGCGCGTCGTCCGCACCACCCCAGTGATTCCCACCGACGGCTCCGCCCCGGGCCGAAAGGATGCAGGAAATGACCGTCATTAGCACACCGGCCGAGTCGCCGAAGGCGCGCCCGGCCCCGCGGAAGAACCGCTCGTCGGGAGCGCAGCGCCGGGCCGTGGCCCTGTTCATCGCCCCGTTCGCGCTGCTCTTCCTCGCTTTCTACGCCATCCCGATCGTCTATGCGGTCATCCAGTCGCTGCTCACGGTCGAACGGGAGGGCACCTTCGGCAAACCCCAGCAGGTCTTCGGCGGCCTCGTCCAGTACCAGCAGGTCTTCCAGAACACCGCCTTCTGGGAATCCGTGGGCCGTGTGCTGCTGTTCGGTGTCGTGCAGGTGCCCATCATGCTCGGCCTCGCCCTGCTGTTCGCGCTGCTGCTCGACTCCCCGCTCCTCAAGGGCAAGAAGTTCTTCCGTCTCGCGTTCTTCGCCCCCTACGCCGTCCCCGGCGTGATCGCCGCGATCATGTGGGGGTTCCTGTACTCGCCGTCGCTCTCGCCGTTCGGTCCCGTGACCTCGAACATCGACTTCCTCGGCGCCGGGCTCGTGCTGTGGTCCATCGCGAACATCGTGACCTGGGTGTACGTGGGCTACAACATGCTCATCATCTACGCGTCCCTGCTCGCCATCCCCCACGAGATCTACGAGGCGGCACGGCTCGACGGCGCCAGCAACATCCAGATCGCCTGGCGCATCAAGATCCCCCTGGTGGTCCCCGCCATCATCCTGACGGCGGTGTTCTCGATCATCGGCACGCTCCAGCTGCTGGCCGAACCGCAGACCCTGCGCAGCTTCAGCTCGGCGATCAACAGCACGTTCACCCCGAACCTCGCGGTCTACACCACGGCGTCGGTGCCCAACTACAACCTGGCTGCCGCGTTCTCCGTCGTCCTCGCGCTCGCCACGTTCATCCTCTCCTTCGTCTTCCTGAAGTCCACCCAGCGGAAGGTCTCCCAGTGACGGCAGTCCCAGCCACCGCCCCCAAGCGCCCGCGCGGCGGGAGCTCCACGCCCCGCACCGCCGGGAACGGCACCCGCGGCCCGCGCCAGAGCATCATGTCCCGCAGCGCGGCGATGCTCGTCATGGGTGTCTTCACCCTCTACTTCCTCACCCCCATCTGGTGGCTCCTCACCACCTCGACGAAGACCGGCGGGGAGATCACGTCCACCGCGCCGCTGTGGTTCACCGCGAACTCCTTCGGCACGTTCTTCACCAACCTCGGCCGGCTCTTCACCTACGGGGACGGTCTCTTCGGCCGCTGGCTGCTGAACTCCGCGCTCTACGCCGGCGTCGGTGCCCTGATCGGGACGGTCATCGCGGCCATGTGCGGCTACGCCCTCGCGAAGTACGAGTTCCGGGGACGCGAGGCGATCTTCAACATCGTGCTCAGCGGTGTCCTCGTCCCCGCGACCGCCCTGGCCCTCCCTCTGTTCCTGATCTTCAGCCGGGTCGAGCTCACCAACACCATGTGGGCCGTCTTCCTGCCGAGCCTCGTCAGCCCCTTCGGCGTGTACCTGGCCCGGATCTACGCGGCAGCCAGCGTTCCCAACGAGCTGCTGGAGGCCGCCCGCCTGGACGGATCCGGGGAGGTCCGGACGTTCTTCTCCCTGTCCTCGCGCCTGATGGCTCCGGCCCTGGTGACCATCTTCCTGTTCCAGTTCGTCGCGATCTGGAACAACTTCTTCCTGCCGCTGATCATGCTGCGCGACCAGGTGCTCTTCCCGGTGACCCTGGGGCTCTACGCGTGGAACAGCCAGATCAGCCAGATCCCCGAACTGCGGTCCCTCGTGATCGTCGGTGCGCTCGTCTCGATCATCCCGCTGATCATCGCCTTCCTCGCCCTCCAGCGGTTCTGGAGCAGCGGCCTCGGCGCGGGCAGCGTCAAATAGGCTCCCCCGAACTTCCCGACCAGCACCACAGGTGCCGGAGCACCCGCCCCGCACCGCACTGCTCAATCAACCGATAGGAAAGACAATGCGCGCGCATTACGGAAAAGTCACCGCGGCCTTTGCCATGATCTCTGCGCTGGCTCTCTCCGGCTGTTCAGCCGGCGGAGACAGCGGCACGGGAGCAGGCGCCGAAGCGGCGCCCTGCGAGGCCTCCGACGGGCCCGTCGACCTCACCTTCACCACCTGGGTCCCCGGCATGGACAAGGTCGTCGAGCTGTGGAACAAGGACAACCCCGACATCCAGGTCACGGTGCAGACCGGCCCCAACGGCAACTCGGGCACCTACCAGAACTTCTTCAACCAGATCCAGGCGGGTAACGCGCCGGACCTCGGCCAGGTCGAATACGACGCCCTCCCGAACTTCCGCGTGCAGGACGGCCTCGAGAACCTCGCCGGTTGCGAGGGTGTCGCCGACGCGCAGGACCAGTTCGTCGACTGGACCTGGGGCCAGGTGACCTTCGGCGAGGAGGACGCCGTCTACGCCATCCCGCAGGACAGCGGACCCATGGCCATGTACTACCGCGCGGACCTCTTCGAGCAGGCGGGCATCGAGGTGCCCACCACCTGGGAGGAGTACGCCGCGGCGGCCGAGCAGATCAAGGCCGAGGGCTCCTACATCACCAACTTCCCGAAGTCGGACGTCAACTGGTTCGCCGGCATGGTCTGGCAGAACGGCGGCCAGTGGTTCGCGAACGACGGCGAGAGCTGGGACGTCAACCTGACGAGCCCCGAGTCCGAGGAAGTCGCCACCTACTGGCAGGACCTGCTGTCCAAGGACCTCGTCTCCACCCTGCCGTCCTTCTCGGACGAGTGGAACGCGTCCTTCAACGAGGGCCAGCAGTGGACCTGGGTCTCCGCGGTCTGGGGCGCGACGACGCTGTCCTCCGGTGCCCCCGACACCGCCGGCAAGTGGGCCGTCGCCCCGATGCCGCAGTGGGAGGACGGCGGCAAGGCCGCCGGTAACTGGGGCGGCTCCTCGACGGCCGTGCTGAAGGGTTCCGAGCACCCGGCCGAGGCCGCGAAGTTCGCGCTGTGGCTGAACACCGACCCCGAAGCGCTGGCCCTCGCCAACGAACTCGGCGGCCTGTACCCGGCGGCGAAGTCCGCAGCGGACCTCGAGGCCTTCGCCGGCGGCGTCGACTACTACGGCGGACAGAAGATCTACGACGTGTTCTCCGAGGCCTCCTCCAACGTGAACCCCGACTTCACCTGGGGCCCCACGATGACGCAGACCTACACGGACGTCTCGGACGGATTCGGTGCCGCCATCGGCGGCTCCGGCACGCTGACGGACGCCCTCGAGAACGGGCAGCAGAAGACGATCGACTCCCTGAAGTCGCAGTCCATCCCCGTCTCGGAGTAGTCGCCGGCGGATTCCGCCACCCCATGAAGCGCCGCGTCCCGGAAGGGGCGTGGCGCTTCGTGCGTCCGCGCAGGGCGGGGGCGCTCGAATAGGGTGGACGGATGACGTCCTACACCCTGGCCGCGGACCGCATCCGGGCGGAGTTCCCCTCGATCCGACGCCCGACGACGTCGGACGCCGACTGGCAGTCCTTCGAGGCGCGCTTCGACACCGAGTTCCCGCGCCTGCAGTCGCTGTTCCACCGCATCTACGGGCCCGGGGCGGACGGAGAGCTGCTGCAGGTGGTGCTCGACGCCGCGGCCTCCTGGCAGGATCGGCCGGCGGACCTCAAGGCCCTCGACGCCTCGCGTGCCATGGCCCCGAACTGGTTCGGGTCCCACCGGATGCTCGGGGGCGTCTGCTACGTGGACCTCTACGCCGGCGACCTCGCCGGCCTCCGGGCGCGGATCCCCTACTTCCGCGAGCTGGGCCTCACCTACCTGCACCTCATGCCCCTGTTCCGGGCTCCCGAGGAGAACTCCGACGGCGGCTACGCGGTCTCGAGCTACCGCGACGTGGACCCCGAGCTCGGCACCATGGAGGACCTCGCGGACCTCGCCCGGGAACTGCGCGAGGACGGCATAGCCCTCGTGGTCGACTTCATCTTCAACCACACCTCGAACGAGCACGAATGGGCCCGCAGGGCCATGGCCGGCGATCCCGAGTACAAGGACTTCTACCTCATCTACCCGGACCGCGAGATGCCGGACGCCTACGAGCGAACCGTCCGGGAGATCTTCCCCGACGACCACCCGGGCTCGTTCGTCCAGCTCGACGACGGCCGGTGGGTCTGGGCGACGTTCCACTCGTTCCAGTGGGACCTCGACTACCGGAACCCGAGGGTCTTCCGGGCCATGGCCGGTGAGATGCTGTACCTCGCGAACCGGGGGGTGGACATCATCAGGATGGACGCCGTCGCGTTCATCTGGAAGCAGCTCGGCACCGCCTGCGAGAGCCTGCCCGAGGCGCACCTGCTGCTGCAGTCCTTCAACGCGGTGTGCCGCCTCGCAGCGCCCTCGCTGCTGTTCAAGTCGGAGGCGATCGTCCACCCCGACGAGGTGGTGGAGTACATCGACCGCGGCGAGTGCCAGCTCAGCTACAACCCGCTGCAGATGGCGCTCATCTGGAACTCCCTGGCCACCCGCGACGTGTCCCTGCTCGCGCACGCCCTCGAGCACCGGCACGACATCCCGGAGGGCACCGCCTGGGTCAACTACGTGCGCAGCCACGACGACATCGGCTGGACGTTCTCCGACGAGGACGCCGCGGACCTCGGCATCGACGGGTACGACCACCGCCGGTTCCTCAACGCCTTCTACGTGGACCGCTTCCCCGGCAGCTTCGCGCGCGGCGTGCCCTTCCAGGACAACCCCCGCACCGGGGACTGCCGCATCTCCGGCACCACGGCGTCCCTCGCGGGGCTGGAGGCGGGTGACGGCGCCGCCGTCGCGCGGATCCTCCTCGCCCACTCGATCATCCTCAGCACGGGCGGCATCCCGCTCCTGTACCTCGGGGACGAAGTGGGCCAGCTCAACGACTACTCGTACCTCGACGATCCGGCCAAGGCCGAGGACAGCCGCTGGGTGGGCCGCCCCGCCTACCCCGCCGACCGCTACGCCGCTCGGACGGACCCGACGACGGACTCCGGAGCCATCTTCGCCGGGCTCCAGCGGCTCATCGGCATCCGCCGGCAGACCCCCGAGTTCGCCGGCGGACGCCTCGTGCCGTTCGACACGAACAACCCGCACGTCCTCGGCTACCAGCGGCCCGGCCTGCTCGACGGCGAGGAGTCCACGGTCGTCGTGTTCGCGAACTTCGCCGAGACCCCGCAGGACGTCAGTGCCCGGACGCTGTCCGGCCTGCCGGAGAGAGCCCTGGAGCTCATCAGCGGCGAGTCCGTCCTGCTGCGCGCGGGCATCACCCTCGAGCCGCTCGGGATCCGGTGGTTCAGGCTCTAGGAGACGAAGGGCCTCAGGCCTGCAGGCGCGAGAACTCCCCCGCCGCGCGGACCTGTTCCGGGGTGGGCCTGATCCCCGTGTAGAGCACGAACTGCTCCTCGGCCTGCAGCGCGACGACCTCGGCCCCCGTGATGACCGGCCGGCCCGCCGCGCGGGCGGCGAGGATCAGCGGCGTCTCCGAGGGTGAGGCGACGACGTCGAACACCACCTGTGCGGCGTCGATCGCCGCTTGCGGGAAGGCGAGGGCGTCGGCGTCGGGGCCGGTCATGCCCAGCGGCGTCACGTTGAGGAGCAGGTCCGCCGTCGACTCCCCCACCTCCTGCTGCCAGGCGAAGCCGTACAGGTCCGCGAGCGCCCGGCCGGTGCGTTCGTTGCGGGCGACCACGGTGACCCGCGTGAAGCCGGAGTCCCGCAGGGCGGCGACGACGGCCTTCGCCATCCCGCCCGAGCCCCGCACGAGGACGGAGTGCGTGACCGGCACGGCATGCTCGCGCAGGAGCCGCTCGATCGCGAGGTAGTCGGTGTTGTACGCGGTGAGGACGCCGTCGTCGTTCACGATCGTGTTGACGGAGTCGATCGCCCGGGCGGACGGGTCGAGGTGGTCCACGAGGGCGATGACGTCCTCCTTGAACGGCATCGAGACGGCGCACCCGCGGATGCCGAGACCGCGCAGGCCGGCGATGGCCGACGGCAGGTCGGTGGTGGTGAACGCCTTGTAGATGTAGTTCAGCCCCAGCTCCTCGTAGAGGTAGTTGTGGAAGCGCGTGCCGATGTTGCTGGGCCGCGCGGCCAGGGAGATGCAGAGCGTCAT
The DNA here is from genome assembly GCF_054511115.1 of Arthrobacter arabinosi. Lineage (NCBI taxonomy): Bacteria > Bacillati > Actinomycetota > Actinomycetes > Micrococcales > Micrococcaceae > Arthrobacter > Arthrobacter arabinosi. The sequence continues at coordinate 230,190 of NZ_JBTNDF010000006.1, forward strand.
GTCTTTGTTCAGGATGGGCACCCCACCATCATCCCAGCAACGGCTCTCTCCCGCCCCGGTCCGCCGAGTCACGGCCACGTCACAGGCACTAATATTGGGACGAGTCTCCCCGCGACGGCGCGCTACCGAGGCATTCAATCACCGTCCTTTCCCGCATCGCCCCAGGAGCAAGCCCTTGAAGATCGACTTCGCGCAGTCCGCCCAGTCCACACTCGGCGTCGAGTGGGAGCTCGCGATCGTGGACCGCTACAACGGCGAGCTCGTGTCCGTGGCCGACCAGGTGCTGCGCGGCGTCAGCGCGAACCACCCCGAACTGCAGGACGACGACGAACACCCTCACATCAAGCAGGAGCTGCTCCTCAATACGGTGGAACTCGTGACGGGCATCTGCACCTCGGTCGGGGAGGCGAAGGCGGATCTGGCCCGCTCGCTCGCCGCCGTCCGCGAGGTCACCGATCCCATGGGCGTGGAGCTGTTCTGCGCCGGCTCGCACCCCTTCAGCGCCCCGAAGGCCCAGCAGGTCACGGACCGGGAGCGTTACGCGAAGCTCATCGACCGCACGCAGTGGTGGGGCCGCCAGATGGTCATCTACGGGGTGCACGTGCATGTCGGGCTCGACTCCCGCGACAAGGCGCTGCCGGTCGTGGACGGGCTGACGAACTACTTCCCGCACTTCCAGGCCCTGTCGGCGTCGTCGCCGTTCTGGGGTGGCGAGGACACCGGCTACGCGTCCCAGCGGTCCCTCATGTTCCAGCAGCTGCCCACCGCGGGCCTGCCGTTCCACTTCGACGACTGGGCCGCCTACGAGTCCTACGTCCAGGACATGTTCACCACCGGGGTCATCGACTCCGTCAGCGAGATCCGGTGGGACATCCGGGCGGTCGGGAACCTCGGCACGGTGGAGATGCGCGTCTGTGACGGCCTCTCGACCCTGCAGGACGTCGGCGCGGTCGCGGCCCTCACCCAGTGCCTCGTGCAGGAGTTCTCCGACACCCTCGACGCCGGCGGCACCATCCCCACCATGCCGCCGTGGCACATCCAGGAGAACAAGTGGCGTGCGGCCCGCTACGGCCTCGACGCGATCATCATCCTCGACGCCGCAGGCACCGAGCGGCTCGTCACCGACCATCTCGTCGATGTCCTGAACCGCCTCGAGCCGATCGCTGCCAGGCTCGGCTGCACCGGTGAACTGGCTGACGTCGAGACCATCCTCCAGCGCGGCGCAGGCTATCAGCGCCAGCGCAGGGTGGCGGCGGAGAACGACGGCGACCTCCGTGCCGTCGTGCTCGACATGGTGCGGCAGCTGCGCGAGTAGAACGACGGCGGCCCCGTCGGGTCTGCGTACCGCACCCTACCGACCTGGAGGAGGGCGTTCGGGCTCCTGAAGAGCCCTAGATGGAACACTGCGTCCATGCACGTTCACATGGTGTGGCACATCCATCACGCAGAATGGCTAGACGGTTCTCCGACTGATCACTTCGGCGATGGCGGTCAGATCCTGCTCGATGAACAATCCGGGACGACGCGAAGATGCTGGGGGTCTACGCATCTCACGGTGAAGCGCAGGCCCGCATCGATCGAGCGCGGACTCAGCCAGGGTTCGAGGACGAGCCCGAATGCTTCCTTGTCGACGCTGCGACTCTCGGTGAAGACCTGTGGACCGACGGATATGTCTCGGTCACGGACTAGACCATGTCACGTGCCCGGTCGTAGATCCATCAGTGGGACTCCACGATGTGTAGGTCGGCCACCGCAGGGTGAGGGTGGACGACTCAAGCCGATCCGCCCTTGTGCATTCTGCGTCCTGCCCGATGGGCTCATCTGTGGGAGCGCGTCGGCCTGTCGACGTCGCGCGTCGGTGTTGCGTGACGAACGCGGATCGGGAGCCGGTGATCTCGGTATCGTCGTCAGTACAGTGGGCGGAGGGGGAGCGAATGAGTAATGGTACGACGAACGGTGGCCGTCTGCGCCAATGGTGGCGCGAGTTCAATGCGAAGCCAGTCCGGTACCCGACGGACCCGGGCCGCGCCGCGGTGCCGTACCCGCCATCCGAGCGGGGTCAACGGCACGCGTTCGCACAGTGTGAGGAGTACCTCCTGCGCGAGATCGTGCACGCTGCCGGCTGGGCCCGGCACGTGAACGCCCGCGGCGACCTCACGTTCGTCGCCTCGTGGCTCATCCAGCCCCGGCGGATACACGCTTCGCTCATGGACGACACGAAGGGCCGCGGTCCCATGAAGGCTCAGATGCAGGAGGTGGTGGACTGGCTCGCCAGCCACGGGGCGCTCCGGACGCTCAGTGACGAGCAGCGGAACGAGCTCGTTCGGTCCGGTGAGAATGAACGTGCTGCAGAGGGGCGCACCGGTGGGTCTCCGTACGACTCGCCGGAGTACCGCGCCAGGGTCGAGGACATGTACCGCGAGTGGGACCGCGATTCGTGGGAGGTCATCCCGGTGGAGATGCTGCAGGTGTACCCGCACCTCGCCGACGCGGACCAGGACTGGCACGACACTGCCGTTCGCGCTGAAGAAGTGTAGGTAGCGTCGGCACCTGCTGACCGTCGTATCCGCAGGCGAGCGACGGACTTCATCGGTATCACCTAGTCTGCCGAGAGTCAGCGACGGCGCCCGGCCGGATCGAAAGCGCGGTGGGTACACATAGGCGCAATCGCCCTGCTTCTCCTACTTGTCACTGTGGCCGCCCGAATCGTTCTCTAGATCCGTATCCTCAGGGATCGGCCCAGGGGCAGGTTTGCCTCCGCACTCATGTTGCTTATCGATCAGGTCTTGTCGGCTCCGGCCGTTGCTGTTCGTGGTGTGCGGGTTGGTAGGAGCAGGGCGGCTGTGTTCGCGGTGACGATGAGTGCTATTCCGACCCGTTCGATGGTGCCGAGTTCTTCGTGGAGCAGTACCGCTCCGATGAGTGCGGCCAGGACGGGGTTGAGGCTCATGAGGATCCCGAACAGGTTCGCGGGAATCCTTCGAAGGGCAATCAGGTCAGCGACGAACGGTACCGTCGAGGCCAGGACGCCGGCACCGACCGCGCAGAGCACAGTGAATGCGTCCGGGCGGTTGGTGATGAGTATCCAGACAGCGATGGGCAGGAACAGGGCGGCGGAGACTCCTGTGGCCGTGGCGGTGCCCTGTACTCCGGTGATGCGGGATCCGATGGTCCTGTTGAGCAGGATGTACGCGGCCCAACTGCACGCAGCGATCAGACCGAGCCCGATGCCCAGGTAGTCAGTGGTGGGTTGGGGGCGGGCGATCGCGATGACGCCGGCTCCTGCGATGACAGCGCAGATCGCACCGTTCCTGGTCCGGGCGCTGAGCAGGGCGACCGCGAGGGGCCCGCAAAACTCCAGTGTTACAGCCAACCCGAGGCCGATGCGTTCGATGGTCAGGTACAGGGTGAGGTTCATCGTCCCGAAGACCACCGCCAAAAGCAGGACCGGCCACCACTGAGCCCGGGTAAGGTCGCGAATCCGGGGTCTGACGACCGGGAGCAGGATCATAGCGGCAACAATCTGGCGGATAGCGACGACACCGACCGGCCCGATGACCGGGAATGCCAGAGACCCGCTGGCCGCCCCGAGCTGATTCGAGAGCGCACCACCCAGAGCGGTCGCAATACCCGTCGTCCGTCCACTATCTGCCTGCTTAAGCTGCGTCATAGGGGAAGTCTGCAAGTTGGCCACTGCCTGCTCATAATGCATGGACGACCGCATTGATGCTTCTGGCGCATGAGTAAGCTTCAGGCATGGATGTGGAACTGCGTCACCTTCGATCCCTCGTCAGCGTCATCGATACGGGTACGTTCACCGACGCAGGCATCGAGCTCGGTATCTCCCAAACCGCCGTCTCGCGCAACATCGCGGCTCTGGAGTCAGCCCTCGGGGTGCGGCTCCTGCATCGGACGACCCGCAGCGTATCCCTCACCCCGGCCGGTGAGCGGGTACTTCGCCACGCCCGCCGAGCCATAGCCGTCGTCGCTGATCTGCGCCAGGAAGCCCTCGCTGGGGTAAGTACCATTCGTGTCGGCTACGCGTGGTCCGCCCTGGGAAAGCACACCCCGGAGTTCCAGCGCCGATGGGCCGAGACCCTGCCTCATCACGAACTGCGACTGACCCGTACGAACACACCCACCGCAGGACTCGCTGAGGCCACCAGTGACCTGGTGATCCTGCGCCGCATCCCTGAGGTGACCGGCCTCGAACTGGTCCTGATCGGTGCCGAGAAACGCTACTGCGCGATGTCCGTCAACGACCCGCTGGCGACGAAACGCACCGTGACTCTCGCCCAAGTAGCCACGGCCCCGCTGGCGATCGACCACCGCACCGGAAGCACCCAGCTCGACCTCTGGCCCGACGGCGGTCAACCACCACGCACCCTCCCTACCAGTGACGTCGATGACTGGCTCACCCTCATCAGCAGCGGCAAAGCCCGCGGAGTAACCGCAGAATCAACAGCACACCAATACCGTCGGCAAGGCCTCACCTACCGGGCCGTCCGCGACGCACCACCCGTACCCGTCCACGCCGCCTGGGCCAGAACCGACCCACCCGCGATGCTGCAGGACATCATCACCCTCCTCGCAGGCCTCTACCGCTAACCCCGCTGAAGATTCATACGGTCAGAGACCCCGTCTCGGACGTCCGAACCCGTCTTCTGGCCCGCCTTCAGTCCGACTCGATGTGTCTGCTGGTGGTTGCGTGGGACTGTAAGAAAAACGGTGTGTGAGGGCCCGGCCTGATCCGAGAGGAGATGGCCGTGGATGACTTCACGACTGACAGAACAGAGGCGATGATCGATCCTGTGACGGGAGAGATCATCGATCAGAAGGACCTTGCCGAACGGCTGCTCGCCCAGG
>NZ_JBTNDF010000007.1:0-52304 GCF_054511115.1 Arthrobacter arabinosi
GGAGGCCCGCCCCGCACTGACCGCTTAACCCCGCGAGGGATCACGCAGCGCTACACCACTCCCAGGGGCTTGACCCGCTGAACCAGCTCCTGAACCGACGGCACCCGTTCCGGTACCGCGTCCTGGGTGGCATGGAATCCCGCCAAGTGCTGATCGGTTCGTCGCTCCGCTGCAACTAGCGGAACCCGTCGATGTCGTGACCGAGCCGGCAAAGGCACGCCCGATCTGGGTCGAACTTGAATACTCCGATGGAAGCCGGCAGACCGCCAAGGGATTTGCGATGGCGTGGACCTCATCCGCGGTGTACGCCCAGTGGGTGGAGTTCTCACGAGCTCGTGAGGCATGGATAAGACCCCATCAATGCACGCGCCGTGAACTTTCCGCTGAGAACCGTCGGGGCCGGTAGTCGCGACTCAGAGTCATCGCCGGTAGGCACCTTGTTCGGTTGATCGCGGCATTCGGTACTCCATGTCCCCCCATTCACGTACAACGCCGGCTATTTTCATCCCTAATGCTTCTAATAGTAGTAATTTCCCCTCCCACCAGATCGAGGCTGTGCACGGCCACTGCTCGCTCAAGGTGAGTGACCCGCGTCGGTGACGTGGTGGGTGTGTACAGGCGGTCAGGCTGGTTCCTGCTGTCCACGCGTGTGCGGCCAAGCAGCGTAGCGGGGAGGGCTTGGGCCGTGCCCACGTGGGCAGGAGGGCGCTCGGGGCCGTGCGGTCGTTGACTGGTCAGGCTGCTGTTCTGCTGGCGTTCCACAGGGCTAGGTGGTGCTCGTGGTCGTCGTCGGCTGGCGGGAGCCAGTACTCGTCGACGTCGGGGTTGTGCAGCTCGTGTTCGGTGAGCTGCGGGACGTGGTGACGGTCGAGCCAGGCGTGCCACGCGGCGCGTTCCTTGCGGTAGCGGCTGATTTGGGCGCCGTAGTCCGCTGTGGCTCCGAGGCGCTCTGCGAGCTGGCGGAGGTTGGTGGTGGCGATGATCTGCCAGGCGCCGTGGTGCCGGCGGATCATGCCGAGGTTTTCCATCGTGGCCAGATGGTCGCTGAGGGTGTTGCGGCTGACTCCTGTGGCGCGGGAGAGCTCGATGGTGGTGGGGGAGTGGCGTGCGCGTTCGATGCCTTCGTAGGCGAGGGCTGCAACGTCTCCGAGGGCACGGAACACTGGCCGGATGCCGTAGATCCTGCCTTTCCGCCAGGGCAGGACGCGTGCGTGCTGCTCAAGGTCGGCGGGGAGGTCGATGGCGTAGGTGTCGGCGTTCCGTCCGCGGCCCCGGTCGATGCGGGTCAGGATGCCGCGTGATTCGCGTTCGAGTGTTGCGAGGAGTCGAGCGACGGTGACGTGGTCTTTGCCCACTGCGACGGCGAGGGAGCGGCAGCCGACGGCGAGGATGTTGGTTTCGTTGGTCCTCATGAATCCTAGGACGGCACGCATGAGGAGCTTCAACGAGATCCCGATACGACCTAGCTGGTCGAAGTGTGAATCGAGGATGGCGTAGGTGATGACTTCCAGATCGTTCACGAGCTGGTGGATCGTTGGCCCGCTTGGTGTTGAAGGTTTGTGGGGGGAGGGGGGCGTGAGTTTTGTTGGGCTTGTGTTGCAGATAGGTGCATACCTTCTGCGTGTGCGTTCTGCAGGGGTTTTGGCTGTGATGCGGGAGTAGGCTTTGGCCCACTCCACGGGCAGCAGGCGGCTGACTCGGTGCGTGTCTCCGTAGAGCGCTGTGAGGCCGGCAAACTGGTCGGCCATGCCGGCGCGGACTTGGTCGACGGTCCAGCCGCAGCCTGCGAAGTGGTTGAGAACCGCCATACGGGCCTCGGAGTCGCTGGGGTAGGTGCTGGTGTCGTAGACGCCGGTGATGGCCACGGAACGCAGCGCAGAGCGTTCTCCTGCCCTCTTGGGGCTGGTGCTGCGCCCGGTAGCGTCGGATGCGCGTAGGGTGGCGATCGCGTCGGCCGCGGTGCGTTGCTGGCGGCGCTTGTCCTGCTCGAGGCGGTGCAACTCGGGTGCGAGGGCTTGCCTGAGCGCGATCAGCGCCGTGACGGGGTTACGGCGCTGAAGGATGCCGTATGCCTCGGTGAGAGGAGTGATGAGCATTTGGTGCCCGCCGAGCTTGTGAGCGGACCCTGGGACGCGAATACAGCCGTCGGTCACGTTCTGGTGTGGTGTCGGGTCAAGGCTTGGTGCGTGCAGTTGCAGCGCTTCTACGATTTGGCGTGCTTCGGCCGCAGTGAGGGGTTCCTGCAAAGGGACGTATAGGTGTCGGCCGCCGCTTGGGGATCGGTCTTCCACGAAGGCGAGACCTGCAGTGCGGAGCAACTGACCGAGGCGGGCGGCGTCAGCGTCGACCGCGGCCCGCCGGGCAGTCCGGGACGTATCAAGGTCAAGGCATAGGGTCCGCACGGACCCGTCGACGTCGTGAATCATCACGGCCGCCGGCGCTGACGGAAGACTCGCGGTGATGTGATGCGGCGTAGCAGAGCGCTGATACCGGACAGAGCCGTTGATACGTCGGCCGAGCCTGTACACGGGTTGCCCAGCAATTAGGGGAGCCAGAGACCACGCAGCATTTGCGTGGTGTGCGGAATCGTTGCGGCGCGGCGCGCGCGAAACGACTGGAGGAGCTTCCAGCACGTGTAGTAGAATCCTTGTCGTAGTAGTAACGCAGTAGCAACAGGCACAGCGAAAGCAGTGACTGGGGAGCTTCTCACCGATTCACCTTGGCCGGACGAGACGGTGTGAAGCTCGAAAACTTGATAAGAAGGTCCGCCTAGGCGGGCCTTCTTCTTTTAACTGGCCCGCTGCATGGGCAAGGCCTCCTGGTCTGAGGGAGTGAGTTCGTCGACTTGCTTGAGAAACTCGTGGATGTTCTCAGCAACCAGCGAGTTGACTGGTACTTTTCGCTCTTTCGCAAGCCTCACTAGCTTCCTGGCGTCCTCCGTGTTGACGCGAACGGTAAAAAGCTGGCGGTCCCCTTTGCTGGGACGACCGCGCTTCTTTGGCTCAGAAGGACTCATGGCTTCAACCTAATTTTTAGGCATCTTTTAAGTGGGATGCTGTCGGCGTGTCGCCGCTATTTCCCTTTCAGGTACTTCGCGGCTTCATCAACGGCTGTGTCGAGCCCTCGATGGTTCAGCTTGTAGATCACTCGTTGTCCTTGCCGGTCTGCGTTGACACCGTCCGAGTCCACCAAGCCGCCCTGTTCGAGGCGTCGAAGGTGCCAGTGAACCGTTTTGTACCCGGCGTCGAGCGCGCGCCCAATGTCACCACTGGTGCCTCCTTCAGGATTCTGAGCGAGGTATCGCAGGATGCCGGCGCGTAGCGGGTTCAGGCCAAGCACATCGATCACCGATACCGCTTCGGGATCGGTGGAACTGGCGGGTTGTACATAGCGGGGCATCCTCCCATTTTGGCCTACGCACCTTCACCTGCTTCTACTGTCCGATTTATTCGGATAGTGTTGGCGACTGACGTACTTATTTAGTCAGTCTAGACCGTACCAACAGTTCGCCTGCAAGCAAGGGCACTGATGGTCGTCACCGCGTGGTACAGGTGGATGGTGCCAGTTGGGGGCACTGGGTCCGCTGGGGGCCCAAGGAAAGGCAACAATGACGCAGGTCTCGCAAGGCTCAAAGCACAGGTGGCGCATTCATACAGCCGCCAGTGCGGGTATGCCCGCACCCAGAAAGGCCTCGCTCCGCTCGGGCAGTGAAAGCACTGTTTCGGTCTGCTGCCCTTCGGATCATGACGGACCGCGAGTCACTGTCAACCGGGCGCTACGCGCCGGAGCCCTCCGGAAAAACTTTGCCCGGCCTGCTGCGCAGGAAACCCCCGCCCAAACTTGTTTCCTCCACGCCCCGGTGAACCCGGTGGACAGTACCTCTCAATCGGTCCGTCAGAGCACTGCGTGCCAGCAGGCCAAAACAACGATGAGGGGAGCGGTTGGAGTGACTCAGCGGGGTGCTGTCCTGTGAATAAGGGGGCCGGGATCGTTGCACTGATCATCGGCGTTTTCGTGATGCCGATCGTTCTAGTGCTGGGTCTTGTCGTGTTTCTGGGTGACACTCCTGCTACTGCGGCCGGTCCGTGTGAGGCACCTGGTGTGAATCCGGACGTCGAAGCTGCGGGAGAAGTTGCTGGCTTCAAAGGCGTGCAGCTACAAAATGCAGCGGAAATCATGGGTGCCGCAACTGACCTGAACCTCCCGGTGGCCGCTCAGATCATCGGCGTACAAACGGCGATCGGTGAGTCCACCCTCGAGGTGAAAACCTACGGCGACGCGGCGGGCCCTGATTCCCGTGGACTGTTCCAGCAGCGCGACAACGGTGCGTGGGGCTCACTGGAAGACCGGATGAACCCACGTGTCAGCGCCACCAACTTCTTCAAGGCACTGCAGGACGTCAAGGGGTGGGAGGACCTCGAACCGAGCATCGCTATCCACCGGGTGCAGCGCAATGACAACCCAAACCACTACACGCAGTTCCGCGCAGCCGCGACGGAAGTAGTCGAGGCTCTCGCCGGCGGTGACATTGCCGGCGTCGACCCAAACGGCTCATGTCCCACGGGGAGCAACGTTGTCATTGGGGAATTGGCCGGTGAATGGGTTAACCCGCTGCCAGGGTCGACCGTTACCAGCGGCTACGGGCCCCGACAAGCGCCGGCCGGGACTGCAGGCGGCGCTCTCGCTGACTTCCACTATGGACTCGACCTGTCCACCACCACTGCATCTGTGGGCGGCGCTGTTGTCGCGGCAACGGATATGAAGATCACCATTGCCCGCGAGAGCGACGGTCAGTTCGGCACTCGTGTGAACGGCGCGACCCTCGACGGGAAGCTCACTCTTGGCTACTACCACCTGGCCGCGGGGACGTTGAAGGTCAAGGTCGGAGACACGGTGGCCGCTGGCACGGTGCTGGCCAACGAGGGAGGCACCGGCAACGTGTCTGGCACGCACCTGCACCTGGAGTTTTTCACAGGCACCCCGAACGAGCCTTCCATCCCAACCAATCCGACCGTCGATCCCGAACCGATCCTCCGCAGCAAGGGAGTAGTTCTCTGATGATTAGCCGAGCCAAGCGCACAAGCTTCCACACTCGAACGGCACGTATTACCGCGGCTGCCGGTTTAGGACTGACCGCTGTGTTACTTGCCGGGTGCGCCGTGTTCGCACCAACAGCGAGCACCGAAGACACCACGCAGGCATCCACCGCGCCAGAGCCCACGGCATCGGCGGAGGAGACGCATCACGCCGATGATGGCCACGGCCATGACGAGTTCTATGAGGGCATCCCTGATGTGAGTTGGGCCCCGGAGACAGACGAGGAAGTCGAGGGTATCGCTACCAAGGTGATGGGACTCTTCGCCCGACCCGACATGCCAGAACGTGAGTGGTACACGGACCTGTTCCCTTACCTTGCCGAGGATTACGCGGTCGACGCCCAATACATCGACCCCGCACGGATCAGGGTTTCATCCGTGGACTCCGAGCCGACGCTGGTCAGAGAGCAAGGCAACCCACTGACAGTCACAGCGGAATTCGCCACAGACGCCGGTCCCTGGGTCGTGCAGCTGCATCGCATCGGGCAGGAGGATCCATGGCTCGTCACCGCCATTGCGCCCAAGGACACCTGATTCACGCACAAGACGCTCTCCGCCCAACCACCCGCGACCGTAGAAAAGAGAACTGAGATGACCATCGATAAGAAACTGATTCGGGCGTTTCCACCCATCAGCGCCCGCGTGAATGAGGACAACACCGGAGTCTTCATGATCGGCACGAACGAAGAACTGGTGTCAGGCTCCACGCCGGACGACGTTCGCCGCCTCCTCATCAGCATGGCCCAAGACCAGGCGCAGCTCGCCGGCCGACCCATCCGAGTCACCACGCACGACGGCGAAGGCCTCGAAGTGCTCATCGTCTCACCCGAAGGGGAAGTGGAGCTTGAATCATCCGAGGTCGTGACCACCCCAGTAACCGTTCCGGCAGCGGCCGAAGCGGAACTCGTGACTAGTAGCGTCGAGGGTCCGTCTCGTTCGGTAGAACCTCATGGCGTGGGTGACGCACCCTGTCCTGTCGCTTCACCTGCGTCTCTGTCAGTGCCTGTTTTTGATGCACCGCAGACCCCTAAGCCCTCGTCAGATTTGGTGCCGGCCGAGGAAGCGAGCATCGGTGCTCCTGCCCCCACCGACGCTGTGATGACACGGCCGGAGCCACGGGTGCTCGGAAGGGAAAGCGCTGTTGAAGAACCGGCTCCGACCAGTCGTCGTGCGCTTCGGGAAGCGGGAAGCTTCCTGTCGACGAACATCACTGCAGAGCCCGCCACACAGGGATTCCGTGGACTGCTCAATAGCTTCGGCTTCTCGTTGGCTCCTTCCGATTTCGAGCTGAACGAGCGGGAAGACATCCGCCAGGTGTCCAAGCACTTTGCGGGCACCCGCACGGTAGCCGTCGTCAACCAGAAGGGCGGCGCGAATAAGACCCCGACCGTCGCCATGCTGGCCGCTGCCTTCGGACGTCAAGGCGCGAGCGTCCTCGCCTGGGACAACAACCCCTCCACCGGGTCATTGGCATGGCGCACACAGGAAGGCGACCACGTGCGCAGCGCTCTGGACGTCATCGCAAACGCTGAGGCGCTCCTGTCGCCAGCCGCACAGTCCGCGGATATCAACGCGTTCGTGCACCACCAGAGCATGGATAAGTACGACGTGCTGCGCTCCGATCAGGACATTCAGGGCACGCATGTCGTGACCGCCGAAGAAGTAAACCTCCTGCACAGGGTTGCTGCCAAGTACTACCGACTGATCCTTATGGACTCCGGCAACAACCACCGCACACCTGATTGGACTCGGACCATCGACCACGCGGAGCAGGTCGTGGTCGCAACCACGACAGAGGAAGACCGCGTCGAAGGGGCCTTGCTGACACTGAAGGGTTTGGACCTAAGAGACGAGCGGTCAGCGGCTCTCGCCAAGAATTCCGTCGTCATCGTGTCGGAAAGACTGCCCAAGGAAGCGATGCTGGCGCAGGAAATGGCCGAGAAATTCCGCCCCTATGTGCGGGAGGTCGTGACCGTTCCGTTCGATCGGGCTCTTACCAAGCGTGAACTGCGATTCGGCGCGCTGCAACCGGCTACACAGCGCGCCTGGATCCGAGCGGCAGCTGCCGTCGCGAGGGGGCTGTGAGTCGATGATGGCCACCAGTCAGGAATCGCGGTGGATTCAAGCCGTCAGCGGCTCGGCAGAACCTACCGACGTCGTACCCACAGTCATGACACGGGAACCCCACGGGCCCACCCGTCCGCAAAAAGGCGTCCGTCTCCGCTCAGGATCGGACGTCCTAGATCGTCTCAACGTCGACGGCGCACCGCCCGCACTATGGGTCCTTGGAACACACGGTGGGGCAGGGGAGTCCACCATCAGCTCATTGCTTCACGGTTCGGTGCCTGCCTCGCACGCATGGCCGGTGCGGAACGAATCGGCAGTGACCGCCGAGGCTGACCGAGTGCTACTCGTGTGCCGCTCCAACGCGAAGGGGCTGCGCTCCGCTCAGGCCGCTGCCATCGAGTGGTCTACCGGCGACCTGCCGCTAGCACTAGCGGGCCTGGTCATTACAGCCGATGCCCCCACGAAACTCCCAAAAGACCTCTCACGGTTGACCACCATCGTCTCCGGCGCAGTTCCTCATACCTGGCACATGCCATGGGTCGAAGAATGGCGTCGAGGTCTCACTCCCGACGTCGCGGACCTCCCTCAAAGGGTCCGTGCTGTCCTATCCGACATCCAACTGCACACCGCAGCGCAAACCCCAACACAGTAAGGAACACAACATGTCTATTCTCACCAGCATCCACCTCACCGCCGGCGCGATCGTCGCTGTCGTCCCAAACCCCACCCCGACTGCCCCTCCGGGGTCTCAGGGGCTTCTGACCATCCTGGGATGGGTGTCCTGGATCGTTTTCGGCCTCGCAGTTGCCGGCGTTCTCCTCGTCGCCGGCAAAATGGCCGTCGATCACAACCAGGGACGCGGCGGTAACGCCGCCTCAGGCCTGATCTGGGTGCTGGGCGGGTGCATCCTCGCCGCTGTCGCCTCAGGCCTCGTCGGAGCCATCGTGACCGCCTCGGGCGGTTCAGCATGAGCGAACGAAAGGACAGCGCCGCACAGCCCGAAAATCCCTTCACCCGTCCATGGTTCCTCGCATCAGCGGCCATGGTCGTAATCATCGTCATCCTGGCCTTGGTGTACGCGTTCCTGCCGCCTGTGGGCGCTACTCCTCCCTCGAGCGCGCCTACATCTGCCGCCTCATCGCCGGCGACACCCACGACCGATAGTGATGACACCGGAGACAGCGTGTGCGGTCTCCCTGAGGGCGATCAGACCATCCCCGGACCGGACCTCGAGACACAGTGGGAGCTCGTAGGCAAGACGGCCGCCCCTGCCGAGCCCGAGAGCTTCGGACCCGGTGAAGTGAACTCCGAGGGAGTCCGAACCTGCTTCGCTCACAACCCAACCGGAGCCCTCTATGCAACAGCAAATGTGTTGGTAACGGGTGCTAACGGCCGCCAAGCTGACACATACCAATACCTAGCTGCAGCCGGTCCCGAACGGGATTCCCGGCTCTCTTCTGCAGCGCCTGAACAGGTTACTGACCTCCAGGTAGCGGGATTTCAGTACATCTCCTACTCAGAGGACAACGCAGTGGTCACACTCGGGGTGGAATTCCCTGATCAGACCTACTTCACCTTCACAACCACCATGATCTGGGAGGACGGTGACTGGAAAGCAGTACTGCCACCAGCAGCGGGGCAGCAGGTTTCCGACCTCTCCTCGCTGATTCCCTGGGCAGGTGTCTGACATGGAAGGCGAAGAGCCATGCGACATTTTCCACCCAAAGAACTGCATCGGAAACGCGGTCCAGGATTTCACCGGGAGTGCATTGCAGCAGGCTGCTGATGGAACTGCCGAGGCGTTCGGGAAAATGGTCGCCTGGCTGAGCACGTTCTGGGTGCAGGTGGATACGCCTCCGTTGCTTGCGTCCAATGGGGCTGCGTCGGCTGAGGTTGAGTTCCTGCAGAGCGGGCTGTGGTTTTGGACTATGAGCTTGGCCGTTTTGGCGGTTCTGGTAGGTGCCGGCCGGATGATTTGGGAACAGCGTGGCGAGCCGATGCGGCAGGTTGCTATGGGCTTGGTTCGCTTCATCCTCGTGTCCGCGGCTGGGGTGACAGCGATTCAGCTCTTGATCACGGCCTCGGACGAGTTGGCGAAGTGGTTGATCGATAACGCGACGTCGGGGACGGGCTTTGGCGAGAACCTGCTGGCGATGATCAGCCTGAACGAGCAGATAGGTGTGATCCTCATCATCGTGATGGGCTTCATCGCTATCGGTGTCTCGTTCGCCCAGATGGTGCTCATGGTCTTCCGCTCGGGCCTCCTCGTTGTCCTGGCGGGCATCTTCCCGACTGCTGCGGCTTTCACGAACACGGAGATGGGCCGGCAATGGTTCCAGCGGTGTGTGGGCTGGATCATCGCGTTCATCTTGTACAAGCCTGCGGCAGCGCTGATCTATGCAACGGCGTTCAAGCTCACCGGCTCTAACGCGCTCGGCGTGGAAGACGACGGCACGGGCGGCGTGAAGATCGTGACCGGCTTGGGCCTGATGTTCGTATCCGTCATCGCGTTGCCGGCGCTGATGCGCTTTGTAACACCAATGGTTGGAGCCGTTGCTGGTGGCGGCGGCAGTGGTGCCGCGATGGGCGCTATGGCCGGGTCGTTGGCAACCGGAGCGATCAGTAAGGGAATGGCGTCTAGTGGCAGCCGTTCCGGCGGACACAAGTCCTCGAACACCTCATCACAGACGTCCCAAAACTCGTCCAACACCTCTAACTCTTCTAGCCAGTCGCAGAAGGGTCCCGGAGGTTCGTCGGATACCAGCTCGAAGTCCTCTGGTGGTGGCGGATCCGCGCAGCCGAAGAGCACTACCGCATCCGGTAGCGGGGGAGGCAGTGGCGCTCAGGCCGCGTCAACCGCGGGGGGAGCGGGTGCTACCACCGGCGGTGCAGCTGCGAGTGGTACTGCCGCAGCCGGTAGTGGTGCTGCAGCGGCGGCGGGTCCGGTCGGGATTGCTGCAGCGGCGGCCGCGACGGTCGCGAAGAAGGGCTCAGATGCTGCCAAGGGCGCGGCTGAATCATCGACGGGCGAGGGTCCGTCAGGAAGTAAGGGGTAGGTCATGAGTGAGCCAACGATGTATTCGGAGCCGACATACGGAAACTGGCGGAAGCCTCGTACGGGCGGTATCGGAAAGCTCGGCGCCCTGGAGACGGGCCTGTTGATCGGTGGCCTGCTGGTCACGATCATCCTTTTTCGCCTCATCGGCCCGATAGGCGGCGCTGTGGCGTTGGCGGTATTGGGCGGCACGTTCATGTTCCTGACCATCCGTGACAAGCACGGCCGGTCCGCTGGTCAGCGCCTGCTTGCACGCCGCCTGTTTAAGAAGGCTTCCCGGGCACGCCGGAATATTTACCGGTCGGGTCCGGTCGGACACGTTCCGGACGGTAAGTGCCGGCTTCCTGGCCTGCTGGCTACGTCGGAGCTCCACGAGTTCGAAGATAGCTTTCGGCGTCCCTTTGCTTTGCTCCACATGCCGACCGCGAACCACGTGAGTGTCGTCATTGAGGTCGAACCAACCGGCCTCGCCCTCAACGATCGAGAGAACATCGATGACTATGTAGCGAACTGGGGTGCCTGGTTGTCGGGTCTGTCTAAAACCTCGGACATCGTGGCCGCGTCCGTCACAGTCGAAACGGCTCCTGATTACGGGGTGCGGTTGCGGCACGAGATTGACGCGAATATGTCAGAGTCAGCGTCGCCTGCCGCGCGGCAGATGATGGAAGAGGTTAAGGAGACCTTCCCTCAGCAGTCCGCGGTGACACGGGCGTACATCGCTCTGACGTTCACGACGTGGCGTCCCGGGTCGGACCGTAACCGCAAGATCGAAGACATCGGGCTTGACCTTGGAACCCGTTTGGGTAAGTTCACCGAACACCTTGAGGTGTGCGGGGCCGGCGATGCTCACCCTGTTGATGCGCAGACTCTCTGCGAGGTTGTGATGAGCGCGTACGATCCGGTCCTCGCGGAACACTTTGATGCGGCTCGCAGCCAGGGCGTGACTCCGCAGGTGTCGTGGGACAACGTGGGCCCAGTCGCCGCTGAGGCCGGTTGGGAGTGGTACCGGCACGCGTCGGGCTTCTCCAAGTCGTGGGTGATGTCGGTGGCACCTCGCGGTGTGGTGTTCTCCAACGTTTTCGAGCACCTACTGACCCCGAGTGCGGATGTTGACCGTAAGCGCGTCACGATGCTGTACCGGCCTATCCCGGCAGGTACAGCGATGGACGTTGCAGAGCGGGACGTGAACGCCGCGTCGGTGAGGTCCGGTTCAACCAAGCGCCCGAGCTTCCGGGCGGCAGCGGAACTAGCATCAGCAGTCCAGACGGCGCAGGAAGTGGCGAAGGATGCATCCCTGATCAACTTCGGCATCGTCATCACGGCCACCGTGATGCGGTCTATCGACGCCCGCGCGGCGTCGTACGAGATTGAGGATCTGGCCGGTACCGCGCAACTGACCGTCCGTCCCGCCTACGGGTCGCAGGACGTCGCTTTCACCGCTGGCCTTCCGTTGGGCTTGGTCCTTCCCGACTACGTTGCCGTTCCCGCCCGCGTTCGAGAGGCCATCTAATGAAACTTCCCAGCCTGTTCACCAGGTCAGGATCGTCGGATACGACACCTGCCCTCGATGTCCGTACTGCCGGGTCAACAGCCGTTGATCCAACACGGTTGCGGAAAGCTGGCCGTCGAGCTTACGTCGCGCCCAGTAAGCGTGGTTACTCGATGGCCGGAGGCGGGCACGCCTCCTACATTGATCTGCCCGCCGAGTACCGAGGATCGTCCCGGCAGATCTGCGGCCTGTTCCCCTTTTCCTCTGGTGCGGGCTCACCGCTGGCGGGCGTTCCGCTGGGATCGAACTTGCTGACAGGCAACATTGTCGGCCTCGACCACTTCACCGCGTACCAGCGCGGCCTGATCCCCAACCCGAGCGTGTACTTCATGTCCAACCCGTCGTTGGGCAAATCAACTCTCGTCGGGAAGATCGTGATCGGCCTCGACGCTTTCGGCGTCTTGTCTATGACGCTGGGGGATGTGAAGGGCGAGCACGTGTTGCGGACCCGGATGATGGGCGGGCAGGTTATCCGTCTTGGCAACGACCGCGGCTACCTGAACCCACTCGATTCGGGGATCGCTACACGGGCAGCGGAGCGGCTCACCGGTGACCTGCGCAAAGAGGTTCTGGCGGAGGCGCATTACCACCGCAAGTCTTTGTTGACCGCTTTGCTGACGGTCGGGCGGGGAACCACGATCACCGAGGAAGAGACCATCGTCCTGGATAAGGCGCTGCGGATCCTCTTCGACAAGTTCGACGGTGTGCCGCTGGTCAAGGACCTCTCGCAGGTGATCGCGGACCGCCCGGAAGCTATCCGGAACGCGGTGCTCGACCGCGGCGATGACGGCCGGTATGCGGACTCCACTGACTCGCTGCGGAAGTCCCTGAACGGCATTGCTGACGGGAGCACGATCGGGGGGATGTTCTCCAAACACACCACGGCCCGCCTCGACATCAACCGCTCCTCCGTCTTTGACCTCTCGGCCATCGATGACACCCTGCCTGAGCAACAGGCGGCCGCGATGCTCGCTTCGTGGTCAACAGGCTTCGCCGCGGTGAAGGTGTCACAGGTTCTCGCGGATGCCGGCCTGGAACCACGGCGCAACTACAACATCGTTTTGGATGAGCTGTGGCGGGCGCTGCGCATCGGCCGGGGCATTGTCGATCGGGCGGACTCACTGACACGCCTGAACCGGCATCAAGGGGTGGGGCAGATGATGATTTCTCACACCCTGAAAGACTTCGATGCCGTTGCGGACGCGGCGGACCGGAAGAAGGCACAGGGCTTCGCTGAACGGTGCGCAATGATCGTCATGGGCGGCCTGAACCGCTCCGAGATGGCGGCCGTGCAGGACCTGCGCAACATGACGCGCGCCGAACGCCAACGCATCATCTCGTGGTCGGATGTGAAGAACACAACCTCTCGAGGCGGCGAGCAAGCGCCCTTCGGTCGTGGGAAGTTCCTCATCAAACTGGGTCAGGGCCCGGGCATCCCCGTGGAAACCCGGTTGACCTCAATCGAGGACAGGGTGGCCGACACCAACAAACGATGGGATCGGTTGCGCAAAGAAGGCCTCACTCCTGAGGAAATCGAGAACCAGCTCGGCATCACCGACGAGGACGTTAACGGCGATGGCGCCAATGATGGCCAGAACGAGGAGACTCGCGATGAAGCAGCGTAAACCCAACGCCCTCACCCCCGGGCAGGTCCTCGGCTTCGTTGCCATCGGGCTCGTCGTCCTCGCGATCGGTGTTCTCGACGCCGGTATCTACGGCGGGTCTCTGATCACCAAGGACGGGCAGGAACTGCCGGCCAACCCGTTCGCGGCACCCTTCGGACTGATCGGTGGTGGTATCGCCTGGTCCAGTGCATCAACGGTCATCAGCGCGTCTGTAGCTGCTCTGATCCTGCTGGTGGCTGTCCTGATTCTGGTGGGCGTTGTGAAGGGCCGGAAGGGCCTTTCACGCGTGGATCACAAGGCATCGCTGATGGGACGTGGCAAGGACATTTCGGACCTTACTGAGCGGACGGCCACGAGCGCCGCGAAGCGCTTTGGCGTCACGGGGAGCATCGGTGTGTTCCTCGGTGTCGCGTTGGCGGGCAAGCAACGTTTGTTCGCTGACTTCGAGTCAGTGGTCATGCAGATTTGGGGGCCTCGACAGGGTAAGTCCTCCACGCAGGTGATCCCCAGCGTTCTGGACGCACCGGGAGCGGTGGTCACAACCTCGAACAAACCGGACGTGATCGACGCGACCCGTCTCGCACGTTCCTTGAAAGGCAAGGTCTGGGCTTTCGATCCCCAGAACATCAGCGGAGACCCGGCGTCATGGTGGTGGAACCCGTTGTCCTACGTCACGGACGACGAGAAGGCGTTGAAGCTCGCGGAGACGTTCATGGTCGCCGGTCGCGGACCAGGTGTGAAAGGAGACGCGTACTTCGACAACGAGGGCAAGGACATGCTGACCGCGTTGTTCCTCGCTGCCGCAGTGGGAGACAAGCCAATCAGCATCGTCTACGACTGGATCAATCAGGGCAAGCCGTCCGAGCCATCCCGGCTGCTGCGCGAGACGAACGGCGGAAAGTACACCGCGTACGCCGCCGGCTTGGAAGCGCAGTTCAACTACGAGCCAGCCCAACGCGACGGTGTGGTCGGTACCGCCAAATCCATGGTGCAGACCCTGAAGTTTGTCGGGACCCTGCAATGGGTCAACCCCATCTCCGCAGCGGATACCCGCCCCCAGTTCAGCCCGCAGCAGTTCGTGCGAGACGCACGAGACACCCTCTACGTGCTGTCAAAGGAAGGCGGCGGCTCCGCGGCCGCCCTGACTACGGCGCTGACGATCGCGGTCGCTGAGGCGGCCGAGAACTACGCCATGACCTGCCCGGGCCGACGCATGCCGGTCCCGCTGATCATGCCCCTCGATGAGATCGCGAACGTGTGCCCCTGGAAGGACCTGCCGGACAAGTACAGCCACTACGGGTCCAAGGGCCTGATCCCGATCGCGTTCCTGCAGTCCTACTCGCAAGGTGAGGAACTGTGGGGCGAGAAGTCGATGAAAAAGATCTGGTCCGCAGCGTCGGTCAAGGTCGTCGGCTCCGGCATCGATGAGGAAGGATTCCTGCGCTCGTTCTCCTCACTGATCGGTGACTACACGTACGACACCATGTCGCAGAGCTCCTCCAAGACCGGGAACTCGCGCTCAATCAACCCTGATGGCGGCAAGGAGGCCATCATGACCGTGGCCGACCTGTCGTCCCTGCCTCGTGGCAGGGTCATCGTCAAGCGTTCCGGTGCGCCGGCCACACTGGCGCGCACGCTGACCTGGCAAAGCACCGCGCACGCTGACGCCGTGTGGCTGTCCCTAAACCTGTACGACCCTTCCCCTGCCAGTGCCGACAATGCAGCAACCATTGTTGGTAGGAAGGACGCGGCCGAGAACCCTCTCGTCGCGGCATACAAAGCAGTCCAGGGACCGGCAACCAGTGACAGCTCGACCCGTCCCCCCAATGCGCCGGCTGTGGCTGTTGGCCCTGCCGCTGATACGTCTGACACAACGGCAGCTGCCCCTGCAGCAGCCTCTCGATGGATCAAGGCGGCCGAGAAATGACCGAGCCGGATAACAACGAGAACGAACCCATCACCATCTCGTGGGCTGAAGGGGAAGGCGGGCCCGACCATCCCGATGCTTGGGATCAAGAGCCAACCCCAGAGGTACTAGTCGACGCTGTCACAGGCATGCCAGCAACCCCGGACACACAAACGGGCACAGAAGCGCGCACAGAGCCGGCCACGACTCCAGGCGTGCCGTTCCAGTTCGCACTGACAGCCACAGAGGTCTCCGCCCTGGTATCCGAGCGAGTGCGCAAGCTTTCACCCATCGGGTTCAAGGCGTTGGTATCGGCCGGCGAGGCACCCCAGCCGTCAACCATCGACGGCAAGACCCCTTTGTGGTTCCTCGATGAAGTCGAGTTGTGGATTCAGGATCGGTACGTCGATGCAGTCGAGTCCGCTCCTGCGGACGATTCGGATCGATTCGCGAGTTTCCTGAGCGAGGACGACGCCGAGCCGGCAGCAGAGAAGGAATCGGATGGGCCGGCGGAGGAACCGGAGCTGGTGTACGGCTCCGTCGCCCAGTGGGTGCAGGAGTTCCTAATTCCGGTGTATCGCCGTGTGCTCTCAGCCAACGGCAGCAACTCGACCTGGTGCCCGAGCTGGTGGATGCATGCCGAGGCGGTGATTCGCCTCGAGGCGCTCTGGCGAGCCTGGGAGCACTTACGGCTCGACGGGAAGACGGGTATGTCGGTGTTCATGAAGGACCACCTCGACCACCACATGGCGGTTCTGACGGACACCAAGGGTCCGTTCGATGGCTGCACCCTCGACCGTGGCCACGACGCTGAAGCACTGAAACCATTCCCGATCGTGGCACCGCCAGTGGAACTGTTCCCGGACGTGCGTGAAGAAACCGATTCAAGCCAGGCATCACCCAACGAAGGAGAGTAATCATGGAATCTGACGGTGTGAATGAAATCTTCGATGACGGTCTTCGCCAGGCATTGACGATTGCCGCGCAACTGGCCGAGCGTATCGCTCGCGCGCGACAGCAGTCGCTGATGGAACAGCGGGCGGTGAGCGAAAAGGCCGGCGCGGATGCCGCGGCCCGTTACGCAGCGGAACAAGCCGCAGCGCGCGTAGCTCTGTCCCCTGTTCTCGAGGATCGGTGGTGGAATTCGGCGTCTCCTGAGCAAATCGGAGCGGCGTACGAAACCGCTTTGGTATGGCGGGATCAGGACCCCGACATTGAAAACACGTCCCGATACATCGAGGACCGCTTGGGTGCGCAGGGCATTCGCCCGGGCGATACGAGGTCCGGGCAGCAGCTCACCGAGTTGCTGCAGGCCAAGCAGTGGGCGTCCACGGATGCACCGACGATGTACGGCGCGTACAACCACGACATGATCCGGTCGCAGTCAGCGCGGGATCGAGAACGGATGAATAACGCTCTTGTAGCGTCCTACCTTGGCCGCCCTGATGCTCTCGCGGGCACCACGATGGACCAACGCACCATGGACCGCGCGAACGGCCTCCAGAACGACAGTGATGAGTTGCGTGCTGCCGGATATCGCGAGGATGCAGGGGCCCTTGCCGCCCGCATTGACGGTGACGCAACGGCAGGCCGGTCGGATGAGCTGATGAACGCTGCAGGTAACCGTGTGACCGTTCCTGATGATGCTGCATCCCTTGCCCTAGAAGCGCAGAACGAGGAGAGTCGGGCCGGGCATGAATGGGACAGCGCCGAGCGTCGTTCGGAGTTCGCGTTGTCTCTGCACGGGAAGGCCGATGCCACTGCCATCGATGCCCGGATGTTGGCGGACATCAGCCAGGGCACTCACCCGCAGGCCGCGGTCAAGGGTGGTGGCCCCAATGCTCCGGCGGCACGGAAGGCGCCGGCTCTGGTTAGCACGCGCGCTGTCAGCAAGGGCGGACGCTAGAACCATTCAGTCTGTACCGCTAGAGAAGCCCCGGACACCTGATGGTGTTCGGGGCTTCTCTGTACCGACCGTCAGTACAGGTCTACAAATACTTCTCCGTGTACGCGTCCATGAGCAACGCGATGCTGTTGCGTTCCGATTGCCGGCTTTCGAGAGGAACGAAGAAGTCCATCGCCTCGTCCATGCTCCTAATGTGATCACCGAGCAGGATCACTATGTCGGGAAGTCCTGGCGAACGACGAAAGATCGCCGCTTCCTGATTCTCACTAATCCATACAGCGTGCCACGTGCCCTGGTTGCGCTTGCGTTCTCCGGTGTCGTCACCGTCTCTGCGCCAGTGGTATCCGAAATCTGCGCCACCAGGGACCTCGGGAGCGCCTTCCCAACGCAGCTTGCGGCGGTTGTCCTGCTCCAGATAATCGTGCATCTCAAACACCTGAAAGTTGCGGTTGGAAATATCCCGCTGGGCGGCCTCCTGATCTGCCAGTCGCTTCTCCCCAGCCTCCGCTGTTGTCGCGTACATGTGATCCAGCCACTGGCCGACCGCCTCATGCTCGGTCCGCAGGACATCCAACTTCTGCTCGAGGTCGATCACCTCTGCTCTCAGCTCGTCCGCGTACGCGTGTGCTTCCTGGGCCATCCGTTTCTCCGGAAGAAAGGGTTGAGTGATCAAGCTGGAAATCTTGCCGAAGATCCCGGCACTCTGACGGTCCTCCTGATGATTCCTGAGCGCGTCCTCATAGTCGGCGTCTGCCTCGGCGGCGCGCGCTTCCGCTTCCGGCAACCCCTCCTGCCGCCACCCTCCCCGTTGTTGTTCACGCTCCATTCGCTCTAAAAGACTCTGCTCATACATGGGATAGGCCTCGTGTTCTGGAAGGCTATGGTCCGGTGCTGCCAGACCATCGATGCCAGTGAATGCCCGCAGGCGTTGCAGCTCTGCCCGCACACCTTCCGCGCGTCCCTCGCTGCGTGCTTGCCTGACGTCGTACTCGGATGGCATCTGTCCCCTTAGATGTTGTGCCGTGATGTCCATGCGTGCGCTTTAGCGGTCGCGGTGGTGTGCCTTGTCTGTGTGCTGGTCCTTACCAGTACCAGACGCCGCTGACGGTGGTTGTGGCTCGGTCTTCGATATTGGCTGGCCTTCACGCGTCGGCGGCCGGCTGACAGCCGCCAGTCGTTTAATTTCCTCAAGCTTCCGCTGCTCCTCCGACAACAGGGGAGGCACGCTCTCTACCTTTTCAAGTAGTGGCTTCTCGGTTGCAGCTTGCACCCACCGGGGCGCTGCCACCGGGCGCTCCGCAACAGCCATCGCGGCGACACCGGGTGCCACCCGCGCACTGTGAATCGGTGCTGTGCGCTCCAAGGCGGTCTTGACGGACCCGAGTCGATCCTGCGCTACGGCGCGAATGCGTTCGGCCTCGTGCAGCTGCCCGGAGGCTTTGTACATGCCGTGCATAGCGTGCATGGTGTTGCGCAGTTGCCGCAGCAGAATTGCTTCTCCTGCCCGCGTGGATGGCCCGACCTGGGCCTGCATCATCAGCATGCCTGCACCCTTAGCTGACGGTAGAGGAGCTTTCTCGGCGCGCGCCGGGAACCTGGTCAGCTGTGCTGTTCTCGCCAGAACCTTGGATGCGTCCGCTAGCGGGCCCGGTGTCGCCTCGGTGCGTACACTCCAAGCCGCAAATGCACCGGATGTTTCGCGGGCGACCTGCGCCCATAGGGTTGGGTCATCGGAGGACACGGTGCGTAGCCGCTCGTACAGGTGCCCGACTTCGCTGGTGTACGTCTTCCACTGCTCAACGGTTGGTGTTTGCGTCTCTCGGCCAGCGGCGACGACACGTTTACCGCGGTGCGCGGCCTGCCATTCGGCGGTGGCCACGTCGGCCTGTTCCGGGGTGTCGTTCCAGTCCACGCGAAGCTTCGGCAGGGTCAGATCGCGTGCGAGGCGACCGCCACCGAACCAGATGGGAGATGCTCCTGCAACGGTGGGTTTAACCGCGACACTGAAACCCTCGACAGCCTTCGTACTGTCTTTGGTGAACCGTGGCCTGACGAGGACTCCTGTGCCTCGTAGCCGGCGCACGAATTCCGCTTCGGACTCCGAGGCGACAGCCGCCGCCCGGACCTTCCGTTGCAATGTCTCGCGCGGCAGTTCGGGTAGCCCTTGGGCGCGGGCTATTTCGCGTTCCTTCGGGTGGAAGCCACGTTCCGCCCGCACACCATCGATGCGAGCCAACCCGTACTTCGATTCCAGTGCCCGGGCGGTTCTCTGAGCACGCGGCTGGTCGTTGTGGGTGGACCAGCGGGTGCCGTCCTCGCGGATCATGCTGACAGCCAAATGCATATGATCGTTGCCAGCCTTGCTCAGCCCATGACGGATGGCGACCCACCGGCACGGTGGTTTTCCATCCGACCCGCTGAATCCCATCTCTTCCATAAAATCGTGGGCGATCTTGGACCACAACTCGTCGTCCTGCACTCCCTCGTCAGCGCGGAGGCTGACGGACATGTGGAACACATACGGCTTGTCATTGTCCGCACCGAAGACGGCTTTCGGGATGTCCAGCTCGTGCCCGAGCATCCGTGAGTTCTCGGCGTCAAGCACAGTGCCAGGACTGACACTGACAACCGAGTCCGATGCGGCCACCAGGTGAATATCGGTGTGCTCGTTCGACCTTCCCGGGCCGGCTAGGTACTGGACCAGCCCGAACATCCTCGATCCCTTGGTGATATTCGGGATCACGGGCGGGTCACCTGTACAACCGCCTCATCGATGCGCAGCATCAGGCGGCGCGCGGCGGCCACTGCGGCCTCGGCGTCATCGGGAAAATCCCCGGTCGCATTTGCGTGCCGGGCGATCTGGTTGATGTTGTTCGACACCGCGCCCAACAAGGTACGGATGCCGAGCAGTTCGACCGCGAGGTTCCTCCGGTCCGCCGGCCTTTCCCCTCCTTCGGAAAGGGCGGACTCGACCAGCAAACGTGGAACAGACACGTGCTGCTCGGCCGCCTTCACGATCAGCGCCGCTTTCTCCTGCGCAGTGACCTTCACATCGACTCTCGTCGGCCGGCCGCCGGCAACATTCTCACGCCGTTCCTTACCGAGACGGGAAGCCCTTACCTGCTCAACCACCGGACACACCCCCATCTCTAGAAAGCCAGCGCAGCGACCCCAAAACTTTGGGGACCCACACTCCAGTGTGCCGCAGGAGACGCTACGCGTCGAGGGCTGGAAGCCATTTAGACCCGTCTAAAGGTATAGCTTGCTCCGTTTGGGGCTCCGCCTGCTCCTTCGCGTGGTTCCGGAGGGCTCGGGGTGTTGACGTTGCTAAGGGCGCTCCGCGCCTGTCATGTTTTTGACCGGCTGCGCCGTTCCGTTTCGGCTGGTCATCGTACTGTCCGCCCTTCTCTTGGCAAGGCTCCGAGGACGGCTTTCGCGGCATATCCTCGCTCCGCTCCGGCATTCCACGGTCCGACCTCTCCACCTTGCCAATTCACTTCGCGTCCAAGTGGTCAAAGGCGTGGCGAAAGGAACGGTGATGAAGCAAGAGCTGGACTACCGGCTGTCAGGCAGAGCCGTTAAAGTTCAGCACATGACCATCAATGTTGAAGACATCGAGAACCAGGCACGTCAGCTCCTCAATTCTCGCGTTACTTCTGTGCGTGAACTCGTGAAAGCACGACAGCGTGTGACCGAGTTGCAAACCCAGCTCGCAGAAGCCGAACGTGAGGACAAGAAGGCGTACGTGCGTGCGACCAAAGACGGATGGAGCGAGGACGAACTGAAGAAGCTCGGCCTCGACAACGGTGCAGCCGCCAAGCGGCGCGCACGGCGGACTACGCCACCTGAACCAGCAGGCAGCTCCCCAGAACCGGCAGACTCCCCCAGCAACTAGAACACCCTGTCGTTGACGGACAAGGGGGTGGCTCACCGCACCGGCGAGCCACCCCTTTCATTCTTTGTGGAGAATCGATGTGGAAGGTCAGTTACCGATACCGTTCTTCCGATCCTTCTCAACGCCTGGGCGGTGATTAGATGGTGATGCTTTCGCCGCTCCGCCAGCAGTTCCGCCGGGCGTCGGCGGAGTCGGGAAGCTCGAACGTGTAGCTCGTTTCAAGGCTTCCAAGTCAGGGGCCAACGTCGTCTGTGCCGGATCTTCTCCACGCATCTCCCGGCCGATTCTCTCAACATCCCACTTGGCTGCCTCCAGCGCCTTACCGTGTTTGAACGGTTCCCGCAGCGCAGTGGCAGCATCACGGTACTCCTGGCGCGCTTCCTCGATCCTGTTCTGCAGAGCCGTTACCTCCTCGGGCAGTCTGCGCACCTGGTTCTCCAAGCGCTGGATCACTCCCACGGTAGGGAACAAAGCATCGGTGCGTTTGAGCTCCACTGCCACCCCGGGCGCGCCCTCGACCTGCAGCTCCACCTTGGACGCCCCGATGTCGAGCATGTTCGCCTGCTTCTGCACATACCGGATGTCGTGGCCGGCGACATTCGCGATGATGCCAAGGTCTTTGGAACCTTGGATCGGAGGCCGCCCTGCGGCGTTGGCGCTTGTCCATTGCCGCAGCGCTTCCACGGCGTCCGGGCGCTTGTCCACGGACTTCCCGTTGATGGTCATACGGAACGCATCCCCTGTCGTGTCCAGAGTTGTACGATCAGCGGCCGCGCGCAGTGCCGGGAGCATCGCCACCATCGCCTCCCCCCTCGTTTGGGCACTGCTCTTACGGTGTGTAAGTGCTGCCCGGTTACGGTTCCACCCTGTTTCGAGACGGCTCAGCCGAGACAGTTCCTGATCCGCTTTGGACTTCTCCAGAATCAACGGATTGCCACTGGAAATGGCTTTGACCTCCGCGAAGGACAGGGTGTTGTCACCGACGTCCTCAATCTCCCGGACGTCGAGTTTCCCGCGCATGATCTGGTCGATGAACTTGCTCTTGCGCTCCAGCGTCTGCCACATGAAAGTGTCGAACGATCCCTTGGTCACCACCTGCGAGATGGCAACCTCGGCGTTCTGATTCCCCCGGCGAACGATACGACCGTGACGTTGAGACACGTCAGCCGGCCGCCAAGGCGCGTCGAGGTCCACCAGGTGCACAGTCCGGTCTTGGATGTTCGTACCCACACCCATCTTCTGCGTCGAACCAACCAACACCGCGACATCCCCGGAACGGCATGCCGCAAACAACCGGCCCTTCTCCGCATCGTTCTTTGCCTCGTGCATGAACCGGATTTTCTCTGCCGGCATGCCGCGCATCACCAGATCCTCGCGTAGCTGCTCGTACACGTTCCACTTATCCGAAGGTGTGCCAAGATCGCAGAACACGATCTGAAGTGCGCCGGGTGTCGGGTGGGGCTCCCCTGTCGCGGGATCGTTGTAGATGCGTTCCTTGGTTTCCTCATACACCCTTGCCAGCAGGTCCGCGGTCGCGCTGATCTTCGTCTCGCCCACCAGGGCGTCCATCTCCGGGTCAACCAAGCGCATATCTAGGGCAGCTTTCCTGCCGTCGGTGGAGACCTTGAGCATGTTGTCCTCGGTCGCGTCGACCAAGCGGTTTCGGATTTGCTCGGCCCGATCACCGATGTCCGCGATGTACGCCTCGAGCTCAAGTGACGGCTCGACCGCGATCATTCGGGGCAGGCGTTTGCCGTCTTCTCTTTCCTCGATCAGTGGCACCGGCAGCTGCAGGTCTTCTGCGGTCTTCACATCCGCGAAGGTATGGAACATTTTCAGCAGCTCGGGCACGTTCTGGAACTTCGAGAACCGGGTCTGCATCTTGAAGTCGTTCCCACCGACGACGGTCATCTCCATCTCGGTGACGACCTGGCCGAAGGTCGCCGCCCACGTGTCGAAGTCATGGATGCCGGCCTGCTCCAACAGGTCCGGGCGCAGGTAGCGCTGCATCACATACATCTCGGTCACACTGTTGGCGATCGGTGTCGCCGTAGCACCGGTGATTACCCGGTCCCCGTGGGTGTCCCTTAGATACTCGACCTTCGCGTGCAGGTCCGAGGCACGCTTCGAGCCGGCGATGGCCGCGCCCTTGATATTCGTGGCGGTAGCGAGGTTCTTGAAGTCGTGGAGTTCGTCCACGAGAAGGTAATCAATGCCGGTCTGCTCGAAGGTGAGACCAGGGTCCACTGGACGCTCCAGGAGCCGCTTGGTCCGCTCCTCATGTGCTTGGAGACCGCTTTCGAGTCTCTTGATGCTCATCGGGCGTTCTCCGCGTTGCTCCGCGCGTTCTTTGGCCGCGAACAGGTCTTGGCGCATACGCTCGACCTCCCGCGTCTCGTAGGCAGCTTGGGACTCGACAGACAAGGGGATTCGTTCGAACGCGGTACGGGTCATGATGATCGCATCCCAGTCATTCGCGGCCGCCCGGGCGATGAAGTCCCGGCGCTTATCCCCGGTCAGGTCAGTGGCGGACGCAGCGAGAATCTGCGCCTGCGGATAGATCTGCAGCCACTCCCTGGCAAACTGATCCAACATATGGTTCGGCACCACAACGGCCGGCTTGCGTGCCATGCCGAGCCGGCGCAGCTCCATGGAACCCATCACCATCTCGAAGGTCTTACCGGCGCCAACCTCGTGGAACAGGCCCACGGACGGCTCGGAAATCATGCGGGCCACAGCGGCCCGCTGGTGCGGCAGCGGAGTGAAATTTTTCACCAGACCAGGCAGGGTCATCCGTTCGCCCTCGACGGTGTAATCGCGCAGCACCAAGGAGTTGAAGCGTCGGTTGTATTCATCGGTCAGGGCCACAGTGCGCGCAGGGTCCTCCCACACCCACTCCCCGAACCGGTCCTGCATCAGCTGGGCCTTCTCCTGCGCGGCCGTCGTCTCGACCGGGTTGACGACCCGACGCTCACTGTTGGGATCCGGGTCCGGGTCGGTGACCTGAACAAGTTTCTGCTCCAACATATCCTTGAAGATTTCACCGGCCGACATACGGGCGGTACCCCAGTCGTTGCGGGCCCGGAAGTTCTGCCGGTTCGCCTGCACATCCCAGTTCGCGCCGCTGATCCGGTCCACACGGGCCTGCGGGTCACGCAGAATGTCCTGCAGAAACTGCTCGTGGATCTCCGGGGCAATCCACACCGAGCCCACCCTCGCCTCAATCTCATGTGCGCCCAACGGCAGGGGCAGAACCGACTGCAGGTCAGCGATGTTCCGCTCGAACCCCGGGTCCTCCTCTGCGGCTTCTCGTGCTGCATCGAGTTTTTCCCGGATGTTTCCGCTCAAATATTCGGCCCGGGTCTCCAGCATGCCGGGCTCCCCCGGTACGTCATACACCAGGTCACCAAGGGCCTCCCGTGCTGCGGCCTGATCGACCCCCAGCAAGGACGCGACCTGGGACAGGTCTACCTCCCCTACCGTGTCGAGGGTGACCGCGAGGGCCTCCGCGGGGGTGTCGACGCCGCGGACGGGCTGGCGCGGCTGGACCTGCCGCTCCCGCTGCAGCGCGGCAGCGGTAGCCGTCTGAGTGGATTCATCGAAGTTCTCCAAAGCCTTCACGAGAGGCCCGAAGGGGTCCCCTCGAAGCAGGGCAACGGCCTTGGGCGTAATTCGGGCCATGATGTCTTCGCCGGCCTCATCTGTTTTGCCGGTCCTACGCTCGTTGAAGCGGTTGATCGGGCCGTAGGCATCCACATAGGCCCGGTAGGTGTCGCGCAACCGCTCCCGCTCCGCCATCAGCTCAGGGGTGTCCTCGACATTTCCCGCCTCGAGTGTGAGCACCGAACGTCCCGCATCGCGCAGGCTCAGCAGAGAACGCAGCTCGCCCGCTTGGGTTGCTGGAACACTCAACGGCGCAACCAGACCGTCCAGGCCCACCTGGGTGAAAGTACCATCGGCCTCGGCGGTGATGTGCCCGACCTGAAGGTCACTGCCCGCCGGAACAATCGCGGCCACCTCGATGACCTGACCTTCCTGACGCTCGGCCGCTCCCCTGCCGCCGTCGACGGCGGCGTGGGCGATGTCCTGCAGCTGGTCGTGCAGCTGCTCCGGCACCCAACGCAGGTCCTCGTTCCGGACAGTCAGGGTGGCCGACCCGTACATACCGTTACCAACCACCGGCTCCCCGAGGACCCGCTGCGGATTCTCGATGAAGTAGGCGTTCATCCGGGCCGGAGCCTGCTCAGGGTCATCCCCTGCGGCAAGGGCCCGCGATTCCAACCACCGGTCATCTAGCGATTCCTCACCCGGAAGCCGCTTGCGGAAGATCAGGACGTCGGTGAGGGCATCGGTACCGGCGGCGCGGCGATGCGCCCCTGTCGGGAGGCGGACAGCACCCAGCAGGTCAGCTGTCTCGAAAATTTCCCGGCGTGCGGCCGGGTTCTGGGTATCAAGGGTGAATGCTGAGGAGATGACACCGACCACGCCACCGGGCCGGGTCAGGGCCAGGGACTTGAGAATGAAGTGGTTGTGCATCGAGTGGTTGCCCGCGTTATGGCGCGGATCGTGCAGCCTGGTCTTGGCGAACGGGACGTTACCCACCGCGGCATCGAAGTAGCCGGCCGGAAGGCGGGTGTCGGCAAAGGATTCAGTACGGATATCGGCATCCGGGTACAAGGCCTGCGAGATGCCGGCGGTGATGGGGTCCAGCTCAACCCCGGTCACAGTCGCAGTCTTCGGTGCGAGGCCGATGAAGGTGCCGGCACCGGAGCCTGGCTCCAGGACGCGGCCGCCGGCGAATCCGAGCGTGTTCAGGGTCCGCCAGATTTCCGTGGCCAGGGCCGGGTCGGTGTAGTGGGCGTTGATGACCGTGCGGTTCGCGGCCCGGTACTCACTTTCGCTCAAAAGCTCGCGCAACTCAGCCCGGTCAGCTGCGAACTCGGGGCGAGTCTCATCGAAGACTTCCGCCACGCCCGTGGCACCCCAGCTCCCCCACCGTGCCAGCACACTACGCTCAGCGGCGGTAGCTGCCCGGTCCTGCTCCTGGAGCTCGCGCAACCCACGCAGGGCGGCGACGTTCGCCTGGAAACGCGCTCGAGCACCCGAAGGGGCTAGATCGTCCTGCCGGACAGGGATGAAGCGGGTTTCTCTTTCACCTGACGGAGTTAGGAGGTCTGGTTGTAATGATCCCTCTCCGCGTCCCGGTAGGCGTCCAGCAGTTCCCTCTGCAGGCGAAGGGTCTCCTGGTTCGCCTCCCAGAGTTCCCTGCTCCGGCGGTCCACTTCGTCCTCCTCCGCCTCGTCGCCCTCGGTCTCCATCTCGTCCGGCGTCAGCATCTCGGCCCGGACTATCTCCTCGGCCTGATTCTGTGAGGCTGTCAGTCGTCCGTACTTCTGCAGGAACGAGTCGGTCATCGAGTCCGGTCCCGCTATCTCCCGGGTCAGTTCCTCGACCCTCTGCGCTGCTTCCTCGCCCAGCTTCCGGAACCACTCGTCCGGGTCCGGAATCAGCGAGTACTGGGTCGGGGCCGTCATCTTCCACGTATCCTGCGCGAACTTGCCGTACTTGTTCATCACGAACCTCCTCTGGTTGTGGGAAAAGAAATGCGTCGAGACTTGCCTGACCATCAATTTGGTTGCGCTTGCGCGATCGCGCCATCGGATGTCCCCCTGGAACCGGTAGAAATACTCATCCCACCGTACCCAGCACCACCCAAGCCATCAGATCGCAGCGCACGGGTAATCGTCGATTTACCCACTCCCAACCGTTCGGCGATCCACACCAGCGATCTCCCCTCTTCTCGGAGCCTTCTAGCCTCCGCAACGTCGTGCGGCTTCAGCTTCAGCGGTCGACCGCCCTTACCCGCCGCCACAGCGAGACCGACCTTCGTGCGCTCACGGATCAACTCGCGCTCCATCTCCGCCACGGACGCGATGGTGTTCAACATCACCTGACCCGTTGGGGTGGTCGTGTCGATGCCTTCGCCCAAGGACCGAAACAGCACTCCTCGCTCATTCAACGAATCCAGGAGTTCCACAAGGCCACGTACCGTTCTGCCAAGCCTGTCGAGCTTCGTCACCACAAGCGTGTTTCCCGGCTGCAGTGCCCGAAGACACTGATCGAGTTGTGGTCGGGACATCGTTGCGCCGGACTTCCCGATGTCTGTGTAGACGTCATAACAGCCGACGTCGACCAACAGCCGGCGCTGCGCCTCGACATTCTGATCCTTGGTCGACACCCGGGCGTACCCCAGCGAAACCCCTACTGGGACAAGCCGCGGCTCCTCGACGCCATTGAGCTGTTCAGCTCTCTCCAATTCCGACTCCTACCAACCGGGACCCTCCGCAGGAACCTGGAGGGTCGAAACCCGTTTCGACCTCTGCGCCGAGCATACACGTTTCGGACTTGGTTTTTGGGGCTATTTTCATGCCACTTTGGCGGTGTCATAAAGATGGCTTCTCAATTGTCGGGGCTGATCAACCTGGCGTTGAAGGGTTGGTGCGCCTCCTGACCAGATGTGCACGGCACAAGCTCCCCACGCTTCGCTGCTTGTCCCGCACACACCTGGACAGCAGGAACCCGTTGGCCCGCCTGCACACACCCACCACCTCACCGACATGGGAGGGCTCACCTCGGGTGAACGGTG
This sequence comes from Arthrobacter arabinosi, assembly GCF_054511115.1. Lineage (NCBI taxonomy): Bacteria > Bacillati > Actinomycetota > Actinomycetes > Micrococcales > Micrococcaceae > Arthrobacter > Arthrobacter arabinosi. Next base: position 27,746 of record NZ_JBTNDF010000007.1, read on the forward strand.
GATGTGCACAGCCTTGTACCAGCGTGGTTACGAACAGCATGGGCTGGTCTCACCTAGGGCTAATAGAACTAATAGTGGCAATAGGGACACAACAGTCGAGGTCAGTTGTGGCCGCGGTGTCGGTCCTGTGGGCGAGTGGAGCCCGAAGGGTGGAGCTCAAAGTCGTCCACCTGCAGGTGAGCCACTACCTCGTCCTTCTACGCGACAGCTGTCCCGGAAATGGATCCTCCTACGGTGCAGCTGCCATAGGCTGACCTTGTGCTGCACCTCCTCTTCGATACCTCTACATGTCTCGACCTTGCGCAGCGTCGAGACGGGCAGCGCTGGATTGTCGCGCTGCGGGTGCTCATTCATCAGGGAGAGGTGAAACTGCTGGTCCCACCCGTGGTCATTGAGGAATTTGACCGCAACGAAGCCCGCGTGCAGGCGGCCATGACGTCCAGCATTGCGGCTCGGTTCAAACAAATTCGCCATGACCTCATGACCTACGGCAGCGACGATGATGGTCACGCCGTGGAGGTCATCGAAAATCTCGGCCGGCACCTCCCGCTCGTCGGCGCGATGACGACCCGGAACTTCCGCGAAATCCGTGAGCTCCTCGTTGCCGGTCAGATAGTCGAGCAATCGGAGGTCGAGACCAACCGCGTTATCGAGCGTGGGTTGAGAAAGGCCGCACCATTCCACAGCGGGAAGAACAGTATCGCCGACGCCGTCATATTCGAGCTTTACCAGACCGCCGCACAGGGAGCGGATCTCACGATGCACCCGCACGCCTTTATCACCACCAACCACACCGACTTTTCTGGGACGAATGGCGATAGACGGGAGCCACATGACGACATAGCGGATGCATTCGACGGAACCGGTAGTCGATACGCCCTCGGTGTGGACGGCCTCGACATAGTCCTGCGCGACCACTTTGGTGAGGAAATCGAGGAGCTCTTCGAGGAAAGTGACTTCCAAGAGGAGCCTCGGCGGCTGGACGAGATTCTCGCCGCAGAGACGGAGATGTTTGACCGTATCTGGTACCACCGGTCCTTACAGCACGATTACCGCGCCGAACGGGAAGGGGACGCAGAGGAGCTCGAGCGCCACCAGGCCATCGCTGGCCCCGGCCGCGCGCGCGTTGAGGCTACCTATACAAAGCCCGGGCAGCTCGGGCCGTACACGGACTTCGAGATTGGGATGCTGAACGGGAAGATGAGCGCGCTACGGTGGGTGCTGGGTAGCGAGTGGGACTTCCTCGACACCTGACCCGCCGTCTGTAAGCCGGTCGTTCACCGTTTGTGTTTGAAGCTTGAGGATCGTGTCGTTTCTCGAAGTTCTCTGCACTGCAAGCCGCGGGATTCCGGCTTCCGTGCAGGCGAGTGAGCATCTGGTTCTCGTACTCGCCTGCACCAACCGGTGAGTCGCAACGGTAAATGACCGCCTGGACGACCCGTCTGCCTAAGGGAGCACCTACCTGCACTGTGACCTAGAGGAAGTCAGGCTCATCCAGGTGAAGGGTTCAGGGGCGTAGCCGGTGCAGAGAGCAGGCTGTCGTAGGGGGCGACTGTAGGAGTCGCCCTGGTATCGGCGGGCAGACTCTCAACAAGGGCACGCAGTGTGCTTTCCCCGTCAGGATCAGTCTCGGGCTTCTGGCCGGATCCGGCGCGGAGGTAGGCGTACACGGTTTCGCGGCTGATGCCGTACTCACGGGCCAGTACCGCTTTGGGTACACCGGCGGCTGCCTTCTCACACAGTTCGATAGCCCGCTCCGGGCTCAGGGATCTGGAACGTCCCTTGTAGGTGCCACGCACCTTCGCCAGTGCTATTCCTTCTCGCTGGCGTTCTCGGATCAGGGAGCGTTCGAACTCAGCGAATGCGCCCATGACGTTCAGCAGCAGGGTCGCCATCGCATTGTCGTCCCCTGTGAACGTGAGCTTCTCGTGCACGAACTCGATCCGGACGCCTTTGGTGGTCAGTCGTCGCACGATGCCGCGTAGGTCCTCGAGGTTGCGGGCGAGCCGGTCCATCGAGTGAACAACCACGGTGTCGCCGTCACGGACGAAATCGAGCAGGTCCTCCAGGGCCGGCCGATTCTGGTCCTTACCCGACGCATGATCGGTGTACTTCCGATCGACGGCTACGCCATCGAGCTGACGGAGCGTCGTCTGGTCCAGACTGCTCACCCTGATGTAGCCAACTCGCTGCCCGGTCACCCAAATACCCCTCATCTGTCAGCTTTGACTCTAAGACCTGCGACAACTACTGTCCACAAACGAAAAAAATGATCCTATTCTGACAGTTTACGCCAAAGCATCTGACGTCCGGTATGGGTGTACCCAAACGCAACACCTGTTGGGCGGACCGCCTCTATGCCGAGAGTGTCAGAGACAGTTGGAAACTCGTGACCAAAATTGTGTGCCCGCCCCGGTCCCATTCACCCGCCTAACTACTACGATCAGCAGACGATCATCAGTTTCGTTTGGGGGAACAATGGAAGCGACAGCCAAAAAGTGCGTCCAGTGGGGCATCATCCTCATTGTGACCGGCGGATTCATGTTGGTACTCCTTCCGCAGCTGATGGGTGCACTTGCAGAATCAGTGGGACCGACGGCCTCTATCGGGGTCGGACTCGTGGACCTTGTTCTGACACTGGTTCGATGGGCACTGATACCGATGGGCACGACCCTCGTCGGCGCAGCTATCGTCATCAGAACGTTGGCCCCGGCGCTCGAGCGATCAAGGGAAGCTGAAGCCACGGACGCGCAGATCTAAACCATGTCGATCATGCGACGATCACCAGTCCTAGTGCTCACCGGGTTACTGGCCGGCCTCCTAATCACCGGATGCACCGCCGGAGACCTCGAAACGGAGAATCAGCCCCAACCCGCACCCACTGGCCCTGTCCCTTCGGCGGTTGCAGAACCTGTATCGGGCACCTACACGGGCACGCAGACCATCGAGCTCGGCGAACCGCCCGAGGACGCCACACACATCGGCGCCGAATTGAAGTGCCTGAGCGCCGGCACTCTGACTCTGACTGATGGCTTCGAGGTGATCTGCCAGGCCTCGCCAGGCACCACCACGGCCAGGTCCTCCTACGAGCTCCAACCAGGGCAGCACTCCGTGACCATTACCGCGACCAAGCCCGACACCCAGTACGAGGCAAAGTTCGTCTACGAAAACGGCCCATCCATCCGCTAACCCCTCACCCAAGAAGAAATGACTTAGTGCAGAGAAAGCGGTCAAGAAGCTCCGCGTGTATCGTCGATGTTGCTCTCGGTGTATCCCAACGCGACACCCACGTGTCCTGACCGAAACCCTCCGCGCCGGGTTCTGGCCCAATCGGTTCCGGACGAGCTTTCAGCCACCTGGAACGGCTAGTTATGGGGTCGCTGCAGTAGTGCTGTGGAGGGTTGGTCTCGTACGGCTAGGATCGAGCGCATGCAGGGGGACATTGCACGGGGCCGCACCCGTCTCGGATCAGCACTGGTCGCAGCAGGTCTCACAAACGGGCCAGCTGAGTTGCTCGATTTCCTGATTCCGCTCTGGGCCGGAATAGCCCTCGGCGCCAGTCCCGCACAGGTGGGCTTCCTCGTTGCACTGGAGATGATCGTCTCCGTCATAGCCCGCCCGATCGCCGGGCACCTTGCAGATTCCCGGAAACGCGAACGCATTGCCGGTCTCGGGGCCCTCCTGTATGCCTTGTCCTGCTGCGGATACGCAGTAGCCGGCTCCTTGCCTCTGGCGTACACGGCAGCAACTGTCGGTGGTATCGGCGGAGCACTCCTGTGGGTTTCGCTGCGAGCCATGGTCGGTGAGCATCTCCCACAGGATTCCGGTGTGTTCGCCCGGCTGATGTCCTTCCAGGAAACCGGGGTATGGATCGCTTTTGTTGCCGGCCTGATGTTGCTGGGGCAGTTCGATTCGTTTCCGGTGACCTTCTTCGCCGGCGCGGCGGCATGCGCGATAGGCGCCGTGCTTCTTTTCCTCAGCCCAGCACCCGCACCGTTGCGGTCAGCGGATAGACAGGCATCCACCACGCCCCAGGGGTCACGTGTCCTGATCGGTTCGCTGCGCCCGATGCTCATTGCGACGCTGATGACCGCGCTGGCCGAGACCATGATCGGGATCTTGCTGCTCCTGCATCTTCAGCGCGCGTTCGAGCTGGGTGTTATCGAAATCGCCTACATCTTCCTCCCAGGAGCGATCGCCATGGGAGTCCTTCCACCAGTGCTGCACAAGGTCGTCCTGCGCATCGGTCGGCGCGCCGGGATGATCGTCGGGTCCATCCTGAGCGGCGTCTTTGCCATCTCCCTGGCATACGCTTCCGGGCCCCTGATCATCGCCGCTCTATGGATTCTCTGCGGGGTGGCATGGGCGTTGGTGATGCCGATCGAACAAGCCGTGATCACCGAGAAGTACCCGCACCAGATCGGGGCAGCGATGGGGATCTACACAGCTGCCACGCTCATCGGCGCAGCTATCGGGGCCTCGTCCGCGGGAATGCTCTACGATGCCGCATCCTGGCAGCTCACCTGCTTCATCGCAGGAGGAGTGATCCTCTCCGGAGCCATCGTAGGTCCCTGGGCACTACGCAAACTCGGAGTAATGGATAAACCGCTCCACTCAGACTTCACCCCCACAACCAGCCACCAATAATGCCCACCAGCTTCGCGCCCCACAGCGGGATCGGCTTCCGTGCGGGCGGCGCTGCGCAGGGTGTACCCAAACGCAACACTTCGCGCACCAGTCTGATGTACGGATAGGGCGCCTGTGCGTGCATCTTCATCCTGCGGGGGTAAACGTGCGCTGCCCGGCCTAGCACAGGCCTGCACTGCTACTCCACTTCACGCTCGAGCGGTGAGGGACGGCTTACGGGCGTGCCGCACACACTTAGTTGTTGCTGGCCAGGAGGTTGTTGACGTTCGTCGCCAGAAAGGGGATGCACGGGTACTCTCGAACCATGCACAGGCAGCAGCGATTTTGGGACCCCCGGCCGGGTTATGGCCGCGGGGTTATCGACGCGCTCCTGTAGCGCAGCAGATCTCCGCAGGTACGGCCGGGGGAAGTTTTACTCCTTCAACCACCTGCCACCCTTTTTGGAGATCTCCACATGTCGAACGCCGACTATCTGACTTCTGACCAGCTCTGCCACGCGCTGAACATACGCGACCTCACTGATCCCGCGCAGGGCACACACGCCGTACAGGCTCTTCTCGACTCTGTCGTGAGTGCACTGCAACCTGAGCGAGGTCACACCGTCCGCTACGTGCGCAACTCTCCGGTCGTTCCCGTGCGTGAAAACTACGACCGCCTCGGTTACGATCCCGACGACGTCACCCGCGCCCGTCGGTACACCCGTTACATCAGCCCCACCGCGATGCTCAGAAGTCACACCAGCGCCAGCCTCCCGACTGCTCTCGAAGATTACGTAGGGCGAGAAGAGGTCGATGAGCTGATCGTGGCCCCGGGCCTCGTCTACCGGCGTGACGCGGTTGATCGTAGCCACGTGGGTGAGCCACACCAGGTAGACCTCTGGCGCATCCGCAGCACTTCGGATACTGCCGACAAGGACATGCTGATGATGATCGCCCGCGTGGTCGAGGCAGTGCTCCCGGGCGCCGAGTGGAAGACAACCAATGTCACGCACCCCTACACCGTTGGCGGCCGGCAGATAGACGTCCTCCACGAGGGCGAATGGCTCGAGCTTGCCGAATGCGGCCGCATCCATCCAGAGGTGCTTCGCGGTTCAGGACTCGACCCGGAACGGTGGTCCGGCCTCGCTCTTGGCATGGGGTTGGAGCGGGCCCTGATGTTACGCAAGAGGATCCCTGACATTCGCTATCTAAGGGCCGAAGACCCGCGCATTGCCGCTCAAATGCTGACTCTGGAGCCGTGGCAGCACGTCTCGCTGCTGCCCGCTTCCCGGCGCGACATATCGGTGGTCCTGGCAGAGGAAGAAGACGAGGAAACGCTCGGCGACCGTATTCGCATCGCCCTCGGCGACGATGCGAAGGTCATCGAGTCCCTTGACGTACTCAGCCGCACCACGCACGAGGAACTACCCGAGGCGGCGCGTGTTCGGCTCGGCACACAGTACGGCCAGGTCAACATTTTGTTGCGGATCGTACTCCGCCCCATTGACCGCACACTCACCTCGGATCAGGCCAACGCGATACGCAACGCCATATACCGGGCCGTCCATGAAGGACCGGTGCTGGAACTGATCTGAGATCGTCATGACTTCACGTTTGCACGCTAACGCGCCGCTCTCACCCGAAGGGCGCCGCCGATTGATCGAACGCTGCCGGACCCGACCGATCGCGCACGTGGCCGAAGAAATGGGGATTTCTCGCGCGACCGCCTCAAAGTGGGTTAACAGGTACAAGCGGTTCGGGGAACTCGGCCTGCTGGATCGCTCGTCTTCTCCTATCCGGCAACCTTCAGCGACGCCTGGCCAGCTCGTGGAACAGATCGAATCGATGCGGCGTGAGTACAAATGGTCAGCATCCCGCATCGCCTTCGAGCTCAACCAAAGCGGGACGCCGGTCAGTAGGCGCACCATCACCCGGCTACTTGCTCAGCTGGGCCTGAATATACGGAGATTCATCGATCCGAACGGGGAGACGAACCGCGAACCGCAACGCATTACCGCCAAACGCCCGGGCCACATGGTGCATCTCGACGTCAAGAAGGTCGGACGTATTCCCGACGGTGGTGGGTGGCGCGTACACGGCAGAGACAGCGCGGAAGCCAAAGCCGCGGCCCGCACGAAGACTCGCGGAGCGAAAACCGGATACATTTTCCTGCACTCGGCCATCGACGGATACTCCCGACTCGCCTACACCGAGGCACTATCCGACGAGAAGGCAGTCACAGCCGTCGCGTTCCTCGGCCGCGCGAAAGCCTGGTTCGCAGCCCACGGCATCACCCGGATCGAGCGAATCGTCACCGACAATGGCTCCTGCTACCGGGCCGCAGCTTTCCGCGATGCGGTCGGTTCCAGCCGCCACCAGCGCATCGCCCCCTACACGCCTCAACACAACGGAAAGGTCGAGCGATACAACCGGATCCTCGCCGAAGAATTCCTCTACACACGCACCTGGAACTCGGAAGTCGAACGCGCTGCCGCAGTCAAAATCTGGAATCTGCACTACAACTACCACCGGCCACACGGCGCGCACGATGGGCAACCACCTGCATCTGCGACCACATCACGCGTTAGCAACGTCATGGCCTCCTACACTTAGTCGGCAAGGAGTTCCGTGCTTGAGGTGCACGAACTTACAACTCGTGAAATCAGGATGTGTTCCCATACCACCCCCATTTGGAAGGCAGGGATGGGTCTATATCACTTTCGAGAAGGACCATGACATCAGCAAGACCGTCCTTGCTAAGAAGATATTCATCGTCAAGGTTTCCGGCCTCGATTGAGTACAGACGATGGGCTGCAGCTAGCATTTCGTGGGAGCGAATAGACCCACGCCTGGTCATAGTCAAAACGTCCTCAGTCTTGCTGATCTCAGCTACGTTGTACTGGCGCCATACACCGTATTCCTCGCCCCAAGCAGAGTGTTCCTCATCAAGAAACATCTTGCCCAGATCGGTACCGATAAACCACCTCAACAGACGCTCACTAGGGGCGTCATGCGGGAGCTGTTGGGCTACGGAAAGTTTGTGTCGGCGCCACCTATACATCCCAATATGCACCAAGCTTCCATCGAAGATTGCCTGTTGGTGAAGGGTAACGTTACGTGCTCTTGCAAGAGATTTTAAGCAAGGATCGTTCTTGAATGAATCTCGTACCTGATTCCATCGCTGTACGTCGCCGCGTTGCTCAATCTCCTTTTGCAGAATTTGCTGAATCGAACTCACTGACGCTAGGAACGCGTTGAGATTGTATCTGAACGCGCGAGGATCGTGGTACTCCGCTTCTAGGCGACGGTGCGCAGCGAACGTTTCCATCAAGCGGTCTTCTGAATGAGGCAGAGGGCATTCGATATTGTCTTGAACGAGCTGGCAGGAGACCATACCGAATGATATCCAGATCGAGCGGCTGGAGCGCATCTGGGTTCATGGGTTAGCGCTTGACGGATAGCGAGATCTGGAGCGCCGGCAGCTCCAGGTCGGCAGCTACCTCGCTGTGAACAGCCTCTTGGTCACAACATGCAGCTCAGACGATGGACCGGTGAAGCTTGAGCCTGTGTGGTTGGGGTTGCGTGAATGCTTGTTACGAATTACTCGTGCTTTATCGAAGACCTCGCAGGCATTATTAAGGGACACCGCCATGGCTAGCTGATTGGAAGTGAGCTGACCGCTGAGAGTCTTCGAAATTCCGTCGTCATCATGGGCTTCAAAAAGGGTAAGAAACTGTTTAGCCCACGGGCGCCCATGGGCCGCAGCAGAGCACATCTGCCAAGTCAAACGAGAAGCCGGCAGAGCGAAGACTTCGGCCGCAATCTCTATTATTTCGCTCACATGGAGCGGCTTCTTGACCACAGCCGTGGTCAGATTATTTCGATCCATTACCTTCTTAAGTAGAACTAAGCGTTCCTCGTCAAAATCGGCGTTTTTATCAATCAACCTTGTGGCGCGCCTTTGATCCCATAAATTCTGGTACTCCAGATGCAGTGCCCTTCGCGTAACGAATCGTGGATCAGCATCTTGGAGGATCCAAAGAGCAGTTGAGGCTGCTTCAATGGAACCTCGAATCAGGGTGTACGGCGCGAAGGTATGTTGAGCTTCGGCATCAGCCAACAGGGTTTTTAGCGCATGCAGGTGATCCACTGCGGTGTGGAGCAGGTATCCGATTAGGTGCGAGACTTGGTGGGGCTCAGTCAGTGCGTCCGCATCGTGTAGGACTGATCCGAAACCAGCGTCCCAAGCTTCCTGCCCAGATCGGTGCCACTGCTCGATTCGTTTGAAATCGAATTTCATGCCCGCCCATGCCAATTCGGATTCACGCTGGGTCAGCTGCTGAAAGTATGTCTCTCGATCACTCATCCATGTTCTCCCCAGCCGCTGTCACTCTTCCGCATACCAACCAAATCTACAGGGACCCTGACAGCCTGCCCGTAAGCATCGATCCTCCTATAACCCATTCGCTGTTGAGGATTCGAGGCCACTGGTGGGCCGATAGGTTGGAGGCATGAACCAGTCCGCGCTGCGTCTGCGGCCTCTGCAGCACGCGGACGCAACTGTCCTGACCGCATGGGGCAGGGATACTCGGTTCTGTCAGCACACCGGGTGGACTGTAGCCTCACCGGTCGCCCTGCATGATTTCTGGGTACGACAAGTTGAGAACCCGCCGGACGATCTGATCCGGTTGGCAGTGGAGGAGCCCACGACTGACGAGCTGGTTGGGTACGTGGATCTTCACGGGTCGGACCCGGGAGTGAAGGAGCTCGGGTTCGTGATCGGTCCCTCGCGCCGCTGGGGGCAGGGGTTGGGGCGACGCGCCACCGAAGCCGGCCTAGCGTATGGGTTCGATGGCCTGGGGCTGGAACACATCTGGGCGGAAGCGCTAGCCGACAACACTGCATCGGTCCGGATCCTGCGCTCCCTCGGAATGCAGGAGACGGGATCGGGCGGGCCCGGGGTGTTCCTGGGCGAGGACAGCTCCTACCTCCAATTCCGTATCGACCGACCCGAGTGGGCGCATGAGTGGCATGCCAAGCTAACGGGATGACAACGTCCGGCGTGGGCGTTCGTCAGCTGAAGGTGCGCTGGAAGGCCCCACGCTTACAGCTCGAGCACGGGTGATGAAGCACAGTCCCACTGAACCGACATCGCGGTCCGCACGTTCCATAAACCCTTCGGGAGAAGTTTGCTGCGTGGCAGGGGGACGCACCTCCACAGCGAGCCATCGCAGTACCCCGATCCAAGCCGGAAAGCGCTAACGTACATTCATGCCACTTACTGCTGATCAAGTCATTGCGAAAGACAACTTCGCTGCGTACAAGGCCTCCCACTACCCGAAAATGTCCGACGATGACGCGTTTGAGCGGTTTGCAGTAGGAGAGGTCGCCTTGCGGCAGTACGGCCTCAACCCCTCGCAAATCAAGAGCGGAATGGTCGGCGCGAAACACGATGGAGGCATCGATAGCCTTCATGTTTTTCTTAACGGACAAGAATTAGTCGCGTCCGACTCCATACGCCTAGGAAGGAGCAGGAAGGCTCTTGAAGGCTTGCAACCGGGGCTGATGATGGATGTCATTGTTGTGCAGGCTAAGCATGAGTTGAACTGGGACACCAATGTTTTCCCGAAAATTGAGAGCACACTCAAGGAAATCCTTCAGTCGAATCTCACGGCTAGTAATCTTCGGGGCATTCCGCTTAATGACGACGTCGTCGAAAAGGCTCTCGCACTGCAGAAGCTTCGCGAGAGGCTCTCTATGCTCGCCCCTGTCATGCGATTCACCGTCCGCTATGTTACTTTGGCGTCCAAAGTTAACCTAAGCGACTACGAGGAGACGAAGCGAAGGCAACTTGAGGAGTGGCTTTTGACGAAACTGCCCTCAGGCAGTACGGCCGTCGTCGAGTATGTCTCCGATGCAGACGTGGTGACTCAGCTCCGGGTTAGCAACGACTTCACCGCCAAGCTCATTTTCATGAAAGCTCCAGTCCGTGTCGGCCCCGCACTTGTTGGTCTCGTGAAGATTGAGGACTACCTACGGTTTTTGCAGAGGGACGGCGGAACTGTTATACGCGACGAACTGTTCGCCGTGAACGTTCGCGATTATGCAGGCGACAGCATCAGCGTGAATAATGCCATCGCAAAGACCCTTTCGACCAACAGCCCGACCGAGTTTTGGTGGCTGAACAACGGAATCACAATCATTGCTGATAAGGCATCTGATCCCGTGGAACTTGAATGGGTGACAACCAACCCTCTCATCGTCAACGGCCTTCAGACGTCGCACGTCATACATGCCCAGGCACTCGCCAAGACCGTGACAAAAGAGCGCCTCGCGCAGCCCGTTCTCGTTCGCCTCATCACGGAGTCTGATCCGGACGTTCGCGAGGCAATCATTGCAGGCACCAACAATCAGACCGCGATCGCCAGCACCCAACTGCACGCCAATGAGGAAAAGCAGAGACGAATCGAAGAGTACCTTCGGACGGCGAACTGGCACTATGAACGGCGCCGTTACCAGTACCGCGGCTCATCGGTGGCTCCGGCCAGAATTCGAACCGTCACTGACGTTGCGCAGGCCACCATGGCATTCAGGCTACTTGAACCTGACACGGCTCGCGCCCGCCCCGGAACCCTACTCGGGACGAAAGCGGGATGGAACAGGGTTTTTGACCCGGATGGATCAGAGGAAATATACCTCAAGGCCGTGAAGGTGGCAGATGCAGTTGACACCTACCTGGCATCTACAGCGGCGAAAGCAATCGCTGACGATGCGACCAACTCGCGCCACTACCTCGTGGCTGCATATGCGCTCCGGTCAAGTGGGGTCAAATTACTGTCTGACTTCGATAAAATTCCAGTCACCTCTCTCAAAACCTCACCGAGCCAGACACAGCTAGTGGAGCTTCAAAAGCTTCTTTACGCAGAAGTGGCTAAACTTGATGACGGCAAGATCGCCCGTGATCAGATCTTTAAAGGTGCCAAGCTGAAGGTTGCATTCTTCACTGAAATCCTAAAGTTGAACGCGAAGAAGTAACGTTGCACGTTCTCAACTCCTGGAATCGAGAAGTGGTGACTGCACAAAAATGATACCGCGACGGTTAGATCACCTTGTATCCCTTAGCAATGACGAACGTTTTCCAATTTTAGGGGAGGGTCTTGAGAAACTAGGTGAGCGTGTTACTCACCTAGCCGCCTCTATCAGAAATCTGCAGGATGCTGATGATGTTGTCGCTGCAGCTGCGTTGGATGTGATTTGCACCGAGGAAGCAGCTAAGGTGCTTATCCTGCTCGATCTTGCAAGGTGCATGCACCCGCAAAAGCCTTTCACGAGGGGGTGCAAGTACTTTTACAGTCACCTAGCTCGAGGAATATACGCTCATGTCCATGAGGGTAATCCGGCTGATTTCGCCGAAATCGAGCGCTACGTGGCTGCGCTTCGTCCAAGCCACTACCTGGATGGGCCGAATGACGCAGATTGGATTTTTAGAAATGACATATTGCGCGGTCGTGAGTCCGCACTATACGTTGATTTTGAGGAATCCCAGCCTGGCGAATTCGAGTGGAGCGGGGCAGACCAAGAGTCACTATATGTCACCGGGCGTCTTACGAGTCTAGTTCTCGCACTGAGAGTTTCTGGGGTTCTGAGCGAGGCCGGTGCACGAGCAGCTGCCAAAACGTGGAGGAACGCACGTTTCGATGGGTCAACGCGATGGGAGTTTGCAAGGGATCGGGCGCTGCACGTTCTTGCCGAAGTTGCTCCTCAAGAGCATGAAGAAATTCCAATGGAGCTGAGGGAGGCCTGGCACACCGTGATGAACAAATGGACCTTCCCAGTTATCCAGCTAGATTTGACTTTGGACGAAGTATCCATTGACGAGATGAGTGTGCAGCAGGCGCGTCACTACAACAAAATGATGATGGACGAATACGGGGCTTACGACTACTGACAAGAGGAGTGGAAGGTGCAAACCGAGGCAAGGTGCCGGACAGGAAACGGCGCCGCTGTAATCAGTCACGGTAGGCCTGGGCAGGAGGATGCGGTTGGACAGATCCATCAACGGATGACCACTGACGTATCATCCGCACTTGCCCGGCTGCCTGCTTTCCTCTTGCTACCAGAAAGCAGGCGTACTCGGGTGCCAGCGCAGCTTGCTCTGAGAGCTTGCTGGTGACGCGGCATGCAGTCGCGCACCTTCCGCGCTTGTAGCGCGTGGGATGCAAGTTAAGGCCACTGGGTAACTTTTGTGCTTGTTACGAGGTCGACGAGCGTACCGACCGTGTCGGTGATTGTGGCGATCCCCTGCTTAGTGGCCGCTTTTGAGCATTTTTTGCAGCCGCTTAGGAGGAACCAGGCACTGGACACCCTCGCGGACTGCTGGCCACATAATGTGGTTTCGCTACTGGATTTCAGGGACAAGTGAGTTGCGGTGCCACCGGCTGTGTCGACCACCATGACGTCTCGAGCGCGTGTCCAGACCGGTCCGTACGCCTCATTGACGAGGACGTTGGGCACGCTATTACGAATGGTGACCTATTCGGGTCCGAACATGAAGTCATCCTATGCGGGAGCGCAATTTTCCTCTGCTCTAGCCGTTCAAGCATTGGCGAAGTTTGCTCCAAGGTAACGAATGACAACGATGTCGCCGTCGAACTCCCAGAGGATCATGTGGTCTGGGTAACCCGCAGCAGTTTGCACAAGGACCTTATAGAGGCCTCTTGGTCGCAAGTACGTTCGCGTGAGGTATGCCTTATGAGGCTCCGTCTCCAGGTCGACAAAGACTTCATCGACCGCTCTAGCGAGGTGCCAATCGTCGCTTCTCAGCCGCTGAAACTCATCATCCGGGTCGGGATCCAACTCTAGTACGGCCATGTACCCACTGTACCACTTACCCAGATTAGGCACTTGGGAAAGTGGGTTTCTTGCCATAGACTGGAGACTCGCAAAGAGGTCGAAGGTTCGACCACGAGGAGCCACTACCATGAGCGCACAACTGATTGAGCTGGATGATCGATTCCGTGGAAGCCTAGGGAAAGTTGCTAAGCACCACCGGTATCTAGTGGAGGAGGAGCCCGATGGCGTCCTTATCTTTAGACCCGCCGTCATCCTCACCGAAGACGAACTTGCCCTGGAACGAAACCCAGAGCTGATTGCTCGAATTGAAGAAGCTAGGAAGAACCCGCAAGCCCGCAGGCCCAGACCTGCTCGCTTAGCAGATTGAGGGAAAGACCCTGCGAAGGCAGGGTCTTTCTCCTCCAATCAGGCTCGATCACCGGCGCGTGATGAGTCAAGTGCGGTTCATCGCTGTCCAACCGGTATGTTGGCAACGGCAGTAGTCAGCGGACTAGTCGTGTGCGATCCGACAGATCCACCGTTCTGCCCGGCCCCAGCATCGGGGTTGATGCCCCCGTTTCATGGAGCCGTTCCCCTATGTCCAAGTTGACCGATCTGCTGCGCCAAGTTGAGCGCAAGGATCCGCAGCTCGCTGCTGACCTCGACCGAGAGTACAAAGCACTATCCTCCCGTCGTGCTTTCGGTCTGAACTTTGAGCGGCACCACCCTGAGAGCACAGAGATTCCAGGACGCGTGGTGCGTAAGGGCGATAAGGTCCGGATTCTGCCACCCCGTCGGAGCCTCGAATCTGGGAGTAAGGCCCTGTGGGTGGTTCAGGCTATCGAGCGCGTAGACGGCCGGCGAGTGGCTCGTCTTATGGAGTACGGCGTCGAGGCCCCAAATATTCGAAGCGCTGACACTGATGATCTTGTCGTTGTGTCTGTCTTCCGGGACTACATCTATCCCGGCCTTGTGCCGACGGGGACGGTAGAACGAGGCGGAGACAAACCGCATCACACTGTCATTAAGGGGGAGAACTTCCATGCCCTCCAGGCGCTGAGCTATACCCATAAGGGGAAGATCGACGCCATCTACATCGATCCTCCGTACAACACGGGAGCCAAGGACTGGAAGTACAACAATGACTATGTGGAGGGCGAAGACATCTACCGCCACAGTAAGTGGCTTGCCTTCATGGAGCGCCGTCTTCAGGTGGCCAAGGAACTGTTGAATCCCGAGGACTCCATTCTCATCGTGACGATTGATGAAAAGGAGTACCTGCGGTTGGGGCTGTTGCTGGAGCAGGCCCTGCCAGAGGCGCGGATTCAGATGACGACCATTGTCATTAATCCGAATGGTGTCGCACGTGGTGCGGAGCTAGCTCGCGTCGAAGAGTATGCCTACTTTTGCTTTTTCGGTGCCGCAACACCATCGCGGCTAGAAGACACCATGCTTGATCAAGGCGTGAAGGTGGTAAAAGAAGGAGTTCGTTGGGAGTGGCTCATGCGAGGTGGGTCGAACTCGCGACGAGTGGACCGGCCGAATCTTTTTTACCCGATCTATGTTGATCGAGCCCAACAAGTCATCCGCGAAGTGGGAGAGCCTATCCCTCTTACCAGCGACCGGTTATCCGTTCCTGATCGGCCAGGTCTCGCGACTCTTTGGCCTGTTCGCAGCAACGGCATCGAAGCCAACTGGCGGACTTCTCCTGAGTATTTACGCACCCTCCTCAGTTCTGGCATGGCCAAACTGGGTGCTTATGACGCGAAGAACGATCGGTGGTCCGTCCTGTATCTTGGCAAGGCCCAAATACGGCGTATTGAAGCTGGCGAGATCAAAGTCGTTGGCCAGGCCGCTACCGGTGCACTGCAGCTCGAACAAGCAGCTGACAGTACCTTGATGACCCCGAAAACGGTGTGGAACCGATCGCGGCACTCCGCCGGAGAGCACGGGTCACGGATGCTACGGGCGCTCCTGCCCGATCGCTCTTTTCCCTTCCCTAAGTCCCTGTATGCCGTCGAGGACTGCCTGAGGGTCGCGGTCAGGGACAAACCGAATGCAGTTGTTCTCGACTTCTTTGCAGGTTCTGGGACAACAGCCCATGCGGTCATGCGTCTGAACCATCAGGACGGAGGCAATCGCCAATGCATCTCGGTGACCAACAACGAGGTTGGCGCCGATGAGCAAAAAGGACTCCGAAAACAAGGACTCCGACCCGGCGACCCGGAGTGGGAGCAGTGGGGCATCTGCGATCACATCACCATGCCTCGCCTCGATGCGGTAATTACGGGCAAAACTCCCCAGGGCGAGCCAGTCAAGGGTGACTACAAGTTCACCGACGAGTTCCCCATGTTTGAGGGGATGCAAGAAAACGCGCGGTTCTTCGCACTGACGTACGAGACGCGCACTGAGGTGGCTCACAACAAAGCGTTCCGCCAGATTGCCCCCTTGCTATGGTTGCGCGCCGGCGCCACAGGGACGTGTATCGATACCGAACCTTCTACCGGGTGGGTGGTAGCGGAGGCTTACGGCGTGTTGACCGATCTAGACGTCACCACCGCATTTGTCGAGGCGGTGGCGGACATCCCCAGCGTCAAAATCGCGTATGTGGTGACCGATGATGAGCGACGGTTCCAATCTGTAACTCGACGTCTTCCAGAAGGCGTTGAAGCGGTTCGGCTCTACGAGTCGTACCTGCGAAACTTTCAGATCCGGAATGGAGGCTAAGTCATGCGGTTCACTTTGAAGGACTACCAGGACAAAGCTGTCGCCGAATTACTGAGCGCCCTCCGGGATGCCCGAATGTACTACGAAGGCTCAGGGCGGCCTCAAGCTGTGACGCTGACGGCCACCATGGGCGCCGGTAAGACAGTCATCGCATCGGCGCTGTTGGAAGCGCTTTTCACGAGTAATGAAGATCTGAACTTTGAAGCCGACCCAAAAGCCACGGTGTTGTGGTTCTCGTCCGACCCTGCCTTGAACGAACAGTCTCGGTTCCGGCTGCTCGAGGCTACGGACATGATTCCCTACAGTGACCTGGTTGTCGTACCGACCACGTTCAACCAGCGCACTTTTGACCCCGGGAAGGTCTACTTCCTTAACCACCAGAAGTTCTCTCGTACATCCCTACTCGTCAGAGGATTCGAAGACCGCCAAGGTGAGATCGCCCTAGAAAATATGCCTGAAGGACGCGAGTACACCATCTGGGACACGATCCGAAACACAATCGAGGACCCGGACCGCACCCTCTACATGTTCGTGGACGAAGCCCATCAGGGCATGGGCCAATCCAAATCTGCAGCAACGGCCCACGAGTCGATCGTGCAACGCATCATCAACGGCCAGCAGCACACAACGCCGAGGATTCCGCCCGTACCGATCATCCTTGGCATCACCGCTACTCCTCAGCGCCTCCACCAGACGTTGGAGACATGGGAGGAGCGCCTTGTAATCGACCGGGTGAGAGTTAGTCCGGTCGATGTACAGAGTTCCGGGTTGCTTAAAGACACCTACGTCCTCGACTCGCCGGCGGAGACGGGAGCATTCGATAAGGTTTTGCTACGCCGCGCCGTAGATCGCTTGCGCGAAATGACTGCAGCATGGGCCGACTACGCCCAGATTGAGCAGGAGAGCGCCGTCGTAAAGCCACTCATGATCCTGCAACTGCCAAATACACCCAACTCTGACGAAGTTGGTGCGGCACTAGACACCATTTTTCAACAGTGGCCTGACTTAGCAGGAACTAACGTCGCCCATGTGTTAGGAGAACACACCACCCAACGGTTCGGCTTGCACGAAATCCCTTACCTCAGCCCTGAGGAGGTTCAGGACAATGACTGGTGTCGCGTGTTGATCGCTAAGGATGCGATTAGCACGGGCTGGGACTGTCCTCGCGCCGAGGTCATGGTTTCCTTCCGACCAGCCTCGGATCGGACTCATATCACTCAGCTATTAGGCCGAATGGCACGCACTCCCCTGGCTCGTCGTATCCCCGGAAATGATCTGCTGTCGAGCGTCTACTGCTTCCTGCCCTACTTCGCTCCCAGTACCACCCGTGATGTTGCTGACGCACTTACCTACGGGGACGACAACATGCCCGTGGTCCCCGGACGGCGAGCCCTAATCGACCCCACCGAAGTCACATCCAACCACATCAGCCAGGACGTATGGGACGTATTTACCTCCCTGCCCTCCATAGCCCTACCCAAGACGGTTACAAATCCGGTCAAGAGGTTGACCTTACTGGCGCATGAACTAGCCGCGGACCACATCCTGCCCGCAGCGGGCGCCCAAGCCCATGAACTGATGCATCATGCCCTGGACGGGGCCGCAGCCACACATCGCACTGCAGTCGAGCAAGCGCTGGTTGAAGTGAAACGAGTCGAAGTCAGTGAGTTGTTTGTGGACAGGGCCTCAGGTGCTCGATCGACAGGTGCTTACACAGCCGAAGCTGACGAGGCAGTTATCGAGGAAGCGTTCCGCCGCTCCAGCCGCGTTTTCGGCAAAGCTGTATCGATGAGTTATGCCTCCTACCTTGCTGAGCAGGACGTCTCGGCACACGATGACAGCGATGAGGTGGAGGCCTTGATTGAAGCTCAGGCACGAATAGCCGCAATGTCTCGAGTACCTGCAGTGGTGGAGAGCTTCAACCGGCGAGCTGAAGAGTTAGCCGATGGTTGGTTTACGACCTACCGCGTGCCTATCTCAGGGCTGTCGTCGACTCGGCAGGAGGAGTACCGCAAGATCAAGCAACAGGCGCGTACCTCACAGTCTGTTTCTCTAGCAAAGCCGGAACGCTGGTTGGTTCCCTCGTATGAGCAGATTGGCAGTGACGAGGCCACACGCAAAGAACTGCCGCGCTACCCCAAACACCTACTGATGCCGGCAACTGGCGACTACCCCGAAGACTTTAAAAGCTCGTGGGAAACAGACGTACTGCACCTCGAACTGGCACGCGAGAGCCTTATTTGTTGGTACCGAAATCCCGGCGTCTCCAAGCCTGAGTCGCTGGCCGCCGTCTACACCGATAGCGACAGCCAAGCTCTGGTCCGACCAGACTTCATCGTCTTTGACCGCACCGGGGATGGGCAAGTAGTCGCCTCGATCGTTGATCCTCACGGGCACCACTACGGGGACGCCTTACCCAAACTGCGTGGGCTCTCCAACTACGCCGAGCAGCACGGGAATCACTATGCCAGGATCGATTCGATCGCCAAGATTAATGGACAACTACGCGTCCTCGATTTGAAGGACGCGAACGTTCGAACAGCTATCGCCCAAGCGACATCCATCGAGATGCTCTACAACGGTCAGCAAGCCTTCAACTACCAGGGGTGAGACGACAAGCGGTCCGGTGCCGGAGGCGTCTCTTTGCTAGCCAGTGGGCTTCAGCGCGTGTTTACAACTTGTCGATCCAGGTGTCTTCCTGACGGGTGTCCCACGTTGAACCACCGACAGTGCGGGCGACATCCGTCCGTGCTCTAAGGACAGTCAAGACTCGCCGCGCCTCCACAGCTGATAAGTCACGCAGCTTGTTCACTGGACGTACCGTGGCCGATTCAATGAGTCGTTGCCGGTCATCCATCGAAGCTACTTCCAGACGCTCAAATTCTGCTCGGATCTGGGTGATCTGGGTATCCGTGATCGGGTATTCACGCTCTGGTTTAGGCAGGTCCGCTTCCTCAACTGCGACCTCAAACAACGAATCACTCATGACGCCCAGTCTAGGTCTCTAGCCAGGAAACGGTTCTTTGGCGACACCATGGGAGGACAGCCATTCAGGCCGATCTAGTTGTTCCTGTGCTCGCGTCGTCGCTGAGCTCGACGCACCATGTCCTCAAAATCCTCCGTCGGTGCTGATGCCGTCGAAAAACCAGGCAACAGCAACCACTTCTCACTGGGGATGAGGTGAAGATACGAATCGCTGATCCTGCGGCACGATGGACAGGCGAAGTAGGTGCGGGCCCGACTCTTGTATTGCTCCGCCTGTGTGCGACCTAGAACCGCTAACGGAAAAGGCTTGTGAAGCTGGGCATGCCACCGCTCTACCACTCCTCTAATCTCCGGCCGGTCCTCAGGCCGCCCCGGTTTAGGGGAGTATGCGCGGATAAACCTGTCGGGGTCCTGCACTGACCAAACGTAGTAGGCATCGCCGCATCGGTGACAGCGCACACCGACTACCCATAAGGCCTGCCTATTGTCTCTCGGGAAACGCACCTTCGGATGGACGGACCCGGGATTGAATGCCGAGCGCACGAAGGTGGCCGCGCGTTGTTGCTTCTTCCTTTCCTCCTTGGATACCTGCTGAATCCTTACAGACTCTCTCTCTTGAGACTGTTGCTGAGCCGTCGCACGTTGCTCGTGTTGGTACCGCGGATCACCATGGGTCCATGGGCGGTCATTCTCGAGATAGAACAGTATGCGCGACCGCAGCGTTGTGCGCCTGCCGGTGGAACCAGTACTCAACTCCGTAAGGAGCTCGTCAAGGTCTTCTGGTAGCGGAGAAGATTTTCTGAAGCCTGTGCTGATCAGTGGAAGCCTCGGGTATGCAGCTGGTTGATGGGGGGTAATCCATACTGGCAGCGCGCCAGCGTCGAACCGCACCTGACTGCGCTGCTCAAAATCAGGGTCTCCTTGCTGCGTCAGCTG
This sequence comes from Arthrobacter arabinosi, assembly GCF_054511115.1. Lineage (NCBI taxonomy): Bacteria > Bacillati > Actinomycetota > Actinomycetes > Micrococcales > Micrococcaceae > Arthrobacter > Arthrobacter arabinosi. The sequence goes on from NZ_JBTNDF010000007.1 coordinate 47,851, forward strand.
CACCTCAAACACGATTCGGCGTCCGCTGTCGGACACTGCTAGAACGTCTGCCACCCATTCCCGACTTGGCCCGGGATACTCAACCAGTGCTCGCCATCCTGGCTGTGAATCGATCAGACGTGCAATTGCTTCCTTCATCATGCGGTGTTGAGGAGTTTCGTTAAGGTGAGGTTCGTTGCATTCTAATGTGGTGTGGTGCGCGAAGAACCTGCGTCCCCGTGAGCTAGTTTTAGCTGTTGCTCGAATACCGCAGCCAGGGAAAACCAAGGACGCGTAGTCATCACTCGCGCGTAACCCAGACCACTGCTGGCCGGTGAGTTCCAACGCATTGACGCGTTGTCCCCGTAGAAGTGCAACAAAGGGCATTTCGCCTTCCCCCTTTCAGCTTGTGGAAATTCTTACATGACCCTCCGACGTTTGTACCCATTCTGGGCGCGGGAATGACTGAAGGATCCTTATGGCATGCGGTGCTGCTCAGCTGAAGCAACAGAAGAGCGGCCTGCGCACGTGGCCCGCGATAGAGTTGATGGCTGGGGTTCATCATGTCGGACAAAAATTTGGGAGTGGCAAATGGCACAGCGTGTACAGATTGACCTGATCGACGACCTCAACGGCGAAGTAGCGCAGGAGACCGTGCGCTTCGGTGTTGACGGCACAGAGTACGAGATTGATCTGACGACGGAGAATGCCGAGAAGCTGCGGTCCGCGCTGTCGCAGTACGTTGATGTTGCCCGTAAGTCGTCCACTGGGCGCAAGGGGCAGAGCGACCGAAGTGGACAGCGTGGGACCTCTACGAGCCGGGCGAAGCGTGACGAGGTACAGAGAATTCGCCGGTGGGCGCAGGACAACGGGCATAACCCCAGCTCGCGGGGCCGGATTTCACAATCGATCGTGGATGCCTACAACGAGGCCAACAAGTAGCTCTCCCAGCCTGGACGGGACGTAGCCGATCATGAGTCGAGCACTCGACACCCTCTTCGCTGACTTGCCGTCACGGCTTAGTGTCGATCAGCTCACCGACGTTCTTGGGCTGTCCGACAAAACGGTGACGTACCGGTGGCTGCGCGATGGAAGAATGCCTGCCATCCGTCTCGGCGGCACGTGGATTATCTTCCGCGATGACATCAAGGAGCACCTTGAGAAGAACTACAACACCAACCCTGGGTTTGACGGTACCCCTCCCCCACTCACGGACGAGAAACAAAACTCCCCGACGGTGCCCGAGGACGACGGTTCTGACGACGCCTCTGATCAGGAGCGGGGACCTGCATCAGAGGCTATGAGTGAGGACGACCGGCCGGCGGGAAGTGCTGGTAGTCGGCGTGAGGAGCTCCAGCGCATCCGTGAATGGGCGAAGAACAACGGTTACGAGCTCAGTTCCCGCGGCCGGATCTCGCACTCGATTGTCAACGCCTTCAACGAGGCACAAAAGTAGAGCCTGGCTCGGTTCCGGTTCCGGTTCCGGTTCCGGTTCCGGTTCCGGTTCCGGTCGCAGCCGTGGCGAACTGGAGGCCAGGCGGGCAGCTCACCCCGAGCGAGCGGTGGCCGTGCACAGCTTCGATCTAGCGGGAGGGGATATTGCTACTATTAGGGGCATTCGAACTATTCCGTAGAAGCGAGCTTGTCGGTGACGGCTCGTACTGTCCGTGAATAGTTCAGAATAAGCACTACGCCGACTCCTACGCTCGACAGTTAGATACTCCGATCGAGGAGTTCGTCATGCGCGAGGAGCTGGTTATGCTCACCGCGGCAGAACTCGACGTCCACGGTGTCGAACTGGACACCGGCTTTGGCAGTCCCAACAGATCCTTCGTCTTCGTGCATTGCCAGCAGTCTTCTGGCTGGATGTACAGCGGGAGCGTCATTGATCCGTCCCCCTTAGACACAATAGGTTTATTAGTACTAATAGTACTAACTACGCACAAGGGTTTCCTCAGTCCAAAGGGCGTCCGAGGCGACCACTTTTAGGTGCAGCTCCTTTGTACGGACGACCGTTGTTGTACTTCTTTTCGAGCCGTTCGAGTTCGGCTTCCATCACAGCGGCATGGAAATCCGAGAAGCTGCGATGGTCCTCCAGATGGGCCGTCGCTTGGAACGCTCCCCTGACTCTCGCTGCCAGCTCGGCGTCCTGGTAGTAGGCGACCTTCGTCTTCTTGCTCGATGGACTGGGTGCAGGCGACTGAACTCGAGGAGCTGATGTCGTCGTTGACGGAGCCTGTTCGGCCGGAACGCTTGGTTCCGGTTGCGTTGCTGCGGTCACCGGAGACGTGCCGGCCAGCGTGGACTTACGGGGTGCTGCGCGGTTAGCCATGGTGTTACTTCCTCTCCATTAGTACGTCGAGATAGCTGTCATACAAAGCGGCGAGTTCCAGCCCGTCAGCTCCTAGTTCGTCGAGTCCTTGTGCTGCTTCGGCTGAATCGGCGATGATCGCACGTTTAGGCATTGGCGGTTGCAGGAGTGGAAGGCCCCGGGCTGTAGTGGCTTCTTGGATCTGCTCTGCCCAGTGGGCTCCCCCGATGGTGCGCGACTCGTGCTGGTTGACGAGGATGCCTGCGATGCGGAGCTGGGGGTTATAGTGCGCCTGTACAGCGGCGATGGTGTCGAGGAGCTTGGCGAGCCCATTGGCGCTCCAGAGCTTCGACTGGGTAACGACCACGACTCCGGTAGCTGCGGTGAGGCTGTTAATCGTGAGAGTGTCCAAGCTCGGCGCACAGTCGATGAGGACGAGGTCGTAGTCGTCACGCACTTTATGCAGGGCGTCTTTCAACCTGGCTTCCCGCCCCGCCCCGGCCACGACAAGTTCGTCGCGGACCACTCCGAGCGTCTCCCCTGCTGTAGGGACGACGGACAACCCATCCCAGATACCGTCGATGACGACGTCGTTAATTGTGTCTGACGCTCTCGCGCTGAGGACGTCAGCCAGGCCCGCGGCATCGTCTCCTACCTCCTCTGTCAGAACGCTCGTGATGTTGCCTTGTGGGTCAGCATCGACCACGAGGACCCGGAGGCCCTTGGTGACCGCGCTGCGGGCGAGATGGAAGGTTGTCGTGCTCTTGCCCACTCCCCCTTTCTGGTTACACAGGGCGAAAATTTGCGCGACCATAGTTCTCCTTCGGCAGGGGCATTAGTGATAATAGAACTAATATACACAACAGTACTGCTGGCGTCATCAGAGGTATTAGGGATCGAGCATTTGAGGCCCTCAGTAAAGTCCCCACCACCTGATCCGAGGCGGTGGGGACAATACTACTATTAGTACTTATTGGGATAGGGTTCCTGCGTCGTAGCCTCCGAAGGGGGAGCGGCCGGGGACGTGGCGGGTTCCCATGGGCTGGCGGAGTGTTCTGACGGGAGCTCCCTCGATCTGCCACTCGGTGGGGTAGTCGTCGGGAATTTTCCATGGGCCGTCTTGGCCTTTGCGGGTGATGGTGGGGAGGTTCCGCCATCCGTTCCAGCAGTGGTCGAGGTGTTCCTCGACGGCGGCGTTCTCCCTGGCGTGGATGCCGGTGACGTGGCCGCATCCTTCGCAGTGCATCCGATAGAGCAGGTCACCGACGCAGGAGCATGTGGCGGGGTAGTAGTGATCGCAGCGGGTGTCGGCACTCATCAGGACGGTGGGGTGGCCGCCGGCGACGGTGCGGTTGTTCCCGAAGTCGTATCCGCTGCAGTGCCACAGGTGGGACTTGCCCCAGATTCCGAGGCTCCCGTGTTCGATCCTCCAGCGTTCGCAGGCTTTGTGGTGCTCTTCGGGTGTGTAGGGGTCGACGGTGAAGCTGAAAGGGGCGGTGATGGGCTCTGCGAGGGTCAGGAGGTCGAACATGTCGAGCTGGTTGTTGATCTGAGGGGTGATCCGGCTGGGATGTGAGCGGGTCGTGGTGGTCATGGTGTGGTTCCTCTCCATCGCTTTTTGCTGCTGGCGGGCTTGTCTCGCTGCACTCCGCGAAGGGCTGTCGACCCGTAGGGCCAGGGGCCCAGAAGTTTTTCCAGGAAATAAGCGCAGCGCCTGGGAAAAGTTGTGGGTGCGTGGCGGCGTAGCCGTAGACAGGTCGGAGGGAGTGCGTACGCTCTTCGGGCAGCTGCAAAAAGGTGTTGATCGTGGAGCTGAGCATCAGCGAAGTGCTGCTAGTACCGCGTAGTGGGACTGGTCGGGGAAGTACTGGGGCCGGTCGGTGTCTCGGCTGCTGGCTGTCGGTGCATCTGGGTAGAGTCGGCGCGTGCTACTCACGGGAACGATCCGCCGCGGCGATGACATCAACACGATCGACCACATCGGCGCTGAGGACGCCGATTACGCGGCCGCGCGAGCAACGTTGGTTGACCGCCTTCCCGACGGGTACAAAATCATTGCGATTTGGACGGACAAGTGACCGCTGAACAGTTGTGCCCCGCATAGTGGTGTAGCGCGGTTGCCCGGGTCGTCATGGTGATGGACATGGACGCGGCCACCGCGTGA
>NZ_JBTNDF010000008.1:0-44488 GCF_054511115.1 Arthrobacter arabinosi
AGCCACAGCCTTCACTCCACCGGTCGCAAACCTCGCCGCTTGACTTCATAAACACGTGAGATGTCTGCGTCGCTTATCTCCTTCGAGGTTTCCTAGCAGGCCCCGCCCTACGGGTTGAACGCTGCTCCGTCGGGGACGAGCGAGCGAGCTCGCCAGCAGGCAAAAAACAACTGTGAGTCGGGGGAAGTGCCGAGCACCACGTGCCACCACCACGGGTTCCCACCCCACCTCGTGACCGAAGGAGCACCACCCATGACCACCACCCAGAGCACCCCGACCAGCACCCAAACGAGAACCACGGCTGTCCTCGAGCACCTGAGCCCGACCGAGCTGACCATCGACGCCAACGTCCGCGCCGATGTCCGGCTCGATCCTGAGTTCCTGGTCTCCATCAGGCAGCACGGCGTCCTGCAGCCCGTGGTCGCGCACCGTACCGAGGCCGGTGTGCATGTCCTGTACGGGCAGCGGCGCACCCTGGCGGCCGTGGAGACCGCACAGCCGACCATGCCCGTGTACGTCGTCGCCTCGCTCAGTGAGGCTGACCGGTTGGTGCAGCAGATGGTCGAGAACGACCAGCGCCTGGCCTTGAACGACCGGGACCGCACCGAAGCGTTCCACCAGCTGTCCCTCATGGGCATCACAGCCGGGCAGATCGCCAAGAAGACCGGCACGAAGAAGACCACCATGGAGACAGCGCTGAAGGTCCGCGCCAACACCACCGCCACCGAAGCCCTCACAGCGGGTTGGACGTTGGAGCAGTCAGCGGCGCTCGAGGAGTTCAGCGAGGAGGAGCTGACCGTGGCCCGCCTGCAGAAGATCCTCGAGGTGCAGCCCGAGCAGTTTGACCATCAGGTCGCCTACCTCCGAGCCGAGCGCGCCACCGCCCGCCTCATCGCGGCCGCGAAGGTCGAGCAGGAAGCCCTCGGCAACACCGTCGTCGACGGGTACGGGTACGGGACGCCCGAGCACCAGCACCCGAACATGCTCCTGCGGGCAGACGGTGAGAAAGCGACGAAGGACGACGCGAACGCGGTGGTGATCAGCTCGACCTACCGGGGCGAGGTTCAGGTGACGCCGGTGATCGCGAACTTCCGGGACCACGGGTTCACGATCCGCGAAGGCCTCGGCATGAGCCCCACGGCCGGCCAGTCAGGGCCGATGACCGACGCGCAGAAGGAAGAACGCCGGACGGTGATCCAGAACAATAAGAAGTGGGACGCTGCGACCGAGGTGAGGCAGGGATGGCTGACGACCCTGCTAGGGCGGAAGACCCCGCCAAAGGGGTGGGCGCAGTTCACGGCCACGACCCTGGCGAACTACGGCAATTCGGTGGCCCGTGCGACGGCGCAGAAGCACGAACTCGCCGCCAGCCTCGCAGGCGTCACCGACCCCGACTACCGGGCGTACCGGGCACTGGTCGAGAAGCCGACCACGAACCCCGACAAGGCAGTCCTGGCGATGATGCTCGCCGCGCACGAGGTGGACCTCAGCCGCGAATCATGGCGGCGCCCCGGCCCCCAGGCCGCCTATTACCTGTTCCAGCTCGAGGAATGGGGGTATGTTGACCGGACTTAGGCTCAGTGCCTCGGATGATCACCGGCCACGCGATGAAGGACAGCAAGGGCGCGGAGCGGACCGAGTAGGGGAGTGAGGGGCGGCAGGTAGAACCTGCCGCCCCTCACCGCCGGCGTGTAATCATGTGGGCATGGTCGATCTTCAATTGCAGAAACTGGAGGCCGAAGCTGAGCGTGTGTGCGACCCAGGCGGGCCCCTGAGCAACTACTCCGATGCGCTGTATGCTTGGGCTGCCACCCATCCAGAGGTCCCGCTTCGCAGGGTGCAACCCATCATCGACCGCTTGGCGCGGGAGTACCGCTAGATCGCGCAGGCGTCGAAGACGCCGTTAGTTTGAGAGAAGGCCCAGCCCTTTTGGGGCATCAACAGATTTCCTTGTCACGAGGGAAAACCGGAGACGGAACCGTGTGGTGCGGTTCCGTCTCCACCCGCTTAAGGCGTGTAACGACGTCGATCAGCAGTGCAGCGGGTGGTGGCTGGAATGCTGGGTACCTCAACATGGGAGTGAGCGAAGCACCTTGACTTGACCAGAAAGAGGGGTGTTGCGTGTTCAGCTGACCCCGTTAGTCACGCGCAAGAGACCGCCACATTCACGGGAGTTCGCCGGCTTCGGTTTCGTCGAGTGTCAGGATTGGCGTCACGTCGGCCCGGGTGATTCCAGGCATGACAGTGACCGGGCGCGGCATTGATTTAAGCGCCCAGCCCTGAGTGGGGGAAGGGGAAGGGGACAGGCGCCGGACAGCCAGCTCTGTAAGCGTCAGGGCGTAAATCAGCTGTAAAGGAGATTGGGGGGTGCAGGATCAATGCTTGTTGGTGCCACAGCTCGAACGATGCCCATCCTTCCGGCATGCCATGGAGGTGATGCCTATGTGACCTGTCGAAGGGAAGGCGCTAATAAATCGGGCTGCGCGGGCTGACTTGCCCTGCGGATCGATCGAGCGGAGGAGGAGGACCGCCATGACAGCAAGGGCGGGGACCGCCGACCGGCGGAAGGTGTCAAGGGCCACGGGGCCTTAGTCCTGATCGGGCTCGCCGCCGGAGCCGGGGAAGCACTCGGCTGTGCGGCGCAGGTGTTCCCGCATGATTTTCTGCGCGGCGGCCACGTCCTGCGCTTCAAGGGCGTCCACGAAGCGCTGGTGCTCCCAGACTCCGGAGGTGTCCCGGTGCGCGGCGGAGTCCAGGGATTCCAAGATGGGCTGTTCAATCGAACTCAGCAGGAGGGTAATGGCCGGGTTTCGGGCAATGGCTGCCACTCGCAGGTGAAAGTCCAGCGAGGCGCGGGGGTCATAGCGGCCGCGCTGGCGGTCCTGAAGTCCAGCATCACATATGCGTCGCAGCTCAGCAACGTCGTCGCCCGTGATGCGCTCACAGACCAAGGGGACAATCCCCACCTCAATGATGGCGCGGGCCTCCGTGATGGCGGAACCGGTCAGCTCGGAGAGCGCGACCAGGTCGCTCAGGCTCTTGCGTACGACGTCGACCGAGGGCACCGTGACGAACGCACCTCCGCTGATGCCCACCTTGACAGTGATCAGGCCGGAGGCCTCGAGGATGCGCAGGGCCTCCCGTAGCGTGACGCGGCTTACGCCGAGGTGCTCGCAGAGCTCGCGCTCCGGCGGGAGCCGGTCGCCGATCTCCAGCGCGCCGCTTTGAATGAGGTGGTGAATGCGGTCCGCCACGGCCTGCGAGGAGCGCCGTGAGTCGATGGGGGAGAAGAGATCGGCGCCTGTCTGCTGACGCTTGCGGGTGACTATGCTACTCATTTGAATCTTTCTCTGACAGGGGGTCCTGGGTCGGCCCGCCGCGGAGGCCGGCAAGCGCGGGGATGGCTATGATGATACCGGCCACGCCTGCCGCCATAGCGGTTCCGGGGAGGATGAGTACCAGCCCGGCGGCCGCCAGCGGTGAGGCGAGCAGGGAGACTGAGCGGAAGATCCCGATGGTGGCGATGGCGCGTCCCTGATCGTGCTCGCTGACGGAATCCGCGGCCAGGGCCGGGCCCACCGTCTGCAGGACGCCGGCACCCAGGCCGGACACCGCGAGGGCCAGCACGGCGATCGCGAGCGGGGTGGGTAGGAACGCCACGAGCGCCAGTCCCAACCCGGTGCTGGCGATGCCGCCCACGGTGGCGAACCTGATACTGCGCGCCTGAACCCTGCTCGCGATCGCGCTACCGGCAAGGGAGGTCAGGTTGGTGACGGTTATGAGCAGGCCCGCCGCCGGAACGGAGTACCCGGCCCCGGTGAGAATGACGGGAAGATAGGAATTGAGGATGCCGCGCCAGGCGCCCGCGACAGCTGTCATGCTGGCCGCCGTCCGGATCCCCGGCTGGCTCAGCATGCCCTGTCCGCCGTCTTGCTTTCGCTTGCGGGCGAAGGGCGGGAACCGGGTGAGGAAGAGGACGGGGAACACTGTGAGCGCAGAGACCGCGCCGGCGACGAGCAGCGCGCCTTGGAGTGACCAAGCGCCGAGCAAGCCGGCGATCGCCGGCCCGCCCAGCTGGCCGATGCCCTGGACCACGTTTAGTCGGGCGAGCGCGTCCACCGCGGAGTTGGAGCCGCGCACCACATGCGTTTGCGAGCCCGTCCAGAAGTAGGCGCGCGCGGCGCCCTGGAGTAACTGGGAGAGCACGAAGGCCCAGAGATCCGTTGTGCTCGCCAGCACCAGGCAGGAAGCCGCGAGGAGCATGACCGCCGTGATGATGAAGAACTTAGTTGTGAAGCGGCTCATCATGGCGCCCATGGCTAGTCGGGCCAGAGTCTGGGACACCGCCGCCACGGAGACGATCAGGCCCACGCTGGCCACGGGGTGGCCCACGTCAACCGCCAGTAGCGGGACGATCACGGCGGCCATCGCCTGCGCCACGCCGAAGCCTAGGTTGCCGATGTCGCTCAGAAGCGAATCCGGGGAGCGTGGGGCGCGCGCTGGTCGCTCTGCCATGGCCCTCCGTTCTGTTACGGCGAGTGTATAAAGGTCAGTCCATTTGTGCAATCGGACGGGTGAACAAGTACCAAACGAGTGCTCTCCCGGTGCCCCGCCCGTCCAGGTGGCAGATTTTGGTGCTAAATCTCGGACGGATACGTACCTTCATTAGATCGCTCTGTCGAACGGATGCGTGATGGGTTGCGAAGCGAGCTTCATTTAGGGTGAACCGCTCTGGGTTTGGTTCCAACCTGCTATTGGGAGGATTGCTTGACACGCCCTTAAGTGCCCATAGTCCTTCCGGGACCGTGCCGTGCGCATGGTGACGGAGCGTTTGGAAGCCCGAGGACGCTCCCGCGCGGTTTACGGTGATCAGAGAGACTGCGACGAAGCTCGGCGTCTCGATCGAGGTGCTGCGCAGGTGGTGCGGGACCGTTGACAAGGACGCCGACCGCCGCGGGGGAGATCCGCCGGCTCCAGCGTGAGAGTGCCGAGCTGAAGCGGGCGAACGAGACCCTGGAAACCGCGTCGGCTTAATCCAGGCGCGGAGTGCGAGCGTTCCACGACGAGGTGATCCGGTACATCGACTTCTACCGGATCAGTTCGCCGGTCGAGGCGGTCTACGACAGTACTGAACCGAGCGGAGCGTGCGTTCATCACCATCCGCGGCTACCGGGCGCGAAGGCCCGCCCGAAGGCGCAGCGGCGGCAGTAAATGCGCGGGAGCGGGCGGGAATGATGACGCGGCCGGCTATGCCACCGACAGTCCCGCGTACGCCAACTTGGCGATCTGGTGCTGCCACACGTAGACGTCGTTGAACTCGGAGCCGAGATCTGGCATCAACGCCATATCCTCTTCGCACACCACATAGTCCACGGGGCCGCGGGCGCTGGCGCTCAGGAGCGTCTTGGCAAGGATTTCCACGTTGAGCGCGCGCACTACGGCCTCTTCCAGGGTGGCGCCCACCGTGACGATTCCGTGTCCCTTGAGGACCAGGGCCGGTGCGTCACCCAGGGTTGCTGCCACCTCACGTCCGAGATCGTCCGTGTTGATGAGCAGGCTCCGCTCGTAAACCGGAATCCGGTTCGCGGCCATGCGCATGGCCGGAATGTTGTAGGCGCCGATCGAGGGCGCCAGGTCAATCCCCGCCAGGTTGGCGGCCACCACGGAAGGCGCATGTGCGTGCACAACCGACTGGACGTCGCTACGCTCCGCCAGAATCTCCGCGTGGATGGGCAACTCATTGGGGGTCCGGTAGCCGGAGCGGATCTCCTGGCCAGCTACCACCTCGCAGATATCCTCCGGGAGGGTGAAGAGCAGACCCTTCTCCTTGGGGCCACGGCAGCGCACCGCGATGCCGCTTCCGGTGCGCAAGCTGACGTGGCCGAGGATGTCCTCCGCCAGGCCCTCATGGGCGATGATGCGGCATGCTTCTGCTAGGCGCACCTGCACCGACTGGCTGCAGGTCTCCTCGCTGCTCATGCCTTGATGTCGCGTTCGCCAGTGCGGAGTTGAACCAAGAGTGCCGTGCTCTCCGGGTACGGCTGGGTAGCGTTCTCGCCGTCGGCAGCGGCAGCGAAGAATTCGTGTGCTGCGGCCAAGGTGGTGCTCGTGACGTTGAGGCTCTCGGCCAGAGCGGCAGCCTGGCGCATGTCCTTGGCAATGGTCTTGTTCGGGGCGTGCGAACGCATGGCCCGCTTATTGCCCGTAAAGTATTCCACCGCGCTCTTCTGGCCGCCAGCAACACCGGTGGATGACTCGAGCGCGTCGATGGTGGTGGCGGCGTCCAGGCCTGCCTTCTCCGCGATGATCAGGGCCTCAGCCACGGCGAGGTGGGTGGCGTACTTGACGTGCTGGTGGATCAGCTTGGTGGCGAAACCGTTGCCGAGCGCGCCTGTGTAGATGATCTTGCCGGCGATGTCCGCCACCATAGCCTGATCCGCGCCGAGGACACCCGCGGGGCCGCCTACCATCACGGTGAGCTTTGGGGCCTTGCCCGAGACGGGCGCGTCCACGTAGACGGAACCGTTCCCGATCGCCTTCACGCGCTCGGAAGCTTCCTCTGCCAGCGCACGGTCGCCCGTGGTCATGTCGAGGATCAGGGTGTTGTCGCCCAGGCGGGAGAGGAGTCCATCGGTTTCGCCGTAGAGGACCTCGCGCACGGCTTCTGCGTGGGGGAGCGCGAGGAAGATGACATTGGCCTGCTCCGCCAGATCACTTGGCCTGGAGGTGGGGGCGGCGCCGATCATGGCGGTGGCGGCGACGCGATCCGTGTGGCGATCCCACACGGCCAGGGGGTGGTCCGCGTTCAGCAGGCTCTCGGCGAGGGCCTTGCCCATGGCACCCAATCCGACGACTCCAGCGCTCCTAATGCTCATAGCTTCCTCTCTTTCATGATGCCTCGATGAGAAGTCTCAATGACTCAATCACTCGGTACGATACCATCGATGTTTTCACTGTACAGATATATTCTCTGCAGTGAGAAAGAGTTAACGGTGTATCGCCCTGTTGGCAGCAACTGTGACCTGTGTTACTTTCATATGAAAGAAAATTTTTCCGCAGGTCAAAACCCGAGGAGCGCATGTGCGGACTGAGCAACTGAGCCGAGGGAGTGAGGGCCGTGGGTGAAGCACTGCTGAGTGGGTGGCAACAGGCCACCACTCTGGAGTCCCTGTTCATGCTGATCATTGGCGTGATGATCGGTTTCGTGGTCGGCGTCCTGCCTGGCCTAGGCGGGGCGGTGACCATCGCGTTGTTGATCCCGGTGACGTTCGGTATGGACCCGGTGCCCGCCTTCTCCCTGCTACTAGGCATGTACGTGGTGTCATCGATCGCCGGTGACTTCACGTCGATCCTGTTTGGAATCCCGGGCGAGCCTACGGCGGCGGCCATGGTTCTGGACGGCTATCCGATGAACAAAAAGGGGCAGGCCGGCCGGGCACTGGGGGCTTCGCTCTCCAGTTCGGCCATTGGCGCCATCTTCGGTGCGTTGGTTCTGATGGCGCTCATCCCGGTCATAAGGCCGCTCATGTTGGGCATTAGTGCACCCGAACTCTTTGCGGCGGGCCTACTTGGTCTGACCTTCATCGCCACGCTGTCCTCCGGCAGCATCCACAAGGGCCTGATCATGGTGATCCTGGGCGTGATGATCGCGCTGGTGGGCATTGATCCCAATCTGGGCGTCCCGCGCTACACCTTTGGCAGCCTCTACTTGTGGGAGGGGGTCGGCATCGTCCCGGTGGTGGTGGGCCTGCTCGGTGGTGCCGAGGTGTTCCAAACCATGTTGGAAAAGAAGGATCCCCTCAAGGACCAGGTTCCACCGCACGTGGGTGGACTCTTTGCCGGCATCAGCGATGGATTCCGTCACTGGTGGCTGACCCTGCGTGCCAGCGCCATCGGCGCCGCCTTCGGCGTTCTGCCGGGTCTGGGCGGTGCCGTGGCGCAGTTCGTGGCCTACGGTCACGCCAAGCAGACGTCCAAGCATCCTGAGGAATTCGGCAAGGGCTCGATCGAGGGCGTTATCGCCGCCGGCGCCACCACGGCCGCCAAGGATGGTGGCGCTCTGGTGCCGACCGTCGCGTTCGGTGTTCCCGGCGGCGCGGGCATGGCCGTGCTCCTGGGCGCCTTCCTTATTCAGGGCCTGAATCCTGGCCCTGAGATGCTGACGGAAAACCTGGACATCACGTTGTCCCTGGTCTGGATCATCGTGCTCAGCACGCTGGTCGCGGTGCTCCTGGGCTACGCGCTGGTGCGTCCGTTGGCCAAACTGACCACGGTGAGTGGCCGCGTGCTGGTGCCCTTCCTAGTGGTCATGTTGACCATCGGCGCGTATACCAACACCAACTCGCTGGCCGATGTGTGGGTCATGGTGGCCTTTCTGGTGATCGGCATCGTTGCGGCGAAGTACAAATGGCCCCGCATCCCCTTGTTGCTGGGCGTGGTCCTGGGAGGCATCTTGGAGCGCTACTTCACACTGAGCTACTCACTGTTTGAATGGGGCTGGCTGAGCCGCCCCGGCGTGATCGCCGTCGAAGCAGTGATCGCGGCAATGATCGTGCTGACGGTGGTTCGCCTGGTGCTCAAGCGCCACGCCACTAAGCGTGAGCGTGTCCTGACGGGAGACATAGCATGAGCAGCAGAGCGCTAGACATCATTGGGCCCGAGCCGCCATCCCTGTGGACGCGGATCAGCAAGTCGGATCTGGTCATCACGCTGGTTTTTCTGGTGATCTTTGGGGGGGCCTTCTTGTTGGCCACCGAGTGGAAGATCCTGGCCTCGGCTTTCCCCCTAGGCGTCAGTGCTACGGGGGCTGTGGCCGCCCTGACCTTCCTGGTCCGCGTGGTGTTCTTCCCGAATCGTCCCGACGCGCCGAGACTTAACGTCCCCAAGGAAGCCCCGGGTTCCACGTCGGACCAGGAGCACGCCTTCTTCGATTCCCTGACGGCCCGCGACTGGAAGACGGCCATCTTCTGGCTGGCTGGCTTCTACGTGGCACTGGCGCTTTTGGGGATTTACGTGGCGGTTGCGGCGTTCACGGTGGGCTACCTCCGGTACGGGGCCGCCAAGTCGTGGAAGTTCGCCGTCATCTACGCGATGGCACTTGCGGCTCTCATCTACGTCACGTTCTCCATCATCCTGCACCTGCCCCTCCCGGGCGGGCTGTTCAACCTCGCGTAATCCCTCATCACCCACCTCATAAGCCGGTCGAAGGCGACTGGCTGCGCTGAAAGGAAAAAAAGCATGCGAAAGATCACTGCTGGTGTCATCGCTCTCGGGCTGGCCGCCGTCCTAACTGGTTGTTCGCAGGGAGCCGCACCCGGAAACCCGGAGGATGCTAAGGCCGCCTTCGAGGGCAAGACCGTGAAGCTGGTGGTTCCCTTCGAGCCGGGCGGCGGTTACGACGCCTACGCACGTCTGCTGGCGCCGGAACTCGGCAATGAACTGGGTGCCACTGTAGTGGTGGAGAACAAGCCGGGTGCTGGTGGCATCCTCGCCACGAACGAGCTGGTGACGGCCAAACCGGATGGTCTGACCATCGCCCTCTTCAATGGACCGGGACACCTCGGCTCGGCGCTGGCCAAGACGGACGGTGTCAACTATGACGCCGAGGCGATCAGCTACATCGGTCAGATCAGCATGGAGCCAGACGTGGTGGTGGGTAGCGGTGACACCTCCATCAAGAGCGTTGAAGATATGAATGGCGTCCGCTTCGCGGCCACCGGCCCGGGCTCCAACGAATACATCGACCCGGTGATTTTCAACGAGTTGATGGGTTACAAGAACGAGATCGTCACCGGCTTCGCCTCCAGCAATGAGGCTAATCTCAGCGTCGTCCAGGGCAATGCGGACCTGCACTCCCGCTCGCTGGGCAGCCAGCTGCCCGGCATCAAGGCCGGCGATCTGACGCCGCTGCTGGTGATTGGTGAGAGCACCGGCGAGGAAGAGATCGCTGAGGTTCCGTCCTTGGTGGACGCGGTTCCGGAGGGCAAGCGTGAGCTGGCGGAGCTGCACTCCTCGTTGGTTTCCAGTGGCCGCATCGTCGGCGCCCCGCCGGAGGTTCCCGAGGCCACGCTCGAGGTGCTGCGGGATGCCTTCGAGGCCGTGGTAGCGGACGAAGAGTTTCAGGCCAGCGCAGAAGAGGCAGGCCGCCCTGTGCACTTCATGAGCGGTGCCGACGTGCAGGACCTGGTCACCGAGATCATGAACTCCCCACAGGAGTACGTGGACCTGGTGACCACCGCCTACGAAGGCGCTTAAGCGCGTAGGTTCCGCGCTCAGTGGGCGGGGCGAGTTTCGCCCCGCCCACTGATTCCCGGACCCGTCCCGACGTCTTGACAGGGTGAGTTACCCCTGTCACAGTTAATCAGAATATAAAGGTCTTACCAATACGCAACGCGCCCGGGCGCTAGGGACACCGATGGGCGAGGAGAGGCAGCCATGCGACTTGAAGCAATTCCGCACCTTTGTCAGAGCTACGGCAACTGCGTCGCTATCGACCCGGAGCACGTGGACCTGGACGATGATGGCATCGTGTACGTCACCAACGAGACGGTGACGGAGGGCGAGCTCAAGACGGTCCAGGCTAGCGTCCGCAGCTGCCCGGTGAACGCCCTGAAGCTGGTTGGTGCGGACGATGACTAACTCCGCCGCCCTGGGGCGCATCATCGTCGTCGGCGGTTCCGTGGCCGGCGCCCGCGTGGCGCAGGCTCTCCGGGCCGAGGGTTTCCAGGGCGAGCTGATAGTGGTGGAGCGGGAAGCCGGTGAAGCCTACGACCGGCCTCCGCTATCCAAGCAGTACCTTGAAGGCGCGTGGACCCGCGAACAGATCGCGCTGATCCCGGGCGGCTGGGCCTCCGTTAACGCCACGGCAATTCATGCAAGCGCGGTTTCCCTGGACACGGATGCGCGGGAGTTGACGCTCTCCACGGGGCAGAAGCTCTCCTATGACGCGCTAGTCATTGCCACCGGTTTGAGCCCCCGCCGCCTCACCGCGGACGACGGCGAGCCGATCGGTCACGTGATCGCCACCGCCGATGACGCTGACGCGGTCCGCGCCCGGCTGGCACCCCAGGCCCACGTGGTGGCGGTCGGCGGCGGATACATCTCCGTCGAGGCCGCTTCCGTTGCGAGGGAGCTGGACCTTAAGGCGACCATCATTGACCGCCGCCCCAACCTACTCGAATCCCACCTTGGCACCACGGTGGCCGAATTCATCACCGAGTCGCACCGCGAGCACGGTGTCAATGTCCTCTCCAATACGGTCGTCACGTCCATCGAGCGCACGAGCGGCGGCGCCCGGCTCATGGTCCAGAACACCAACACCGGCGAGGTCCAGGCCGTGGAGGCGGACGTTCTCATCGCGGGCATCGGATCCACCCCCAACACGCAGTGGCTAGAGGGCTCCAAGATCAAGTGCAGCGACGGCGTGGTCACAGACGCGCGGTGCCGCGCTTTCGGTGCGAAGGGCGTCTACGCCCTGGGCGATGTGGCCCGCTTCTACGACGTCCATTCCGCGGCCCCGCGCCGCGTGGGCCACTGGACCAACGCAGCCGATCAGGCGACGGTTGTGGCGCACAATATCCTGCACCCCGACGCCCCGAACGGATACCGCGAATACCCCTACTTCTGGTCCGATCAGTTCGGGCAGAAAATTCAGGTCACCGGCCACCCGGATGCCGACGCGCACGTGGATCTGCTGACCCTGGAGGGCCCGGTTCCGCGGACCGTCGCCATCTATTCGCACGGCGACGAGAACGAATGCGGCGCCGTCGTGACCTTCGGATGGCCACGCGGCATGGTCGCGGCCCGCCGCCTCATGCCACTGGACCCCACCACCGCAGAGATGCTCGAAGAGCTGGAAAAACTTACCGGCGTGGCGCGTGTCGCGGCGCGCTAAAACCCATCACACACTGACGAAAGGACAGGACGATCATGACCGCATCTAACGAAGTTACGTCCGAATCGGCGCTGCCTGGCGAGGATGACAGCCGCCGTGCCCGCGACCTGATCAATCGCTCCGAGGGCGAGATCAGCCGCGAAGTCTTCATGAGCAAGGAAATCTTTGACCTTGAGATGAAGAACCTCTTCCCCCGCGCGTGGCTGTTCGTCGGCCACGCCAGTCAAGTCCCCGAGCCGGGTGACTACTTCTCTTCCTGGATGGGTAGCGATCCGGTGCTGATGACGCGGGACACGGATGGCGAGGTCTACGTCCTGCTGAACTCCTGCCGCCACCGCGGCATGAAGGTGTGCCGTTACGACGAGGGCAACACTATGCAGTTCACCTGCCCCTACCACGCCTGGTCCTACTCCATGGACGGCAGCCTGGTGGACGTCCCCGGTGATCTCTTCGGGGTCCCGCACATGAAGGCCGCCTACGACGGAAAGCTGGACAAGGCCAAGTGGGGTCTGGTGCGCGCGCCGAAGGTCTACAACTACAAGGGTCTGGTATTCGCCAACTGGGACGAGAACGCCGAGGACTTCCTGGATTACGCGGGGGATTTCCACTACTGGCTGGACAACCTAGCTGATGCGTTCGACGGCACCGAGGGGGACACTGAGGTGTTCCACGGAGTGCTGAAGTGGCGCATCAAGTCCAACTGGAAGTTCGTCTCGGAGAACTTCCTGGGCGACACTTACCACGGTGCCTCCACTCACGCCTCCGTCGAGTCCGTGGGTATTGGTCCGGGCGGCCGCGGGAAGCGTCGTCACGGCGAGCGTCAGAACGAGGGCGGCCATTCCAAGGGCCGTATGAAGACCTCCTTCCGCCACGGCCACGGCGCCAGCGACAACCTGGGCTACGAGATCTCCTACCCGGAGTTCGCGGAGCCGGAGATGAACGAGTACTTCGATAACGCCTGGGCGGTCCGCAAGGAAAAGCTCGAGGCGGAGGGGCGCCTACTGGGCGGTCGAGGCCCCGCCACGCTGTTCCCGAACATGTCCTTCGCCGCCGGCTTCCCGCGCAGTGTTCTGGTGGCCCACCCGATCGCCCCGGATGAGACCGAGGTGTGGCGTTGGTTCTTGATCGACAAGAAGGCCCCGGAGCACGTGCGTGAGTGGCTGCGCCAGTACTACATGCGCTATGGCGGCCCCGGGGGCATGACCGAGCAGGACGACATGGAGAACTGGGACTACGCAACCCAGGCATCCAAGGGCGTGGTGGCCCAACGCTACCCGTACAACTACCAGCAAGGCCTGGGCACGGAGGGGTTGTCCGAGCTGAAGAAGGCCATCCACTCCAATCACGCGATCTCCGGCGAAGTCAACGCACGCGCTTTTTACCGCCGGTGGTCTGAGTTCGTGGACGGCCTCAGCTGGGAGGAACTGGTCGATGTCGCCAAGGTCGACGATCGCATCGAGGCCATTAAGAAGGGCTGGGTCGAGGAAGCTCAAGCTGAGCAGGCTGCGGAGAAGGAGACCTACTGATGAGCGCTCTGCCTGATTACTCGCAAGGTCCCGACCGCTGGAACCTGCTGCAGGAAGTCTCCGAGTTCCTGTTCTACGAAGCGGACTTGCTGGACGAACGCCGCTATGACGAGTGGTTGGACCTTCTGGCGGAGGACTACAACTACAGCGTCCCGCTGCGCATGAACGTGGAGTACGCGGATGCCAACACCCGCGGCGAGACTAAGGTGGGCTCCGAGGTCTGTTGGTTCGACGAGCCGAAGTCCACCGTGGAGCTCCGCGTGGCACAGTTGGCCACCGGCCTGCACTGGGCCGAAGAACCGGTCTCACGCGTCTCCCACTTAGTTACCAACATCCGGATCGAGGAGGTGGAGGGCAATGAAGTCAAGCTCTCCAGCCGCTTCCTGGTCTACCGCAACCGCGTGGCGGATGAGACGGACTTCTTCGTGGGCCGCCGTAAGGATACGCTGCGCAAGACCGAGGACGGCTGGAAAGTGGTCCGCCGTCACCTGCTACTGGACCAGACGGTTCTGCTGGCCAAGAACCTCTCCGTCTTCCTGTAGGAAAACACATTGGGACTCCCGTCTTGCAGATAAAATCTTATGTGTTTTTCCGCAGGACGGGAGTCTCTGGTTATGATGGGACGCATGGCCCCACTAGAAGACAAGCGCGCTCGGGATGAGAAGAAGCCGAATTATCCCATCTCTTCCGTCGGGAACGCCCTGCGTTTGTTGATCGCGCTCAAGGAAGGTCGGGCGATCCGCTTGTCTGACGCCGCCACGCACCTGGAGGTCTCCACTTCCACCGCGCACCGGCTTCTCGCCATGCTCCAGTCCTATGGCTTCGTGAAGCAGGACACCGCCACCCGCATGTACTCGCTCGGGCCGGTGTTCTTTGACCTGAGTCTCTCCGCGCCCAGCAAGATGGGCCTGCGGGAAATCACGCGCCCCATCCTCGCCGATCTGGCCGAGAAGCTGGACGAAACCGTGCACCTGGCTGTCCTGGACCAGGTTTGGGTGCGTTACGTTTACAGCATCGAGGGCACCCACCAGCTCCGGGTCGCAGATCGTACGGGGCAGTCCTTCCTGGCGCATCAGAGCGCCATGGGCCGCGCCTTCCTGGCGGACATGAGAAAGGACGAGCTGAAGAACATGATCGCGGCTCTCAGGGAACATGACCCCGAGCTCAACGAGTCCGTCCTCGACGAGCAGCTGGCGCAGATTCGCGAGGTCGGCTACGGGCTGAACTTCAGGGTTGACGACGTCGCTTCCCTGGCCATGACGGTGCAGGGCGCGAACGGGGAGACAGTGGCGGCCATCAACGCCGCAGGCCCCGCCACTCGGATGTCCAAGCAGGGGCAGAACAAGATCGCCCGGCACATGCACGTCGCAGCAGCCCAAATCGAGGAAGCGCTGCGGCAGGTGGACTGACGGTTGCTAGGGTGTGTTGCTAAAGCATTATGCTGGTTCCGTCAGGTTAGCGCCAGCCTCTTGGCTATTTCTGTCTTCTTTTCAATGGTTTTCGTACTCGGCGTAGCCCCAAGTGTCGTGGCCATACCGCGCTCCACCCCGCCAGGCTACCGCCAGGAGTGTCGAGCCGGGTACGCCCTTAGTTCCACAGTCCCAATCGACGCTGGTTAGGCCCCCTTGTCCACCGGACCCGATCGTGCATCCGGCGAAGCTCACCAGGTTCCTTATTCCCCTGAGGTGAGGTCGGCCGATACAAGCTTGGCTGTGGCGACTACCTCGTTCACCACGGAGGCGAGGTAGCTGTCGGGGTCCGTCTTTGCAGCCACGGACTGTACTTGTAGGGAAACGTTCACGGCTGCTACCACTTTTGGTCCGTCATAAACAGGTGCGGCCACCGACATCAAGCCCAACTCCAGTTCCTGGTCGAGCAAGCACCACCCTTGGGTTTTAACGGTCTGAAGTGCGGTCAGCAGTTCTGGAACGGCTCCTATTGCCTTGGGAGTGAGTGGTTTGATCTCGGCTGTCGCGAGGTACACCTCCAAGTCCGAGGGCGAAAGGTGTGC
Source organism: Arthrobacter arabinosi (assembly GCF_054511115.1). Taxonomy (NCBI): domain Bacteria; kingdom Bacillati; phylum Actinomycetota; class Actinomycetes; order Micrococcales; family Micrococcaceae; genus Arthrobacter; species Arthrobacter arabinosi. Next base: position 15,431 of record NZ_JBTNDF010000008.1, read on the forward strand.
AAGAAGGACCCTGCCCATGGATGTGGCATGGGCCGGAAAGCGGGTACCTACTGTGATATCGATGGTCATTATTCGCCGGGCAGTTACCCGAGCGATATACGAGATATCGGTTCCGTCCAGTACCGCCGCGGACGTGGATTCTCCCAGCTTCAGGGACAGATTTTCCAGGTGTGGTTGAGCTAACTGGGGAAGTGAAAGCCCAGATAGATAGGCGTAGCCCAGCTGGAGTACTTTTGCCGTGAGCGCGAACACCTTGCCGTCGGTTCGCGCGTAGCCCAACTGAACAAGGGTGTGCAAGAACCGTCGGGCCGTGGCGCGGGTCAGATCGGTACGAGCGGCGACCTCGGCCAAAGTCATAAGCGGATGTTCGGTATCAAATGACCGGATGACGGCCAGTCCTCGTGCCAGCGACTGCACGTACTGGTCGCCGGCCTGCAGGGAACCGGCTGATGCTGCTTCGGTCATGGTTCCCAATCCTAGGGGCGCCCTTCCAGGAGTGCGGCCGCGAGGGGGACGGGCACGAGGGCCTGGAGTTCTTCGAGGGTGCAGCCGAAGGTCTCGCGGACCGTGACGCCCTGGGGTCCGGTGAGGAACACGGCCTTGTCGGTGTAGACCCGGGTCACGCAGCCCACCCCGGTGAGCGGGTAGGTGCAGGACTCGACGATCTTCGAGGCGCCTTCGCGGGTCAGCAGGGTCATCATGACGAACACGTCCTTGGCGCCGGTGGCCAGGTCCATGGCGCCGCCGACGGCGGGGATGGCTCCGGGTGCTCCGGTGTGCCAGTTCGCGAGGTCCCCGGTGGCGGAGACCTGGAAGGCGCCGAGCACGCAAATGTCCAGGTGTCCTCCGCGCATCATGGCGAAGGAGTCGGCGTGATGGAAGTAGGACGCTCCCGGGAGTTCGGTGACGGGGATCTTCCCGGCGTTGATGAGGTCGCCGTCGATCTCTTCTCCGTGGGCCTCGGGCCCCATGCCGAGCATCCCGTTCTCGGTGTGGAGGGTGATGTCCTGTTCCTCGGTGAGGTAGTTGGAGACCAGGGTGGGCTGGCCGATGCCGAGGTTCACGAAGGAGCCGGGGGTGATGTCCGCGGCGACGAGGCGTGCCAGGTCGTTCCGGCCCAGCGGGGCATCGGAACTCTTGATGTCGGAGGTCGTCATGTCGGAGGTGCGGAGGTACTTCTCGTTGGACTGGACGCTCATGTCAGGCCACCTTTTCTGCTGTGCCCGCGGTGGTGCCGGCACTGTCGGTCCTGCCGGTGACGCGGACGATGCTGTTGACGTAGATTCCGGGTGTCACGATGGTCTCCGGGTCCAGTGCGCCCGTCGGCACGATGTCGGATACTTGGACGATGGTGTGCCGTGCGGCGGCGGCCATGATGGGGCCGAAGTTGCGGGCGGTCTTGCGGTAGACGAGGTTGCCCTTCCGGTCGGCGGTGAGGGCCTTGATCAGGGCGACGTCGGCGGCCAGGGGTGTCTCGAACACGTGTCCCCGGCCGTCGATGATGCGGGTCTCCTTGCCGTCGGCCAGCATGGTGCCGTACCCGGTGGGTGTGAAGAACCCGCCGATGCCGGCCCCGGCGGCACGGATGCGTTCGGCGAGGTTGCCCTGCGGCACCAGCTCGAGTTCGATCTCGCCCGCCGTGTACTTCGCGTCGAAATGCCAGGAGTCGGACTGCCGTGGGAAGGAGCAGATCATCTTCCTCACCCGGCCTTCCCGAATGAGCAGGGCCAGTCCCTGGTCGCCCTGGCCTGCGTTGTTGTTCACCACGGTCAGGTCCCGGGCACCGCAGTCCAGCAGCGCGTCGATCAGCTCGAAGGGCTGCCCGGCGTTGCCGAACCCGCCGATCATCACGGTGGAGCCGTCCTTGATATCGGCCACGGCCGCTTCGACGGTGTCGACGAAGTCCAGCATCGCCTAGGCCTTCCCGGTGGTGGTGCTGGTGGACGTGACGTTCTCGAGGACGACGGCCAGGCCCTGGCCCACACCGATGCAGATCGCCGCGACCCCCCAGCGTTCCCCGGAGGCCTGCAGGCTGCGGGCGAGGGTGCCTAGGATCCGGGTGCCGGAGGCGCCGAGCGGATGGCCCATGGCGATTGCGCCGCCGTGGCGGTTCACGATGCCCGGGTCGATGCCCCACGCGTCGATGCAGGCCAGGGCTTGCGCGGCGAACGCCTCGTTGAGTTCGACGGCGCCGACCTGGTCCCAGCCGATACCCGCCTTGGCGAGGGCCTTGTTCGCCGCTTCCACGGGTGCGTAGCCGAAGTACTGCGGGTCGTTCGCGTGCGCTCCGCGCCCGGCGATGCGCGCCAGCGGTTCCAGCCCGAGCAGCCCGGCAGCGTTCTCGCTGCCGATCCAGGCGGCGGAGGCGCCGTCGGACAGGGGGGATGCGTTGCCGGCGGTGACCGTGCCGCCCGCCTCGGCTCCCTCGGGGTCGTTGCGGAACACGGTCTTCAGGGCGGCCAGTTTCTCGGCGGTGGACCCGGGGCGGATCCCCTCGTCCCGGATCAGGTCCGTGCCGGGCACCGCTGCCACGAGGTCGTCGTAGAAGCCCTCGTCCCAGGCCGCGGCGGAGAGGTTGTGGGAGTTCGCGGCGAAGTCGTCCTGCGCATGACGGCTCACGCGGTACTTCTCCCGGAGCCGTTCTGTGGCCTCGCCCAGGGAGATGGTCCACTCCCTGGGCATCGCCTCGTTGACCAGGCGCCAGCCCAGCGTGGTGGACGCGAGTGTCATGTCGCCGGCGGGGTAGGGCTTGGTGGTCTTGGGCAGCACCCAGGGGGCCCGGCTCATGGACTCGGCACCGCCGACGAGCATCAGGTCGGCGTCGCCGGCGTTGATCTGCCGGGAGGCGATGATCGCGGCGTCGAGCGAGGACCCGCACAGGCGGTTCACGGTGGTGCCTGGGATGGACACCGGCAGGCCGGCCAGCAGGGTGCCCATCCGGGCGAGGTTGCGGTTCTCCTCGCCGGCGCCGTTGGCGTTGCCGAACACCACCTCGTCGATCCGTTCGACGTCGAGCCCGGGGGCGCGCTTCACCGATTCCCGGATCACGTGCGCCGCGAGGTCGTCCGGGCGGACCTCCGCGAGACCACCACCGTACTTGCCGAACGGAGTGCGCACCGCGTCGTACACGAAAGCCTGGTTCATTGTTTGCTGTCCGTCTCTTCGATATCCATGTCTTGGCTATCCATGTTCCCGAAGACCTGCTGCGCGGTCCTGAAGGCCGTGTTCGCGGAGGGGACCCCGCAGTAGATCGCGGTCTGCAGCAGGATCTCCTTGATCTCGTCCCGGCTCAGGCCGTTGGTGGCGGCGGCCCGGATGTGCATGGCGAGTTCGTCCCAGTGACCGTGCGCGACCATGGCGGTGATGGTCACCGCGGAGCGCATCTGCCGGGAGAGTCCGGGCCGGGTCCAGATCCCGCCCCATGCGATCCGCGTGATCATTTCCTGGAAGTCCTCGGTGAAGGCGTCCTTCGCGGCGTTGGCCCGGTCCACGTGCGCATCGCCCAGGACCTCCCGTCGGACCGCCATGCCGCCGTCGTAGATGTCCTGGCTGGTGGCGTCGGGCTGGACCACTCCTCTGCCGGAAGCGTCTCCGGTCGTGCTGCTCATGCGCTTGCTTCCTTCGATCCCTGCTGTGGTTCCTGCGGTGGCTCCTGGCGTGATTCCTGCTGTGATTCCGCCCAGGAGATGAGGCTCCGCATCAGTTCTGCGACGTGCGCAGGCGCCTCGGCGGGAGCGAGATGCGCCACTCCCTCCAGCGTCACGGCAGTGGCGGTGCCCCCGCCCGCGGTGATCCCTGCGGCGGCCTCTCCGGCCAGCGACGGCGGCGCCACACCATCCAGGGCACCGGCGATCACCTGGGTGGGGACGCGGATGCCACCCAGATCGCCGCGGACGTCGAAGGCGGCCAGCGCCTCGCAGCAGAAGGCGTAGCTGAAGCGGTCGGCATCCCGCAGGACGTGCAGGAGGCGGCTGCCCAGCTCCGGTTCGCGGTCCAGGAAACCCGGGGCGAACCAGCGCTGCGCCGAGCCCTGGATCAGCACCGGAGTGCCCTGGGCGCGCACGGTTCCGGCACGCTCCAGCCAGCCCTCGGCGGTTCCGATCCGAGCCCCGCTGCACTGGACCGACAGGCTCCTGAGCCTGTCGCCATGCTCGATCCCGAGGTGCAGTCCGGTGGCCCCCCCGAGGGAGACCCCGGCGTAGTGGAAGGAGCGACCGGGGGCGATGGAGTCCACGAGGTGCACCACGGCGTCGGCCAGGGCGGCGACGTCGAACGCCTCCGCCGCGGCCGGTGAAACCCCGTGGCCGGGCAAGTCCCACGCCACGACGTCGTACTCGGCGCCCAGCAGGGACGCCGCCCGCTCCCACAGGAGCGAGGAGGTGCCGAGGGACGGTCCCACCACCAGCAGGGGACGGTCGCCCAGGGGTCGCTGGGGCGACAGCAGGACGGCTTTCAGGGCAGGTTCAGCCACGGCAGGCTCCCTTCACATGGGTAGCTGGGACCGGACCGCGGTCCGGGGACGCGAAGTCGGGGAAAGCAGCGAGGAGACGCCGGGAGATCTCTGCAGCCTGGCCGAGGTAGCCGGCGGGGTCGAGGAGTTCCTCCAGCCGGCCATCGGAGAGCCTGTCAGCGGGTACGGCAGCCCGGAGGAGCGTGCGGTAGGCGGCGCCCTGCTCCGTTGGCGGCGCCTGCAGCGTCCGCTCCACCACGGCCTGGAGCTGCTGCCGGCCGGTGCGGCCGTCCTTGTCCTCGAGCAGGGGTGCCACCGCGGCGTGGATGCCTTCGGCCAGCAGCAGCGGACCGGCGAGCTCCAGGGTGCGGCGCATGGCGTCGGGGAAGACCTGCAGGCCTTCCGTGAGCTCCCGGATCTGGCGGCCGGCACCGAGGGCCAGCGCCAGGAGTTGCCGGAGTGCGGGCCACTCGGTGTGCCACGCGCCATCGGGCCGTTCATCGTTGAAGGTGGCGGCTGCGAGGTGCAGCTGGGCGGCCAGGTTCGGTGCCTGCAGGGCGGCGCTGCGGACCAGCACCGACAGGACGGGGTTCTGCTTCTGCGGCATCGCGGAGGAGACGCCCCGGCCGGCGGCGCGCGGTTCGGCCAGCTCTGCGACCTCGGGCCTGCTGAGGAACAGGATGTCCGCCGCGATCTTGCCGAGGGCATCCAGCACTGCCGCCAGGGCGTCCCCGAGCGACGTGACCGCCAGCCGGTTGGTGTGCCACGGCGCGGCGGCGGTGGCGAGACCGAGCTGTCGGGCCAGGGCGTCGGCCAGGCTGAACGGAGTGGCGGAGGAACCGGCGGTGAGGGCGGTTCCGGCGGCCAGCGTTCCGGCGGCACCGCCGAACTGGACCGGGAGCTCCAGGCTCTCCAACTGGCGTCCCGCGGCGGCGACGCCGTGGAACCACTGCGCGGCGCGGAGCCCGAAGGTGTAGGGCAGGGAATGCTGGGTCAGGCTCCTGGCCACGCACAGCGTTTCCCCGTGCTGTTCGGCGAGGACAGCCAGCGCCGCCGTCGTGCCCTTCAGGTCTCCAAGGAGCGCGTCCACGGTGGTGCGGGCCAGCAGCATCAGCGCCGTGTCCAGCACGTCCTGGCTGGTCAGCGAGGCGTGCACCGCCTGTCCGGCGCCGAGATCCGGGGTGCCCAGCGCTGCGACCTGTGCCCGGAGGTCCGCCACGAGGGGGATCACCGGGTTGCCGCCGTCGGAGGCGCGGATCGCGATGCCGGAGGCGTCGTACCGATCCGGGTCGGCTGCAGCAGCCACGACGGCGGCGGACCCGGCGGGCGCGAGGCCGGCTTCCTCCAGCACCGCGGCCCAACCCGACTCGACGGCGAGGAGAGCCGCGAGGACGGCGGTGTCCCCCGTCAGCGCCGCCACTTCAGGTGACGCGGAGACCGGGCCGAGCAGGCCGACGTCGGCTCCCCAGCCGGAAGGCGTCGGCAGGGCTGCGGTGCGCAAGGGAGGATCTGTCACTGGAAGTCCAGGAACACTGTTTCGCCCTCGCCCTGGAGGTGGACGTCCCAGGTGAGGCCGCCGTCGGGGTCCCGTCGGGCGAGAAGGGTCCCGCGGCGTTCGGGCTCGAGCGAGGCCAGCAGCGGGTCCCGGGCCAGTGCCTCCTCGTCCTCGGGGAGGTAGATGCGGGTGAAGAGCCGGTTGGTCAGGCCGCGGGCGAAGATGGCCACCGAGATGAACGGTGCGGCGCCGGGGGAGGTGGGGCCCGGATCGACGGTGGTGAAGGTGAACACGCCGCTGTAGCCCACGGCGCTGCGGCCCCAGCCCGTGAAGGTGTAGCCGTCGCGGCGCAGCGAACCTGTCTTCTGGACGATCCTGCCGTCGGCATCCGGCTGCCAGATCTCCAGGATGGCGTCCGGCACGGTCTCCCCTGCGCCGTCGTACACGGTGCCGGAGAGGCGGATGGAGCCGGCCGAGCCGGGGGTGAGGAGTTCGTTGTCCTTCTCGAACGGCAGGGCGTACCCGTAGAACGGGCCGATGGTCTGGCCGGGGGTGGGGACGAGGTGGGTGATGGGGGTGCTCATGTCTGCCTATTCGCTGTCGTCGCCTGCGGTACCGAGTGCTTCGTTCTCGGTCCAGGTCCGTTTCGGTCCGGTCAGGACGATGTCCCAGTTGTAGCCCAAGGCCCACTCGGGCTGGGTGAGGCCGTGGTCGTAGTCCGCCACGAGCCGGTCGCGGGCGTCCTGGTCGACGATGGTCTGGTAGATGGGGTCGAGCGGGAAGAGCTGGTCACCGGGGAAGTACATCTGGGTGATGATGCGTTGGGTGAACTCGGTGCCGAACAGGGAGAAGTGGATGTGGGCTGGCCGCCACGCGTTCAGGTGGTTCTTCCAGGGGTAGGCACCGGGCTTGATGGTGGTGAACCGGTAGGAGCCGTCGGGGCCGGTGATGCAGCGGCCGATGCCGGTGAAGTTGGGATCCAGCGGTGCCGGGTGCTGGTCGCGCTTGTGCATGTACCGGCCGGAGGCGTTGGCCTGCCAGATCTCCACCAGCTGGCCGGCGACGGGCCGGCCGTCGCCGTCGAGGACCTTGCCGGCCACGATGATCCGCTCACCCTGGGGTTCCCCGTTGTGCTGGATCGTCAGGTCGGCTTCCAGCGCGTGTACGTCCTGGTGGCCGAAGGCGGGTGAGTGCAGCTCGATGGTCTCCGGGTCCGCGTGGTGGAGGCTCTTGGTGGGGTGGCGCAGGATGCTGCTGCGGTACGGCGGATAGTCCAGCCGCGGCTGGATCTCGGCCGGAGCGCCGTCCTTGAGGGCACGCGCGTATGCGTCGGCCAGTCCGTCGATCTCCGCGCTGAGGTCCTGCTGGGTTTCCACGGCTGCGTCCAGGGGAGCGCGTGCTGCCTGGACCTCGGCAGCGGGTACGAGCTCGTCCGTCGGGGCCTCGGTCTCGTGCGGCACGGCCGGCTCCTTTCTATTCATTCCTTGGTCACGGTGGGCGTAGAGCTATGCCGGTTCCAAAACCGGCGAGACGTCACTCGTTTCTCTGCTGACCACGCGGCCAAAAGAAGCGTCGCTCAGTTCATTCCCTCCACTGCTTAAGACCAGTAGCGCCAAGGATACCGAAAAGTTCCACGAACGTACAAACGTTCGTATACCGAACGGGCACTGGGGTCGAAGCTGGAGCACCGCTTGTCTCGGATCCGCGTGTGAAGCGGCTGACTTCTATCGGCTCCGTGCCGACAGGTCGTGGGATCAAAAAATGGCCGCGTTGGCTGCGGTCAAAAACGTAAGCCTTGAACTCGGCGGGAAGAATCCCCTCATTGCCTTCGACGATGCCGAGCCAGAAGCTGTAGCAAACGCAGCTGTCAACGCGATGAACTTTGGCCACCAGGGTCAGTCCTGCGGATCGACGAGTTGGCTGCTCCTGCATGAGGCGCTCTACGACGATGTGATCGAACGTGCGACGGCGAAAATTGCGGCACTGCGGGTTGGCGATCCTCAAAAATGATCAGACGGACATAGGCCCGTTGAATTCTGCGGGCCATCTCGATCGGGTACGCGGTCATATCGAGGTTGCAAGAGAGGACGGCGCCCGTCTACTCACCGGAGGTGGACGGCCCGCGGGGGGGGGGGGGGCAGTTCAATCGAGGATACTGGCTTGGGCTCACACTATTCGGCGACGTAACCCCCGACATGCGACTATTCAAGACTGAGGTCTTTGGGCAGGTGCTCGCAGACAGCAGGTAGCGAGAGAACGACGAACTCTTGATGATGGCCAACGGGGTTGAGTACGGCCTTGCTGCTTCAATTTGGGTGAATGATATCCGTCGCGCGTTGCTCGCCGCGCAGAACGCTCAGGCGGGTTACGTTTGGATCAACGGTACCTCTAGCCACTTCCTCGGTACTAGCTTCGGTGGTGTCAAGCAGAGCGGGCTTGGGTCGGAGGAGGGACTTGATGAGTTACTAAGCTTCACAGAACAGAAGACGATCAATATCGTCCTTCCAAACCAGTTAACCTAACGGTACTGAGCACGCCCACCGGGGGGTCAAGGGGACTCTGCCCCTTAGATACAGCGTGAATTTTGGGCACCGGGAACGACAGGCCGTGCGCCTACGGAAATGAGAGAATCACCGTTGGTGCGTGTGAACAATGTAAAGATCACAATTCGCTTCGCTGGCAACGGTTTGGGCGATACTTCCCAGTACTCTGCCGCGACCTTGAACTCTCTTGTTGCCCACCACGATAATATCCGCATTGAGTTCGTCGGCTTCGTTAAGGAGCGCGCGTCCGGGCGGTCCCGGAGCAGCTTTCGCACGTATCTTCAATTCCGGAAATTTCTTACGGAGGGCCTCCACTACTGTTAGAGCCGTGCGCTCAGCGTCTTTGGCATGCTCGTCGACAAGCTTGCTGTAAGCGTTGACCTTAGCCGTAGGCCGAGCATCACCTCTAACTGACTGGATCGTTTCCGCCATATGCACGCTAAATGTTGACAGTACGTTCAGCTCGGCTCCAAAAACGGCGGCCAAGGCAGCAGCTTTTTCCGCAGCCTTGAAGGCAGTCTCACTGTCGTCTACACCTGTCAGGATAACGTCAACCATCATTGCCTTTCGTGTTAGTCAAAGGTGGACATGTTCACAAGAAGGTTATCTGTCCAACGTACCTTAAGCTCGATTTTTCATGGGGTGGTTCCGGTGGTGATCGGGGCTTACTGGCTGCCTGATTGTGCCGATCATGGCATGTGGGCCGGACGATTTTGCCGCTGGCCGTGGTGGTGGTCGGTGATAGTTCCATGTCCATCACGGTGCTCACGGTGCTCAGGGTGGCCAGCAACACCGCCACTCCGACAAGGACCGCGTGCTCAATACCCAGTTCCAGCATGTCGTCGGCATGGTTGACCAGGAACTCGAAGAAGTTCATACGTCCCCTCTCCACAGGCCGCGTCAGCACTTGTTTCACCAGTGCGCCGCCGTTGCTGTTCCTCGCGACTTCTACCGGGAACCCCGGGGCTTACTGTCACTATAGGCGAGGCTCCGGCATAGGAATCGTGCCGGACAACCATACCCTCCCCGAAACCTGCGTCAGCCCGCTCAGGACGAGTGGCAGGGGCCTTCGGCGCGGCCAGGTCACGGACGGCCGGGTAGTCGATCTTGTCCGTGGCGAGGCGGGGCAGGCCGTCCACCGGGTGCAGTTCCACCGATGCCCGGGGGGGGGGGAGCCCGAGATCGGCGGCGAGGACCTTGGCCAGCAGGCCCGTGTCGTGATCGCCCTCGACGGCGATCACGAGACCGTCGTCGGAACCGGTCGCGGCGGCAGTGGTACCATGCCGGCCAGGATCCGTTCGACCTGCCCGAGGTCCACCCGCAGCCCGGCGATCTTCACGAAACGGCTCCGCCTGCCCATCACCTCGTACAGGCCGTCGGCGTGCCGGCGGGCGAGGTCCCTCGTCCGTAGCTCGTGCACCTCACGGCCCAGCGCGAGGTCCTCAGGGCCCTCCGCATAGCCCAGCATCACGTTCGGCCCGGAGTAGACCAGCTCGCCGTACTCCAGTCCCTCGACCGGCTCGAGCCGGAAGGAGCCACCCGGCACCGGGATGCCGATGGTTGCAGGATGCTGCGCTGCCAGGTCCGGCGGGAGGTAGGCCATGCGGGCGGTGGCCGGTCGAGCCTCCAGACCACGAGCGTGTCCCCTGGACGCAGCTGATCCAACAGCTTGGTGAGCTCCGGCCGTTGATCGAGGGATCCCGAGATGGTATCGACGAACACCCGATAGCAGCCAGCAGCATTGAGCGCGTCGACCTGCAACGCAGCGTCCTGATCGATGGTCGACACTCGCGCGTACCCGAGAAGGTGTCCCATGCCCCCAATGTAGAGGAACTCGTTAATTCAGGGCAGAAGTGGAGCATAGATTGTGGCACTGAGTATCGCTACACAAAATCAGTCTTTGGAAGGCTTTCTGTGTGAATCGCAGCGGTAAGTGGCGCGGTTCTCACAGCGCTTAATGGCCGCTTGCTCGGTTCCTTATGCCCATCCCGCTGCGGGACCCCCTACCGACTTCCGGCCCGAAGTGCCCTAAATCCCGTTTTCCACCTGTGATGGGGTCTCTAGCCCGGTGACGTTCACAGCACTTCAGCAGGCATGGAAGGCCCCGTACGGAAGCATCCTCATCGTTCCAACCACTAACGGGCATCTTCAGATCGCACTGCTCATGGTTCTACAGGACCAATCAGCAGGAAGGCTTTCAGGCATCGTCAGCCGATAAGAGTAGGCTGATGAGCAAGGTGGAAGGGTCATAAACTTGTCAGATCAGGCATACATTCTTCAGATTTTAGGGCGAGCACTAGAATCGACTGAACGGCCGGAGGCGTCGGTTAGTACGTTGGTTCGACAAGCAACCCGTATAGCTTCATTACGTCATGATTATGCTGCCGTGTTCTCGTTTCAACTCGAAACTGCAGACCCCTCAACCGGCTTGGAGACTAGCAGGGATACAAGTGTTGCTGACAGGCTTCGAACTCTCCTAGGGCGTGACGAAGGTAATCGAGTTATGGGTGAGCGCCTCAAGCGCTACATGCATCATCGTAAAATTAACGCTGGCGAAGATGGATCGTTTGCTGGATCCATCGATGCGGCTGAGCAACACCTGCAAAAGCTCAAAAGTGTTGCGGGCGATCCTTCGGACGCTCAGCATATGTCTAAAATTGATGCTTACTATCACATCGAAAAAATTGATAAGACAAACGTTCAGCTAATGCCGCAAATTACCGCCTTTGAGAATATTTTGAATCGCGTTAGACAAAGTGTTCATGATTACCTAGTTGAGGCAGAATCTGAACTCTTAACAGGACAAACTGAGTCCACTCTCTTCACTCGCGGCGAGGCTTATGTTGTTAACCGCCTCCACGAGGAGCATCTCGCGGGAGCTCGCGCGCAACGGCGGACGGGCCGACTATCGGGCGACGGCTGCTGAGGACGCAGCTCACCTTCGTATGAAGCGACCTAAACCGTCCCGGCTGAAGCAAAGACCGGTGCTACTACAGGTCGTGAAAGCGAAACTCATCCTGGGGTGGTCACCGGAGCAGATTGCCGCGTGGTTGAAGATGGCTTATCCCGAGGACTCGGCCATGCGTTTGTCCCACGAGGGGATTTACCGGTCGATCCACTACGTCTATCGCCGTGAGCTCGACCGGGGCATGTCCCAGCATCTGCGCTCCGGGAGCACCATCCGCCGGCCACGGAAGGCCAAACAATCACTGGGTCGCGGCCGGTTGAGGAACATGGTGCCGATCACCGCTCGACCCGCAGCGATCGAGGACCGCGTCGAGATCGGCCACTGGGAAGGTGACCTCGTGATGGGAAAGAGGCCCTCCGCGGTAGCAACACTGGTCGAGCGCACGACCCGGGCCGTCAAAATCGTCCATCTCCCCGACGGATACAAAGCAGAAGCCGTACGGGTCGCGTTGACTCAAGCGTTCAAAGCAATCCCAGAGCCGTTGCGACTGTCGCTGACTTGGGATCGCGGTCGGGAAATGGCAGAACACCAGCAGCTCTCGGCGGACTTGAGCATGAACGCCTACTTCTGCGCCCCGGGAAGCCCCTGGCAGCGCGGGACGAACGAGAACACGAATAGATTGCTTCGCCAATACCTCACGAAAGGCTCTGACCTTCGACGGTTCACAGCCAAAGACCTGGATGACATCGCGAACCTCATCAACGACCGTCCCCGGCAGGTTCTGAAATGGGCCAACTCCAACGACCTCTACCAAGCCCACATCAACACCTCGAATCAGCCCGCGATATTCTCAGAATCACAGGTGGTGCGTTGACCGGTTGAGGTCGCCATCCTTTGACCGGACGAACGGCAGAGCTCGCCTCCGGGTTGGTGAACTCCAGGATCGGCGGGGAGTCGGTGATGGCGTCGCGTCCCAACAATGTGTCTCACTCAAAGTATTCTCAGGAATGGGAAGATTTGCCTTTGATGATTATGTGAGGAGTCGGGTTGGGAAGCTGTGTGCCGAGCTCGCTGAACGGTAGCGCCCCGCCTGCACACAACGATCACGTTCACACAGTCATAGGCAGACATCACGGCTTCACGAGTCAGGCGAAGCTTCGCCTCTTGTCGCGACGGTAGGCGTTGGCTGCCGAGGTGAGAGCCGGTGGAAAGTGCCAGCTATCGGAATTCGGCGATTGAAAAAGGGGGGGGGCGAAAGCGCGCCGAAACCGGTAACGTAACGCTATGACACACGTTCCAGCGAACTTTCCGCGCGCGTACGTCGAGTACCTTGACAGCATCGACGAGCAGTTCCGTGAAACTGTTCTCATGGCCATGAAAGAGTCAGTCGCCGAAGGACTTCATGGCGTCCTGGTGAACAGCCGGTCGCACCATCATCGCCAGGCCGAAGTGTCGGAGAAAGTGCCGTACGGGCAGGTCGTCGACGCTGTTCACTAGGGACAAGGAGAGTCCCGGAGGCACGCCGGGCGCCCTTTCCCGCCCGCGACGGGTCTCGCATGCGTGCGGGGCCGGCGGGGCGCCCTTCTTCGTGTCCCTGTCAGTCCACGCTGTCTCCGGCGGTTCCCTCCCCACCGCGGTGCTCCTTCTCGGGCTCGCTGCCCTCACCGTGCTCGCGTCGACGCTCGTCTCTTCCCTGAAACCTCCGTTCTGGGCCGTGCTGGCCTTGCTGGTGGTGTCCGGCATACCGAGGTGCTGTTGAGCATGCCCGGCTTTGGGCCTGTCCTTGCCTTCGAATTCCTGGGTGCAACCGGCGGGGATACGACGGGTTTTCAGTCTGCGGACTCGCATGTGAGCCTGATACCGCACCCCGCCGAGCTGGCCCACCGCGTCCGCCGTGCCTTCCGCGCCCGGGTTTCGGGTGACCCGACCGGGGTGCCGGAGTGGATGCGCGAGATCGCCCTGGTGGGGGAGGGACCGGGCTGGTTCGAGCCCGACGGCGTCGTTTGGCGGGTCCACGGTGATCTTTCTACCCTCGTCGGCGGGGTTGCGGCTCTCCTCGGCAGGGCGCGCACCCGCTGGCGATGGCCGGGGTGGCACGGCACTCCTCCTACCGCAGCGACCCCTGGGCACGCCTGGCCGGGACCGCGCGGTGGCTCACCGTGAGCACCTTCGGCTCCGCGGAGCTCGCCGGGCGGGAGGCGGCGCGGGTCCGGGGCATGCACGGGCGGGTCCGCGGCACCACCGACGACGGCCGCGCCTACTCCTTTTCGTCGCTTTCGTCGCGGGGCCCCCAGACGTGGACGAGAGGTTTGACGGTGTCCCAGTGGGCGTAGCGGCGGACGGAGAGGGTTTTGCCGACGCCAGCAGGCCCGAAACAGATCCCAATGGAGGCCGGATCAGGCACGTCGAAAAAGCCAACTCCCTTCTCCTGCCAAGGAGTGGTGCATTGACCGGTTGAGACCGCCTTAGGTTCCTAAGACATGGGGATGGTGGATCCTGTTGGTGCTGAGGGTGTGTCCGGGGTGGGGGTATCGGCGGGGGTGTGGAGGGTGATGAGGGTTTCGCCCAGTTTCCTGATCCGTGATCCGTTGCTCGTGTCGCCGGCTACGGCTGACACGACGGCGCCCTGCATGAGGGTCAGCCAGCAGTAGGCGAAGTCTTCGGGGTGCGTAAGGCCCATCTGTGCGGCTGAGGCTTCCACGCTCGAGTGGATGTCCTTGATATAGGTCAGGCTCGCGGCGCTGGCCCGATCTGATGGGCTTGCTTCAAGCAGTGCCCGCATGTACGGGCAACCGGTGAAGTCCGGGGCCTGGAACCATTCATCGAAGATGTCGAAGATCGCCAGGAGCTGCTCTCTCGGCGTCGTGCCGCGGCGGAGGGACTCCGCAGCGAGATAACCGATGGTGAAAAGGTCCTGTCGGCGCTTAAAGAATGCTTCGATCAGATTGTCCTTGGACGGGAAGTGTCGATAGAACGTTGCTTTGGCCACGGCGGAGGCGGCGATGATTTCATTCGCTCCCACCGCGCGGACACCGCGCGCCAGAAAAAATCAGAGGAGGCCGCGAGGATGCGCTCCTGTGCGCCTGCGGGTGTTTCCAGTGGTGCAGTAGCCATAGTTCCTCTTGGTCGTCCTGTCCGTCCAAACTACTCACCCGGCTTCGTTGCAGCACAGACTGGTCTGTCTTGTTCTATGCTGTACCGTCCGGGTTGTCCCCACAACACCCCGGGCGGGGGAGAGGCGAAACCCACTCCCAGGACCGGCACCGGGGACGCCTCTTCCTCCGGTGCCGGTCACCCAACAGGACAAGCGTCGATAAGGTGCGCGAAGGAGGGCCCATGCGCGACCAGATGTCCGCTGGACCGGTCCTGCCCATGGGACCTGATTTTCCCGCACCAACCTATGTCGTCCGGATAGAAGCAGACACACTTCGAGTTGCCTGGGCGCCGGGTGTGACGGTGTCCGACCACGATGCAGTATCACTGGTCGCTCGGGTGGAGGATCTGAGCGGCGGGGCCGGTGTGCCAATGCTGGTCGAACTCAACGCAATGGTGTCCCTGTCACGGAATGCTCTGCAGATCCTCGCCGCTGATCTACCTGTCACAGCTATGGCCCTGGTCGGGGCCTCCATTGTGGATTACACACTCGCCGATTTTTTTATCCGGGTGCACGAACCTGCCTACCCGGTGCGTTACTTCACCACTGTCGTACAAGCCCGGGAGTGGCTGAGGGAGGAACTTGCCCCTGTCTTCGTAGAACAGTGACCAGCCCGCGCGCTAGATTTTAGACCAAAGAGAACAGCAGCAACGGGCTGCTAACGGGACCCTCTTACCCGCGCAGAGCGAACCGCCGAAGATACTGAACGCATCCCAGGGGGAGGACGCTGACAAATTCGTGATCCAGTATCTGGTCAGCATCAGAGGCACTCGCCGAGCCCCGGGGCTTGACCTTTACAGGGGGCCAGCAGGGCGGGAGGTTGACTGCCTTTTCGTACTCTATGCAACTCATGAGTGGGGTCGACGACGGCTGGGGACGAAACCCTGGTCTCAGAAGGGTTCCTACACGTCGCCGACCCCGATCAAGGGGCTCTCGTACTACACGAAAGAAGGCAGCAACGAATCGGTCACGCAGTCTCCGCTGACCGTCGGTGCCACCCTTGTCAGGAATCCGATTCCTAGGCCGACACGTTCGAGTTGGTCCCGGCCGGGATCCCTCACCAGAGACTATGGGCGTACCGACAACAACAGCACCAGTAGCATCTACCTGACTTCCCGGTTGCGGTACTCAATCCACCACTTGATGGACGTACTCGAATACCTACGGAGCCCAGCCAAGGGGAGTTCCTCGGCCGCCAGCGTGCCGGTGTCACCAGGCCGGTCTGGATCTACTGCAGATCCCTGTGCAGATGCCTATCAGTGCAGTTATTTGGCAGCTACCCGTTAAGGAATGGACCTTGCCAAGGCTCAATCAGGGGACAATCAATGGGGCATACGTCGGTTCCGTCATCGCACCGGTTAATGGGAGTCGTACCAGGCGGCGACTATTCTTGGTCGTCACTAATTGGGCGAGGAATGTCAAGGATCCTCCATGTGGCTCCATGGTCGGTGTCACGATTGCAGGAAGGGAAGAAGTGGATCAGTTCGAGGTGAACAGAACTGAGGACGTGTTGTATTTGAGGTGGCGTGCGGGCGTGCAGATCACGCATCCCGTCGCTGTCGACGCAGCCCACGCCCTGGCGGAGATCAGCGGCCCGGAACTGCTGCCCCTGATCGTGGTCATGGGAGGCATCGACGGGCTGACGTTCAGGACGCGTGTGGGGATGAACTCCTACCGCGGTTTCTCCCGAGTCGCATTGATTGGCGACGGACCGGTCGATGAAGTCATGGCTGGTTTTGCTGTTAACTCGCTAACCCCTACCCGCTATTTCACTTCAGAAACCGAGGCCTTGAGCTGGATCAAGGAGCGCCAGTCCACCGCTGAGGACGGCCCTGCCGCCTGATCACCACAAAGAATTCAGGAGATCACAGCAAGAAAGCATCAAGCCGGCAGCGATGATCACGGATAACAGCGACATAAGGTCGCCAGTCATCACCGGCTCATCTGCGACGGAATCCGTGCTGTAGGGAGCTTTGTCGGTACTGACTCCGAAATCCTCGATGGTCTCGTTGAGGGCCTGAGCGACGAGGTCTCTGTCGCGAATCGGCAGTTCGAGGAGCCCGTGAAGATACCCGTCGAGATCAAACTGGTCGCAGAGTCCTCCCATACTCATATAGGTGAGCCATATCCGGTCGGGCCTAAGTTCCGCACTCTGCAGAGCCCGGACCGCTGACCACTGCTGATGATGTTCACCAACCACGCGCACGATCCTCTCAGCTAAACACGCACTATCCGGTGCGGCGGCTTGCTCGCGTGTGGACTTCGATTCGCACCAGGCGTTCGGCTTCTTGCCCCAAATCGAGGTTGAGGATGGCTTTGAGGGCGCGCGCCATTTTCGGGGCGGCTGCCACGAACTCGGCCACTTCAGTGTCTGTAAGGTCCAGCTCGTTCAACTCCGAGGGCGTCCAGTGGTAGGTGGCGTTGGTGTTGGTGAGGATAGCGGGTGCGGTCACGACAACTCCTAGGTAGGGGGCCCTGTCGTGATCCATGATCGGACGACCAAACCACGTGGCGGATCCGCCCTGCGCTGACTTCACGGGCTATTCATTCAAAGTTCGACCGTACAACCGGGCGATTGCACGGCCCGCCACCGCGCGCCTTCGAGCAGAAGCAGCGGTGGTTAGGCCCCGGCAGCAGTCCAGTAGTTATGCGATAGCTGATCGGTTGTCTGCGGTCCAGCTCGCAGTGGACGTCGGAATCGTGAACCCCGCAAGCGGGCCCGATTGCTGGAGCAGGAAAACGACGTCCTGCAGTGGGGGGGCGTATGTACCGGCAGGCAAACCTGCCGGTCAAGGCATTCCCATACCGTCATCCTGACTCACAAAGTCCCATTGACCACGCTTCTGAGAGAAGACTTGGCGAGACAAGTTTCCGAGATAAGAGCACCCCCGCTATCCCGGGACGCAAGCCCTCTCTTTAGGGGGCCGTCTCGGTGTGTAGTAAGCCTTTAGATTTTTGAGACACACTGGAAGCACTGGTCATCATGAGTGGAATGACAGCGTGCCGTGAACGGCGGTCATGATATGTAGCTAGCGAACACGGGCCATGAGACACGACGCACCGTCTCGAGCGCGGGAGCTCGCAGGCGTGTTACGAATGGTCGTGTAGGACACAGAGCAGTCCGCCCGATCCCGAAGCCAGTCCTAGCAAATTCAGCTCAGCAGCGGCGAATGACACTGGGTGACGCGTGAGTTCCAGAGATAGCCGTTTTTGTGGGCCTACCTTTTTGTGCGTGATGAGCAGTAGCTAGTTGCTGCCCTCGCGAGCTGTGCGATGAGGTTGACGGCACCTCCTGGGTTCGAATCGTCGGGTTTGGATTCTTGAAGTTCAGCGTAAGTCGGACATCGTTTTTGAGAGTTCTTGCTGCCCGCTCAGCGGGCCCTGTCGACGATGGTCGACAGGACCGGTTCAAGGGCGGTGCGAAGAGCCTTGGGCATGGTGTCGGACTCGAGGTGGGTGCGGGCGCGCGCGGCGTACTCCTTGGCGAGGTCGGCGGAGTAGTCCTTGGCTCCGCTGTCGAGGAGGATGCGCCGGACGTAGTCGGCCTCGGCCGCGGACATGCCGGGACTGCCGACAAGCGATGAGATGCTTTCCCACTCCGGACGTGAGGAGACGTAGGACAGCAGGGTCGTGCGTTTGCCCTCCCGCAGGTCGCCCCAGTTTGTCTTGCCCGTGCGTGTCTCGTTGCCGAAGACACCCAGGAGGTCGTCGGTGATCTGGTAGGCAATCCCGGCATACCGTCCGAACTCACCCAGCAGCATGACCACTTCCTCCTCGGCACCCGCGAGCACGGCGCCGGCCTGGAGCGGCCCCTCGAAGGAGTACACGGAGGTCTTGAGTCGGGCCATCTGCACGATGTCCTCGAGCGGCGGCATCGATGCATTAAGGGAGGTTTCGATATCGAGGAACTCTCCTGCCGTCGAGGCGAAAACCGCCTCGTCCAGGATCTCGCCGAGCCTCCTCCGCACAGCAGTCGGAGCCTCGACGCGTTCGAGCAGTCGGTAGGCATTGGACAGGGCGAGGTCGCCGGCGATGACACCGGCGGAGAAGCCTATGTGCCTGGCTTGGTCCGGGGACATGCCCGCGGATTCGGCGATGCTGCGGTAGCGCCCGGAGACGTTGGGTATGCCCCGGCGGACGAAATCCCGATCGATGACATCGTCGTGCACGATCAGCGCGGTGTGCAGCAGTTCGAACGCGGCGCCGACCCCCGCCGCATTGCCGAGGTCGCGGCCACCGAGCATCCGGTAGGCGGACATGACGAGACGGGGCCTGAAGCGCTTTCCTCCGGCGGTGCAGCGCTCGAGGGTCTCCCAGAGGCCGTAATAGCCGGGGCCGATCCTGGCGGCGCGGATCTTCGACTCCTCGAAGAACCGCCCGAGTGCGCCCTCGACCTGCTCGAGCCCTACGGGCTCGACCTGCAAAGTGTCCAGGTCCATGTCCATGTCCATATCTTCGCGCCTACCTTCCCCGGGGGGTGAGGTCAAAAAGCCTTCCGGCTCTCGATCACACTAGTTCCCGGGAAGCATTACAAGTGAGGCCCCGTGTTCTCGCACTTTTTGATCGCAGCGGGGAGTGTCTCGCGAACGATCGTTTTCGGATTCGGCAGGTCTTTAGGAGTAGGCGGGGATCACTTCCAAGGGATGCGGAATGTGTGCAAGGTGATTGCGTGGCGAGGATGCCTGGTGGAAGGGATCGGCACCGGCGGGCCGGGTGTGACCGGCCCACCGGTAGTCCTGACAGCGGCGCCCTGGTGAGGGTGTAGTTGCCCCTGCGGGTTACAGTGTGGCGAGCAGTTGCTGCATCTGATCGATCTCAGCCTGCTGGGTCTCGACGATCGTTTCAGCGAGTTCGACCGCGTCCGGGTTCTGCCCGTTGTCGATCTCGTCCTGCGCCATATCGATGGCGCCCTCGTGGTGGGCGGTCATGGACTCCAAGAACATGCGCGATGCTTCCACGCCTTCGGCGTTCTCGAGTGCGGCCATCTGGTCCTCGCTCATCATCCCGTCCATCCCGTCCATGCCTTCCATGTCGCCCGAGCCGCCCATGTCTCCCATGTCGTTGCCTTCCATGCCGCCTTCGGGTTCCATGGGCTCACCCCACACCTCGAGCCAACCGGTCATGGTCCCGATCTCGGGGCCCTGGGCGTCCTTGATCGTGGTCGCGAGGTCGGTGACCTGCTGGTCGACGCCGTCCTTCGCGAGGATCATCTCGCTCATTTCCACGGCCTGCTGGTGGTGCGGGATCATCATCCGCGCGAACATGACATCCGTGTCATTGTGGCCGGCCATCGCCTCATCAGAGGCACCCGGCGACACACCAGCACTGACCTCAGTGCTGGCCTCGGTGCTGGCCTCGGTGCTGGGTTCGGTTGTTGCTGTGGGGGTGGCCGCGGCGGAGCTTTCTTGGCCCATGTCCATGCCCTCCATCTCTCCGCCGGAGGACGAACCGCAGGCGGACAGGGTGATCAGGGCGGCAACGGACAGGGATGCTACGGAAAGGGAACGCTTCATAGTGGTCAAAATCCTTCAATACTCAGAGGGGACAAACGATCAACCCCAGGTGCCATCGACCAGAACGGTGACGGCGTCGACGTAGGGGATGTGGCCGAGCCCATGTGAGGGCGCGGCATGGCTAGGAGCCAGGCCCCGTCACCCGTTACAGCAAGGGTGGGTGTGGGCCGCGGATCCTATGTCCGGCTGATGCAGAGGTGAGTCAGTGAAGGAGCAGGTGCGGGTCGGGACACTCGGGCCAGGGCCGGGGGGCCGCGACGGACGACGGTCGAGAGGAGGGCTCGGCCGGCTGAAATGAGCAGCCCTGTGATGCCGGCGACGATCATCGCCAGCACACATATCCCGAGCATCACTTCGTCGGCGCAGTCACCACCGCACCCGGTGAGCATCCCGCCGTCCGCGGACGCAGCCGCGGTCGCACTCGGCACAGCGGCCAGGGACACGTCCACTACGGCAGCATGGACAGCGGCGACCAAGGTCACCGTCCCTACCGCCATCCGGTCAAGACGACCATGATGGGTATGCGCGGGGCTATCCGCTGCATGTGCGGCAGCGCTATCCGCTGCTGTGGTGGCTGCTGTGACCGCACTGGCGGTGGTGGCGGTGGTGGCGGTGGTGGGTGTGGCGACGTGGTGGGACGTCGAACCGTGTCCCCCCATCCACACATGCATCGCGAGGATCCCGACGATGATGGCCGTCAGCCCGGTGAACATCAGAAGGAACGGCACGAAGGAGGGGTGCGCTGAGCGGAGCGAGAAAGTGCGTGCGAAGGGGTTCTTGGTCACTGTCTCAGCTCCTTCGCCTGGTTTTCCTGATCCAACGTTTCCGTTCCAGGGTAGCTAGAGGCCGGTACCTGCAGGGAACCTCGCGATCCTGTCCTTCGATGTTCGTGTCACAGGGACAACGAATCCGTGCCGTTCGGCGTTCACTAAAGAGCCTGACTTTATCTTGTGGTTGAGACTGCTATTTATCGGGGGCAGATTGCACCCGCCTGGCAGGGTGGGTTGCCGCAGATGCTTTCTCCCACTGATAACGAGCATCAGGTGCAGATGTACTGCCCGGGGTGGGTCATCTACTTGTGGGCGGGCGGAGCCTGAAGGGTGAGGCTCCAAGTTGTCCATCTGTGGTTGAGCCATGGTGGTTGTGTTCTGCTGTTGGAGGACTGCTTGTTCCTGATGCGGAACGCCCGGTATAACTGGCGTTGCAACGGGCAGTAGCCCCGCGAAGTTAGCCTGGCAGTTTTCCGGATGGTATGACGAGCCAGGCTTGCGCATTTAAAGCCTGCGCACCTGACCGATGAGCGGTTCTGCCTCGGTTCTCCATGACCCTCCTTTCTGGAAGCACCACGCGACGGCGTCTGCGACCCAGAGCAGGGGTTCTTCGGTGCGGCGCATGTGTCTGTATTCCAGTGTGGTGTTGCCGCGGGTTTTCAGCTCAGCGTGGATGATCCGCCGGTCGGCTGCTGCGAGGGAGTCGTCCTGCTCGAGTACGAGGCGTTCTGCCTCGGCGTCACAGGTCCTGGATTAGGGTTTCCAGGCAGGCCGGCCGGGCGACCTTGTCGGGTTGACCATCAACGATATAGACGACGGTCTTTACGCCTATCCGGGCCGCGCCTCTGAGAAACGCACGCCTGGTTGAGTCCCTCTCGCTGTTGAAGTGCACGGAGGAGCTGCCCTTGTGCCGCAGGCCCCTGGTAGCTGAGCGTGTGGCGGTGACGTCCGCCGGCGAGATGACCGCGGCCGCGATGTAGTAGCTCTGCCTGCCTTGGACTCATCCACGAAGACGTGGGAGCGGCGAGGCAGGTCCAAAGCCATGGATCGACCCTACCCGGCGCCCGAACTCACTTCGGCGACGTACACCATGCCGACACAGGGATGGGTTGGAGGGCGGCGAAGCGAGGGGAGGGGTGAGATGTGGGTGCGGGTTGGGCCTGTCCTTCTGATTGTCGCGGAGGATCATCAAGCGGCTTGTTGTGCAACCACCAGCTTTAACTGCATCTGACAGCTGTAGAGCCGGTGGAGAGTGTCACGGATCCACTGTGCGCGGTGACCGTTTCGGCAGCGTTGCTACACCGTTCCGGGACAACGATCTTCAGTGGCGGTGGCTGACATCAGGATGGCCGATATTAGGGAATCGCCCGGTCTCAGGATGTGGCCGGTGTGACCGATGGCGTATGCGGGTACCGGTCCTCGGTGTGCGCTCCTTTACGCTTCGGGGGGCGTCCTTCGATCAGGAGATACAGCGAGGGTACGAGGATCAGCGTCAGCAGCGTTGAGGAGAACAGGCCACCAATGACGACGATCGCGAGGTCCTGGGAGATAAAGCCGCTTGAACCGGTCACACCGAGTGCCATTGGAGTGAGCGCGAAGATGGTTGCTAGCGCGGTCATGACGATGGGCCTCAGGCGTTGTCGGGCTCCGTCGGACACGGCGGACTGTACGTCCATGCCCTGCTTGCGGTACTGGTTGATGAGGTCGATCAGCACGATTGCGTTGGTGACGACGATGCCGATGAGCATCAACATGCCGATCAGTGCAGAGATACCCAGTGGGCGTCCTGTTACGAGGAGCAGAACGATCGCCCCGGTTGCCGCGAAGGGAATGGAGACCAACAGGATCAGTGGCTGCCGCAGGGATCGGAGGGTGCCGACCAGCAGCAGGAAGATGATTGCCACGGCCACTAGCATCGCGATGCCGAGTTGCTGGAACGACTCGGTCTGGGTTTCAGCGAGTCCACCTATTTCGGCGCGCGCACCTTCTGGAAGCTGCAGTTGAGCCAGTGAGTCCTCCACAGCGGTGGAGACGGCGCCGAGCTCACCTTCTGCAGGGGCGATGGAGATGGTTGTTACCTGCTCGCCGCTGTCCCGGATGATTTGGGCGGGAACAATCACCTCCTCGACGGTGGCGATGTCGGTCAGGGGGGTGGGGCCTTCTGCTGTGGGCAAGGGCAGCTGGCGCAGCTCGTCCAGGTCAGCTGGCGGGGTCGCTGAATCGATGTAGATGCTGATGTCCTTCTCATCGAGAGTGACCGACCCGACGGCTTGCGGTGACAGGGCGTTACCGACGATCCCAAGGACCTGCACTTCAGTCAGACCCCGGGTCAGCGCAGCTACCCGGTCGACGGTCACTTGCAGGATCGGCTGCGCGGGAGTGGCGTTCGTGGCTACGTCGGTGGCTTCCGGTGTGTTCTGCAGGGCCGAATAGACCGCATCGGCGGCTTCTGCCAGCGTTGCCTCATCCTGGGCGGTGACCTGAACATCGACGGTGCCGCCCAGGCCGCCGGGGGCGGATGCGGTGGTGAGAGCGATCTCGCCGGCATCCTCAATGCCGGCGACGGCGGCGCGCACATCTTCTTGCACGACGGCCTGATCAGTATCGGGAGAAGTGTTGACGATGAAGCTCGCCGTGACCCCACCGGCGCCGGTGAGTGCCAGTAGGCCTCCGGAGTTTCCGGCGGTGACCAGGACGTCCTGCACCCCGTCGATGTCAGCCAGAACGTCTTCGACCTTTTCCGCGCCTACCACAACGGATTCGAGGTCGGTGCCGTCAGGGAAGGTTTGTGCGAGGGACAGGCTGTTCTGCCCGGTGCTTCCGAGGAAGTCGACCTTCAGCAGTGGCACCAGTCCGACGGTGAGTACGAGCAGCAATACCGAGGCTGTCAGCGTGATGACGGGATGGCGCTGCGTGGAACCCAGTACCGGAACATAGACGCGCTGAAGCCAGCCGCGGCGTTCCTTGTCCTCGGCGGCCTCGCGGGTGGCATCCGTGCTCCCCAGAACCTGTGGCTGCTTGAGGAACCAGTACGACAGGACCGGCACGATGGTCAGGGCGACGAGCAGAGACGACAACATGGCGATGGTGACTGTCAGCGCGAAGGGAGCGAACAACTCACCCACGAGCCCACCGACCAAGGCGATCGGCAGGAACACGGCGACGGTGGTAAGTGTCGATGACGTGATGGCTCCTGCGACCTCGCGGACACCAACGAGGATCGCTTTTTGCTTCTCCTCACCGTAGGACAGGTGACGTTTGATGTTCTCGATCACCACGATGGAGTCGTCGACCACCCGGCCGATTGCGATGGTCAAAGCACCCAGGGTCAGCATATTCAGCGAGTACCCGCCGAGATTCAGACCAATGAACGTCACCAGCACCGACAGTGGAATCGAGATCGCGGTCACAAGAGTGGAACGTACCGAGAGCAGGAAGACCAGGATGACGATGATCGCGAACACCAACCCGAGGAGTCCCTCCACGGCGAGGTGCTCGATGGACTCCTCAATAAAGGGTGCCTGATCAAAAATGACGGTGAGGTCGATGTTACCGAGTTCTCCACGAAGCCCATCCAGGGCTTCAGTGATGGCGTGGGACACACCGACGATGTCAGCGTCCTGGCTCCCCGTGATCAGAATCGACAGTGCTTCGGCGCCGTTTGCGCGGGTGATGGACGTTTGCTCCTCAGCGACCAACGACACCTCGGCGATGTCGGATAGTGACACGACGGTCCCCGGCCGGGTTGTCGACGCAAGCGGAATCTGTCCGAGCGTCTCCAGCGCCATGATGTTCTCGCCACCCTGAACCGGGCGCAGGGTGCCGTCATCACTGATGCTGCCAAGGGGCAGCGTGACCCCGTTTGCCTCGAGAGCGTCCGTGATTGCGGTCGGCGTAATGCCGTCGGTAGCAAGGTCGGCAGCATCAGGAGTGATTACGACCCGCTGTGTTTCAGCTCCGGAGACCGTCGCCGAGCCGACGCCCTCGATTCTTTCGATCTCGGGCACGACCGCCTCTTCGATGGTCGTCGTCAGTTCTGGCAGACCGACCCCGTCACTACCGGCAGTGATGAACATGATCGGCAACGACGCAGTCGACAGACTCACCACCTGGGGATCCGCCCCCTCCGGAAGTGTGCCGTCGAGGGTAGCGATCGCGTCCTCGACCAACCGCTTGGAGTCAGCTGCCGCCGTGCCGAAGGTGAAGGACACCGAGATGCTCGACAGCCCGCTGGAACTCGTCGAGATCACCGAATCAACGCCCTCGACACCGGAAAGGGCGGTGGACAGGGGAACCCCTACGCGCTGATCGATGACTTCCGGGCTTGCTCCCGGCACCGGAGTGATGATTTGCGACTGCGGGACCTCGATGGAGGGAATCAGTTCCTGCTTCAACTGAGTCATCGAGAACACCCCGAAGGCGGCTATCACAATCGTGATCAGAGCAACGAGTGCACGGTTGGCAAGGCTGATGTCGGCCAGACGGAACATGGTGTCCCTTTCACAAATAATTGTTAGCGCGACACGAAGCTTAGCATGTAGCTAACCATCAATTTGGGTGGATGAGGCCGTAGCGTGGAGTGATGATGACTGATCAGGCAGGGGAGCGCGAACGTCTTCTTCAGGAAATCGTCGAGGTACGAACCACCTTTGAGACGTCCTCTCTGCGTGCTTTCCTCGAGCCCCTGCTCACGCTCGACCTGACGATCCAGCAGCTGCGCGTGTTGGCGATTCTTGTGGCCGAGGTGGGAGCGACAACCGGGCAGAGTCTGTCGAAAATGCTCGGCGTTTCGTTGGCGACGGTGTCCGGGATCGTTGATCGTCTCGAAGCCCATGGGATGCTCGAGCGGGTCCTTGACCACGAAGATCAGCGTGTCCGGCGATTGCTTGCCACCACGCTCGGCAGAAAAACCGTTCAGCACCTCCTGATGGCGCAGTCACAGTTAAATGTTGCTCCGCTGGAACTCCTCGAAATTGAGGACCTTCGCGCCCTTGCCCAAGGACTGAAAGCCGTTGTGCGGGTCACCGCAGACCTTGCCGACCCGACCGTGTAGCAGCCGGGCTTTCCTCCTCGACGCTTCTACTCTCACTCGACCGGTGTTTAGAACCCGGCCGGTGACCGGAGAAGCGCAAAGACAGGAACGCTGCGGAACATGACAGATACTCGGTAGAATCACGGGGGCCAGTATCAATGGGATCGGCGGCTTGCTGGGCTGATTGAGTTCGTGGCCGAGCACGGAGTGTAATATCCCCTTCTACGTGTCCGGCCCACGGGCGCGAAGGTTTTCCGCAGACGCACGTCGGCGGTGACGACAGGAGTCCGGATGCGCTTGGCCGAGGAACACGTCGAATTGCGCAAGGGTGCGCACCGGGTCACAGCAGGCGCCATGGCTCCTGAGGGCGAGGTTGCCCCATGACGTCCTGGACCCTGGCCGATGCTCCCGATCAGACCGGTCGCACGGCGCTCGTGACCGGGGCGAACTCCGGCCTCGGGTTGCAGACGACCCTGGCCCTGGCCCGCAAGGGTGCCCGAGTCCTTATGGCGTGTCGCGACGCCGCCCGTGGTCAGGCTGCGCTGCAGCGAGTCAAGACCGAGGTTCCGGGCGCCACCGTGGAGCTCGTCGCCCTGGACCTGGCCGCGCTGAGTTCAGTGGAGGCGGCCGCCGGGCAGGTGCAGGAACGCGCCGCGGTCCTGGACCTATTGGTCGATAATGCTGGCGTCATGGCGACACCGCGGCGTGTCACGGCGGACGGCTTCGAGATGCAATTGGGCACCAATCATCTCGGGCACTTCGCCCTGACCGGCCATCTGTTGCCGCTGCTGCTCGCGGCACCCGATCCTCGGGTCGTGGTCGTCTCCAGCGGAGCGCACCGGATCGGTGCGATGCGCTTTGAGGACCTGCAGTCCGAGCGCTCGTACTCGCGGTGGGGCGCATACGGCCAGAGCAAACTGGCGAACCTGCTGTTCGCCCGCGAGCTGGGGCGCCGCTACCCGGCGCTGCGTGTCGCCGCAGCGCATCCTGGTTACGCCGCCACCCACTTGCAGAACGGACATGGCTCATCACTGCTGGCCGGTGTGATGAAGATCGGCAACGCCGTTCTGGCGCAGAGCGACGAGGCCGGCGCCCTTCCCTCGATTTACGCGGCCACAATGCCGGACGTGCGCACCGGTGACTACTGGGGACCGGGCCTGTTCGAGCTGCGCGGCGCCCCGAAAAGGGTCGAGCGTTCTGCGGCGGCATCCGATGACGCGGCGGCGCGGCGGCTGTGGGAGGAGTCCGAGCGGCTCACCGGGGTGGTCTACCCCGCCGCTGGCTGAATTTGCTGAACCTCTCCCCCGACCCTGCCGGCCGAGGAAACGTCGAACCGGCCCGGCGCACAATCGGTTGTTCGCGGGCCGTTATTGATCCGCAGGTGGACGCCACCGCTTGCCGCACGCCGGTGGTTTTCTCTGGCAGGCCGAAGGTGGCGTTGAACGCTCACTGATCCGTCCTCGTCGTCGGGGCTGTCGGGAGGCCGGCGTTGATGCGTTCTCCATAAGGTCGTTTTGAATTCGGCAGGAGCACTGATTATGGAGATCACTTGGTCGCACCGGGCACTTGCGTCGTCCAGGACAGCAGGGACGCTGGCATTTCCTCCGATCATGACCAGGTGTTTGTGCCGGAATGGGTGCATATCCGGGTTCCGCGTCAGGGCGACGACTCGATGGCCGCGTTCCAGTGCTTGCTGAACTATTTTCCGACCCGAGGGCCCGTTGGCTGCGAGGACCAGCACCCGTGACAACAGCGACCTGCTGGTGCTCTCGTCGGCCGCGGGTACCGGTCCTGCTGTCATAGCTGCACGGTTTTGTTGGTGATTGGATCGTTGTCGGGATTCTTCGTCACCGCGGCACGCAGAGTCCCGAGGGCAAAACCAACGGTGCTGCTGGGTCCTTCCCAGTACTCCGCGGAGTCGGCGTGGATCTTGATCAAGGTGATGCCCTCGGTGTCCACTCCGTCCGGGAACCACGCCTTCAGGGTCGGGGTGTAGAGCTCTTCGGCTTTGTGCCGGTCATGAACAATCTCTGCGCGGCCCGTGATCGAGGTCCATGAACTGTTCTTGTCGTTGGAGAACGACACGTTGACCGCCGGATTCACCTTGATCTGCGCGACCTTCGCGGATTGTTCGTAGGCGAAGAACCACAGGTCTCCGTCGAACTCTGCTTCCTGCAGGCCCATCGGCCGGCTGACGTGCTGCCCTTCGGCTGTCATCGTGGTCAGCATCGCCACTTTCGCGTCGCTCACCAGTTCGGCGATGTGCTTGCTGTCCTTGGTAGTCGTATCAGTCATGAGAACCTTCCCGAGTAGGAGAACAGAATCCACCACGAAAGAAACAGGATTCTGTAAGGGAGGCTAGCATCGGGGACGCGGTAAGAGGAGTGGGTGTTGTGGACGATGATCGAGGGTTGACAGCCCAGGAGCTGGATCAGATTCTGACGTGGAGCATCGTGCGTGTGGCGCGCTTTATGGGACAGCGCCTGTCCGAACGGCTCGCAGCCCAGGGGCTCAACCCCATTCACTTTGGTGTCCTTGCGTACCTGGCGATTGCCCCGGAAATGACCCAGGCTGATCTGGCACGGTCCGTGCTGGTCCGTCCGCAGAGCATTGCTCCGCTGCTCGACGGACTCGAAGAGCGCGGGCTGATCCGCCGCACAGGTGACCGGACCCGCGGACGCCGGAACCCGGTAAAGATTACCGACAGTGGCAGGGGAGCACTCACCACCGTGTGGGACATTGCTCTGACCACCAACGACCTCAGCGACGCAGGACTCACAGGTATGGAAAGCACCGAACTCAATCGGCTTCTCCTGAAAATCATCCACAACACCAGCAGCACCAAGCTCGACGGCTTCTATGGATAGACCCACCCCACCCAGCGCTCCCACGACCTCCCGACACTGCACGGTTCCACGCGGAATATCGATATGGCGGTGCTCCTCAGAATGAAAGGGACTGTGCGGTAGCGCACCGCTCCGCCGAAGGACAGCATGCTGACGGATATCTAGGGTGGAGACGTGGCCGCGGAGTCGCTTCGCTACTTCATTGGATTCAGGTTCGTCGTACATCGGTTCTGGATCAACACCAGAAGGACAGATGCGATGACGGAGATCGGGTCAAGCCCCTGGGAGTGGTGTAGCGCTGCGTGATCCCTCGCGGGGTTAAGCGGTCAGTGCGGGGCGGGCCTCCT
>NZ_JBTNDF010000009.1:0-35651 GCF_054511115.1 Arthrobacter arabinosi
GACAGTGATAACACTCGTCGGGACCATCGCCATGCTGTGGGTCGGTGGCCACATCATGCTGCAGGGGGCCTACGATCTGGGCTGGCACGCGCCCTATGACCTGGTCCACGTCCTCGAGCACCCCTTCGCCGGAGTCCCCGTAGCGGGCGGCTTCCTGGCCTGGCTCGTCAACACCCTGTGCTCGGCCGTCCTCGGACTCGTCTGGGGCCTCATCGTTCTGGCGATCGTGCACCCGCTCATGAAGGCGCTGCCGTTCGGGAAGAAGGGCGGGCACGAAGAGGGCGACATCCGTGCCGCAGTCGCCGGCCACCATGCGGCGGGACGCGACGGCGGCCCCGCCGCCTGACCGGGCCGTTAGGTGGATCTACATATTTGCTGTGAAGTGAGTGGATCTGTTTTCAAATGAAAGCGGCCCGAGTATGTGCATGTTCAAAGATCAGCTGAGGAAAACGGAGAAAATGAATATCAGACGCAGGTCCTCACCTTCGGCAATCGATACGTTGTGGGCTTGGAGCGGCGAGACTCCGGCATGAGCGAATCGACTGCCGCTCAGCGGGGTACTGCAACCACCCGATATGGGCGATCTCGTGCGCGGCTATCCAGGCGGACAAAGCTCGTTCTCTTAGCCATCCTTCTGGCACTCGCAGTTATCGCTGCAGGGTTTCTGTCCATGACGAACACGGAACCGGTAAGTAGTAAGGATGTGGGGTTCAACGTTGAGCAGAATGGCTTCGCATCCGTTGATTTCGAGGTAATCAAGGATCCGGAAGCGACTGCGCAATGTGCCATTCAGGCGTTGAGCGAGAATTACGCGGTCGTGGGCTGGAAGATTGTCGACATCAGCCCGAACACAGTAGATGTGGGTGCTGATCAGGGGCGTTCCACTGCCCATCGGGTGCAGCTGCGGGTAGACTCGCCGGCGGTAAGCGGTGGAGTCAATTCATGTTGGTTGGTAGAGGATTCTTGACCAGCTGTTGTGGGTCATGACGTTGGTGACACGCGGGTGATGTAAGCGTAAGAAAGGGGTAGATCCCCGATCGCAGGATGGAAGTACCTCTACAAACATCCGCACGAAGGACCTACCCCTCATGACCCACTCTAATGCCCCATTAACACCCGGCGGAAGACGACGCCTGGTCGAACGCTGCCAGCACTGCCCGGTCGCCCACGTCGCGGCGGAGGCCGGGTGGCTCGTCACACGCTCTCGAAATGGGCGCACCGGTACGAGGGCGGGTGCTGAAGGTTTCATTGACTCGCGGCTTAACGTCACCACAGTCGAACCCGTCGCTTACCGACGTTCATTTGTGGCTTGTGTACCCGTTCAGGGAATAACGATGCCGCAGAAAAATCATACGCGCGTGAGGGCCATTGTCTCGGCAATCAGCAGCGAGGCTCACCGCACGTCTCTACCGCCAAGTTCAAGCCATATCGTCAGCGGCGGGGGTTGTCCCGGAAGCGGTTGAGCAGCGACTGTGGAAAGAGGCGGGCTTTAAGACGGGCTGACCAAGAGCTGCGGTGACGGAGCGCCCGCGTGACTGCATCGACGTCCGCCCAGTGGGGGGCCGCCATTGGGCGCACGAATATAACCGGTGGCTGGGCTCCGGTGCTTTCTCCTGTCCTGCTTTCCGGACTGTAATCGGAGTATTCTTCGTGCTCATAGGCGGTCCTCAGCCGTGCGAGGGACGTCGCTGGTTCTGTTGCCAGGGAGGCGTCGCGGGCGAGTCGGCCGGCGAAGGTGCGCGGCGTGTCCGTGGGTTGGAGCGGGTAGCCGTAGTCGCCGGCGATCTCCGTGGTCTCGGCCCAGGCCGCGGTCGCCGCGCCGTCCGTGCCCGCGAGGGCATCGGTTCCGGCCACGGCCCGTCGGCGCGACCGCGTCCTGGCCGTGCGGGCGAGGAACGGCAGGAATGCGAGCAGTGCGATGCCCGTGACGGCGAGCAGGCCGTCGACGGGCCGCGCCTCGTCGGAGGTTCCGTTCGCTCCGGCGGCGTCGGCGGCGTCCGACCCCTCCGCCGTCGATCCTGACTGCCCGGTCACGTCGGGAAGGCCACCGGGATTGAGTGAGTCGGTGTCGTCGGCGCGGGGCCCGACCGGCGCGAACGCCTGCTGGGCGTAGGTGGGAACGACGCCGCGCGACGGGGTCGGTTCGAACTGGACCCATCCCACGCCCTCGAAGTACAGTTCCGGCCACGCGTGGGCGTTGCGGGAGTCGACGACGAATTCGCGCAGCTCCGTTCCCTCGGGGCCCTCCTCCGTGTTGCCCGTGGGGCTGCCCGGTGTGTAGCCGATGGCGACGCGGCTGGGGATCCCCGCCGCGCGGGCCATGACGGCCATGGTCCCCGCGTAATGCACGCAGTACCCGGACTTCGACTCGAGGAACCGGGCCATCACGTCCAGGCCGCTGCCGTCGTACCCGCCGTCCACCGGTGCTTCCACCGAGTAGGTGAAGTCGGGCCCCCGCAGGAAGTTCTGGATGGCCATGGCCTTGTCGTAGGGATTCACGAAGTCGCCGGCGATCTCCTCGGCCGTGGTGCGCACGATGTCCGGGGTGTCGTCCGGCAGCCGCGTGAAGATCTCCGCGACCGCGTCGGGGTCCGAGGGCCGGATGGCGCCGAGCCCGTCGCGCGTCAGCTCCGCCGAACGGCTCTCCACGAGATACCGCTGGCGCGCCGTCGAGCCTCCGTCCGTGGCGAGGATGGTCAGGTTGGCCGGGTCCCAGGCCCAGGTCCCCCGGACGTTCGAGACGCCGACCGGCGAATAGGGTGCCAGGAGCCAGGGGCTCGCGTAACTCTGCGTGGTGACGCGGGTGAAGACGGTCTGTGCCTCCGGTGGGATAGCGGGCGCGCCCTGTTCCGCCTCGAGATCGGTGATGCCCTGCTCGCGGTCCCCGTTCCGCTGTTCGGGCTCCCACCGCCTGCCGCTGAAGTCCTCGATGGTGACCGCGCGGAGGTACAGGGGGTTGTCTGAGTTGGTGGCGTAGGCGATCCGCCCGAAGCCCGTGGGATTGCGGAGGTCGTTGCCGAGCGTCACGGCGGGATTCAGCCCGGTGGCGTTGCCCCAGACGTTCAGGCGCGCTCCCTGGGGGAAGGCGCCGGAGTTGAAGCCGGGGACGAACAGCGGCAGGATCACCGTCACGGCGAGGGCCGCCGCGCCGATGATCATGCTCCGGCCCGCGAAACCCGAGGACGCCCGCGCGCCGCCCGACGCGAGCCGGTTCTCGCGCCACTGCGCCACCGCGAGGAGCAGCAGGTAGGCCACGACGGTGGCGAGAAAGGCGAACATCCCGACGCCGTTCGGCTTCACGATGGCCGGCGCGACCATAACGGTGAGGAGCCCCAGGCCGCTCGCGGCCGGCATGCGCATCGTCACCGCGAAGAGATCCACGATGATGGCGATGAGCCCCAGGGCTGCGCACATGATGAGGAAGATCCCGGCGCCGGGCAGCACCGGAGCCACCTGGGAGACGACGACCTCCTCGGCCTGGGCGAGGAGCCGCTGGAGCTGGAGCGAGGTGCCCGGCCCCGGCACGACGCCGAGGATGCTCTGCCGCGGGAAGAACTGGGCCGTGAGGGTGCCGACGAGCGCGAGCACACCCGCGAGGGGCGCCAGCACGCCGCTCAGGCGGAGTGCCCGCGTCAACGCCATCGCCAGCAGCACGGGGACGAGCGTGCGGACCACGGGCAGGAGCCACGTCCCCGGTTCCACGACTCCGTCGAGGCTCGTCGCCGCGGCGAGCACGGCGAGGAGGGAGGCGCCCGTGACGGACCAGTGCCAGGGACCGGCGGCGGAGGCCGGCCGGGTCGGCGTAGGCGGCACCGGCGCGGGGGCGGGTGCCGAACGGGAGAGTGTCGAGGTCATGCCGGTCCCCTAATGGTGGAACCGCGGCCGGAGCGGGGTGGCTCCAACGGGCCGGCTGCGGCGAAAGAGCGGTCCTGATGAAGGGTGTCCGGCAAGTACTGTGCGCTTGAAGGTCCGATCGGTAGCGACGACGGCTCCGACTATGACATCGTCCTCGTGCCCATTGTTAGCAGGTAGGCGTACCAAGTGTCCTCGTATCATTCCAAGCATCGCGGTGTGCGGCCATCGCTCAGAGAGCTGGCTATTCAACAAGACCATAATGACCGCCGCTCTTGCAGAAGAAGGGTAAAAAGCGGATGCGGTTACCCCTTCGGGTAACCAATCATCCTCTGGTTTGGTCGTGAGCGGGGAGACATGAACTTAACCCGGATTCACAGCGGGAAGTTCCGTCAATCGCATCCGCGATCACGTGTCCGCCGTGTCGAGTTTTCTCGTGTACCCGCGTGAAGGGAGTTGCTGGAGGCTCATCGTCGGCATTCACGCTGCTCCCGTTGTCTGAGGAGATCTGGCAGCTAGCCGTTCTTCGTTGGAAGGTCGGCAGGGGAACTAGCTCCCCAGCCGAGCTCGTACAGGGTTCTGATCAGCTCGAACGGTTCTGTTCAGGCTGGAAACGGGTGTCATTGAGAGTTCGGCTAAGTACTTGCGGCCGACGGGAAGAGAAGAGCCAGTAGGGTGTCTTGTCCTCCTCATCCGATACTTCAACGCGGACCACTCCGTCGATCCACCCGCGGATGCAGAGATAGGCCAAGCCATGCAAGCGAGTACCTCGTTGTGCTGTGGCATTCTCACCAACGAAACCTTGGGCCCGACCTAGATACTGTCGTTCGATAGTTGCTCGTCCCACACGTACTTCTGCAGGTGTTACGCGGATCGTGGGCGTGGAGGTGAGGAGCGCGAAAATCAGGACAACCAGCGTCAAGATGGACGCGACGACGCCGATCAGCATATCGATGGGCGCGAAGATGACGGCAGGAACGAAAGCTAGGCCTACTGTGATGACCCAAATCCAGAAGCTCGGGTAGAGGCGCTCTTCGTACAGGACCTCGCCCTCCTGCCCTACAGATTTCGTGGGTTGTGGGGTGAGGCCGGGTATTTCGTGTGGCTGATACATGAGCGTCTTCCGGTCTGTGTGGTGGGTAACGGTGCCTAGAGCCCTTGAGCGTGTGCGGCGGGGCTGCTTGGTGAGGATGATTCCGATGATGAACAGCAGGGCGGCGGCGGCGGGGTATCCGATCGCTGCGTCCCACAGGCGGATATGTGGGGTTGGCGTTGTGGCGAACTCGTGAGGAAGTGCGCGACGCTGGTCAGAAGCCCGAGGCTCATCAGGATCGGCCCGACGGGTCGTCTCGTTCTGGTAGCGATCGATCTTGTGGCGGTCATGTGTGCTGCGGTGTGTCAGGTGATGGCACGTGCTTTTTCTGCTCATCGCTGCGTGGGGTGATACCCCAGCGGGCTGACAGGGCATGCTCGAGTTTGGTGGCCTCGTTCCGCAGGCCCGGGTCTTCTCCTCGGGCGAGAAGCCCGTACTCGAGGGTGGTGCCTCCCTCTGGCGTTGCACCTGCTTTGATCCATGCACGCCGGCGCGCTGTGATGAGGGAGAGGATGAGCCCGGTCAGGGCGAGGGTGGAGAAAATCAGGGCACCGATTTTGCCCGGATCGTAGGTGATGTCGAGGGCGACGAAGCGTTTCAGGCTGTCGAAGGTGATGGACCCTCGTCCGTCGGGCAGTTCGTAGGTTTGCCCTGGCTCGAGCACGATGCCGCCTGCGTCCAGGTCCCGTCCGTTGAGTTGCGTCAGGTCCGTGGTGTCCAGCTGGTACACGGACCGCGGTGTTCCATCGTCCAGGCCGAGATCACCGTAGTAGGAGTTGAGGTTCAGTCGGGGGTTGAAGGGATCCGGGTCGGAGCCGAAGGCAAGACCTTCGCTGTTCACGACGGCGGTCGGCAGGAAGAACCCGACGAATCCGAGCTGGTCAGGATTCGCGTCGGGCGCCTTAATGACGATAGTCGACGTGTAGGCCGTATCCGTGGGCTGGGAGGGGACGGGGCCGGAAAAGGCGATGTTTCCTTCCCCGTCGCGGACCTCGACGACGGGAGCGTATCCGTTCCCGACGAGATACACGTTGGTGCCACCGATGCCGATAGGGGCGTTGACCTTCAGGACCCGGTCCTCAGCGGGCTGGTCGGGGCTTTCCTGCACGGTCATCCGCGCGGTGAAGTCCAGGGGCTGACCGTAGGTGGCTTGTTCGTCCCGGTTGAAACGGACCTCGAAGTCGTTCAGGGTCAGCGCGAAGGGGGTGAGGGTGTCGGGGTTGAAGTTGGTGCCGGGGGAGAAGGAGTCGTAACCGATGAGGGCGTTGGTGAACCCTTCCCCTTCGACGATGAGTTTCTGCCCCCGGTAGCCGAACATGCCGCCGATAGCGACGGATACCAGCACGCCGATCAGAGCTGTATGGAACAGCAGGTTTCCTGCTTCCTTCATGAAACCCCGCTCGGCACCCACGGACGGTGTGGTCGTGTCTGCGTCGCGGATGTCGACCCGGTACCGGAGATTCCGCAGGATCGCCGCGGCGTCTTTGACCGCCGTGGCCGGGTCGGGGCCGGGCGTTCCCGCGCCGGCACCGTTCAGGATGATGGTGCCGTGTTGGGGGAGTCGCGCGAACCGGCGGGGGGTGCGCGGGGGCGCCGATCGCAGTGCCTTGAGGTGGGCTTTGGTGCGGGGGAGGACGCATCCGACGAGGGACGTGAAGAGCAGGAGGTAGATCGCCGAGAACCAGACCGAGGAGAAGACGTCGAACATCTGCAGGCGGTCTAGCCAGGGCCCTGTGTCGGGGTTGTCCTTCAGGTACTGGGTGACGACGGCAGGATTGGCTCGGCGTTGCGGGAACAGGGATCCGGGGACGGCGGCCACGGCTAGCAGCAGCAGCAACTGCAGGGCTGTCCTCATGCTGGTGAGCTGCCGCCACACCCAGCGGAGCATTTCACCGGCGCTCAGACTGGATACCGAAATATCCGGTGTCTGGTCCGGCCGCGAATCGAGGCCTTGGTCAGGTGCCTGGCCGGGAGCGTCCTCTGGTGTCTGACCGGGTGTCTGCCTGGGTGTCTGATCGGGTGAGGGGTTAGCTGGCATCGTCGGTTCCCGCCGTCGTGGACGGGTTAGGCGATGCGGCGGGGCCTTCGGCGAGTGCGTCTGCGATCAGAGTCTTGAGGGTGCTTTCGTCGGCGACGCCGAGGATGCGGGCGCTGACGCGCCCCTGCCGGTCCAGGACCAGGGTTGTGGGCACGGCCTGCGGCGGAACATAGCTCGTCAAGCTCAGAAGCAGCTTCCCGTCGCGGTCTACGAAGCTGGGATAGGTGATGCCGAAGTTCCGTTCGAACGCCTCAGTCGTGGGCTTCTCGTCGCGGACGTTGATGCCGTAGAACTTGACGCCCTCGGGCGCAAAGGAGGTGCTCAGTGTCTGCAGCATGGGCGCTTCGACCCGGCAGGGGGCGCAAGCCGCGTACCAGACGTTCAGGACGACGACGTCGCCCACCCACTGGCTGGAATCAACGGTCCTTCCGTCGTAGAGCTCACCCGTAACGTCCACCGGTTCGGTTCGGGTATCGGGAGCGTATTCGGCGACCGACCCGTCGCCGGCGATGTAGTTCTTGTTGTCGCCGGCGTTGGCTTGTTCGGCAAGGGAGTTGTTCTGCGCCGAGCATCCGGTGATGAGCAGTGCTGCCGTCGCGAGCAGAGCTACGAATGTCCACGCGCGGGAGCGGGGGCGCGAACTACCGGGCGCCATCGGATCTTGTCGGGGCGCACAGGGCGCGGACGGAGTCCCTGGTGCGTGGGGCGGATGTGGGTTGGTGCGGGTGGAAGCACTCATGGGGCGATCTCTTCTCGATCGTGGCGTGCGCGGGGGAGGGGATGCGTTGGGTGAAAGCATCAGACGGGGGTGAGGAACGTTCCTGCGAGGTTCTGGAGCTGGTAGATCCACAGCATCCAGACGCCGGTGACCATGAGAACTCCGACCAGAACGAGCAGGGCACCGCCGATGAGGTTGAAAACGCGGATGTGGCGGCGTACGAAGGACAGGGCGGTAGTGACCCACTGCACTCCCAGCGCGACGAGGATGAACGGTACGCCCAAGCCCAGGCAGTAGACGAATCCCAGGAGCGCCCCACGCCACGCGGTGCCGGTGGTGGTGCTCAGAGCCAGGACAGCGCTGAGGGTGGGGCCCATGCAGGGAGTCCAGCCCAGACCGAAGACCACACCGAGCAGGGGTGCACCGGCGACGCCGGTGCGCGGCCGCCATGACATTTTCGCGGTCCGCTGCAGGAACGGAAGCCGGCCGACCAGTGCCAGTCCCATCACAATGACGAACACGCCGAGGACCCGGATGAGTGGGTCCTGCCAGCGTAGAAGCCAGGAACCGATGACACCGAACGCGGCGCCGTAGAGGGTGAACACGAGGGCGAAGCCGAGGATGAACAGGGCGACACCGGTCAGCAGGCGGCGCCGGTTGTCCGGGCGGCCGGGTTCCGCTAGTCCGGAGACATAGCCGAGGTAGCCCGGGATGAGCGGCAGGATGCAAGGGGAGAGGAAGGACACGAGCCCTGCAATCATCGCCAAGGGTATTGCGGCCAGCAGCGCCCCGGACTGGACACTGTCCGCGAAGTATTCACCGATGCTCATCAGTGATGTACCAGCCGGGCCGCGATGGTTGCCGGGCAGGCAAGGGTTCGAGGGTGATGCAGGGAAGTCATGGGTGGGGTCCTTGGAAACACGACAGCACCTAGCAAGAGAGCGTGAGGCCGCCGCGAAAAGTAGGCAGGGCTCGTCCGGCAGTCATTGAACCTGGCGAAGGAGCGGGGCGGACGCGGGAGAGGCGCTGAATCCTAGATACGGCTGATCGACAGTTGCAGCAGGCAGACGCCGTTTGAGTGCAGAAGGGGCGGTACGGACGGGCATAACTCCTGCGTCCTGTTACGGCCGGGCAGGAAGACCATCGTGCGCAGACAGTAGAGGCCTATGAGACCGGCAACGACGAGCACCATCGAACACAAGGCGGTCGCTACCAGGTGCCCATCAGGACAGGCGGCAGCACACACATCTTCCAGGAGGGCGTGCTGACTGAAGTCCGGCCCTATAAAGGGGGACGGGGTCTGGTAAAGGACCTCAGCAGGCATCAGGGCTGCGGGGGAAGCGGCTGCCTGTTGCATGATCGTCGTCACAGAGGCGGGCTGTCCGGTTCCACCGCTGCTGTTCGAGAGCGCCGGCCCGGCCCACACGTGCAGGATGGTGATACCCAGCAGGAGAACGAGAACCCGCAGGTGCCACCGGGCTGGCGAGGGAACGGCAGAGGAATTCAAGAGCATCATCTGATGCATGACTCTCCCAACACTCCTGCTGCATCGTTCGTTCTCAACGGCCTGGCCCTACCTCATTCTACCGGCGGACAGTAACGGCCCTGATCCGATGGGCGTCCCTCGAGTACCGCGGCCAGGGCCCACAGCCGATCTCGGTAGAGCCGCACGGGTACATCCGCTCACCAAACCGACCCTCCTCGCCGATTCAGCCATTCATGTATAGTACAGCGAGTGCTGACTGATAAACCACGCCTTGATGTGATGAACCGTCTGGGGCGGGCGATGGCCGATCCGACCCGGTCCCGCCTCCTCATGACCCTGCTCGACCATCCCGCCTATCCGGCGGACCTCGCCCGCGAGCTGGAGCTCACCCGGTCAAATGTCTCCAATCACCTTGCGTGCCTTCGGGACTGCGGCATCGTCATCGCACGCGCCGAGGGCCGGCACACGCGCTACCAGATAGCTGATCCACACCTGGCTAAGATCCTGACGTCGCTGGTTGAGGTAAGCCTCGCGGTCAACGAAGGAGCACCGTGCCTGGAGGCCGGATGCTCTCTGCCCGGTTGCCAGGATTCGGTGGTCACTGCGTGATTCCGCCCTCGATCCTCCCAGCCATGGGCCTGTTCTTTCTCACCACCATCGATGACACCATCGTCCTCGCCCTGTTCTTCGCGCGCGGAACGGGACAATGAGGAACCACTGCCCGCGTCCTCGGCGGACAGTACCTTTTTCACAGCGCCTCGGACGGCAACAGGAGGAAACCGTGATGAGTGAGGACGAGCCTGCTGCCTCCGCTGCATCCAGAGCACGCAAGAGAACCCGGGTTTGGATGCTGGTCGGGTCTCTGATCCCGGTAGGTGTTGACCTCGCCGTGAAGGCAATCGTCGAACTGCAGCTGCGTGAGGGCCAGACCATCGAGGGCGGACTCGTGGACCTGCGGCTGCACTTCAACCCGGGTGTCGCGTTCAGCTTCGGGGCCGATCTGCCGCCGATTGTCATCCTCCTCGGCACTGGGGCGATCATCGTAGGACTGGCGTGGTTCCTCCTGGCGTCAGCCCCGACGCTGGGCCGCCTGGGCCAAGTAGGAGGGTCTCTGCTTCTTGGCGGGGCACTGGGCAATTTGCTCGATCGGCTGGCTGACGGTGGTGTGGCCGATTACCTGCACGTCTCCTGGTTCTCCACCTTCAACCTTGCTGATGTCTTCGTCTCGATCGGTGTCGGGCTGCTAATCCTGGGAACCTTGGTGGGCCCCGCGGCCGCACCCCCGAGTCGCATGACTTCTAACTTCCCTGCCACACGTTCTAAATCTCCGTGTCAGTCTCCGCGTCAGTCACTGACGCCAGCATCGAGAGCCATTCGGGTTGGGGTTTACCGGAGCCTGAGGCAGGTGGGGGGACCCATAGACGTCAACATAAGTTGACATAACCTACGTTATCGGCGATTAATAGAGCAGTGTCAAAGCGCGGGAATCATCAGGACATGACGACAGCAAAATAGTAGAGAATAACAACTAGTCCGACCACGCTCCGGGCCGCGAGTAAGAGCAGCCCCTCCGGCTGCGGTTATTTTCGCCCGGTAAGCAGTGTGCCTTGAATCGCCGTCCGGGGCACGGGGCCATAGTCCCTGGAATCGACCGACACGCCGCGGTTGTCGCCCAAGACGAAAACATAACCTGTAGGTACCGTCTGGGGCCCGAAGTACGTTGCATCGATGCGACTGCGATCGATGAAGGGCTCTGAAATGGGAATGTCGTCGACATAGAGTTCCCCGTCTCGGATGGCGACGGTCTGCCCCTCTCCCGCGACAACCCTTTTAATGGTTGCGTGGCCGTCCAAGGGGCTAGTGAAGGCGATCACCACACCATTGGGGAACGTGTCCAAAGCGGCCGCAGGCTTGTACAGGAGCACGACCGCACCCGACGAGATAGTTGGTTCCATACTGTCGGAGGAAACGGTGAAAGGTTCCATCACCCACGCACGGACAGCAAGAACCACCAGGACAGGAACCAACGCCACGACCAGATAGCGGGTCCACTCCCCTGACAACGACTGCACCTTCAACCGCGTCCGCCACCGCCGGCCGCCGCCTGATGGTGTGGTCCTCAACCTACCTCGTCGTCCCACACAGCTCGGGCCGCCGTCATCGGATCGTTGGGGTCCAGATCGCCCTCCAACCGGCCCACCCGGAACTGGGCCATCATGTCGTGGTCCTCATGGGGCAGGTTGTGGCAGTGCATCATGTAGAGGCCCGGGTGCGGAGTGAACTTCATCAGGAGTCGGACGGTCTCGCCTTCGCCCACGTACACCACGTCCTTCGGTCCGCGTTCATAGGAGAAGGCTGCCCTTCCATTGCGGCTGAGGACCTGGAAGTCGACGAGGTGGATGTGCAAGGGGTGGAACCAGCCGCCCGAACTGTTCTCGATCTCCCAGATCTCCACGGAGTTCAGGGCCGGATCGGCGATGATCTTCTTGTAGCCGCTGGTGATTACGTCCTGCCAACTGTCATCGTTGATCGTCCACAGATTGGTGCTGTCATTGCGCTTGACCCGGAACCTGCGGGTCTTCACGGACTGCCCGGCCGTTAGCGACATCGCTTCGCTACCGGTCAGGGTTGTCGGGATCCGGTTCCATGTCGGGTCCGTGGTATCCACCGGCTCGTCCGTCACGTCGAACGCCATGATCTTGTTGGTGAAGTCGTAGTCCACATTGTTGTTGTTCGAGAGGTTCCGCAGTTCGATCCGCTGCCCCGTGGCGTACTTCCGGAAGTCGATCAGGACCTCGTACCGCTCCGCACCGGCATGTCGGTAGTTCGCCACGCTCTGCGCTGTCGGCATCAGACCGCCATCGGTACCGACCACCACCAAGGGCGCCCCCGTGCTGAGCGTCGGCCGCAGCGACCGGGAGATCGAAGCGTTCAGGATCCTGAAACGGTACACACGCTTCTGCACCTTCATCACGGGCCAGGGCTTCCCGTTCACCAGGATCACGTCCCCCCAGAGGCCCGAGTGGCTGTTGTCGTCATAGCCTAGAGACCCGTCCTCGGCGAACATCGCATCACTGATGGTCAGGGCGACGTCATAACGGCCCTGCGGCAACAGCTGGCGCTCGAGCGGATCGTGCATGTGGTACTGCCCGACGAGACCGAAATACACGTTCAGGGCCGTGAAATGCACACCGTGATCGTGGTACCAGAGCGTGCGCGCCGGCTGGAAATTGGGGTACCGATAATCCTTATAGAACCCGGGGCGGGTGATGTCGCTGGCATACCCGTCGTACTGCGGCAGCGACGCGGACCCGTGCAGGTGGGTCGAGGTAGTCAGGGGGTGCCCGTCGAACGGATGCTGTGCCGGCAGCTGGTTACGCATCCGCACGACTGCTTTCGTGCCCTTGTCCAGGCTGATGGTCGGGCCCGGGAACAACCCGTTGTATCCGAGGATGGGGGTAGTCAGTCGCGGCAGGATCTGGGCGGTGGCCGCCTTTTCCGTCAGCTTGTAGTAGTTGACGGGCAACCCGTCGGCCGGGTCGATGCCGGTGGAGGAT
Organism: Arthrobacter arabinosi; assembly: GCF_054511115.1. NCBI lineage: Bacteria > Bacillati > Actinomycetota > Actinomycetes > Micrococcales > Micrococcaceae > Arthrobacter > Arthrobacter arabinosi. Next base: position 12,745 of record NZ_JBTNDF010000009.1, read on the forward strand.
GGTTGGAGCATCGGGGCCTGGACGAACGGGGCCTGGAACGGCCGCGGCATCTGGCTGGAATCGAGCCGGCTCGCCGACTTCGCCTCCACCGACCCCGCCGGCAACGTTGCAGCACCTGCGCCAAGAACTCCGAGCCCTCCGAACAGGAGAACATTACGGCGTGAAGTTGACATTGCAGGTCTCCCTTGGTTAGTACCCCGACCATCCCGCACCCAGGTTGGAGATTCCCTGCACCCGATCCCGCTCATCCTTGAACGACCCCTAGAAACATCCATGCAAACCCCAAGAAAACAACACCCCGCACCCCGGGGATGACCGCGCTTGTCAGCCCGTGGTGTCCCACGCCCCAGGAGCCGGCCCCGTGCTTGTCACCCTCGGTGGTGTCCCGGCCCAAGGGACAATTTGCCCCCATCGGGCACTTCCAGCGTCAAGTCGATGGCCTTGTCCGGGAGCTCGAAGACGAGCACCGCATCGATAGTTTCCCCTTGGCGCGCCTGGGCGGGAGCAGGAGCGGACCAGACCGCTTTCCACGTCTCGCCGCCGAGGGCTGAGACGGCGTACTCTGCCGGGTCGAAGGACAGGCCGCTTACCTCCATCGCCGTCAGCTCCAGCAGGATGCGGACCCGGTGGAGCTCGTCACCGGGGGGACTGGCAAAGGCGGTGGAAGGTTGGGGAGGCATCCACTCGTCGGTTTCGGTTGGTATGACTCCCTGGATGCGTGCAAGCCCACCCTCGACGCTGGCAGAGCCGCCCAGAGAAGTAGGGGGTGTCCTGGGCGCGGCCATCAGGACGTTCATGACCACGGCGCCGACAAGGGCGAGCAAGAGCAATGGAATCAGGAACTTCAGGCGCCTGCGTGAGGCCCTCGGACCTTTTTTTGATGCCGCGGGTCTCGTTGGTGCTGTCGTTGCCATGTGGGCTACTGTCGCGCGGCCTGCTAGGGAATCCCTAGGGAATTCCTAGGGACCTGCGAACACCAGCGCCACCATCCTGCACTGACTCCGAAGATGTGGCGTTGATGAGCCGAGCTGCCCTACCCGGTCCCAGCATCCTGTGATGCCGCGGGGCGCCGATCACCGTGACCCCATGGGCACGGTGGCACCATAACCATCTGGCAGCCCTCGTACCTCTTGTGCATTGAGCGGTTTCAGTCCTTTGTAGCGTCCCTTGCCTCTATGCGGCCGATGCCTGGCAGGAAGCGTCCGACTCTCGCGGTGTAGTCGTCATAGGCGCCCTGATGGATGCGGTTCAGGTAGGGCTCTTCGACGAACCGGACCTGGATCTCCACCGCAAGGAACAGGCAGGCCAGGGCCGCTGCGCCGACCGGTGTGGGGACCATGAGCATGATTCCGGTCATCGCTGCGAGCATGGCGGAGAACACGGGGTTGCGGACTACGGCGAACAGGCCGGTCGTGACCAGGTCAGTGTGCTCGGTGGTGTCGACGCCGATGCGCCAGGAAGCGCCCATCCCAGTCTGGGCAGCCAGTGTGCCGACAAACCCGATGATAGTGACCTCAGTCCCGATACAGGGAAGGCCGGGCAGTTGAGGCGGGACGACGAGGTCGGCGAGGGCCAGGGCGGGGCCGGCAGCACCGAGCACGATGGCTGCAATGAAGAGAACGCCACCCCACCATTCGATGGACCCGGGCATCCCGCTGATGCCGCGGAAGCCCGTGGACCCGGTTTTCCGCCAGTGCATCCAGGACCGTACCCCGAAGGCGGTGATGACACCGACCGTATAGAGACCCAGGGCGAGAAGCGATGCTGTCTGCGTTGACACGATCAGCCTCAATTCCATCGAACACGAGGGTTAGCACGATCCTAGATAGGCGCCGGGACACTCATAGAATCCTTAGGTGAAGACGTGGAGGAAGCGGAAGAACACCGAGGCCGCGACGGCGATGTAGGTCAGGACGATGATCGGTCCGATCCAGGCTGCGAGCCCGCGGGTGAGAGCAGCGGGTGCCGGGATGACACCTTGGGCCATGTTCCGGACGGTGGTGAGGATGAACAGTGGGATCATGGCTGCCCACACGATCATGCAGTAGAGGCAGAGGATGTAGATGTCGAACAGGGCCTGGCTCCACAGCCAGGTCGCAAACACCGCACCGAGTGTGACACCTACCTGCAAGCCCGCCCAGTACCAGCGGGTGAAGCGGGCGCTGGCGAGCAAGGCCATGCCGGTGGTGATGATGATGGTGAAGCCGACGAGACCGATGAAGGGGTTCGGGAAGCCGAAGAGTTCAGATTGCCAGGTGTCCATAACCTGCCCGCAGGACACCCATGGGTTGATGTCGCAACTGGTGACATGGTCCGGGTTCCGGTACAGCTCGAGCTTTTCGAGGATCAGGATCCCCGCGGCAACCCATCCGATGACACCAGTGACCACGAGCATGACACCGAAGGGAATCCTGCGTGCGAACCCGGGCATCGAGGCCACGTCGTCCTGAGCGGGTTCCTGGATTGAGGAAACATCGTCTGCGGTCGGGTGAGACATGGTGGGTGGTCTTTCGCCGGGAGTCGTGATCAGTCCGCGATGGCGGTTTCAATGAGACTGCGGAATTCCTCAAGCGTGGACGGCTGGATTTTCTCGCCATCGAGGAAGAAGGTGGGGGTGCCCTCGACGTTCAGCGCCATGCCGTCCGCCTTGTCGACGTCGACCCGCTCCATTGTTGCTGGGTCGGCGATCGCCGCGTCGTAGGCCGCCATGTCCAGGCCGAGGTCTTCGGCGTAACCGCGGAATACCGGTGACCGGTCCTCATCGGCCTCGCCCCACTCGGTCTGTGTCTCATACATGCGGGCGTGCATGTCCTTGAACTTGCCCTGCTGCGCTGCGGCCTCGACGGCGGCGGCCGCGGTTTCTGAGTTCCGGTGCCCGGGCAGCGGGAAGTACCGGGAGACGACGGTCAGGTTCTCCCCGTATTCCTCGGAGAGGTCCTCCACGACCGGATACGCGGCGAGACACGCTTCGCATTCGAAGTCGAGGAACTCGACCAGGACGGCTTTCTCGTCCGGTGCCTGGGACAGGCGGTGGCTGTCCCCGCGCACGACCTCGGCCGTGGTGGCCGTGCCGGCAGCCTGTCCCTCATCCTCGCCAAGAGTGTTGAAAAGGATCACCAAGCCGATGACGAGAGCGACAGCGGCGAGCAGGCCGACCATGACCCGGTTCTGCAGGCTCAGCCCCTTCTTCGCGTCAGGGGTCGTGGGTGGAGCGGGGGCGGGGGTCGGCACGGTGGTGTCTCCTCGTCATGGAACTGCAGGGAACTATGTGGTCGTGCTCATTCCCCGCCGGGTGCAGGGAATTACTGGTGAATTAGGTGGAGCTGGGGTGGGTCGGGGCTTACTTGGGTGTTCTAGTCGTGCGTGCAGCAGGCACAGGACCCTTTCGCGGGCGTCGATTCCGCCTCTGCTACCGGACCTGCTGTGGTTCTTGCCGCAGCATCCGGTCCGGTGGACCGGGCTGTCAGCGTCAAGGGCCCACCTGCCTCGGGAATGATCACCGCTGCAGCGGTCGAGGTTCCTGAAGTGGTAGAGCGTGTCGGGGTGTCGGGGCTGCAGCACGGGTCCGTGCCGCCGCCGGGCGCACTCTCACAGGTGTCAACGCTCTCATCGGCGTCGAGGTTTCCGAACGATGGTGCGCAGCAGGAGTCGCCCTTCCACGCTTCGCGGCCTTCCTTGATCGCGACGGCGGCGATGACGAGGGCGGCGATCGGGTCGGCCCAGGACCAGCCAAGGGTGCTGTTGAGCAGCAGGCCCACCAGCAGGACACCGGACAGGTAGGTGCAGAGCAGGGTCTGCTTCGAGTCGGCCACGGCAGAGCGGGAGCCCAGTTCGCGTCCGGCGCGGCGCTGCGCCCAGGACAGGAACGGCATGACCGCCAAGCTGACCGCGGCAAGGATGATCCCGACCAGGGAATGCTGGGGGTCGGACGCGCCGAGCAGGGTCCGAACGGCATCGAAAGTCACGAACGCTGCGAGCCCAAAGAACGAGAACGCGATCAGGCGCAGCGCGGTCTTCTCGCGGGCTTCCGGGTCCCGGCCGGCGAACTGCCACGCCACGGCCGCGGCGGAAAGGACCTCGACAATCGAGTCCAATCCGAAGCCGATCAGAGCGCTCGAGGATGCGATCGTGCCGGCACTGATCGCGACGACCGCTTCGATCACGTTGTAGGTGATCGTCGCTGCCACGAAAAGCCGAACCCGCCGCGACAGGATGGCCCGCCGCTCCACGGTCGGCGCAGAGCGCGTTGGCTGTACCGATGCGGGTGAGGTGTGGGTGCTCATCAGCAGCAGGCCTTCCCGGTGACGTGATTTGCTGTGGTGGTGCAGCAGCATTCGGCATCAGCGACCGCGACGACGTCCAACAGAGCAGTCAACGCGACGCCCAGCTTCTGATCGGCCAGCTCATATCGGACCCGACGACCTTCAGGAACAGCGACAACCAGCCCGCAGCCCCGCAGGCAGGTCAGATGATTCGACAGGCTCTGCCTGCTCACGCCAGCCAATTCCGCCAAGTCGCTGGGGTATGCCGGGCCCTCCCGCAGGGTCAGGAGAACCTGCGCCCGGGTCGAATCCGATAGGGCGTACCCGAACTTCGCGAGCACGGCTGGCTGCAGTAAGGTCTTCACCCCCCAAATAATACACTGTCGTATGTACTGATGAAGGGCGGGGAATGGGGTGCGTCGGTGGCTCCCCTTCTGGTCTGTGCGGCGCCGGTCGCGCAGGCATGCCGCCCTGCTGCGCCGCCCCCTCGGTGCGCCTTGCGCCGACGTGCAGAACCGAAACGGACGGGATTGGACTGGGCTGTGCCGTAGTGCGGGCGGTCCGCACCGCGTTCCGGAACGAAGAGACTGCATCGGCCCAGCAAGGTGGTGACGGTAATGAGTGGCGGTAATGTCAGCAGGGCATGAATGAGTGATGGTGACGGGAAAGGACGGCGGCATGCAGGTGACTGCGGCAGCACGCCTTGTCCGGTCCATCATCGTGACGTCCTGCATGATGTCCCTCGCGCTCGGCGCGCACCTGGTGGGTGGAAGCTCCCTCCCCCCGTGGCCCCTGCTCGTCGGACTGACAATGTTCGCCCTGATGCCCATTGCTTTCCTGGCCGGACGACGGCTCTCTCTTCCCGTCCTGAGCGGCCTGCTCGTGAGCGGGCAGGTCCTTCTGCACCATGTTTTCGAGATGCTCTCCAGCCCGGCAGCCTGCGCACCCCAGGGCGTGCATGGTGCCGGGACGGATCACGCGGCCGTGATGATGCAGTGCCCTCCCGTCGGGTCCACGTCCGAGCATCTTGTCCCGCATCTGGTCGACAGCGGCGCGGCGCCGATCATGGTGATCGGACACCTGCTGGCCGTCCTCGTCATGGTGTGGATCCTCTCCCGCGGTGAGAATGCTTTCTGGTCACTCCTTGCCTGGCTGCGCCCCCTGATCGGATTGCCCTCCCCGGAACCGGTGACTGGGCGGCCACAGCTGCCCGAATACGCCGAACGACCCATCACTCCCCCCGCCCGACGCAATGTGCCTGCCGATGTGCGACGAGGACCTCCGGAAATCATGCCCCGGAAAATGGCGCTCGGCTGATCCTTCGCGCACGCATGTGCTGGATCGGTTGCCTGTGCAACCCCTACAATCCATCCCTGCTCAGCGCCCGCGACCCACCTGTCGCAGAGGCCCACGAAAGGCACACCCCATGCTTGCTGCACACAGCACGCCCCCGCCCATCGGCCCGTCATCCGATGGCACCGCTCCTGCCCACACTGCCCGCACGGCCCGCCGGACTCTCCGCGGTATCGCCGCTTTCGCTGCCACGTCGGGCTTGCTGCTCGCCGGTGCCGGCGCCGCGTCCGCCCATATAAGCGTCGACCCGACCTCGACAACGGAAGGCGGCTACTCCCAGCTGACGTTCAGCGTCCCCAGCGAATCGACCGACACCACTACAAACATGATCGAGGTCGCGCTTCCCACCGACACGCTCTTCACCTCCGTCCGCGTGAAACCCGTCGAGGGATGGACCTCTGAAGTGATTCGGGGCGATCTGCCCGAGCCGGTCGAAGTTGACGGGGCGACGCTGACCGAGGCGCCGCTGACCGTGATCTGGACAGCCACGGACGAGGAGCACCAGCTCAACGCCCAGCAGTACCAGACGTTCTCGCTCTCTGTGGGGACACTGCCCGAGGCTGGCACCACGGTAGAACTTCCCGTCACGCAGTCCTACGCGGATGGGACCGTCCGCGTCTGGGACGAACCGGCCGTCGATGGCGAGGAGGAACCAGAAAACCCGGCTCCCTCTTTCGTCACGACTGCATTCGATGGCACGGACTCCCACGGAGCGGCCAGCACCGAAGCCACCGATAAAGCTGTGGCGGGCATCAGCCAGGTCGGCACCGAACAGGCCTCCACCATGACCGACACCTCGGGCACCACCCTCGGCTGGATCGGCCTGGGCGCCGGCGTCCTGGGGCTCCTCGTTGGCGCGCTGGCATTGGCCCGCACCCGCGGTCAGCGCCAGAACTAACAACGCGAGACACCAGGGTGGGGTGCCGCTCCCACGTCACCCCACCCTGATGTCGCCCGGAAGGAACAGTCATGACAGCACAAGCACACACCACCCCTCTCCACCAGATCTCCGCCTCCACCTCGACGTCCCCCTCCACCTCGACGTCCCCCTCCACCTCTGAAATCCGCTCGACCGCTCAGCGTTCACGGAGGCTTTTCGCACGGATAGCAGCCCTGATGGTGGCCTCGGCCTCGCTGCTGATGGGACCGGTCGGTGCGGCGACCGCGCACGATGAGCTCACCGCCAGTTCCCCCACAGCCGACGCGACCGTTGACGTGGCTCCCACCGAAGTCGTTCTCACCTTCACCAACCCGCCCTCGGGCATCGGAGTGGATATCATCGTCTCCGACAACACGGGCATTGCCTGGTCAGAAGGCCCCGCCAGGGTTGTGAACAACACGGCAACCCAGGCCCTGAAACCGGGTGCACCGGCCGGTACCTACACAGTGCAATGGAGGGTCGTGTCCTCCGACGACCACCCCATTGAAGGGACTTACTCCTTTACGAGCACCACCGCCCCAGCAGGAGCTGAAGACAGCGCCGAACCAACGGGTGAGTCAAGCCCTCCAGGCGCAGAGACCGAAGGCGGCGCGGCGGCGTCACGACAGGCAGCCGACCCTGCTGGTTCCTCGGCCGGGCTACCAAACTTCGTCATCTACCTAGCCGGTGGCGGCGTCCTGATCGCAGCCGTCCTGGCGCTGCTCACGCGGCGCCTCCTGAACCAGCGATGAAATTCCGCGCACCCGACCGCTGGGGCCTGCTCCCCGTCCCACCCCTTGGCTTGAAAACGGGAAGCAGGCGTCAGAGGCATCTCCTAAACATCCGTATGCAGCACCTCCCCACCCACATCACTGCCTGAAGGTCACCCACCCTGTGAATATCGAAATCCTCTTCGCCCGGACGGACCCCGACATGGTGGAGCTCCGACAACGGACCGAACGGTCCCTGACAGATCTCGCGCCCTACGCCGATATCACCCTCGTGCGAACCGGCGCCCGGAAACCCCCGTCCAGGCCTGTTGCGCAGAACCTGCCAGCACTCCTTATCGATAACACGGTCGTTGCGGCTGAACCCTCCGATGCGCCTGAGTCCCCCACCCCGGCCACCGCCGGCCCGGCTGACATGACCAGTTCGCATGTCCCCAGCTCGTCCATCTCCGAGCGTCCGATCCCGAGCCAGCAGCAAATCACCGCGCATCTCGCCCAGGCGCTGCTCACTGCCGGCCCGGGGACAATCAGGTTGCCCCTGGTGCACCGCAGGGTCGTGGCCATCGCACTGCTGCTCATGCTCGTAGGTGCGCTGTCCTCACAGTTCATTGCGATCGGTCCGGTGCTCACCTTCACCGGACTGCTTCTGTTGCCTGTCGGGTTGGCGACCAATGGCACGCGGTCCCGCCGACAACCACTAATGCTCTTAGCCGCCGCAGCCGCGATCGCCAGCGCTGTGCTCCTTCTGGGGTACTTCAGCCCGCTGCTCTTGAGCGGCACGGACTCCGCCGAGCCTCCAGCCTCCGCCCTCTTCTACGCCGCACTGACCTGCCTGTGCCTGGCCTGGGCGGCCGCCCTCGCGGCGCTTCTGGCCCGCCGGCGCCTACGGCAACAGCTCAAGAATCGACTGCTGCGACGGATCACTGGCCAAGACGGAACTACGTCGGAAGGATAAGGGGACATCCCATATTGCTATCATCGTCACTTAACGATATAAACGTCAGATGACGATCAATTACGAGATGCACCAGCACGAGGATGTGGCCCGTATATTCCGTGCCCTGTCGGAGCCTTCCCGGTTGACGCTGATTCATTGCCTCGCTGATGGGCCGCACCGGGTCGGTGAGCTGTCGGCGCACCTCGGTCTGGCGCAATCGACTGTGTCGGCGCATCTGGCGCTGCTCAAGGACGCGGGGCTGGTTGCGGCGACCCCCGATGGACGAGCGACCCTGTACCGGCTGGCCCATCCCGGCCTCGATGATCTTCTGCACGCCGGCGAACGCCTCGTCACCCCGGGCGCACAAGACGCGCACCACCAGGGACACCACGACGACCCATTGGTGCCCGTTACGGACACCGCGTCCATAGGGCGCCGCCCCGCAGGAGAAACCGCTCTTCCGGGGCCTGTGGTGTCGGCATGAGTGCCGGGCATGATGGTCACTCCGGACATGCCGGTCATGATGACCGGTGTGCTGGCGGAAGCGCCGGCAAGGGTGACGGCAAAAATGGCGGGCATGGGCACTCGCATGGCCTGACAGTGGGAGGCGCCCATCGGGGCCGGCTCGTCGCTGCCCTGGCTATCACGCTCTCGGTCATGCTGATCGAGGTGGTGGGCGCTGTCGTGTCCGGGTCTTTGGCCCTGTTGGCTGACGCCGGACACATGCTCAGTGACTCCTTCGGCCTGGCGATTGCTATTTTCGCCACGTGGCTCGCGGCCCGCCCGGCGACGGAACGACGGACCTTCGGGTGGAAGCGGGTAGAGGTCCTCGCGGCTCTCGTCAACGGCCTCGTCGTCGGCGTCATCGGCGTTTTGATGCTGATTGAAGGGACGAAGCGTTTCCTGACGCCCGTGGAAGTCGACGCCCCCATCATGCTCATCGCGGCGGCTCTGGGTCTGATCGCGAACTTCTTCGCCCTGCGGCTGCTCATGGGAGGGCAGAAGGAAAGCCTCAATGTCCGCGGCGCGTACCTCGAGGTCCTGGGCGACATGCTCGGATCCATTGCTGTCATCGTCGCGGCCCTGGTCATCGGGCTCACCGGGTTCGCGCGCGCCGATGGCCTGGCAAGCATCACCATCGGCATCCTGATCCTTCCCCGAGCCTATAGCCTGCTCAAGGCTGTAGTTCTGGTGCTCCTGGAGGCGACACCGGAGGAAACAGATCTCGCCGAGGTACGTCGACACATGGAAGAAGTATCCGGCGTCGTCCTTGTGGATGACCTGCACGCCTGGACAATCACCTCAGGCCTGCCAGCGCTGACCGCCCACGTGCAGATCGATTCTGAAGCGTTCACCAGCGGCCGCGCAGAACGGATTCTGACGGAGCTCAACGCCTGCATCAGCGAACATTTCGACATACGGCACTCCACCCTGCAACTTGAGCCAGCCACAGGCCGCCACGACCACTGCTAGACACACCGCAGGAAGCGATTCCTCGTTTAGCGGGCGGTCGTGCCCGAGGACTGTCGGACCCAGATCCGCTGTGCGTCCGGGATGCTCAGGCGCACCGCAGAACGTGTGCCGGACGGTTCGGCCGAAATGGTGAGGTCATACTCGCTTCGTTCGTGCACGGTGACGGTGCTGCCCGGGCGGATATTGTTAGCCGCCAACAGCCGCAGCAATTCCGGTTTCCTGTCGTCGATACGCAGCACAGTGCCCTCCCGGGCGGGTCCAAGATGTTCCAGCAGGACGAACGCCAACACCGGCGCGTTACCGAACGCGTCAGGGATAGGGTCACCATGCGGATCATGGGAGGGATACCCCAGACGCTCATCGATCGCGCTGAGGAGGCGGTCCGAGACGGAATGCTCGAGGAGTTCGGCTTCATCATGAACCTCGTCCCAGGAGTAACCGAGATCCCGGACAAGCCAGGTCTCGATAAGCCGATGCCGCCGCACCACAGCAATCGCGCGGGCGGTCCCCTCCTCCGTGAGGTTCAAGGGCCCATACGGAACGTGGTCAACGAGCCCAAGAGCAGCAAGCTTTTTCACCATGCCGGTCACCGACGCCGGAGCGACCGCCAGCTTCGATGCCAACACTGAAGGAGTGATGGGCTCGTCCTGCCACTCCGTGTGCTGATAAATGGTCTTGAGGTAATCCTCGACCGCCGCGTTAGGCAGGGTTCCTTGGCGCTGTGTCGTCATTAGTAAACAGGTTCCATGTCATGAGCTGTCGGGGGCTTGGGCGGACTGTCAGTGGACTGCTGTTGGCCGATCTTGGCTGCAGATGAGAGCCTGCCGCCGCACCCAACAGGCTACAGGGGGCGCATCCGGCCTGCTTCAGCGGTCCGATCGTCGACGTGCGATCCGAGCTCCCACCCATCAGGGGCGCCAGCCACACTGCATCAGGACCGGTCCAGGCCGGAGGCTGCCCGGGCGGCGGAACGCCCCGGGTTTCACAATGTGGTGCCGATCTCTGTGGTGCCAATCTCGCGGCGGGGTTATCCGCTACCCGGTGAAGACCAGGTAGAGCAGTGTCAGATTCAGTGTCACCAGCAGGGCTGCGACCACGGCGCCGACCAGGGTCGTCCACCACCTGTTCTGGTGATCTCCCATCACCTCGGTGCGCGTACCGAGGTAGACCAGGGGAATCAGGGCGAAGGAAATGCCGAACGAGAGCACTACCTGACTGAGGATCAGCGCCTGCGTCGGGTCGACCCCGAAGGCAAGGATCAGCAGAGCTGGAATGAGGGTAATGATGCGCCGGGTGGTCAGGGGAATCCTCACCCGCAGCAGCCCGTGCATGATCTCGGCTCCCGCATATGCGCCGACGGAGCTCGAGGCCAAACCCGACGCGAGCAACCCGATCGCAAAAAGCGTAGCGATGACAGGTCCGAGGACCTCGGCGATCGCTCCATGGGCGCCCTCCAGCGTGCCCGTGTCGTCGCGGCCCTGCAGGGACGTGGCAGCCAGGAGCAGGATGGCGAGGTTGACCGCGCCCGCAATGGTCAAGGCGATGGTGACATCCCAGCGGGTAGCGCTCAGCAACCGTGGCACCGCCGACTGGGGGCGCCGTGGAAAACGGTCGCGTGCCAACGCTGAATGTGCGTAGATCGCATGCGGCATGATCGTGGCACCGAGGATCGACGCGGCCAGGAGGACGGACTGGCTGCCGTCAAAGGCCGGCAGGAGACCAGTTGCGACGTCGGTCGGTTCCGGTGGGCTGAGGAACACTCCCGCCGAGAAGCCGATCGCGACGATGAACATCATCGAGATGATGAGCCGTTCAAAGACCTGCTGCCTGCCGTGGCCCTGGAGCTGCAGGACCGCGAGGGACACCACCCCGGTGATCAGCCCGCCGACCACCAGGGGAAGATCGAACAGGATGTTCAGGGCGATCGCTCCGCCGAGGATCTCGGCGATGTCCGTCGCCATGGCGACCAGCTCGGCCTGCAACCAGAACCCGCGTCGCGCCCAGCGTGAGCCGATCCGCTCCCCCAGTATCTCCGGGAGGCTCTTGCCGGTGACGATGCCGAGCTTCGCGGAGAGGTACTGCACGAGCCAGGCCATGACGTTACCGAGGATGACCACCCAGACCAGCAGGAACCCGTAGATCGCCCCGGCGGTCATGTTGCTCGCGACGTTTCCTGGATCGAGGTAGGCGACACCGGCCACCAGGGCGGGCCCCAGCAGCCATATCGTCCTGCCTCCATTGAGGGGTGCCTCTGGGAAAGGACCGGCCTCGAGGGACTCCCCGGAGGGGATCGGTGTGGAACGTTGCCGGAACATGACCCGACGCTAGCAGTTTTAGCCGTGCCTAAAAAGGGTTTGGCGCGGGAAAACTTTTTCCTTACCGGTACTCGTCGTTCCTTGCTTCCGTTCGATCAGGGAGTTCTTGTCGGTTCCACAAATCGCACCACTGGCCCGCCAGGCAAGATGTTCTCCTGGAGAGGATGGACCCCTGGGTCAGGAGCAGGTGGTCCTGTCGATTGTGATGTTCAGGTCATGGGGCACGGAGAAGTCTCGGCCTGGTGATGAGAATTCGACGATGACGTCGTCGGCTGTGCCACGCTGTGCATTATCTTCAAGCGCCACGGACACCACAATGTTGATGTGCTTGTCCGGTTCGAATTGGTACCCGACGGCCGGTACTGGTTCGACCGTGAACGTACTTGGTTCGGAGGCGGTGGGCGTAGGGGCCGGGGCGCCATGGGCTGCTGGCGCGTGCTCGCTTGGTCCGGCAGCGGGCGCACCGTGATTTCCATGACCCTCGCGGTTGGCCGGGGCAATCATGGCGCTGACCTGCGTTAGCCCCTGAGCATCGCCGAGGCTTATGTCGTCAAAGGTGAAGGTCTCAAGCGTGGGATTGTGCAACATGATCGTGTACTGGAGGAAGCTGTCCTTTGGTTGCACACCGCACAATGTGGCGCCGTCGACCCCAATGTTCAGCGGATCGTCGTCGAGATCCTCGCTAATGAAGGATGCCGCGGACTCCCCTGCAGTATTGCCTGGTGTGCCTTCCGCGCCTGAAGCATCAGCGGCCCGCTGATCTTCTGACTGACCACTATTGACGTTCAGGGGATTCTGTTCCACCGCACCGCACCCGGTGAGTCCTCCGGCCAGAACGAGCCCTGCAACGAACCAGCGCAAGGAAGTGTGCTGTGCTTCCATGATGCGTCACACGCCTTGAGGGTAGCCGGGGCCCATGGAGCTGCCATGGGTACTTTCTCGTGTGATTCGAAGCACTCTGCCTGAAGGCTTGGTCTTGCTCATGACTGTCACCCTGGTCAACCCTCTTGAAGGATCACGAATGAGTCCGCGACTGCGCGGAGTGGTGAGGCAGAAAAAGCGCCGGACGTCGGTAGCGGAGGAAGCCGCGCACCGTCGTCCGGCGCTATGGATTGTGTGTTTGCACGCAACCCACATCACTCGCACATGAGGATGATGCTGACAATACAGCCTCTTTCTAGGTCGGGGCTGTGAATCACGGCACCGGCTGGCTGTGTCAACCGGCCGATCCTCGTGACAATGGTCCTCCCCCCTACTCCTTAAACCCTCGAGCTGCAAAAGACGGACAGAACTTGCCACGCACAGGCCTATGCTCAACCAAACGGGCGGTCGGGCCGTGCGTGACCCTTCGAGGAAACTGAAAGAACGTACCCGCAACAGGAGGCAGGCCATCAGCTCGAGCGACAGCGATGCCCGTGACGCCAGTGACGTGGCGCCGTCCTCGCTTCGCCGACGAATGGGCGATCTGCTCATCAAGGTTGCGGAGCACGACGAAGTGGCCTTCGCCGACCTCCTAACCCTGATGGGTCCCCGGGTGGACACCCTGTGCACCCGGATGGTGCTCAATGAGCAGGTCGGCCGCGAAATCACCCAGGACGTCTTCCTCGAAATCTGGCAGAAGGCACACACCTTCGATGGTGCCCTGGGAAATCCGGACACGTGGGTCACGATGATTGCCTTACGTCGTGCAACGGACCGCGCCCGGTCCGAAGACCGGGCGAAAAGGCATGAAATGGACTACCTCACCCGCATGTACACCAGGGACTACGACCACACCTCCGAGACAGCCCTGGACCTAGTCGAGCAGCAGCGGGTCGGAGCATCACTGCAGCACCTCTCCCCCGCACAAGCCCATGCCATCACCCTGGCGTTCTATGAGGGGCTCACCTACGGACAGGTCGCGGCCCAGCTCGGCATCCCCCTGGCCACGGTGAAAAGCCGGATCAGGGACGCCCTGATTATCTTGCGCAGAATTCCCTCTCTCTCGGGTCTCCCCGCTGCACCTCCTAACCTCACTTCTCCATCCATCCATGCGCCCCAACCGCACGGCCGCGCGGGCCGGAAAAAAATAATCACCCCGCGTAGCAATCCGAATCCCTAAGTGGGTCGAATCACAACTAGACGTGCCCGCCAGGGTACGCGCTCACCGCACAGCGAAGGATCTACCTCATGAACAAGAAAATGCGGCTTCTTGCAGTCCCGACCCTCGCCCTTGGCGTCGTTGCCATGGCAGGGGCCCCCGCCATGGCCGCCGATGCGTCCTACTCATCGACGCTGGGCCAGCTCAATGGCACCACGGGCACCGGAACCGTCACCGTTGATGTGCAGGGCACCACCGCCACCGTTAACCTCCAGGTCAACGGTCTCGCCGAGACCTTCATGGACGGCCCCTACCCGCACGTCCAGCACATCCACGGCCTCGCCCTGGGTACCTGCCCGACCTCCGCTGACGACGCCAACGGCGACGGCATCGTGAGCGTCACCGAAGGTGCCGGCAAGTACGGTGGAATCCAGTCGACGCTGACCACCAGCGGTGCCACCGGACCTGAGGAAGGCCTCAACCTCGCGCTTGGCGGCCAGGGTGGAAGCTACACCATCCAGCGCAGCTTCGAAATCAACCAGGGCACCCAGGACGCCCTTGAAGCCGGCACCGCCGTCGTCGTCGTCCACGGCCTTGACCCCGCAACCGCCGGTGTCTCCGAGGAAGTCTTCAACTCCCCCAGCGACCTCGACCCCAAGCTCCCCCTCGGCGCCACCTCGCCGGCCCTCTGTGGAAACCTCGCAGCCCAGATGGGCGAAATGCCTTCCGGTGGCGCTGACACCGGCGTCGCACAGGACACCGGCAGCAACGTGGGCATGCTCGCCCTCGGTGGCGGCCTCGTCCTCGCCGTCGCAGCCGGCGGAACCTACGTCGTTCGCCGCCGCGTAGCCGACCAGGCATAACCTCCAAGCACAACGAACTGATCGGACAACATCCACATCATGATTAGTTCACCCAGCGACCGCCGTAGAAACCTTCTGGTTTCCACGGCGGTCGCCGCTTTAATTCTGACCGGATGCGGAACCAACACCGCCTCCGAAGGAACTCCCGCCGCGCCGCTCACAGCCACGGCAAGTCCATCCACTGCTGCGTCCACCCCGTCGGCGGCGCCCAGTGCCGCCCCGTCTGCAGCGGCCACACCGTCTGAAGCCGCACCCACCGCCGCCGCGCCGGCGGAACCGCCGGTGCTACCAGCGTCCAATCCCACATCCTTCTCGATCCCTGCCATCGGTGCTGGATCTGACCTCCTTCACCTTGGCCTGCGCGAGAACGGTTCGCTCGAGGTCCCACCAGACGGACCAGGCGCACCAGCGAGCTGGTACAACCAGTCCCCCACCCCAGGAGAACGCGGACCGGCCGTCCTGCTCGGACACGTCAATGCCACCGACGCCGGCCCCGGAGTGTTCGCCAATCTGCGCGCCCTCAAACCCGGTGACATCATCGAAATCACCCGAGAAGACGGCACGACAGCACGCTTCGCCGTCGACCGCGGCGAACAGTACCCCAAAGACAACTTCCCCACCCTGAAGGTCTACGGGAACACCAAAGGCTCCGAGCTGCGGCTGATCACCTGCGACGGATACGACCCTGCCACCGGACTCTTCGACGACAACTACGTGGTCTACGCCAAACGCGTCTGACATCCTCGGCGCCAAGCAGGCGCTCGACGCCGTACAACACCGCCCATCCCTCCCGTGCCTGTCCCTACTGTGCGCTGCGCCCACCGCGCTTGCCCTGCCCGTTATCGCGCCGAGCCAGGCAGGGCCGGTGTGCTTGGCTCGAGGCGCTCCTGCAACCGACACAACCATCCGAGCGAAATAGTCCACGGTACGATGTATTTGATGTGCCGGGATGGCACCATCTCGGGGCGGGACGCTCCGATAGACGACCCGTCCGGCGTCGGCGAACAGGTACACCCGTTCCAAACCGTCGGACGTGACAGGATCGGCACCTTTTCATGAACCCCTGGTTTGCAGCAATGATCCCCCTGGCCATCATCGTGGTGCTGGGTTTCATTGCCTTTTTCATCGGTTTCAAGGGCTACCTGTCGAACGATCGTGACGAGACCGATCGGGCTCCCGAGCCGTCGCCCACTGCAGGGAACGCCCCCGCCCCCCGGGCAGCGTCGGGTCCGAGCACGAGTGAACGAGCCAGACAACAGAATGTCCTGCGACATGCGATCGTCGCCAGCGACCGACTGGTATCGCGTGCTTCCCACGAGCGCGCGGTCCTGGTGCAATTCATCGACCTGTACACGCCCGGCACGATCTCCGTGCAGGAGTTTCTCTCCAACCTCCGCACGGACTACTCCCGACGCGTCACCTTCGTCGCACGCCACCTGCCCACGAACGACCAGGCGTACCTGGGTGCCACAGCCCTGGAAGCAGCCGACCGTCAGGGCTGCTTCCTTCCCTTCCTGGAAGCCATCACGCTGGGCCCGGACGCCCAGGAACTCCCCCGCATGCACACCCGCGTCACCACGGACACCTATCTGGCCGTTGCCCGTGAGCTTGGACTTAACAGCACACGATTCGAAGCCGACATGCGAAGCTCCGACGTGCAATCACTCATCGAGGCCGACAGGCTCGAAGCGGCACGCGTCGGCGTGACCCGAGCCCCCGCACTGATCCTTCTCGATGACCAGAACCAGAATACTTTGACATCACTGAATGACTTCCGCGAAGCTGTTCGACTCGTCGCAAGCTGACACTCCCAGGTTCTACGTGAAATCACCTTGCGAACGACCTAAATGGCGAGGGGTACTGCGCCGGCCGCACTGCCAGCAGGTCGACGTCTGTTATCGTCGCCGATCCTGACGCTCGGAGCGTTGCCTGAGCTGCTCAAGGTAAGCGTTATACGCATCGAGCTCCGGAGTTCCCTCCCGATTGTGCTTCCGGTCAGTGGCCCGTGAGGCCACCGTTTCGTCGCGTTGCCAGCGCACCATGATGATCAACAGCATCAGCACCGACGGCAGCTCCCCGTAGGACCAGGCTAGGCCGCCGGCGATGCCCTGGTCGGTCATCGGATCGACATCCCACCCCGGGGGTAACGTGCCGAAAAAGTCGACGACAGGGGTGGTCGCCATCATCAGGACGACGCCGAAGAACGCGTGCAGCGGCATTTCGGCGAAGATGTCGAGGAACCGGCCGAAGTGGGACTGCTTCACCGGCAGCGGGTCCGTGGATAACACGGGGACGGTGAAGAGCACCCCGGAAATCAGGAACAGCAGTTCCAGGGTGATGTGCCCGTACCAGGAGGGCAACATTGCGTCGGCGATACCGCTCAAATAGACACCATAGAAGCTGACGAGGAACACCGGGATCATGAATGCCGGGTGGAGGGCGATCCGGGCGGATCTCGAGCGCAAGCCTGCGTGGGCGAGCCGGAGGACAGATCGCCCGAGTCCACGGTGTGGCGTTGCACGCAGCAACAGGGTACCGGGGCGGCCCAGGACCAGAAGCGGGGGAACGGCCATCATGAGGGTCAGCTGCTGGAACATGAAGACGGAGAACATGCGAAGCCCGTAGCCCTCAACTCCTGCGCCCATCGTGATCATGATGATGATGCAGCCCGCCAGGAAGATCGCCGTCCGCCAGAGAGGCCAGGAACGGCCCATCGACCACAGGCGGATCGCGCCTGCCAGGTACAGCACACCCAGTACCAGAGCGATCGCGGGAATCAGCGGAATTGGTTGCAGGGTCGGCGCCAGGTAGGTCGCCCACGAGGGCGGGGCCTCCGGTATCCAGACGGGTCCACTGACCCACGGATCATTCACTGATGTACAACCATCCCAACTTCATGATCTCGCCACAGTCCCGCTTATCTACACTCAGGGGTCACATGCGGCACTCGGTGTCCCCTGCAGCCCCGAAAAAATGGAAGCAGGCACCTAATGAGCCATGCCAGCAGTCCGTGCCGGACCTCCAACACGGACCGATATCCTATCAGGGAGCGACGAGAGGGCAGTACAAAGACGAGCGGGCAATGAAATAGCGGTAAGCCCCCTCGTCCAGCATGCTCAGCGCTATCTCAGCTTGAGGGCAACCACTTCCCCAAGGGGTGAAGTTAGCCGGCGCCACGCACGAAGGTCGATCCGGCAAGGTCGGACAGGGGGTGCTCCATCATGAGGTTCGCACCATTCATGCCACCGCTGATGAACTTGCCGCCACCGACATAGATCGCGACGCGACCAGGACGAATCACGAGGTCACCGGGGCGGCGACGACAATGCAGTCCTGAATGGAGCCGATCTGGGAGTAGGCCGAAGCCACAAGAGCCGCGCCGACACCGCTGGCGGGAACATTCGGTGCTCCGGGAGCTGCCGGGGCGAATCGGGGCGACAGCGGCCGACCCCACGCCCCCATTTCTATGGAACTTTCGGATGACGAAGCCGCCATAATTGCGGATGCCGTTAACTGGAAGTTGCAGGCACTTGCGGATGGTAAGACTGCACGGAAGCGTGATCAGGTCCGCGATGCCATCAAGCAAGGATCTGCAAGCGCCGGATCACACCGAAAACGGTAGAGGTGTCGATCGATCGCACTCCAACGGGACTCGATGTGGACGCTGTTCAAGGTGCGGCACTAATTGGTAAACGCTGCATCTTTGGTGAACTACGTGGAAAGGCCGTTTCGACGGTGGCGCTACCGGTTCTCGTGTCCAAGCGCTGCTTCATTGGAGATAAGCGCTGAAACGGACTCCTTGCGAGGATGCTAGAGGAAGTTCCTGCTTGTCAGCCTAAATCGGTTAACTGCTTAGCGACCGGAGGAAATGGATGGTCGTTGCCCTAGCAGGCAATTCAAGGACTGATGCCGTGGTTGCTGACCCCCAGAGTCTCCAATACCTCTCGTCATTCTTACCCCACCGCCTTGAGCGCTTAAGACGGTGGAGTAAAAGCCGGTCGAGCCGTGTTTCTAGGCGGCAGATGCCTGCCGCCCGCAGGTATTCGCTGCTCAGTCTTAGCGATCCTGACCGTTCGCTCAGCTCATCCAGTGCGTTTGGTACTCCGAGTGGTGCTTCCACGAGAGAGCCATCAACTCGAGGATTTTGCGCGTGCAGTCCTGCTCCCCCGCGTCTTCCCCTGCCTCTTGGTGGTTCCGGTGGATGCTTTGCACGTGGGCAACCAGACGCTGCTTCGCGACGCAGTCCGCAATGACCTTCTGCGGGTTGTGGTTCACAATATGGCACGCTAGCGGGTCCATCAGCAGTTCATGCCCAGCCACGTCCAGTGGCCGATCGACGTCAGCCACGTGCCGGGTTTTGACGTGGGCTCCGAGGATGCCACCGACACCGGGATCGTGCAGTGCCTGATAGGCGAGGTCGTAATCCTCACCCACGCGGGCGAGGACGAAGGCAGCCAACTCGTCCATCCGCCGAGCCTACGGGTGGATGCTGGGACTACGCAGGGAATGAAGACAAGCCGCTACACCTGTCGTCGCATCGTTGCGTTGGGATGGTGAAAGCTCGCCCACTGGCGGACAACTTTGAGCCCGCTCCTGCCGCGCTCCACCCGCACGCAGGTGAATTACCCGCAACATTCCTTCGAACCTATGATCAAACTTCCCAATAAATAGACCTGCCTCGAGTTTCCGATCTGAACGACGATCGCCGGGTATAAGGAGAATTGGCCACGACAGCGCAACCGGTCAACATCACCAACCTCTGCTCGCGCTGTGCCGGCCCTTCCGGCTTCTACTCCGGAGCTCGGCTAACCACGACAAGCCGTTCGATGTCCTCAGGCCTGCGCTTTTCCTCGAACAGATTGCCAGCGCTGGTTGGCTCCTTCAACCCGGCCTGCGGCCACCGAGACACCGGCACTGGTCGTTCCGCAACAGCACTTAAGGTTGGCGCTGCTTGACTAAGCCAAGTGGGTCTCGCGCCACCGCACAGATTTCTATCCCGCGTAGAATTGCGGCTGGCGGACAGCCCCTGATCCGCTGGAAAGCTTCGAAAGTGGTGTGTGTGTTTCCTACCCTCAGCCTGGCCGCAGCGACGACACCGTCGGGTGACCCGACATTGAAACCGGGTCTGGACCCGGCGTCGGTGACCCCCGGCACGCTCGGCTTCCTGTCGACTCTTTTCATCGTCGTGCTGGTAATTCTCCTGATTCGAGACATGACCAGGCGCATCCGGCGGGTCCGGTACGCGGCCGAGGTGCAGCAGACCCGGACGCAGCGCGAAATGCAATCGACAAGCGAAAGTCTGCCCGCTGAGTCCGGTGAGAGGCCGGATCCCCTGCACGGCGCAGACGCTACTGATCCTCCCGTGCCCGGTGGTAAACACGGCCCAAACAACCGCTGAGCCCGGGAGGGAGAAGAGCAACCGCCCGTCGGACCAAGTCGATCCGACTGAACGGTCCCCCGCAACCAACCAACTCAGAAGTGCTCAAAGCCAGCTCACCGCGGTCACCCGCAGGCTCAAGGAAGGCGACGACTGCAAGGACGTCATCACTCAGTTCGCTGCAGTATCCAGGCCCTCGATCAGGCAGAATCCGCTCTCATCGCTGGTGATCTCAAGCAGCACATCGTCTGCTTTGTCCTTACTCCCTGTCTGGCCGGAGCTCGGGGAAACCGTGTGAGGACGCTACGTGCGCGCTGCTCGGGAGAGCGGCGGATCCCGAAGATTAGGCCTCTGAGGCTTTCCAGCGGCGGGCAACCATGAAGGAGCGGATTCCGAGCACTACGTAAACGATCAGCAGGACGAAGGTGATCGTGCTCGTAATCACAGCTGCAGGCCGCTCCGCCTCGCCGGCGAGGAGTGCGCCCAGCTGCATGACGTTCATCGTGGTACCGAGGATTCCAAGCACTGCCACGACCAAAGCGATGTGGACGCCAAGCTTCAGATTCTTCAGTCCGACTATGCCGGAGACCAGGATAACGGCTCCCAGGATGGCCGGAATCAACGCCGTCCAGCTGACGAATGCAGTCGCGATGTACGAGATGAGGCCGAGGACGATGAGGACGCCGCCGAGTCCGATGGTGATGCGAGGCATGCCGCTCCTTGAGCAGAGGGGGGCTGAGAGTTTCTTCTACACAGTGTAGTAGACACCGTGGCCCTGCCAGCGTTGTGGCGAAGTCAAGAAAGCGCTCCTGCGGAGAGCCATGCGCATCTGACTGCACGAGCATCGGCGCATCAGATATCTAAAATGCCCACGTGACAAAGGCCTGCTTACAACAGGTCATTGAGCACCGGGGTAGTAGAACGTTCTTTCATGGTGGACCTAGCACTCCCTTCCTGCATCAGGCAGACCCTCAGCACACCATCTAGCGCTGCCCGTCCTAGTCGAGCCTAGTCCTGCAGCATCAGGCCGCTCTCTGACCTGTAGCCTTGGAGGAAGCAGTCAAGGCCTCTTTTGTGCAGACGCAGCGCACTCAAGACGAGCCTAGTGGCCGGACCCGAAACGACCCGCAGGACCGACAGCTTTGCCGGCCGCTGTGCCCGGCGATCATTCTCGACCGTGCCCCGTCCCGGTATTCAGTGGCAACACTTTGGATTGGAGATTACGATGCAACCCACAACGGGAAAGCTGCTTGCCATCCCCGAGGTTCCGTCGCAGGTCCACAACCCTCCGGTGCCCTACGAGTTTCCCTACGCGGGCCGGTAGTGATGCCGAGGCTGGTGCTCGAACGACCCCTTCAAGTCCTTGTGGCCTTGTTTTTCCCCGTGATCGTTGCAGCTGGTGCGGTCCGGGCTGTGACGTCTTCGTTATTTCTTTGGATCGAATACCACCGCCCCGGTTTCCCCGCAGACAGTTATGGCTTCTCGACCGAGGAGCGCATGGTTTATGGCTCCTACACGCTGAATTATGTTCTGAACTTCGCACCTGCCGAATACCTGGGCGGACTTGTGAACGCCGAGGGAGACAAGCTTTTCCTTGCACGGGAAGTGGGACACATGACGGACGTCAAGGGCGTTCTCTCGGCCTCCTTCCTGATCGGCCTTATCATGTTCATGGTCAGCATCGCGGCATGTGTGTACTTGGCGAGATGTTCAAAAGGAGCGGTCCGCAGTGCCCTGTTCTCTGGAGCGGTGCTCACGTTAGTTCTTATCGTGGCCTTGACTATCTCCGCGATCCTGGGTTGGGAAGCTTTTTTCACGCAAGTCCATGCCTTGTTCTTCGCTGCCGGAACGTGGACCTTTCGTCTGGATGACACGTTGATCAGGCTTTTCCCCGAGCAGTTCTGGACCGACGCGGCTATTTCGGTCGCAGGCATCGTGCTACTCGTCACTACTCTCACCGTCGCTCTCGGCTGGCCTGTCGCGTCCCGTCGCCAGGGCGAAACTGAAGGGCGCCCGGTAGCGCATACAAAATGAACCACTAACTAGGCCGAGCCCTTGCGCGCTTCTCATGTAGTCAGTGGGTATGCGTGGGGACTGAAAATGCTATTCGAATCGATATTCAGCCCTGTAGACCCACGAGTTAAGGGGCGCCTGAGCGTCTGGTAACACAACATTTTGGGCGCACTGGATAGTTACTGTACCCCTGTTGACACAGACACGGTGCAGCCCAATGGGCACTTACGCACGGTGGGAAATGCCAGTGGTCATGTAGGCGCCACGGGGCGATGGTCGTTTTCTTCAGGTAGCGGGGGTAGGAACCCGGAACCGCCATTTACGATGATCGCGTGAGTCAAATCCTTAGTGCGGACTTGATACGTCTGGAGCATCCAAAGCTTCGGCGTCCGTCCGAGCAGTAGCTTCGGCTTCACGCTCTGCCCGGTCTGCCTGAAAAAGTGCCCGCATCACAAGATAGAAAATGGTACCAACGGCTGCCGACGGCAGCAGAACAGCGACGTATTCCATGCCCTAATACTACGGAGCAAGAACCCCCGGAGCAGGAACCCTGCAATGACGGCCCGACGCTGGGGGGGGGGGCGGCG